>JAIUOR010000033.1 GCA_020161795.1 Actinomycetota bacterium | reverse complement strand
GGCGCCGTCCGGCGTACTCGACCTCGGAGAAACTCGGCTGCGACTCGCTCATAGCCAGCATTTTACCTAGCCAAACCCGCAATCGGCAGCAACAACACGGACCCAGGCGACCGACTAGGTCGCGCATTGATCAGCGTTTCCCTAACCCAGCGAGACCGGTCCGGGAAGGCGCCCCCGGACGCGGTCCGAAGGCCATCCCTGACGGCGTGGGGAACTCGTGGGGAATGCGTGGGGAACACCCCCACGCGTGGGGAACTTGGCGGCCAGCCAGAGGAAGCGCCGGCGACCTCAGCGACGCATTCGCCCTTGCCAGCAGCACGCCACACGCCCCGGACATAGGAAAGGCGAGAGGTTTTCGCCTCCCGCCTTTTCGTTCTATTTGCCCTAGTCAGAGGCACTTTTTGTGCGCGAGAGAGGAGTTGAACCTCCACGTCCTTTCGGACACACGGACCTGAACCGTGCGCGTCTGCCATTCCGCCACTCGCGCCCGACTCCCGAAGGAGCCAGCCGAAAGAGGTTAGCATCCCGGACGCGTGACTGAGAAACCGGCTAGGTTGGCGGCGACCCTGGAGGGAGAGCCCATGCCGACCCGAGGCCACCGGATTCCGCTGAACACCTACCGGTTGCAGTTGCACGCCGGCTTCACCTTCGCCGATGCGGCGGCCCAGCTCGACTACCTCGTGGAGCTGGGGATCACCGACCTCTACCTCTCGCCGATCCTGGAATCCGTTCCGGGCTCGGCCCACGGCTACGACGTGGTTGATCCGACCCGGGTCTCGGAGGAGCGGGGCGGACGCGCGGGCTTCGAGGCCCTGGCCACCGCCGCCCACGCGCTCGGGCTCGGCGTGATCGTCGACATCGTCCCCAACCACATGGCCATTCCGACGCCGCTGTGGCTGAATCCGCCGCTGTGGTCGGTGCTGCGGGACGGGCCCGAGTCTCCCTACGCCGACTGGTTCGACATCGAGCCGGATGCGCGCCTGGTACTGCCCAACATCGAGATGGCTGAGAGGAATTGCGCTCAAGATCGCTCCACGGCCCCCTCCACACCCGCGACGGAGGCATCCAGCGCGCAATTCCTCCCACCCGACGATCCGATCCCGGCGCTGATCGCGAGCGGCAGGCTGGGTTTCGACGAACTGCGGCATCCGGACGGCGGCAGCGAGCGCGTCCTCACCCTGGACGGCCAGCCCTACCCGCTCGCCCCGGACACCGCCGGCCTGCCGCTGGCCGAGGCGGCCGCCGCGCAGCGGTACGCCCTACGGCGCTGGGAGGGGAACCACACCCGGCTCACCCACCGCCGGTTCTTCGACATCGTCACCCTGATCGGGGTGCGCCAGGAACTCCCCGAGGTGTTCCGCACCACCCACGCCCTGCTGCTGGAGCTGTTCCACGCCGGCCACATCGACGGCTTCCGGGTCGACCACCCCGACGGACTGGCCGACCCCCAGGCCTACTTCGAACAGCTGCGTGAGGCCACCGGGGGCGCGTGGGTGGTGGCCGAGAAGATCCTCTCCGGAGACGAGCTGTTGCCCCCGTCCTGGCCGGTGGCCGGCACCACCGGCTACGAGGCCTCCTGGCGGTTCGACGCCGTGCAGATCTCTCCGGCCGGCGCCACACCGCTCACCCGGCTGGCCCAGACCACCGACGAGCGCCCGGCGCAGACCTGGCCGGAGGTCGCCACCGAGGCCAAGCGCCTGATCGCCGACGGTTCGCTGGCGATCGATCTCGATCGGCTGACCAGGCTCGCCCTGCTGCTCGATCCCAACCTGGACGCGGTGGCCGTCCAGCGCAGCCTGCGGGAGTTCCTGGTGGCGCTGGATCGCTACCGCGCCTACGTCCGCCCAGGCCACCCCACCTCCGCGGCGGATGCTCGGGTGCTGGCCGACGCCGCCCGCCGCGCCGCCGGCGTGCTCGGCGAACGGGATCTCCCGACCCTGGAGCGGCTGCACGCGCTGGCCGGCGGGCAGGCGCCTGGGCCCCAGGCGGACGAGTTCGCCATCCGGTTCCAGCAGGTCAGCGGCGCCCTGGTCGCCAAGGGCGTCGAGGACACCGCCTTCTACCGGTGGACCCAGCTGCTCACCCTCTGCGAGGTCGGTGGCGACCCGGACGCCTTCGGCCTCACCCCCGATGAGCTCCACGCCTGGCTGGCGCGGGTGAACGACGGCTGGCCGGCCACGATGTCGCTGGGCTCCACCCACGACTCCAAGCGCAGCGAGGACGTCCGGGCCCGGATCGCGGCGATCAGCGAGTACCCCGAGGAGTGGGCGGGGTTGGTGCGCGCCCTCACTCCGCTGGTACCCGCCCTTCCGGCGCCGAGCCGGACGACCCTGTGGCAGACGCTGGCCGGCACCTGGACGCCCGGCGGTCCGATCGATCCCGACCGGATCGCCGCCTACCTGGTGAAGGCCGGACGGGAACAGAAGCTGTGGACCTCGTGGGTGGCTCCCGACAACGGCGCCGAAGCCGCTGCCGCGGGGGTGGTGCCGGAACTGCTGGCCGATCCCGGCGTGCGCCAGGCCTTCGACGGCTGGAGCGAACTCACCAGCGAGTCGGTCCGCACCAACACCCTGGCCACCAAGCTGGTCCAGCTCACCGCGCTGGGGACGGCCGACACCTACCAGGGGCAGGAGACCGTCCGGCTGAGCCTGACCGATCCCGACAACCGGCGGGCCGTCGACTTCGAAGCCCTGCGCCGGCTGCTGGCGGTGGCCTCCGGGGAGCTCCCCGGGGGCCTGGCGGAGGACGCCCGGCCGACAGCGCGCGTCCCGGACCGGCTGCACCGGGAGAAGCTGGCCCTCACCCACCTCGCGCTCGCGCTGCGGAAACGCCATCCGGAAGCCTTCGTCGCGGGCGCGTACCGTCCGCTGGAGTCGAACACCGAGTTCGCCTGGGGGTTCGCCCGGGGGGACGAGCCGGCGGCGCTCACCATCGCCACCCGGCTGCCGCGCCTCCGCGCCGCCCGGGGCGGCTGGCAACCCGCCCACCGTCTCACGCTTCCGCCGGGCGGCTGGCGGAACCTGCTGACCGGGAGCGAGCACCGCGTGGTCTTCCATCCGGCTACCGACCTGGCGGGCTGGCCGGTGGCCCTGATGGAGCGGATCGGGTGATCCCGGCGACGAACCGGGCCGATACCTGAGGCGGCTCTCGGCGATCCCGCCTCGCGGCACCGGGGCGCCCAGTACGCTGGGGTCTTCGCGGCTGGATAGGCTGGACGTCGTACACCAGTTCTGGGAGGTGCCCGTGGGGGTCTTCGACCGGGTTGAGCGCACATTGGAAGGCGCCGTCAGCGGTGCTTTTGCGCGCGCCTTCAAGGGCGACGTGCAGCCCGTCGAGATCACGGCCCGGCTCCAGCGCGAGCTCGACCGGGAAGCCAAGCTGCTCGACCGGGCCCGCAAGCTGGTCCCCAACGACTTCCGGATCGGGCTTTCCACCCACGACTACGAGCGGCTCACGCCCTACTCCAAGACGCTCAACTCCGAGATCGTCCCCCAGTTGCGCAGCTACGCCGCCGAGCACGGTTACCTCTTCAACGGCCCGATCACGATCGAGTACACGCTGGACGAGTCACTGCCGATCGGACGGTTCACCGTCACCTCCTCGGCCGTCGCCGGGGTGGAGGCCGAGCCGGCCACTCCCTCCGAGATCCGCTCGGCCGACCTGGTCGTCGAGGTCAACGGCGTCCGCCACCCGCTCACCCCGCCCGGGCTGACGATCGGCCGCGGCACCGACGCCGACCTGCGGATCAACGATCCCGGGGTCTCCCGGGTGCACGCCCGGATCGTGGTCGAGGGCATCGGTGGCCAGCAGCAGCTCTCCATCGAGGACATGGGCTCGACCAACGGCATCGTGGTGGACGGCCAACGCGTACGCCAGTCCGCCCTGGCCGCCGGCAGCCGGATCGAGATCGGCTCCACCCGCCTGTCGATCGTCTCACCCCTGGCCGATGTCTGAGCTGATCGTCCTCGCCCTCAAGCTGGCATTCCTGGCCGCGCTGTGGCTGTTCATTCTCTTCGTGGCCAACATCATCCGCACCGATCTCTTCGGACGAAAGCTCAGCCCGGCCGAACTCGCCGCGGCCGGCGCCGTAGCCGCCGGCGACCCCGTCCCCAAGCTCTCCAAACGGGCTGAGAAGCGGCTGCCCAGGATCCTCAAGATCACCCACGGGCCGCAGGCCGGGGTCGAACTGCCGCTGGGGCAGCCGATCCTGATCGGTCGCGCCACGGACTGCCAGCTGTTGCTGGACGACGACTACGTCTCCACCCGGCACGCCCGGATCACCCTCGGCCCGGCGGGCTACCAGGTGGAGGATCTGGGCTCGACCAACGGCACCTTCGTCAACAACCAGCGGATCAGCACACCCACCCCGATCGGCCCGACCGACGGCGTCCGGATCGGGCGAACCCAGATGGTGCTGGAGAAATGACCCTCGCGCTGCGCTACCTGGCGCACTCGGAGATCGGCCTGGTTCGCAAGAACAACCAGGATTCGGCCTACGTCTCCCCCACCATGCTGGTCGTCGCCGACGGCATGGGGGGCGCCGCCGCCGGTGACCTCGCCTCGGCGGTGGCGATCAAGGAACTGCGCGCGGTCGACGGCGACCACACCGGCGAGGACATGCTCACCGCGCTGGACGACGCGATCGCGAACGCCGCCGCGCAGATCGCCGCGCTGGTGAAGTCCGACGGCTCCCTGGAGGGCATGGGCTCGACCGTCTGCGGGGTGATGTTCGACGGGAACACGCTCGGCCTGGCCAATATCGGCGACTCCCGGGCCTACCGGTACCGCGACGGCGCCCTCACCCGCCTCAGCCGCGACCACTCCTGGGTGCAGACCCTGGTGGAGGACGGCCGGATCACCGAGGCCGAGGCACTGGAGCACCCGCACCGCTCGCTCATCCTGCGGGTGGTCAACGGCCAGCCCCAGCACCTGCCCGATCTGGAGCTGGTCGACGCGGCCGCCGGCGACCGCCTGCTGATCTGCTCCGACGGGCTGTGCGGCATGGTCACCGACGCCACCATCCAAGCCGAGCTCGACGGTGAGCTCGACGAGGTCATGGAGCGTCTGATCGCCCTCGCGCACGCCACCGGCGGCCAGGACAACATCACCATCGTGCTGGCCGACATCGTCGAGGGTGAGCCCGAGGGCGCCACCCAGGTGCTGGGCGCCGCCTCGTCCCTCGATCTGGACGCACCCTTCGACACCACCACCATGCAGCTGCCGACGCTCGCCGGCGAGGAGGCCCTGGTCGAGGATCCGGCGGTTCTGGCCGAGCGGGCGCGGTACTCGCCCACCACCAAGGGCCGGGTCGCCGCCTGGCTGAAGGTGACCATCGCGGTCGTCCTCACCCTCGGCCTGATCGGCGGCGGTCTGGGGCTGTGGTACTCCTACACCCAGCAGCGGTACTACGTCGGGCCCGAGGAAGCCACCGTCGCGATCTTCCGCGGGGTTCCCGACGCTATCTGGAACCTGCCGCTCTCCAGCCTGGTCGAGGCCGACAACACCCGGCTGGACGACCTGCCGCCCTACTACCAGGAGCAGGTGCGGGCGACGATCCGCGCCGAATCGCTGGAGGCCGCCCGCACCATCGTGGGCGGGCTGCGGGTGAAGGCCCGCGAGTGCATCGCCCAACGCGAGGTCCGGGCGCGCGCCACGCAGAGCCCGGCGCCGACGGTCAGCACGACGCCCGCCACACCGGACACCACCCAGTCAGCGAAACCCGACCCCAGCTCACCCAGTGAGTCGCCCGCCATCAGCCCTCGGCCTACCTCGCCCTCCCCGACCGCGGCCCCGCTGCCGCCTCCCGCGCCGGAGGAGTGCTGACATGTCGGACGTCGTCGTCTATCGCAAGCGACGAGGTGCCGAGCTGTTCATGCTGCTGCTGGCACTGGCGATCGCGCTCGGCGGCTACTTCCTGATCCACCTCAACACCGATGGCGAGCTGCCCGAGGGCTGGCCGTTGACCATTGGGATCGCGGTGGCGATCGTCGGCCTCGCGCACGGCGTCGTCCGGTGGCGGCTGCCCTACGCCGATCCGCTGATCCTGCCCATGGTCGTGCTGCTCAACGGGCTCGGGTTGGCCATGATCCACCGGCTCGACCTCGGCGGCGAGACCCGGATGTACTCCGCCGAGCTGCAGCTGACCTGGACGGCGGTGGCGATCGTCGCCTTCTGCGCGGTGATCGTCCTGCTGCGCGACCACCGCGTGCTCAACGCCTACCCCTACCTGCTGTTCCTGGTCGGCCTGATCCTCCTGCTGCTGCCGCTGGTGCCCGGCCTGGGCAAGGAGAACAACGGCGCCCGGATCTGGATCGAGATCGGCCCCTACAGCTTCCAGCCCGCCGAGCTGGCCAAGATCGTGCTGTCGGTCGCCTTCGCCGCCTACCTGGTGGAGAAGAAGGACGTCCTGGCGCTGGCCGGCGGCAAGCTCGGCCGGATCGTGCTGCCCCGGCCGCGCGACCTCGGGCCGATCCTGGTGATGTGGCTGGCCAGCATGGCCGTCCTGGTCTTCCAGAAGGATCTCGGCACCGCCCTGCTGTTCTTCGGCCTGTTCGTGACCATGCTCTACATCGCCACCGAGCGGCCGGGCTGGCCGATCATCGGCGCCACCCTCTTCACCGCCGGGGCCTACGCGGCCTTCCTGGTCTTCGGGCATGTGCAGGCGCGCGTCTCGGGCTGGCTCGACCCGTTCTCCAACTTCGATCGCAACTACCAGGTGATCCAGGCCCAGTTCGGCTTCGCCTGGGGCGGGCTGTTCGGAACCGGGTGGGGGCTGGGACGGCCCAACCTCACCCCCCTGGCGAAGACCGACTTCGTCTCGGCCGCGATCGGCGAGGAACTCGGGCTGGTCGGGCTGACCGCCGTGGTGTTGATCTACGGGCTGATCGTCGCCCGCGGCATGCGCGCCGCGCTCGGCGCGCGGGATCCGTTCGGCAAGCTGCTGGCGGCCGGGGTCTCCTTCGTCTTCGCCATCCAGGTGTTCGCCATCATCGGCGGCGTCACCCGGCTGCTCCCGCTGACCGGCCTCACCACCCCGTTCATGTCGCAGGGCGGCTCCTCGCTGGTGGCCAACTGGATGCTGTTCGGGCTGCTGATGATCCTCACCCACCAGGTCCGCCGACCGGCCCTGGAGCCGGCGCCGGCCGGCCCGGTCGCCTCGCTGGCCGAGGAGGCCACGATCGTGGTGAAGACGCCGGCGGCGGATCCGGCCGCGGCTCCATCCCCGTCCCCGGAGCCCGTGGCGAAGCCGGCGGCCTCCGACGAGGCGACGATCGTCACCGAACGGCCCGACACCGATGAGGCCACCGTCGTCACCCCCGCGGTCTCGCCGCCGCGGGACGAACTGACCGAATCCATCTTCCGAGGTGAATCGTGAACGGCCCGATCCGCCGCGTGGCGATCGCCGCCATGGCGATCTTCACCGCTCTGATGCTCAACATCACAGCCGGCTACCTGTTCCGCACCGACGACCTCAACAACCGCGCGGAGAACCGCCGCACCGGCGATGCCCGGTTCGCGCAGGACCGCGGCCCGATCATGGTGGGCAACTCACCGATCGCCAAGTCCGAGCCGGTCAAGGATCGCTACAAGTTCCAGCGCAGCTACCCCTCCGGCAAGCTCTACGCGCCGATCACCGGCTACTACAGCTACGTCTTCGTGGCGTCCGGGCTGGAGCGTTCCTTCTCCGATCAGCTGACCGGCGTCGACGACTCCCAGTTCCTGGATCGGCTGGTCAACCTGCTCACCGGCGAGACCCCGCGGGGCGGCACGGTGGAGACGACGATCGACGCCCGCGCCCAGCGCGCGGCGTGGTACGGCCTGAACGGACGCAAGGGTGCCGTCGTCGCCATCGACACCAAGACCGGCGCGATCCGCGCCCTGGTCTCCAGCCCCAGCTACGATCCCAACCAGCTCGCCACCCACGACCTGAAGGACTCCCAGAAGGCGTGGGAGAAGCTCACCGACGACCCCGACCGGCCGATGGCCAACCGGGCCACCCGCGAGATCTACCCGCCGGGCTCGACCTTCAAGCTGATCACCGCCGCCGCGGCGCTCGAATCCGGCATTGATCCGGACACCGAGATCGACGCCACCGCCTTCGACCTGCCGGGCTCGACGGTGACGATCAGTGGCCGCTGCGGCGGCGACCAGATCACGCTCACCCACGCCCTGGAGGTCTCCTGCAACCCCGGCTTCGCCCGGCTGGGCGCCGAACTCGGCGCCGACGTGCTGCGCGCCCAGGCCGAGCGGTTCGGGTTCGGCGACACCTTCGTGGACGAGATCGGCTCGGCCGCCAGCCTCTTCCCGGAGGAGCCGGACGACGCGCAGACCGCGATGAGCGCGATCGGCGCCTTCGACGTCGCTGCCAGCCCGCTGCAGATGGCCATGGTGGCAGCGGCGGTCGCCAACGGCGGCGTGGTGATGGAGCCCTACCTGGTGGAACGGGTGGTGTCGGCCAACCTCTCGGTGATCAGCCAGACGCTGCCCCGCCAGCACTCCACGGCCGTCAGCGAGACCGTGGCCGACCAGTTGCACGACATGATGGTGTCGGTCGTCGAGAAAGGCACCGGCCGGCGGGCCCAGATCTCCGGCCTCACCGTCGGCGGCAAGACCGGTACCGCGGTGCCGGACGAGAACCGGCGTCCCTACGCCTGGTTCACCGCCTTCGCCGACGAGGTCGACCTGGCTGTCTGCGTCTTCATCGAGGACGCCCAGATCCCGGCCACAGATATCGCCGGCGGCACCCTGGCGGCGCCGATCGCGCGGGCCGTGATCGAGGCGGTGCGATGAGGAACCGCTGGTCACGAGCGGTATCGAGGCCCTCCCAGCCCCCGCTGTCGGCGGGTGTTCTTGGGCCAACTTCAGGAACGTCCGTCACAATGGACGGTGAACCCTGCCCCGGATCACGGCGGCGGGCGGAAAGGATGAGCCGATGAGTGACGAGCCGAGGTTGCTCGGAGGGCGCTATCAGCTGGGCAGCCTGCTGGGCCGGGGCGGCATGGCCGAGGTGCGGCGCGCTCGTGATCTGCGGTTGGGCCGCGATGTCGCGGTGAAGCAGCTGCGCATCGACCTGGCGACCGACTCCACCTTCCAGGCGCGTTTCCGCCGCGAGGCCCAGGCCGCCGCCGGGCTGAACCATCCCAATATCGTGGCGGTCTACGACACCGGCGAAGAGGCCGATCCGAACACCGGCGTTCAGGTTCCCTTCATCGTCATGGAACTGGTCAACGGCCACACCCTGCGCGAGATCCTCCGCACCGGGCGGCAGATCCAGCCCGAGAAGGCGCTGGAATTCGCCCAGGGCGTGCTCGACGCGCTGAGCTACAGCCACAAGGCGGGCATCGTCCACCGCGACATCAAGCCCGCCAACGTGATGCTGACCCCCAACGGTCAGATCAAGGTGATGGATTTCGGCATCGCGCGCGCGGTGGCCGACACCTCGGCGACGATGACCCAGACCGCGGCTGTCATCGGCACCGCGCAGTACCTGTCGCCCGAGCAGGCCCGCGGCGAGACGGTCGACTCCCGCAGTGACATCTACTCCGCCGGCTGCCTGCTCTACGAACTCCTGGTCGGGCGCCCGCCGTTCCAGGGCGACTCCCCGGTCAGCGTCGCGTACCAGCACGTCCGGGAGGCTCCCGTCCCGCCCAGCCAGCTCGATCCGATGATCAGCCCCGGGATGGACACCATCGTGCTGAAGTCGCTGGCCAAGGATCCCGCCGACCGCTACCAGACCGCGGCGGCGATGCGCGCGGACATCGGCCGGCTGCTGGCGGGCCAGGACGTTGTGGCGCGGGTACCGCGGCCGACGGCGGCCTTCCCCGTCGGCGCGAACGAGCCGACCATCGTGGCGGCCGCTCCGACGTCCGTGCTCTCCGCCGATACCGGCACCCAGACCGGCACGGCCACCCGGGCCCTGGAGCCCACCCGGCAGCGCAACCTGACCCCGCTGTGGGCGACCCTGATCTCGCTGGCCGTGATCGCCGCCGCCGTCGGGGTGTTCCTGCTGCTGAACCCGATGGGCCAGCCCACCATGGTGAAGGTGCCCTCGCTGACCGGCATGACGGCTGCCCGGGCCACCGAGGAGCTGGAGCAGCTGGAGCTGGTCCCCAAGTCGTTCGAGGTGGAGGGCAAGGACGACGGCACGATCGGGCAGGTGATCAACCAGCGGACCCAGGCCGAGACCCCGGTGCCGGTCGGCACCGTCATCGAGTTCGAGGTCAACATCGGGCCGGTGAAGAAGACCATTCCGACCGGTCTCATGGGGCAGCCGTACGAGGACGTCGTGCAGATCCTGGAGGATCTCAACTTCACGGTGAACGTCGACGTCGATCCCAATGAGCCGTTGACGGCCGTCGCCGACGAGGTGACCTACCTGAACCCGGCCGAGGGCGCCAGCATCGAGTTGAGCAAGCCCATCACCGTCCTCTATGCCACCGGCGAGAGCCCCGTCCCCAACTTCCGCGGCTTGGACGAGGAGAGCGCCGCCGACGAGGCCGAACGGAACGGCTTCCAGGTGAGCTTCAAGACCGAGCCGTCGGAGGAGACCGAGGGCACCGTCATCTCCCAGAAGCCGGGCGTCGGACAGGTGGTGCCGCGCACCACCCGGATCAAGCTCGTGCTGGCCGGTCCGATGCCCGTCACCGACGGCGTCGTCCCGAACTTCCGCGGCCTGGATCAGGCCAGCGCCACCGAGGCCGCGCGGGTCGCCGGCTTCCTCGACGTGAGCTTCTCCAGCGAGCCGTCGGCCGAGGCCGAGGGCACCGTCATCTCGCAGAAGCCGGCAGCGGGGCAGAAGGCGCCACTCACCACCCAGATCAGGCTGGTACTGGCCGAACCGCTACCCGAGGAGCCGCCGCCGGAGGAGACTCCGGGGGAGGGCGAGTAGCCGTTCGCCCGCTGGCTCCGGCGAGCTGACGCCGGCTCAGACGGTGCTCATCAGCGGGCTCAGCCCGGCGGCACGGCGCGGTGCGCCCGCGTCCCCGCAGACCGCCAGCCAATTGGCGAGCATCTGGTAGCCGCCCTCGGTGAGCACCGACTCGGGGTGGAACTGCACGCTCTCCACCGCCAGGCTGCGGTGCCGCAGGCCCATGATGACGCCGGAGTCGGTGCGCGCGGTGACCTCCAGGACGTCGGGCACGGTTGCGGGATCGAGCGCTAGCGAGTGGTAGCGCGTGGCCGTGATCGGTTCCGGCAGGCCGGCGAAGACGCCGCGGCCGTCGTGGTGCACCAGCGAGGTCTTGCCGTGCAGCAACTCGGGAGCCCGCGCGACGGTGCCACCGAAGGCGACCGCGATCGACTGCAACCCCAGGCACACCCCGAAGATCGGCACCCGTCCGCTGTGGCTGCGGATCACCCGGACGCAGACGCCGGCGGCCTCCGGAGTACCGGGACCGGGCGAGACCAGGATGCCGTCGAAGGCCTCCTCCCAGCCCTCGGAGTCGAACCGCGGGTCGTCATTGCGCCAGGTCTCGACCTCGGCTCCGAGCTGCGCCAGGTATTGCACCAGGTTGTAGACGAATGAGTCGTAGTTGTCGATCACGAGGATGCGCGCCATGCGTCCCATTCTCGCCTGCTCAGCGCTCGACGCCGGCACGCTCCAGATCCAGGACACCAGCGAACCCCGGCAGCGTCACCTCGGGCTCCCGCCACTGCTCGTAGCCCAGCCGGTAGGCGGTGGCGTACTCCCGATAGACCCGCAGCGATTCCGAGCCGGCCAGCGCCTGCTCGAGGCGCTCGGCGTCGCCGATGGCGGTGATCACGTACGGCGGGGCGTAGGGGACGCCGTCCAGCAGCACGGTGTTGCCCACACACTTGATGCCGGTGAGCACCGTCACCCGCTGGCCCTGGAGGGTCATCGCCTCGGCCCCACCTCGCCACAGCGCGTTCACCACGGCCTGGATGTCCTGCTGATGGACGATCAGCAGCTCGTCGGCGACGCCGGCCGGCTTCACGCTGAGCGGCGCGTCCGACAGCCGCACCGTCACTCCGGGGCCGCTCACGGCGGTCAGGCCGGCCTGCTCGGAGAGCTCGGCCAGCTGCGGCGCGAACGGATCCTCCGCCGAGGTCACCTGGGCGAGCCGGTCCACCTCGGCGCGCAGGTCGGCCACGGTGTGCGCGAGTTCGGCATTGCGCGCCGACTCCGCGCGCAGCAGATCGGTCAGATCCCGGTTGGGACGAAGATCGCCACCGGCCGACGAGGCGGCGCCGGTGGCCAGCATCAGGCCGGCCAGCAGGCAGGTGACGAAGGTGGCGACCTGCCAGGCGGACCGGCCACCGACATGGTGCCGCCGAGCACGCCGGAACCGGGCCCGGGCTCTCGTCCACCACGTCACGCAGCCACCCTACGTCGCGGGCCCGAGACCCGGTATCCTTGGTCCGTTCACAAGTGACGTGCAAGGAGTGACGGGTGCCTGAGTCGAAGGTCCGCAAGGCCGCTGCTGACAAGAAGAAGCAGACCGCCAAGGACGAGCGTGCCGCCGAACGCGCCAAGCAGCAGAAGGCCGTCGCTCCCGGAAGCCGCCAGTGGGTTCTGCCGGCCTTCATCACGCTCGGTCTGCTCGGCGTGCTGTGGCTGGTGGTGTACTACATCACCACCGCGGTCGGCATCGCCGTCCCGGTGATGTCCGACATCGAGGGAATCTGGAACGTGGTGATCGGCATGGTGGCACTGGCCGGCGCCTTCATCCTGGCCACCTTCTGGAAGTAGCCCCTGGGCGACGACCCTCGGGCCGCCCTCCCTTGGTTCCATCTGCTCCGTTCCTCGGACCGCTGACGCGCGCTCTGCCAGGTTCCGGCGTTGAGCCGCGGAACCTTGGTCAGAACCGCTTGGCGACCAGCTCGTCGCGTGGGGCCCCGAGCGGGATGGGCCCTACTGGCCCAGCGGCTTGAGCAGCGGGAACAGGATCGTCTCCCGGATCCCCGCGCCGGTGAGCAGCATCATCAGCCGGTCGATCCCCAGCCCCATGCCGCCCATCGGCGGGGCGCCGAACTCCAGCGCCGCCAGGAAGTCCTCGTCCAGCTGCATGGCCTCGGGGTCGCCGGCGGCGGCCTTCAGCGATTGCGCGACCAGCCGCTCGCGCTGGATCACCGGGTCGATCAGTTCGGAGAAGCCGGTGCCGCGTTCGACGCCGCCGATGATCAGATCCCAGGCCTCGATCAGGTCGGGGTCGCTGCGGTGCTGGCGGGCCAGCGGCTGGGCGATCGGCGGGTAGTCGCAGACGAAGGTGGGCTGCAGCAGGGTGGGCTCGACGATCTCGCCGAAGAGTTCCATCACCAGCTTCTGCGCGACCCAGGCGGGGTCGTACTCGATGCCCCGGGCGTCGGCGATGGCGCGCAGGCGGGCTGCGTCGGTGGCGGGGGTGATCTCCTCGCCGAGGGCCTCGGAGAGCGTCGGGTAGACCGGCTTCCAGGCCCACTCCCCACCCAGGTCGATCTCACCGGCCGGGGTGACGACGGTGCGGGTGCCGAGCGCGGTGTCGGCGGCGTGCTGGATCAGCCGCTGGGTCATCAGCGCGATCGAGGTCTGGTCGCCCCAGGCCTGGTAGGCCTCCAGCATGGTGAACTCCGCCGAGTGGCTGGAGTCGATGCCCTCGTTGCGGAAGATCCGTCCGATCTCGTAGACCCGGTCGGCCCCGCCGACCATCGCCCGCTTGAGGTACAGCTCCAGCGCGATCCGCAGCGTCATGTCGATGTCGAAGGCGTTCAGGTGGGTACGGAACGGACGGGCCGCGGCCCCACCGTGCACCAACTGCAGCACCGGGGTCTCCAGCTCGATGTAGCCCTCGGCGTGCAGCACCTCGCGGATGGCGTGGGTGACCAGCGCCCGGGTGCGCACCATGTCGCGGGCCTCGGGGCGAGCCACCAGGTCGGCGTAGCGCTGCCGCACCCTGGTCTCCTCGCCGAGTTCCTTGTGCAGGGTGGGCAGCGGACGCAGCGCCTTGGAGGCCAGCACCCAACCGGTAGCCAGCACGGAGAGCTCGCCACGCTTGGAGGAGATGACCCGGCCGGTCACCGAGACGAAGTCGCCCAGATCGACGTCCGCCTTCCAGGCGGCCAGAGACTCCTCGCCCACCTCGGCCAGCGAGATCATGACCTGCAGGCGGGTACCGGATTCGGTGAGCGTGAACCCGTCCTGGATGGTGGCGAAGCAGAGCTTGCCGGTGTTGCGGATGAAGACCACCCGTCCGCTGACGCTCACCACGTCCGCGGTCTCGTCCCCGGCCTCAAGGTGGCCCCACTGCTCGTGCACCTGCGCTGCGGTGTGAGTGCGTGGCACCGAGATCGGGTACGGCGCCGTCCCCTCGCCGAGCAACCGGGCACGCTTGTCGTGCCGCACCTGCTCCTGCTCGGAAAGGTCGGGGTTCATCGGCGTCGGCTCAGTCACGGCAGTAGGTTATCGGCTGCCTCCCTCCCCCTCCGATCCGGGCCGCCTACTCCTCACCTCCCCTCCGCAGAATCCGGGCAATCTGGCCACGATCCCCGCGTTATCCAGGCAGGAAGGCCCTCTTGCCCGGTTTCCGCGGCTAACCGACCTGTGGACAACAGCGGCGCTATCCACAGATCCCAGATCGCCCGGCACACCGGGGATCCGCTTGCCAAGGATTCGGGGTGTGATGTTCCCCTACGGCGTGACGCGATACGCCGACCTCCTGCGGACGGGGCTCGGCAGGGCCGAGATCGAGCAACTCCAGTTGGCCGGGCACATCCGCCGGGTCCGGCGGGGCTGGTATGCCGATCCCAGCGCCGGATCGGACGTCCTACGAGCCGTGCGCCTCGGCGGAGCCCTGTCGTGCCTCTCCGCGTTGCGGCACCACGGAGTGTGGGTGCCCCCGACCGGACAGCTGCACATCCGCATGTCCGAGCACCACCAGGCCAAGTCGGCGCTTCCCGCCGACGTCCACGTCTGCCCACTCCCCATCCGTTCCGCCCCGACCGTCGCGGTCGATCCCCTGGCGACCGCCCTCCTTGCCGCGGTCCGGTGTCTGAACGGCGAAGGGATCGTCGTGGTTCTGGATTCCATCCTCAACCTGCGCCTGCTCAGGCGCGACCAACTCGCGAGCATTCTGTCCGGCTGCGCGGTCCGGGTGCGCAGGCTGGTGGCGGAAGCCGACCACAGAGCTGAATCGGGAACCGAGTCGATGGTGAGATTCCGACTGCGCCGGCTTGGCGTCAAGGTTCGCAGTCAGGTCTTCATCGAGGACGTGGGACGGGTCGACCTCCTGGTCGGAAAACGCCTGGTCATCGAAGTCGACAGCCGCGCGCACCACACCGGCGAGAGCACCTACCAGACCGACCGCCGGCGCGACCTCGTCCTCGTGGCTCGCGGCCGGCTCGTGCTGCGGTTCACCTACCACCAGATCGTCCACGAGTGGGACGCGGTGCTCAAGGAGCTCCGCCTGCTCATCCGCTCCGAGGCCCACCTGAGGCCTCGACCTCGAGCCGCCTGATCGATCCGTTGCCAACCTGTCCGGTCCGCCGTCCCGCAGAAGCCGGGCAGAACAGCCTTCGTGCCGGCACTATCCGGCCGGAGAGGCTGTTTTTACCCGGTTTCTGTAGTGAAATCCCCATAGCCAGGTCACCGCATCGGGGCCGAATCCCATCGCCAGACCTGCGGTGTTCCGGTCACAATGTCCAGATGCTGCTGCCGCCGAAGGTTGCCCAGGGCATCCGGGAGGGACGCGTGACGCTCGCCTTCCGCCGCTGGCGACGACCGGATGTCCGGCCCGGCTCGCGGTTCCGCACCGCAGTCGGCGTGATGGAGGTGGAGGCGATCGATTCGGTCGACCCGCTACGGATCACCGACGAGGAGGCGGCCGCGGCCGGCCATCCCGACGCCGACTCGGTTCGCCGGAGACTGGGCGGCGAGGCCAACTGGCCGACCTACCGGATCCGGCTGAGCTGGGCGGGCGAGGACCCGCGGATCGCGCTGCGCACCGACGATGCGCTGACCGAGGACGACGTGGCGGCGATCGACACCCGGCTGGAAAGACTCGACCACGCCAGCAGCCACGGCCCGTGGACGATGGCCACTCTCGCGCTGATCGGCCGCCGGCCGCGGGTGCGCGCACCCGACCTGGCGGCCGAGCTGGGCCGACAGCGAGACCCGTTCAAGATCGATGTCCGCAAGCTGAAGAACCTCGGCCTGACCATCAGTCATGAAATCGGCTACGAGTTGAGCCCTCGCGGGCTGGCCTACCTCGCCCGGACGCGACGCGGACGGAGCTGAGCTCACCTCTTCCTAAACTCAATCCCCGCAGAAACCGGGCAGTTGAGCCCGTCCGGCTGGATAGTGCGGGCACTGAGGCTGATCTGCCCGGTTTCTGCGGAACAACACGGTTGGGGTGACAGACCGACAGGCGGCGACTCACACCGGCAAGTGACGCTGCCACCATTCCAGGATGGCGTCGAAGCGCTGCCGGCGATGCCAGGGGCGGCCAGAGCGGGAGAGTTCGTGGTTCTCGCCGGGGAAGACCAGCAGTTCGGCGTCGACCCCGGCCAGCTTGAGCTCGGTGTAGTACCGGAAGGCCTGGGCGAGCGGGCAGCGCAGATCCTGTTCGGAGTGGATGACCAGGGTGGGCGTGGTGACCTGGCCGGCCAGCAGGGTGGGTGACTGGGCGTCCATCGTGGCGGGGTCGTCGGTGTTGTAGGAGTGGGCGAAGAACCAGCCGATGTCCGACGAGCCCACGAAGGAGCGCGGGTCGAGGTAGCCGCGCTCCACGATCGCCGCGGCGAACCGGTGCTCGTGGGCGATGATCCAGGCGGTGAGGTAGCCGCCGTACGAGCCGCCCATCACCCCGACTCGCGCCGGGTCCAGGCCGGGGACGGTGGCCAGCGCATGGTCGAGGAAGGCCAGCACGTCCACCATGTCGCGGTCGCCGAAGGCTCCCCGGATGGCCGCACCGTGGGCCTCCCCGTACCCGGCCGACCCACGCGGGTTGCACATCACGACCGCGTAGCCGGCGGCGGCATAGACCTGTGCCTCGTCGAAGAAGGCCGGGCCGTAGGCGGCGAACGGGCCGCCATGGATGTTCAGCAGCACCGGGTGCGGGCCGTCGCCCTGGGGCGCCACGACCCAGCCGTGCACCGGTGTGCCGTCCGGGCTGGTGGCGATCAGCTCCCGAGTGGGGACGGGGGCGGCGACCTCGCACAGCCGGGCGGCGAAGTCGGTCAGCAGGCGGGACTCCGCGCCGACCACCGCCGCCTCACCCGGGCTGGCCGGGGTCGACACCGCGGCGACCGCGTGACCGCCGGCACCAGCGAGCTCGTTCACGGACGCGCCGCGGGGCACATCCAGGCGCGCCCAGTTGCCGTCCGGGGCGAACCGGACCGGCACCCCCACCCCGCGTTCGGCCAGCACGGCCAGGACGATGCCGTCGGTCGGGTCGGCCTCCAGGTGGGCGAAGTCGAGTTCGGCCGGTTCGGTGAGCCGAACGGCCGGGCCGCCGTCGACGGGCATGCGCCAGACCGCCGCGTTGGTGGCGACGTGGTCGCGCCCGGTCGGGCCGAGGTCGACGGCCCGGAACCACAGGTCGTCCCACAGCACCACCGGTGAACCGGCGGCCAGCTTCGCGCCGATCGCCTCCGGATCGGTGAGCAGCGTAGCGTCGCCGGTGGCCAGATCGATCCGGTAGAGATCGGCCCGCAGGTCGGCGCCCCGTCCCTCGTGGCGGGCCGAGACCACGATCACCGACCCCGCTGCGACCACCGGCTCGCGATGGTCGAAGTCACCCTCGGTGAGCTGGCGCGCCTCCGGCACCAGCGAGGCCTTGGCCCCGGCGCTCTCCTGCGCCTTGGCGGCACGCCCCACCGGCACCACCGGCGGCTCGTCACGCGGGTCGGGCAGGTCGACGACGAAGACGTGGGTGCGCTGGTCGGCGGTGTAGCCGCGGCCGTTGTACTGGAACGACAAGGTGGTGATGTGGCGGGCATCCTCGGCTGCGGCCGGGACGCCCTCCCAGGTGCCGTAGCGCCCCTCGTCCGGCACCGCGGCGGTGAACACGACGCGCGAGGAGTCCGGGGTGAAGGCGAACTCGGCCACCCCCAGCTTCCGGTCCGTGATCACCATCGGCTCGCCGCCCGCCGCCGGCACGACCGCCAACTGCGACGGGCCGTCGGCGGTCGCCCGCAGGAAACCGATCAGCCGACCGTCCGGCGAGAGCCGCGGTGCGGTATCGCGGAATCCCCGGGTGATCCGCCGGGGCGAGCCGCCGTCCAGCGGGACCCGCCACAACTGCCCGACGTAGGCATCGGCGGCGAAGTCCGGGCGAACCGCGGAGACCACGGCCCACCCGTCCGGATGGACGGCCGGACGCGACACGGAGAAGAGACGATCGAGATTCTCAGGCAGCACCCCCCGAGCGTAACCCCGAACCCGGATCCCGGGCCGGCGCGGACGACCCGCGACAACGGCCGGGATCGATCAGGGACAGGTACGCACCCTTACCCAGTTGGTGAGTGAGTGCTCACTCACTACACTGCATCCGTGAGTCGCGCCACCGCCATGCCCCCGGACGTTCGTCGCCGGGCGATCATCGACGCCGTCCAGCCGCTGCTGCTGGAGCACGGCACCGCGCTCACCACCCGGCAGCTGGCCGAGGCGGCAGGGGTGGCCGAAGGCACCCTGTTCCGGGTCTTCGAATCCAAGCAGGAACTGATCGCCGCGGCCGCCCTGGAAGCCCTCCAGGCCGAGCCAGCGGTCGCCCTGCTCGCCGAATTGCCGCGGAACCAGGATCTCACCGAATGCGTGGTCACGATCCTGCAGATCCTGCAGCAGGAGATCCGCCGCACCCGGGCGCTGGCGATGGCGGTCTTCCACCGTCCGGCCACGGGACCCCCGGGCGGCGCGCCGCCCGGCCATCCGCCCAAGCCGTTCAGTCATGAGCGTCAGCAGCGTCTCGTCGACGCCGTCGCCCACAGCCTGGAGGAGCACGCCGCCCAGCTCGCCGTCCCGCCCCCGACCGCGGCCCGAGTGCTCCAGGCGATGGCCTTCGCCTCCACCTTCCATTTCACCGACACCGATTCGCTCTCCGAGCCGGCCGACGTCGCTCACGTCGTCCTCCACGGGATCGCCCAAGGAACCCCATGACCCGTCTGCTCATCCGCTACCTGCGGCCCTACACCTGGCTGCTGGTCGGCGTGATCGTCCTGCAATTGACCCAGTCGATCGCCTCGCTCTTCCTGCCCACGCTGAACGCGCGGATCATCGACGAGGGCGTCGCCACCGGCAACACCGCCGTGATCTGGCAGTTGGGCGCGGTGATGCTCGCCGTCAGCCTGGCCCAGGTCGCCGCCCAGATCGGCGCCACCTGGTTCGGCGCCCGCACCTCCATGAGCTTCGGACGCGACGTCCGCAACGCGATCTTCTCCCGGGCGCTCACCTTCTCGGCCCGGGAGGTGAACAAGTTCGGTGCGCCGAGCCTGATCACCCGCAACACCAACGACGTCCAGCAGGTGCAGCAGCTCGTGCTGATGACCGCGGTCATGCTCGTCTCGGCCCCGCTCACCGCCGTGGGCGGCGTCTTCATGGCGCTGCGCGAGGATGTCGGGCTGAGCTGGATCATCCTGGTGGCGGTCATCCTGCTGGGCATCCTGATCGGTTGGCTGGTCACCCACATGACCCCGCTGTTCCGGGTCATGCAGCAGCGGGTGGACGCCCTGAACCGGGTGCTGCGCGAGCAGATCGCGGGCCTGCGGGTGATCCGCGCCTTCGTCCGCGAGCCCACTGAGGCGGCGCGCTTCGACAAGGCCAATCACGATCTGGCCAGCACCGCCACCCAGGCCGGCCGCTACATGATGACGATGTTCCCGATCGTCATGCTGATCATGAACCTCTCGCAGATCTCGGTGCTGTGGTTCGGTGCGCAGCGGGTGGTCGAGGGCCACCTGCAGGTGGGTCAGCTCACCGCCTATCTGGCCTACCTGATGCAGATCCTGTTCAGCGTGCTGATGGCGACGATGATGCTGATGATCGCGCCGCGGGCGCAGGTCTCCGCCGGCCGGATCAACGAGGTGCTGGACACCCGTTCGTCGGTGGTTCCGCCCGAGCAGGGCGTCACCACCCTCAGCCGCCACGGCGAGGTCAACTTCGACGAGGTCACCTTCGCCTATCCCGGCGCCGAGACGCCCGTCCTGGATCGGATCAGCTTCACCGCCCGCCGCGGGCAGACCACGGCGATCATCGGCTCCACCGGAGCCGGCAAGACCACCCTGGTCAACCTCATCCCCCGGCTGTTCGACGTCACCGGTGGCGCCGTGCTGGTGGACGGGGTGGACGTCCGCGAGCTCGATCCCGACCTGCTGTGGGGGCGGATCGGCCTGGTGCCGCAGAAGCCCTACCTGTTCAGCGGGACGGTGGCCAGCAACCTGCGGCTGGGCAAGCCCGACGCCACCGACGCCGAACTCTGGCGGGCGCTCGACATCGCCCAGGCGAGGAAGTTCGTCGAGCGGATGCCTGACGGTCTCGACTCACCGATCGCCCAGGGCGGCACGAATGTGTCGGGCGGACAGCGGCAGCGGCTCGCGATCGCGCGGGCGCTGGTGCGGCGTCCGGAGATCTACGTGTTCGACGACTCGTTCTCTGCCCTGGACGTCGCCACCGACGCCGCGCTGCGGGCGGCACTGGCCCCCGAGACGGCGGACGCGGCGGTGATCGTGGTGGCGCAGCGGGTCTCGACGATCCGCACCGCCCACCAGATCATCGTGCTGGAGGACGGCCGGATCGTCGGCCTGGGCACTCACGAGCAAGTGCTGAGAACCTGCCCGACCTACGCCGAGATCGTCGAGAGCCAATTCAAGGCCGAGGAGGTGGCGGCATGACCACCCCACAAAGTTCTCCTCCGCCGCGCTCCCCCGAACAACTTCGCGGGGACCCCGGGATGACCACCCCACAAAGTTCTTCTCCTCCGCTGCGCTCCCCCGAACAACTTCGCGGGGACCCCGGGATGACCGAGCCCACCATGACTCAGGACGCCGGGGACACGGCCGCGCCAGCCACCCCGCCCGCCAAGGCCAACGCCCGCCCCAAGTACGGCCCGCAGCAGGGCATGGGCAGGGGACCCGGCCACGGCCCGATGGGCGGCGTGGGGTCGGGCGAGAAGGCCATCAGCTTCGGCCCCTCGCTGCGCCGGCTGCTGGGCAATCTCGGCCCGGAGCTGCCGAAGATCTGGCTGGTGATCGCGATGATCATCGTCTCCACCCTCGGCTCGTCGGTGGGCCCGATGATCCTGGGCCAGGCCACCGACCTGATCTTCACCGGTCACGTCGTGAAGGGCACTGGCGTCGACTTCGCCGCCGTCGCCCGGGTGCTGGCGCTCGCGCTGGGGCTGTACCTCGCCGCCGCGTTGCTGAGCTGGGGCTCCGGCCTGCTGATCAACGGCGTCGTGCAGCGCTCGGTCTACCGGATGCGCGAGCAGGTCTCGTCCAAGATCGGCCGGCTGCCGCTGAAGTACTTCGACAACCAGCCCCGCGGCGAACTGCTCAGCCGGGTGACCAACGACGTCGACAACGTCGCCCAGTCGCTGCAGCAGACCCTGTCGCAGGTGCTGTCGAACATCTTCCTGCTGCTCGGCGTGCTGTTCATGATGTTCTGGGTCTCACCGCTGCTGGCGGTGGTGGCGCTGGTCACGATCCCGATCGCGATGGGCATCACCATGGTGATCGGCAAGCGGTCGCAGCGGCTCTTCGCCAAGACCTGGAAGTCGACCGGTGAGCTCAACTCCCAGATCGAGGAGACCTACACCGGCCACGACCTGGTGACCGTCTTCGGACGCCAGCGGGAGACGTTGAGCCAGTTCAAGGCCAAGAACGAGGAGCTCTTCGACGCCTCCTTCGGTGCCCAATTCATCTCCGGGATCATCATGCCGGTGATGTTCTTCGTCGGGAACCTCAACTACGTCGTCATCGCCGTGGTGGGCGGCCTGCAGGTGGCTGCCGGCACGCTGGGCCTGGGCGCCGTGCAGGCGTTCATCCAGTACTCCCGGATGTTCACCCAGCCGATCACCCAGCTGGCGTCGATGGCCAACCTGCTGCAGTCGGGCGTCGCCTCGGCCGAGCGGGTCTTCGAGGTGCTGGACGCCGAGGAGGAGCCGGCGGACGCCGACGGCACGCTGGTCGTCAACGGCGGACGGGTGGCGTTCGAGGACGTCGACTTCAGCTACGACCCGGCGAAGCCCCTGATCACCGGCCTGTCGCTGGTCGCCGAGCCGGGCTCGACAGTCGCGATCGTCGGCCCGACCGGTGCCGGCAAGACCACCCTGGTGAACCTCATCCTGCGGTTCTACGACCTGCAATCAGGACGGATCACGCTGGACGGGGTCGACATCTCGGTCGTCCCGCGGCGAGAACTGCGCGGCCACATCGGCATGGTGTTGCAGGACACCTGGCTGTTCGGCGGCACGATCCGGGACAACATCGCCTACGGCAAGGAGGGCGCGACCGAGGCGGAGATCCTGGCCGCGGCCAAGGCGGCCTACGTCGACCGGTTCGTCCACTCGCTGCCGGACGGCTACGACACGGTGATCGACGAGGAGGCGTCCAACCTGTCGGCCGGCGAGAAGCAGCTGATCACGATCGCCCGGGCCTTCCTCTCCGAGCCGTCGCTGCTGATCCTGGACGAGGCGACCAGTTCGGTCGACACCCGCACCGAGTTGCTCGTCCAGCGGGCGATGAAGAAGCTGCGGGCCGATCGGACGTCGTTCGTGATCGCCCACCGGCTCTCCACGATCCGCGACGCGGACGTCATCCTGGTGATGCGGCACGGCGCGATCGTCGAGCAGGGAACCCACGACGAACTGCTGGCCGCCCACGGCCACTACTACCGGCTCTACCAGGCCCAGTTCGCCGCCGCCCTCACCGAGGATCCGAACGCCGAGACACCGCCCGAGGAGCAGGTGGCCTGACCTGGGTGGCCGGCCCGACGCAGACCCGGGCCCGTGGATAGGGTGTGTTCGTGGTCTCCCCGCTCTCGATAACCGCCATGGCAGCCGTCCTCCTGGTGTGCGTGGCGGTGCCCCTGGGCGCGTTCGCCTGGATCGCCACCCGTCGCAATGCCGAAGGCGGACGGCGGTGGCCCGGGATGTGGCGGGCTTTCCTGGCCGGGGCGCTGGCGTTCATCGTCTCCCAGCTGCTGACCCGGATCCCGCTGATGACCCTGGTGGTCCCCAGCCTGGGACCGGACGTCTCGGACTTCCTGCTGTCCGGGCCGGTCGCCAGCTACACCGCCGGCCTCTTCGAGGAGACCGGGCGACTGGTGATGATGCTGTTGCTGCTGAAGGCGTTCCACCGCTGGATCGACGGGGTGACCTTCGGCTTCGGTCACGGCGGCATCGAAGCGATCGCGCTCGTCGGCCTCGCCATGGTCAACAACCTCGTGATGGCGGCGCTGATCAACATCGGCCAGTGGCCCACCATCGCCGCCCAACTCCCGGCCGAGGCCGCGACCCAGGTGTTCGACGCCCTGACCACGACCGCGCCATCGGCGTTCCTGCTCGCGGGTGCCGAGCGGTTGAGCGCGATCAGCCTGCACGTGGCCTGCTCGGTCATCGTGCTGGCCGGGGTCGTCCACGGCCGCAAGCTGATCGCCTGGCTGGTAGCGGTGGCCCTGCACGGATCGTTCAACCTGCTGGCCGTGCTGGGCCTGTCCGCCGGCTGGCCGGCGCTGCTGGTCGAGTTCCTGCTCGCAGTGATCGCGGTGGCGCTGTGGTTCGGCATCATGGCCGCACGCCGCTGGTTCTCACAGCCCGACGCCGCGAACCCACCATCGCTCGTCGCCACGTAGTGGCGTTGGCCGACGCCCTGTCGGCCAGAGTCGTCATATCGCAGAAAGTGGCGGTGAAGTCATCCGCGGCCCTGGGCGATCAGGGCCTTCAACTCGGCCACCGCGGCAGCCAGGTCGTCGCGGGAGGCCGGACGTTCGCCGGGCAGAAGATCGATCAGCAGGTCGCCGGCTGGTTCCAGGCTGGCCGCCTGCACCTGGGAGACCTTGTCGACGCCCTGCCGGCTCAGCGCCAGGGCGAGTTCCCGATCCCGGATCCCGACCCTCCGCAGCGCGGCCCGGTCGGCATGCCCTTCTCGCACCAGGGTGATCGAACGGCCCTCCAGCAGGTGGCGCAGCCAGCGGCTGCGCTGGGTCAGCAGATCCAGCAGCAGATCGAACCCGATCAGCACCACGGCGCCGATCAGCGCGCCGAGCACGGAGTTGTCCGGGCCGATGATGGCGTTCTGCACGACGTTGCTCAGCAGCAGCACGACCACCAGATCCAGAGAGTTCATCTGCGCCATCAGCCGACGGCCGGCGACCCGCAACAGGATGGCGATCGCCAGGTAGACCACGATCGTCCGCAGCACCTTCTCGAGCAATCCGATGTCCATCGTGATGAACGGCGTGTACCACTCCATGGCGTTCTCCTCAGCTTCACCGACCGTGACGACCTGCTGGGTATTGTGCTCGCCGCGAGGGCGGACCGGCCAGGGTGGCCCGGCGGGCATGACCGCGGCGGCGCCGTACGATCCGGCGGGTTCCGCCAGCAGGACGCACCAGGACAACCGGTTCGTCCTACCCGTTGCCGGTGGACGATCGGCGCTCGCGGAGCAGGAAGGAAGCGGTGACCGAGACGCCGTGGTCGGCATCGGTGGCCAGGGTGGACAGGATCGACTCGGCCAGCGAGCCCGGGAGTTCCCTGAGCGCGGTCGCCAGACGCTGCCGAGCTTCGGCAGTCGCGCCCGGCACCTCGCCGGCGATGGCTGCGGCGATCTCGTCCGCTCGGGAGGGCTCGCCGGCGAGTTGGCCGAGTACGTCCGTAGCCTCGACGTCGTCTCGTCCTTCAACGACCAGGGCGACCAGCCCCGGCACGGCGTCCATCTTCCCCAGCCGGCCGCGTGCGAGCGTGGCACGGGCGGCGACGAGCGGATCCGCGCTGCGAAAGGCCCCCGCCAGCACGGCCGTCGCCTGGGGAGAGCCGAGCTTCGCCAGCGCGGTGGCGGCGTGTCGCCGCCGGTCGGCGTCGGGCGACTCCAGGGCGTCCGCCAGCACGGGAAGGGCGCGATCGCCGGTCCGCGCGAGTGCCCAGTAGAGCGCGCCGGCGACCTGGGGATCGGCCTCGTTCAGCGCCGCCTCGGCGAGCGTGGCGGCGTCGGCGGTGAGCTCGCCGGCATGGGAGAGCGCGAACCGCAGCCGCGCCGAAGGGTCTTCTGCGTGGAGCCCACGGAGCAGCCCGATCGTGCGCAGCACGTCCGACCATGCGGTGGCGTCGCTGGCTCGCACCTGCGCCAGCCGGCCGAGGAGTTCCTCGTCCTGCCGCAGCCGTTCCCGCGTGCGCGAGATGAGATCCTCGACCATCGCCGCCGGATCGAAGGAGAGATCGGCGAGTACCTCGGAGATCTCGTGCAGGCTCAGGCCGAGGGACCGCAGTCCCTCCACGTGGAACAGCCGGCGGACGTCCTCGGGAGAGTACTCCCGGTACCCGCCCGCGGTGCGGTCGGTCGGGGAGACCAGCCCGATCCGGTCGTAGTGGCGCAGCATCCGCGCGCTGATCCCGCAGCGCTCGGCGAGCTCACCGATCAGCATCGGCGGCCTCCGGAACGGTTGGCGCACCGCGCAGCGCGAGGATCCGGTTGGCCTCCGCCAGGGCGGCGGCGAATTGCTCGTCGGGATCCCGCAGGAGCCGTTCGGTGGCGATCGCGTGAGCCCGCACCCGCTGGTCGCGGTGATTCCTCGCCCCCGCGACGGCCGGTTCGGCGGCCGCGCCGAGGGCGACGAGGGCACGGCTGAGGCTCCGCTGGAGATCGGAGCTCCCGCGGCCGAGCTGGGTGACCAGTGAGCCCGCCAGCCGACCCTGCTCGCCATCCGGGACGAGCGCCGCCGCCGCGCGCCAGGCGGCACGGGCGATCTCGTCGTCCGGATCCCGCACGAAGCCGGCCACCGCGCCCCAGGCCCGCTTGTCGCCGATCTTGGAGAGCGTGTGCAGGGCCTGGCTCCGAGCCTGCGGAATGGCCGAGCCCAACTCGGCCAGCAGCCGGTCGAGGGTGACGGCGCGGTCGTACCGGGTCAGCGCCCAGCTCAGCGTGTCGCGGGCGAAGAAGTCCGGTTCGACCGCGCAACGCTCGATCAGCACCTCAGCCGGCAGGATGCCGGGATGGGTGCCCGCGAAGAGGGCGGCCTGCAGGCGGGTCGACGGGTCGTCGGACGTCAGCGCGCGCTGCACGCGCGATCGATCGGGTTCGTGCCGGGTCATGGTGACCACCTCCGCACACCAGTAGAAACCCTGTCACAGTGACAAGGTCAAGCCGGTGCCGGCCCGCGACTCCCAGGAGCGATCCCCCGCGGGGACGAATCAGGTCTCCGGAAGACGTGGATCAGGAAAGGACGCCGCAGCCGGCCGCCTGTTGGGCGCGTCTAGATCCGGTCGAGTTCGGCCAGGACGCGGGCGCGTTCCTCGGGCGACAGCCAGGCCAGCAGATCCTGCACTTCCGCGGTGACGAGCTCGACCCGGGTCCGCGCCGGGCTGTACAACCAGGCCCGGCCCTGGAGCTCACGGTTGGCGATGCCCTTCTTGCTCAACCGGTCGAGCACTGTCATCACCGTCGTGTAGGCCAGATCCCGCCGCCGGGCGAGCAGCTCGTGGACATCGCGCACCGGCATGGGCTCGCGATGGACCCACAGGATCTCCATCACGGCGTTCTCGAGCTCGCCCAATACCGGCATTGGGCCATGATAGGGCAGGTCACCCAGAATACGACATCACGTAGTAGAGCCACCGGGTCGACTTGACCCGGGGTTTCGGATCTCATCACCCACCGAACTACGACACGCGATAGTAGGATGCCGGGTGTGACACCGGAAACCCTAGCCAGGTGGCAGTTCGGGATTACCACCGTCTACCACTACTTCTTCGTGCCGATCACGATCGCCCTCTCCATGCTGGTCGCGATCCTGCAAACCATCTGGAACCGCACCGGCAATGTCCGCTATCTGCGGCTGACCAAGTTCTTCGGGAAGCTGTTCCTGATCAACTTCGCGATGGGCGTGGTCACCGGCATCGTGCAGGAGTTCCAGTTCGGGATGAACTGGAGCGAGTACTCCCGCTTCGTCGGCGACATCTTCGGCGCCCCGCTGGCGCTGGAGGCGCTGCTGGCGTTCTTCCTGGAGTCGGTCTTCCTGGGCCTGTGGATCTTCGGCTGGGACCGGCTGCCCAAGAAGCTGCACCTGATGTGCATCTGGCTGGCCGCGATCGGGACGATGCTGTCGGCGATCTTCATCCTGGCCGCCAACTCCTGGATGCAGAACCCGGTGGGCGCGGTGTTCAACCCCGCCACCGACCGCGCCGAGATGGCCAGCCTGGGCGCCGTCCTGACCAATCCGGTGGCACTGGTCACCCTGCCGCACGTGCTGTTCGCCGCATACATGGTGGCCGGCGGCTTCGTGATGGGCATCAGCGGCTGGCACCTGTCGAAGCTGCGCACCGCCCAGCAGGCCGGTGAGCTGAGCGCCCGGCAGGTCGAGGATCTGGGCGCCCACCGCTTCGCCACCAAGTTCGGCGCCTGGGTGCTGCTGGTGGCCAGCGTCGGCATCATCGTCACCGGCGACATCCAGGGCAAGATCATGACCGAGGTGCAGCCGATGAAGATGGCCGCCGCCGAGGCGCTCTGGGTGAGCGAGGGCGGGGACGGTTCCTGCGCCGACTTCTCCATTCTGACCATCGGCAGCCTGGATGGCAGCCGCGAAGTCTGGTCGGCACCCAAGGTTCCCTGCCTGCTCTCCTTCCTGGCCACCGGTACCTGGGACGGCAAGGTCGAGGGCATCAACGACCTGCGCGACGAGTTCACCGCCGGCCGCATCCAGGACCCGGACAACCCGCTGCAGGTGAACGCCCGCCCCCGGCTGGACGCCCTGGGCGTCAACGACTGGGTGCCGAACATCCCGGTCACCTACTGGACCTTCCGGCTGATGATGGGCTTGGGCTTCCTGGGCATGGGGATCGCGGCGCTGACCCTGTTCATGCTGCGCAAAGGACGGCTGCCCAAGCAGTCCTGGTGGTGGACCGGCCTGATGCTCGCCGCCCCACTGTCACCGCTGTTCGCCAACTCCTTCGGCTGGATCTTCACCGAGATGGGGCGCCAGCCCTTCCTGGTCAACGGCGTGCTGACCACCGCGTCCGGCGTCTCACCGGGGGTGAGCGCCTTCGAGATGGGCACCACCATGGTGCTGTTCACGCTGATCTACGGAGCGCTGGCCGTGGTCGAGGTGCGGCTGCTGCTGAAGTACATCAAGCTCGGACTACCTGATGTGGTCGAGCCAGAAGTCATCACCGACGACGACGCTCCGCTGAGCTTCGCCTACTGAGGAGATCGCGATGGAATTCACCACTCTTCAGATCGTCTGGTTCTGCCTGATCGCCGTGCTCTGGACGGGCTACCTCGTCCTGGAGGGCTTCGACTACGGCGTCGCCATGCTCATCCCCTTCCTCGGCAAGACCGAGAAGGAGAAGCGGGTCATCATCAACACCATCGGCCCGGTCTGGGACGGCAACGAGGTCTGGCTGCTGACCGCCGGCGGCGCGATGTTCGCCGCCTTCCCGGCCTGGTACGCCACCCTTTTCTCCGGCCTCTACCTACCGCTGTTCCTGGTGCTGGTCGGGTTGATCGTCCGCGGCGTCGCCTTCGAGTACCGCTCCAAGCACCCCGAGATGTCGGCCAAGCGGACCTTCGATTGGATGGCGTCGATCGGTTCGTTCACGGTGTCGCTGATCTTCGGCGTCGCCTTCGCCAACTTCATCATCGGGCTGCCGGTGCTGGCGCTGCCGCCGGCCACCGCCGAGGCGCAGACCACCCTGTTCAAGCTCACCCCGTCGCCGTACCTGCTGGAACTGTTCAGCCCGTTCGGCATCCTGGGCGGCATCGTGCTGGTGGTGCTGTTCCTCTTCCACGGAGCGATCTACCTCACCCTGAAGACCCGCGGCATCGTGCAGGACCGGGCGAAGAAGTTCGCCGGCACGATCGGCCTGGCGGCCATCGTGGGCGGGGCGGTCTTCCTGGTCTGGCAGAACGCGATCGTCCACCCCACCGGTGCGATCGGCTGGGTGCTGCTGGTGCTGGCCGCGCTCGGCCTGGTAGCCGGCTGGTGGTTCGTCGGACGTGGCGGACGCCCCGGCCTGGCCTTCATCGGCACCTCGCTGGCCACCCTGTTCGTGGCGGTCGGGATCTTCCTCACCATGTTCCCCGAGCTCGGCTTCGCCAACCCCGAGGGCGCGGACAAGGTGCTGAACCTGGCCACCGCGGCCTCCCAGGATTCGACCCTGACGATCATGCTGATCGCCGCGGTGATCTTCGTCCCGATCGTGCTGGCCTACACGGCCTGGACGTACTGGGTGTTCCGCCGCCCGCTCAGCGTGGACAACATCCCCGACGAGGAGCACGCGGCGGTCGGCTAGCGTGTCAGCGGGACAGGGGACGGTTCCTTGTCCCGGGACGGAGAACCGTCCCCTGTCCTGCATGAGGAGACCCACCTGATGGCAGGTCCGATCGACCCCCGCCTGCTGCGGCGGGCGCGCGCGACCAGGATCTACCTGGCCGCCGGCGTCGCGGTCGGCAGCCTGACCGCGGTCGCCACCCTCGGTCAGGCCTGGCTGATCTCCCAGTCGGTGGCGGACATCGTCGGCACTGGCGGCCTGCGGACGTTGGCGTGGGCGGTCGGCGGGCTGGCGGCGGTGTTCGGCGCGAAAGCAGTGCTGACCTGGGCCGGCGAGTGGCTGGGACACCGGGCAGCGGCCGCGGTGAAGTCGCAGCTGCGGCGCGACCTGATGACCGCCCGGCTGGCCCGTCCGGTCGATGCGCCGGGCAGCACGGCCGGCCTGATCACCCTGGTCACGCAGGGATTGGACGCCCTGGACGGTTACTTCTCCAAGTACCTGCCGCAGCTCGCGCTGGCAGTGACCGTGCCGCTGGTGGTCGGGGTGGCGATCCTGGGCGCCGACCTCACCTCGGCGCTGATCGTGGCGCTCACGCTGCCGCTGATCCCGGTGTTCATGGCCCTGGTCGGCTGGACCACCGAGAAGCTCACCAGGCGACGCTGGGCCACCCAGACCCGGCTGGCCGGCCACTTCGCCGACCTGATCGCCGGGCTGCCGACCCTGCAGGTCTTCGGACGGGCGAAGGCCCAGGCCGAGGGCCTGCGGCGCAGCGAGACCGCCCACCGCGGCGAGACGATGCGGACGCTGCGCGTCTCCTTCCTGTCCGCGCTCGTGCTGGAGTTGCTGGCGACCCTGTCGGTGGCGGTGATCGCGGTGACGGTCGGCTTCCGTGTGCTCTACGGCGACCTCGACCTGGCCACCGCCCTGTTCGTGCTGATCCTCGCCCCCGAGGCCTACCTCCCCGTCCGCCAGGTCGGCGTCCACTACCACGATGCCGCCGACGGCATCGCCGCCGCCGACGCGGCCTTCGACCTGATCGACGCCGGTGCAGCGCTCGCCACGACGTCGCACGGGGGTGCTGATCCTCACGCCACGGATGGGCGTCGCGGAGGTTCGTCGGGCGCCGCCGTCCTCACCGTTCGCGGCCTCTCCCACACCTACCCAGGCACGCAGAGCCCGGCGCTGCTGCCCACCTCCTTCGAGGTCCACCGGGGCGAGGTGGTCGCGCTGGCCGGCGCGAGCGGCTGTGGCAAGACCACCCTGCTCAACGCGGCGATGGGCTTCCTCACCCCGACCGCCGGGAGCGTCAGCGTGGCCGGCCCGGTCGCCTGGGTGGGCCAACAGCCCGGCCTGATCCCCGGGACGGTGGCCGACAACGTCCGGCTGGGCTTCCCCGACGCCACCGACCTGGCCGTCCGCGATGCCCTCGACCTGGCCGGCGGAGCCTCGATCGCTCTCGACCACCTGGTGGGAGACGAGGCCGAAGGCGTCTCCGCCGGCGAGCGCCGGCGCATCGCCGTGGCCAGGGCGCTGTTGCGCGTCACCCTGGGTCGGGCCCGGCTGCTGGTGCTGGACGAGCCGACCGCCGGCCTGGACGCCGGCACCGAGGCCGAGCTGCTGACCACCCTGCGCCGCCTCCGGGTCGCCGCCCTGGTGGTGAGCCACCGTCCGGCCGTCCTCGCCGAGGCCGACCGGGTGATCACCCTGCTCGCCCCCCGGCCGGCCACCCCGCACGAGGCATCCACCCCCATCGCGGACGGCGAGGTGACCGCGAACCCGTCCCCAACCGCCGTCCCCAGCTCCGCGTCCGCGCGCGCCACCCCGGCAACCCACGCCGTCATCCCCGCAGCCACCACCGCCTTCCCCGCGGAGGCGGTGGTCTCCCCCGAGCCCTCCAAGGCATCGCTGCTCCGCCGGGTGTTCGCGGCCGTTCCCGGATCCAGGAAGCGACTCACCCTCGCCGGGGGGTTGGCCTTCCTGGCGACCGGGTCGTCGGTGGCGCTGATGGCGGTCTCGGCATGGCTGCTCTCGCGAGCGGCGGAGCTGCCGCCCGTCCTCTCGCTGTACGCCCCGGCCACCGCCGTGCGGGCCTTCGGCATCGGACGCGGCGCCTTCCGCTACGCCGAACGCCTCGCGGGGCACGATGTCGCGCTGCGACTGCAGTCGGCGCTGCGGCTGGAGACCTACACCACGCTGGCCCGTACCACCCTGCTCGGCCGGCGCCGGGGCGACCTGCTGACCCGGGTCATCGCCGATGTCGAGGCGATCCAGGATCTGGTGGTGCGGGTCTGGCTCCCGTTCGCCTCGGCCTCGCTGGTGCTCCTGGCGACGGCTGGCGTGCTCGGCATTCTCTCGCCGGGCGCCGCGCTCGTGTTGCTGGCCACCTCCGCGCTGGCGGGGCTGGTCGTCCCCGCCCTGGCCCGTCGCGCCTCCACCCGGGCTGACGCGGCCATGCTGCCGCTGCGCGGACAATTGGCGGAATCCGCCCACGCCATCGCCCGCACGGCACCCGATCTGATCGCCTACGGCGCAGACGGCACCTGGCTGACCCGATTCGAGACGATCGACCGGAAGCTGCGCTCGGCCGCGGAGCGTTCGGCCGTCGTCCGCGGCATCGCCGGCGGAACCCAGGTGCTGGCGGCGGGCGCGGCCGTGATCGGTGCCCTGGTGATCGGCGGCCAGCAGGTGGCCTCAGGCACGCTGGCCCCGGTGATGTTGGCCGTGCTGGTGCTGACGCCGCTCGCGCTCCACGAGGCCCTGGCCAACCTGATCGCCTCCGCCCAGACCCACACCCGGGCGCGGGCGGCTCTCGACCGGGTCAGCGAGGTTCTGGACGCCCCACCGGTCGGGGCCGGCGACCGCACCGACACCGGCGGCCACGTCGATCGCCCGTCGCTCACCCTCACCGGGCTGACCGCCGGCTGGCCGGGCAACCAACCCGTGGTGGCGGACCTCGATCTACGGGTCGCACCCGGCGAGAAGGTTGCCCTGGTGGGCCCCAGCGGCATCGGCAAGACCACCGTCGCCGCCACCGTGCTCGGGCTGATTCCACCGGTGTCCGGGGAGGTCGCCGTCGCCGGACGGGTGGGCTACCTGGCCCAGGATGCCCACATCTTCACCACCACGATCGACGAGAACGTCCGGATCGGCAACCGCGATGCCACCCCTGAGCAGGTCGCCGACGCGCTGGCCAGGGCCGGGCTCGACCTGGATCCATCCCGGATCGTCGGCGAGGCGGGCACCACCCTCTCCGGCGGCGAAGCCCGGCGCGTGGCGCTGGCCCGCATCCTGGTGGGCGACTATCAGGTGCTGGTGCTGGACGAACCCACCGAGCACCTCGACTCAGCGACCGCCACGGCGCTGGTCGACGATCTCTGGGCCACCAGCGCCGGCCGCCCGGTGCTGGTGATCACCCATGATCCTGCTCTGGTCACCCGCTGCGACCGGGTGGTCGATCTCACCACGGCGTAGGGCCTCTGGCGGAGTCGGCGGCTACCGGGCGGCGCACTGCGGGCAGGTGCCGAAGACCTCCAGTACGTGGCGCGTGATGGTGTAGCCGCTGTCCTGGGCGGTCTGGCGGATCCAATCCTCCAGCGGAGGCTGGATCTCCACGGCCCTGCCGCACGATTCGCAGACCAGATGATGGTGATGGCCGCCCGGAGCGCACACGCGGTAGAGCAGGCCACCGGCATCGGGGATGGTGTCCGCCCGGCCCTCGGCGGCGAGCGCCGCCAGCTGCCGGTAGACCGTCGCCAGCCCGACCGAAGCTCCGGCCGCCACCAGCTGCTGGTGCAGATCCTGAGCGGAGACGAAGCCGGGAGAACTCTCCAGGGCCTGCCAGACCGCCTCCTTCTGCGCGGTGCGGCGGGTTGCCGGCGCGGTGCCCACCATGGTCGCTCCCCTCAGCTACTGGTTACCGGGAATCTATATCACTTCCATAGTCATATTGCAATCTGTTTATATGTATTGCGGGCGCGGACCGCGTCCCGGAACGTCGAGCTGGCGAGCAAACAGGACATAGCCAGCTAGATCCGGCGCGAGGCGAAGAACCCCGACAGCACCCAAACCGAGCAACCCAACCCGGTCGCCCTCCGGATCACCTAATCCCCCGGCACCAGTCCCAGTCGGCGCCGGCTCTCGACCGACGGCGGTGCTCGGCCCTGGCCAGACTGCGGCCCGACCAGAGGCCCTCCCAGCCCGACTCGGCGACATGATCCGGCCTGGCCGGATGGCTCGATCGCGGCGGTGCCTCACGTCGAGGATCGGGAACCACGTGCTCCATCAGAGCACCTCCTGCTACCCTAACTGAAAATGATTCTTATTTAGAGTACTAGGGGACCTCGTGGCCCGCCAGTTCCGCCCCACCCCGATTCCGCTGATCGTCGTGACCGGCGTCCACGCTCCCTCCATGGCCGCCGTCACCGTCGGGCTGCAGTGGGATCTGCCGCGAGCAGTCGTCGTCCGTCACCACATCGACCCCGCGGCGGTCACCCTCACCCGAACCGTCAGCGACGCCGGCGGCGTGATCGAAGAGGAGGTCGTCGACCTCGATCACCTGTGCGTGGGCTGCGCCCTGCGCGAGGACATCCTGCCCACCATCGAACGACTCGCCGCCCAGCGCCGCTGGGAGTCGATCATCGTGCACCTCCCGCTGTCGGCCGAGGCGCGGCACCTGTGCCGGATGATCGCCGACAGCCGGAGACTGCGCCGGGCGGTGAAGGTGGCCACGGTGATCGCCGCGCTACGCGGCAGCAGCCTCACCGAGGACCTGCTGGGCGGCGCCGGCCTCACCGACATCGGGGCCGAGTCGGTGCCCGACGACGACCGCGGCGTCGGCGAGGTCCTCGCCGGCCAACTGGAGTACGCCGACGCCCTGATCTGCGTGGACGGCGCCGACCAGACCGCGTCCGAGCTGCTGGCCGCCCTCGCCCGGCCGGGCGCCGGGATCCACACCGGCCTCTTCGGGCCGAGCGCCGCCGAGCTGCTGACCACGGGGCACGACACCGCGCGCAGCGAGGCCTGGACCGCGACCGTCCGGCGCGAGCCACTGGCCCCGCTCACCGGCCGGCAGGTCTGGCAGCTCGACCTGGTCTCCGAGCGGCCCTTCCACCCGGAGCGCTTCATGGCGGAGATCGAGGCGATGGGCAGTGGACGGCACCGCTCCCGCGGCTGCTTCTGGCTCGCCTCCCGGCCCCACGAGGTCTGCGCCTGGGAGGGTAGCGGCGGCCACCTCACCATCGGCGTGGTCGACTGCTGGGACGACGAGAGCCCCTTCACCCGGCTCGTGATCACCGGTGACTGGAGCTCCGAACAGGTCAACCAGCTCGCGGTGCGGTTTCACCGGTGCCTGCTCACCGACGCCGAGCTAGCCGAGAGCGGCGCTCGCTGGCGGGTGGACGAGGACGGATTCGAGCCCTGGCTCGGGCCCATCGCGGCCGCATCGCTGCCGCTGATGCTGCGCACCGACACGCCCAGCCCGTAACGTCGGCAGGCCCGCTCCGAGCGTCCAGCCGCGCTCGGAGATCACGCCCGCGCCCTTCCCGTCCGCCCCACCCCGCTGGCGGCGGACACGACCATCGGTCAACAGCGGCGTACGCCGGCGCACGCCATATTGCTCCCTTGGTTGCAATTGATAATCATTTTCATTAATGTCAGAGGTGCGCTGCTCCTGCGCACTGTACGCGGGCGGGTGGACGCCGGCACACACCCGCCCGCGGTCCCCTTATGAAAGGACAGGCATGACCCTCACGAAACCGAGAACGGCGCTCGCCACGCTGGCGGCTCTGGCCGTCGCCGTGGTGACCGCACCGTTCGCCGCGACGGCGGCGCACGCCGCCGACCTGGACGAACCGATCCAGTTCACCACCGGGCATATCGATGCCTTCAACGTGGCCCTCAACGACGACAACACCATCCGGCTGAATCTCAAGGAGGACGTCACCGGCTCGCACGTGATGCGCGCGCCGGAATCGGTGGAGTTGTTCGTGAAGAAGGCGGCCCACCGGGACAACCTGCCGGCCTTCTACCTGCCGCCGGGCACCCCGACCACCATGTGGTTCCTGTCGATGACCCAGAATCCCGACCTGATCTGGCCCGGCTGGGACAGCATGGGCCTGGCCTCCGCCTACGGGATGGACGCCGGCGTCGACATCACCATCAGTTCCGTCGACGGCCCAGGCGAGGTCTTCCTGTGGGCGACGGATCCCTTCGGTGAGCCCGTCAAGCTGCTCAACGACAGTTGGAAGATCCCTGGCACCATCCACCAGACCTACCTGGCGCACGTGCACGCCAACTGGGGCTTCACCGAGCCGGGCACCTACACCCTGACCGCCCAGGCGAAGGCCACCAGCAAGAACGGCGAGCTGACCTCGACCAGCAACACCGCGACCTACACCTTCGTGGTGGAGCCGCTCGAGGAGCCGGAACCGGAGCCAGAGCCGGAACCCGAACCCGAACCGGAGCCGGGTGACACCACGCTGAGCCTCAGCGGGGTTGCCGCCCACTACCACGCCGGCGGGGTCGCCACCCTGACCGCCGTGCAGTCGCCGGCCCCGGTCTCGGACCACTTCCACTGGTTCGCGCGCGGCTCGGAGGATCTGCCGTGGGTCGTGGTGAACGGCGCCCTCACCGAGAGCTACGGCTTCGTGGTGACCAAGGACATGCAGGTCAAGGCGGTGCTCTATGACCACGATCCCCAGGTGATCGCCGAGACCGAGCCGGCCGCCATCGTGGTGGACGACCACGGCAACACCCCCGGCTTCGGCCCGGAACTGGAGGTCGCGCTGCCCGTCGAGCAGGGGGCGCTGACGATCAGCGTCTCCGACGAGGGGAAGTCGAGCACCCTGAGTGACCTGACCCTGAACGGCGCCGCGGATCGCTACGTGTCCCAGGGTTCGATCACCGGCATCACGGTGACCGACACCCGTTCGGGCGCCCCGGGCTGGACGGCCAACGGCCGGGTGCGCGGTCTGGTGACCGTGGATGGCGCCCAACTGGCGGGCAAGTACCTCGGCTGGACGCCGAAGGTCGTCTCGGCGAGCGACGGCCAGACGGTCACCGCCGGTGACGCGGTCGCGCCGGGCTTCGCCGCCGGCAACGGGATCTCGGGCTGGAACGCCCTCGGCTCGGCGCCGGCGGGCGCCGGCACGGGCACCGCGGTGCTCGGGGCCGATCTGCGGATCGAGGCTCCGACCACCACCTCGCCGGGTACCTACCGCGGCCTGGTGCTGATCACGGTCATCTGACCGATCCCATCCACCACGGGTGCCGGCCGGTTTCCTTCCGGCCGGCACCCCACTCGTCCGAGGATCCCCATGACCCACCTGCGCCGGCTGGCCGCCACCTGCCTGTTCCTGCTGTTCCTGGGCGGCGTCGTCACCCCCGCGGTCGCCGACGACACCGACCGGCTGACCTGGTCGGTGAGCCCGGCGGACGCCAGCGGCCCGGACGGACGCAGCCGCCTGGAGTACCTGGTCGAGCCCGGCACCGAGCAGCGCGACCAGGTGGTCGTCCGCAATCTCGGATCTGAGCCGATCACCGTGGAACTGGCCGCCCTGGACGCCCGGCAGACCGCCGACAACGCCTTCGAACTACTCGCCCCGGACGAGATCTCCAGCCGGGTCGGGGCCTGGCTCCGGCTCGACGTCACCGAGGTTCGCGTGCCCGCCCGCGACGAGATCGTCGTGGGGTTCAGCCTCAGCCTGCCGCCCGATGCCGAGCCCGGCGACCACGCCGGCGGCATCGTGGCGGTGAGCACCGCCGCCGCCACCGACGGCCCCGACGTGCAGTACCGGGTGGGAACCAGGGCCTACGTCCGGGTGGTCGGTCCGATCGCGGCCGCCCTGGATGCCGACCGGCTGGACGCCGGCTTCGCCGCGTCCCCCGTCCTGGTCACACCGGGAACCGTGACCGTCGACACCGGCCTTCGCAACACGGGTAACATCCGCCTGGTCCCCAGCGCCCAGCTGCGGGTGGGCTCCCTGTTCGACCTCTGGACCGCGACGCGGCCGCTGACCGAGCTGGACGAGCTGCTGCCCGGCGGCTCGCTCGCCCGCACCACCACCCTCGCCGACGTCCCCCCGCTCGGCCCACTCTGGGTCACCCTGGAGTTGCCGCGGGTGGAGTCGCTGGGCCAGGAGATCACCGCGGAGGTGGCCTTCGAGCGACGCACTGTCCTGGTCTGGGCAGCGCCCTGGGCGCTGCCCGCCGGCGCGCTGGTGCTGGTCGGCCTGAGCGTGCTGGTCTGGCGCCGTCGCCGCCTGAGCCGCGCGGGAGCCCTAGGCCCGGCTCCTGCGGGCCTGGACGAAGCTCGCGATCCCGAAGCCCAGGTAGACCAGTAGTGTCACGCAGGTGAGCGCGCTGGCGATCACGGCCCAGGGCCGCTCGGCGGTACCGGCGAACACCTCGCCCAGCCGGAGCGTGTTCGTGAGGGTCGCGATGATCCCCACCAGCGCCACGAGCATGGCCACGTGCATCGAATGCCGGCGCAGCTTCGGATTGCGGGCGATCGCCGCGGCGACCAGGAGCAAGACACCCAGCCCGCTCGGGATCAACGCGGTCAGGCTGACCGCGCCCGAGGCGATGTAGGCGATCACGCCCACCGCCACCAGTACTCCGCCGGCAATGAAGGTCAATCTCGTGACGTTGGTCAACGCCTGCCCCGCTTCCATCGGTTTCAAAGCCGTGGCGTGAAGCCCCGGCGAGTCTCAGCTCGTCTTGTGGAGTATGCCCCGTGACCGCGCGCTCCACTCGTGGGTCTCAGCCCTGGGCGCCGGCGGAACGCGGGCGGGAGCGCCAATCCACGCCGGCGTCACGGCCACTGCGAACCCAGCCCGGAGAGGAAAGCCAGCAGGATCGGCCGACATTCGGGGCATTCCCACTCCGGCGCCCACCCTCGCCGCGGCCCGCACAAACCGGGCAGATCCGGTGATCAGCGGGATGGATAGTGCACGCAGGCGGCCTGGATCGCCCGGTTTGTGCGGTGCCTACCCCTCCAGGCGGGCGTAGCGAGTGGCGGCCTCGGCGACACGGTTGTTGTAGGTCGCGTCGTCGTTGTAGGCGGCGATCGCGGCGATCCAGTTCTCGCCCACTGTCAGGTCGCTGCCCACCCCGCAGAGATGGACGGCTGCGGCCAGCGCGGCGTCGTCGATGTTCTGGACGTCGGTGACGCCGTCGAGGTTGCCGTCACGGGCGGCGGCTGCCCAGGTGGCCGGGATGAACTGCATGGGGCCGACGGCGCGATCCCAGGTGGTGTCGCCGTCCAGTTCGCCGCGGTCGGTGTCGCGGATGGCGGCGACTCCCTTCCCGTCGAGGGCGACCCCGACGATCGGTGGCGCGGCGACGCCGTCCGGGCCGATCGCGGAGCCGTCGATGCTGCCGTGCTCGGATTCGACCAGGCCGATCGCGGCCAGCGTGTTCCAGCCCAGGCCGCAGCCGGGGTGGCTTTCGCGCACCGCTATGGCGGCACCGGCGTAGGCGGCCAGCGCTCGCTCCGGGATGCGTCCGGCCTTGGCGACCCGCGTCACCCACGCCGGGTCCGCCAGCTCGGCCACGCCGCGCGCCGCCGGCACCGACGGCGACGCTTCCCTCACCGGGCTCGTGCCGACCGACGGGATCTCGTGGGCCGGCGCAGTGGACGACACGGGCATCGGTTCGGTAGCTGAGGAGAGGAGCACGCCCGCGAGGAGGCTGCCCAGCCCGCCCAGCATCAGGGCCCCGACCAGGGCGAGCCTCAGCAACTGGCTGCGCGTCGTCATGAGCGGCCTCCCGGAGATCCCCGCCTTCGGCGGTATGACAGTGGCCAGGTCGGGCGCTGAGAGGAAATGCGCTCCAGACTCCCGATTCCGGGCGAGAACAGGGCCGGATGAGCAAATCGGGTGCAATTCGTCCCAGCGCGGGCTGGCTGCGTCTGACTTCTCACGCAGGCACCCCACCGGCATGAGTCGAAGCGGCGCGGGCGGCACGCTGACGGTTGCGGGAGAACAGGCCGTGGCGCGGGCCCAGCGTCCAGCCCAGCAGGAAGGCGGCGGTGAGCACCAGCACGACCGTCCCGCCGGTGGGCAGATCCCACGACCAGGAGACGTACAGCCCGACCAGCGCCGACAGCGCGCCGATCGCGGGCGCCAGAGCCATCATCACGCCGAGCCGGTCGGTGAGCAGCCGGGCGGTGGCGGCCGGGGTGACCAGTAGGGCGAGCACCAGGATGTTCCCGATGGTCTGGACGCTGATCACCACCGCCAGCGTGACCAGGATGTAGAGCGTCAGATCGAGCCCGAACACCGGCACCCCGAGGGCGCGGGCCGATTCCCGGTCGAGGCTGATGGTGACGAACTCCTTGTGCAGGCCGAACACCACGGCCAGCACCAGCAGGCTGGTGATCCCCACCACCCAGAGGTCGGAGTCGGGGATGCCGGTGATCGAACCGAACAGGAACTGCTGCAGGCTGCCGGCATAGCCCGGGGCCGACGAGATCACCACGATGCCCAGCGCGAAGGCGGCCACGAAGAAGACGCCGATGATCGAGTCCTCCTTCAGCCGCCGGTTCTGGGAGAACACGGCCACCAGGATCGCCGTCAGCACGCCGGCGATGGTCCCGCCGAGCACCAGGTTGCCGGAGACGACGAAGGCGACCGCCAGGCCAGGAAAGACCGCGTGTGCGACCGCGTCCCCGATGAACGCCATGCCGCGCAGCACCACGAAGCTGCCGACCACGCCACACACCACCGACGACATCACCGCGACCGCCAGCGCCTTGGGCAGGAAGGCCAGGTCGGGGTTGAGCAGGTTGGCGAGAAAGTCGAGCGGACTCATCAGGCGGCCTTCAGGATGCGGAGCAGGGCCGAGTTCTCGCCGACGCCGAAGGTGTCGCTCCACACCGCGGTGTCCGCGGCCAGGACGGACGGCGCGCCGGTCGCGACCACGGTGCGATTCAGCAGCGCGATCCGGTCGCAGGTGTAGAGCGCGCTGGCCAGGTCGTGGGTGGCCATCAGCACCGCGCGTCCCTCCCGCGCGAGGTCGGTAAAGAGTTCCGACAGCAACTCCTGGGCGGGCATGTCGAGGCCGGTGAACGGCTCGTCCAGCAACAGGACGGCCGGGCGCAGCGCGAGCGCCCGGGCCACCAGTACCCGCTGCCGCTGGCCGCCGGAGAGCTGGCCGATCGGGCGCTTGGCGAGGTGGGTCATCCGCACCCGGTCGAGGGCGTCGGCGACCGCCAGCCAGTGCCGCTCGCGAGGGTGGCGGAGCAGCCCGAGTTGCCGGGTGAGGCCGGTCATCACGGTGTCCGCCATCGAGATCGGGAACTCCCAGGCGAACTCGTGCCGTTGGGGCACGTAGCCGATCGGAGTGCGGCCGGGACGGGCGGGCCTCCCCTCGACCGTCACCTCACCGCCCACCGCGCGCTGGACGCCCAGGATGGTGCGCAGCAGGGTGGTCTTGCCGGCGCCGTTGGGCCCGATCAGCCCGACCAGTTCACCGTGGTCGATGGTCAGATTGGCGTGCTCCAGCACCGGCCTCCCGCCGAGCTCGACGAAGACCTCCCGCACCTCCAGCGCAGCTGAGGCGGCGGCGGTCGGCGACGAGGCTTCGACAAGTTCCGCCACCGTTCCGAGCTCAGCCATCGTCTCTCCCCTCGTCCGCGCCGTCCTTGACGCGGGCGTCCAGTACCTGCGCCCGGGCGCGGTTGCCGCGTACCAGCACCAGGACGAACCCGGCCACCAGCGGATCCTGATCGGGCCCGGCCTCGGGCGCGACTGGCGAGACAACCGGGGCGGAGGCCTCCGGCATGGGCTCCCCCTCCCAGACCGCGGCCAGCGCCTCCTCAGTGGAGGTCGCGGTGCCGACGGCGAACCGGAGCAGCTGGGTGTCGCCGGCGGTGCCGCCGGCGACCAGGTCGGCCTCGGCGGTGAGCCGCATCAGGTAGACCCCGGGCGCGGTGAACACCCAGTTGGCGTGGGTGTGGGTGTTGACGTCCACCCAGATCGGCTGGCTGCCCTCGACCCGCGAATCCCACAGCAGTTGCGGCTCGCCGAAGCTGCCGGACTGCAGGTAGACCGTCACCTCACCCGGCCCCTGGACGCCGCTCAGCGAGAGCGTGACACCGCGGTCGATGGCCACCATCACGTCGGGATCCTGGGTGTTCCAGCCCAGCCAGACCACCTCGGGGTTCTGGGTCTGCGGCACCACCCAGACCTCGCTGCCGGGCGCGGCGCCGAGGAACTCGTAGGCGGGGTCGTCCGGGATGACGAGCTTGGACTGGTCCCGTACGTGCATCACGGTCTGGTCCGGGTAGCGCCACACGCTGGTCGCGTCGGCGGAGGCCTTGGCCGCGTCGTCGTGGACCAGCAGCGTCCACCGTCCGTCGTCGAACTTCGGGCCCATGTCGACGTGGCCCGCGTCCAGCACCTTGGCACCGGTGACGATCTCCTGGCCGGCGGAGACCGACTGCTGCAGGTTGGGGTCCTCCGGCGGTTCGGTCTCGGCGTGAGCGGGGACGGAAAGCAGGCTCAGGCCCAGCGCGGCCACCGCGATCCAGCCGGCGCGGCGGAGGGTTCGGATCTCTCTCATCAGGCGTCTCTCGTTGTCATTTCGGGGTTCGGGTGCCCAGGCAGTCGCGCAGCGAGTCGGCGTTGAAGCGCATCAACTGGGCGTAGCTGGTGACTTGGGAGTCGAAGGTGTCGCCGTAGATCGGGCAGACCGCGACCCCCTGCTCGGCGGCCACCTCAGTGAGGGTGGAGGAGCGGGCTGCCAGGTTGGGCTCCAGGAAGACCGCCGGGAGCCGCAGGCTGCGCAGGGTCTCGGTGAGCTTGCGGCGATCGGCCAGGGACGGCTCGGCGGCCGGGTTGGGCGTCACGAAGCCGGCGACCTGGAGGTGGTAGGCCTTGGCCAGGTAGCCGAAGGCGTCGTGGGTGGTGACCAGGTAGCGGTTGCCCGGCGGGATCGCGGCCAGGGTGTCGCGGACGTAGTCGTCGAGCACCTCGAGTTCGGTCAGGTAGGCACTGGTGTTCCGGCGGTACTCGGCCGCTCCGGCCGGGTCGGCGGCCACCAGGGTGTCGCGGATCAGCTGGACGTAGGCCATCGCGTTGCGCACGTTCTGCCACAGGTGCGGGTCGAGCTCGCCGTGGACGTGCTTGCCGAGCACCGCCTGGGCGAGCTGGTACACCTGGGTCCCCGGCTTGCCGAGGAAGCCGAACTGGCGTCCGGCCGGCACCTCGTCCAGCGACTTGGCCGGGACGTCGATCACCACCTGGTCGGGACGCAGCGCCTGCTGGCTGTGCGCGCCGCCGCCCTCGGGGTCGTAGCGCACCTCGAGCGAGCGGGTGTCCAGGTTCGCGGTCAGGTCGGCGTGGCCCCGGTCGAGCACCACCGCGTCCGGGACGCCGGCCTCGGCGGGGTTCACGCCGACCGCGAAGGTGAAGGTGGCCTCTCCCAGCGGGACCGGACGGGAGGTGTCGTCCGCCTGCAGCCGGGCGCGCATGGCGAGCGTGTAGACGCCTGGGGCACTGAACGCCCAGGAGAGGTGGGTGTGGGCGTCGGCGGGGATACTCATGGTGTCGTCCCGGTAGCCGGTGGCGGCGTCGAACCCGTCGGAAGAGTCGAAGTAGACATCGGTGTCGCCGAAGGTGCCGGTGAGGTAGGCGTAGACGTTGCCCGGCCCGGTGGCGTCCACCACCGACAGCAGCACCTCGGAGGTCCGGGTGGCACCGTGAGCGCGTCCGTCGCCGTGGGCCCGCAGGCCCAGCCAGATGGTGTCGAGGTTGACGTTCTCGACCAGCGGGATGAGCTCGGCGGCGTACTTCACCGATTCCTCCACCAGCGAGACGCTGACCGCCTCGTCGCGCAGGTTGGCGTCCAGGGTCTTGATGACGTTGTGTTCCTCCAGCAGCGCGTAGTTGCTGAAGGCGACGTCGGCGTACACCACGTTGCGGGCGTCCCGCAGCGTCGGCTCGTAGGTGTGCGGGTCGGCGGAATCCGGGATCAGCGACACCACGGACACCCGCTCACCGCCCACCTGCTGCGCCAGGTCGCGCAGCAGCCCGGTGGTGGTGACCACCTGAGGCCGCTCGCTCTGGGCGACCAGGGCGGGCTTCGCCGCACATCCGGAGAGCAGCAGTCCGCCGGCCAGGGCGGCTGCCACCAGACGCCCCCCGGAGGAGCGCGGCCCGGGGACGGCTCGACCGCTCCCCCGGGCGTCGGCGCTCCGTCCCCCGCTCACGCGCTGCCCTGGCGTCGTCCCAGCCACAGGCCGCCGGTTCCGGCCGCGCCGGCCAGCAGCAGACCGCCCAGTACGGAGAGCAGCATCGGCACCGAACTCGTCCGGGGCTCCCCTCCCTCGGCAGCCGGATCGTCCGCGGTCACCGGACGAGGTCCGCGCCCACCCGGTTGCCCGGGCTGGCCTCGGACGGGCGCCTGATCGGCGTTCTCGGCCGCTTCGGCCTCGGCCTGCTCGGCCGATTTCAGTTCCGTCGCCGCGTCCGTCGTCGTATCGACGCCGGAGGCCTTCGCCTGGGACACCGTGCCGCAGCCCGAGCCGGAGCCTGCGGAGGCCGGGTCGACATCGCCCACGGCGATGGTCAGGGTCTCGGTATCCGAGGAGCGCTTGCCGTTGGCGAGGGTGACGGTCTGCGTCATCTTCAGGCGATAGACGCCCTGCTTGCTGAACGCCCAGTTGGCGTGGGCGTGAACTCCCAGCGGGATCTGGTAGCTCGACCCGGCACCCTTCAGCACCATGGTGGAGACCCCGCCGAAGGAGCCGGAGAGGTAGACCTTGACCGAACTCGGCCCGCGCACCGAGTCGAGGCGCCAGGTCACCGCGCCCTTGGCGTTGCCGGCATTGAGCAACTCGGTGTTCCAGCCCAGCCAGATCAGATCCCGAACCTGGGTCTGGGGCACCTGCCAGATCTTCGCCCCCGCCTTGCCGATCCGGCCGTAGCCGGACGGCAGGGTGACCTGGGCCGAGGGCTTCAACCAGAGGATGACCCCGGAGGGTTCCCGGTACACCTTCTTGCCGCCGGTGTCGTCGCCGATCAGCGACTGCAGCCTGCCGCCCACGATCCGCGAGGCGTAGTCGATGTGGCCGGCCGAGAGGATCGTCGCGCCGGAGACGCACTTCCGGTTGGCGGCCTTACTGGCCTGCTTGGTGGGCTTCGGGTCCGGGGTCGGGGTGGCTGTGGCGGTGGGCGACGGGTCGGGGGCTGGCGTCGTGCTGGGTTTCCCGGGAGCAGGCTCGGCACAGCGGGACGGATCGACCTTGCGGACCTCGACGTCACCGACCGCCATCGCCAGGGTGAAGTCATCGCTCACCCGCGTGCCGCCGGCCAGGGTCGTGGCGCGGGTGAACGCCAGGCAGTAGGTGCCCTCGGCGCTGAACGCCCAGGAGCCATGGACGTGCACCCGCCTGTCGATCGGCATCGTGTCGGGCAGGCCGTCCCGGGTGTTGAAGTGCACCTGCGGCACGCCGAAGCCACCGCTGGTGAAGAGGGCGAACTCGCCGGGGCCGTCGACCCCCGTCAGGGTCCAGTCGAAGGTGGTCCGGGTGGCGTCGGTGGCGATCTCCTCGGTCGACCAGCCCGGCCACAACAGCGCTGCGTCCTGGGTCTCGGGGAGCAGCCAGCTGGCGGCACCGGGCTTTCCGAGGAAGCGATAGGCGTCGTCGGCCGGGATGCTGACCCGTGAGTTCGGCAGCACCTGCAGCACGGTCTGCTCCGGCTCCCGCCAGACCGGGACGGAGGATTCGGTGGTGTCCTTCACCCTGGTGACCAGCTTCTTCCCGGACAGCAGGGAGGCGACATCCACATGCCCCAGATTGAGGATGGCGGCGCCGGATTCGGTGCGCGTCCCGTTCGCCACCTTCCAGCGCGGTCCGCTCGAGGAGGGAGTCGGGCTGGGTCTCGGGGTGGGCGTGGCGGTAGGCCTCGGGGTTGGCTTCGGGGTGGCGGTCGGAGCCGAGGTGGGAGTTGGCTTCGGCCTCGGGCTCGGGGTCGTCGTGGGAGTGGGAGTGGGGGACGGTGCCGTCGTCGCGCCGATCGCGATGCCCGCGGCCGGCACCGTCCGGGAGGCGGTACTGATCGCGGCCGTCACGCGGGCGCTGACCGTGCGTCCGTCGTCGGCCTGCGTGGTGGTGTAGCTGCGCCCGGTGGCTCCCGCGATGGGCTGCCCGTCCCGCAGCCACTGCTGGCTCACCTGGTGGGGCATGGGATGCCAGTCGCCGGGAGCCAGCGTCAGCGTGCTCGCCACCGTGGCGTCCCCGCTGATGGTGGGAGTGCTGGTCGCGGTGGGGGCGGCGCCGGCGATCGGGGCGATCCGCACGTGATAGACGGCGGTGTCGCCGGTCAGGAGGTCGCCGCCGGTCGTGGTCGCCGTCGGGGTCACCGAGAGGTAGTAGTCGCCCGGCCGGGTGAACGCCCAGGCGGTGTGGACGTGGGCATTGCGGCTGATCGGGATCACGTCGGGGGCCGGATCGACGGTATCGACGTACCGGTTGGTCACCGTGCCGAAACCCCCGGTCATCCAGCTGAACACCTCTCCCGGGCCGGTCACCTCCACGGCCAACCGGACGGCGTCGGCGGAGTTGGGCAGCTGGGTCTCGGACGGGAGCGTACCCAGCAGACGTTCGGTGCTCCACCCCGGCCACGGCAGTTCTGGATCCTGGCTCAGCGGTAGGTGGTAGATGGTGTCGCCGGGGTTGCCGAGGAAGCCATAGCCCGGGGCGGCCGGCACCTGCAGCGTCGAGCCGCCGGTGTCGACCCAGATCGTGACATCGGCCGGGCTTCGGTATTGCGAACCGGCGGAGTACAGGTTGGTGTCGTCCTTCACGCTCAGCCTGAGCCCGCCGTTCCAGGTGACCTCGAACAGATCGATGTGGCCCTTGGTGAGCACTCGCGAACGCACACCGCTGCCCACCTCGCCCACCACCGCTCGGGCCAGGCTCCGGCGCGTCTTCGTCGAATCCGGCGTCGGCAGCTCGGAGGGGTCGGCCTCCGGACCGGGCAGCGAGGGCGCTTCGGACGGCTCGGCGGACGGCGTCTCCACGCTCACGGTGGGCTCCGCCGGTGCGCTCGGCTCACGGACCGGCGACTCGGTTGAGCTCGCGTCGTGCCCTGTCTGGTCGCCTTCCGCCGGCTCCGGCGTCGGCCCATGCGGATCCGATGTCGCCTCGGGTGCCGGCGCCGCGCTAGGGCTCGGAGCCGGTTCAGCGGTCGCTTCCGGTTCGGGGCTCGGCGAGGTCGCCTCGCTCACAACCGGGCTGGGCACCGGCTCCTCCGCCGACGCGATCAGCGGCGCACCCACGGGGCCGAGGAGCAGGCCCGCGGCGAGCAGGATCGACAGGACTCGGAGCCGGAGCATGATCGCCTTCCTTTTTGATAACCATTCTCATTATTTATGTTACCCCGGCCGCGGGCGGGTGTCACATCGGCCACAGCCAGCCGGGTTCCGCGCCCCGAAACCCCGCCGACTCGGCCCCTCCGCCCACGCCACCCCCGGCTCGCGACCCCCAACCCGTGGCCGGCCTTCGCCTCCGAGCCGGCGCAGCTCACGGCAACCGGCCCGAACCTCGGTGGCGTCGCGAGGCACAGCGGCGTGGGTCGCGCGCAGCGAAGATCTCGAGCGCCACCACATCCGTCGCCCCGCGTCCAGGAAGTGGGGGCTGGGTGACGAATCCCAGGAATGATGATAACAATACTCATTAGATATCAGGACAGGAGCACACCATGAACCGATCCCAACTCGTTGAAGCGGTAGCCTCGGCGTCCGGCCTCCGCACCTACGATGCCGATCAGGCACTGGCCGCCGCCCTCGAGGCGATCGCCGCCGCCGTCGCCCGTGGCGAGAGCGTCACCCTGGCCGGCTTCGGAACCTTCGAGCGACGCTCGCGCGCAGCGCGTACCGGCCGCAACCCGCGGACCGGGGCGTCCATGGAGATCCCCGCCAGCCTGGCCCCCGCCTTCAAGCCGGCCGCGGGCTTCCGTCAGCGCGTCGCCGAAGCCTGACCCGGACGGCCGACCGGAGCCGACGGCGTCATTCGACCTGGCACCGGACGGTCACCCAGGCCTTTCGGACGTGGGGTCGCGCCCACTCGCGCGACGCGACCCCGGAGCGGGCCGCCGACGAACCGGGCGCCCGCCGCGGACCCCGCGCGACGCGATCCCGACAACCCTCGTCCGGGGCTCGCCACACCCCCCACCACCCTCGCGAACCTGCGATCCCGGCGCCAGCCCCGATCGAGAGGGGGCGGTCGGGCAGCAAGGCCCGCTCCCGAACGGATCGACCCGACGCAGATCAAGCCAAGGGACGGCCCTGAGAAGGCTCGATCCAGAACGGTCCGCCTCAGCACAGCCCAGCCCCAGGACGGCTCACCTCGGGCCAGGCCGATCCAACCGGCCCACCAGGGACAGCTCGCCCCCGGGTCAAGAGAATCCGGCCCAACCATTGTTGCGAATGATTCTCAATCTCTATATTCTCGGACAATGCACAAGCGCTGCCAGGTTCTCGGCACCACCACCGGATTCGGGAACAATGTCTCCCACTCGCACCGCCGCACCCGCCGGCGCTGGAATCCCAACCTTCAGCGCAAGCGCTACTGGGCGCCCTCGTTGGGCAGGTACGTGACCCTCACGGTGTCCACCCGCGGCATCCACACCATCGACCGGCTCGGCATCGATGCGGTGGTGCGGCGCCTCCAGGCGCGTGGGGAGCAGTTCTAGTGGCCACCAAACGCACCGAACTGCGGCCCGTGATCAAGCTTCGCTCCACCGCCGGCACGGGCTACACCTACGTCACCCGCAAGAACCGGCGCAACGATCCGGAGCGGATGGTGCTGCGGAAGTACGACCCGATCGTCCGCCGTCACGTCGAATTCAAGGAGGCCCGCTGATGGCCAAGAAGAGCAACGTCGCCAAGGACGCGAAGCGACGCCAGATCGTCGCCCGATACGCGGCCGTGCACGCGGAGCTGAAGCGCCGCTCGGTCGACCCCCGGCTGTCGGCGGAGGAACGCGAGGCCGCCATGGCCGCGCTGCACCGGCTGCCCCGCGACGCGAGCCCGGTGCGGCTGCGCAACCGGGATGCGGTGGACGGCCGTCCGCGGGCCTTCGTCCGTCAATTCGGGCTCTCCCGGATCCGGTTGCGGGAGCTGGCCCACCGCGGCGAACTGCCCGGCATCGTGAAGTCGAGTTGGTGACGCGATGAAGCAGGGCATCCACCCCGAGTACCGGCCGGTGGTCTTCCGCGATCGCTCGGCCGACCTGGCCTTCCTGACCCGTTCGACCGCCACCTCCACGCGCACCGTCGAGTGGACCGACGGCCGGACCTACCCGGTGATCGACGTCGAGATCTCCGCCGCCAGCCACCCGTTCTGGACCGGCACCTCCCGGGTGGTCGACACCGCGGGCCAGGTCGAGAAGTTCCGCCGGCGCTACTCCCGCACCGACAAGGAGAAGGAGTGAGCGCGGCCTGATCGAGCCGTAGCTCGCCCATCCCACCAGCCCGCCCACTTGACCATCGAGGGCTGGCCCTCGACCGGGTTGGTCCGGCATGTCGGCGAGGTCGGGTCAGGCGGCGCTCGCCAGCCAGGTGACCAGGCCGGCTATCGCAATCGCGATTCCGGTCGCGATCGCGGCCAGCAGCACGGGTCGTCCACCGGTGCGGCGGACGACCTGCCAGTGCACGGAGGTGCCGAGGGCGAACATCGCCGCGGCCAGCAGCCAGCTCTGTACCACCTGTGCCACCGCCAGCACCTGATCGGGCACCACCCCGAGACTCCGGATCGCCACCATCGCGGCGAAGCCGGCCACGAACAGCGGGACGAGCGGCGGCAAGGTCCGGCCCTCGCCGGCGGCCGCGCCCCGCTGCTGCCAGGAGATCACCACCAGCACCGGGGCCAGCAGCAGCACCCGCGCGAGCTTGACGACCACCGCGGAGCTCAGCGCGGCCGGGCCGATGATCCCGGCTGCCGCGACCACCTGCGCGACTTCGTGGGTGGCACCGCCGACCCAGATGCCGGCCAGGTGCTGGTCGAGTCCGAGGGCTCCGGTCAGCGCGGGCATCACCGCGATCATCGCGGTTCCGAAGAGGACGACGAGGGCGACCGCCGCCGCGGTCTCCTCCGGCCTGCGTCGGGGCAGGACGCCCTCCACGCCGGCCACCGCGGCCGCCCCGCAGATCGAGAAGCCGCTGGCGATCAGCAGGCTCTGATCCTGCCCGACGCCCAGCAACCGGCCGGCGCCGAGCGTCCCCGCCATGGTGAGGCCGACGATCGCCACCACGCCGACGACCACCGGCCAGCCCAGTGCGAGCACCTCACCGATCCCCAGTTGCAGCCCGAGCAGCACCACGCCGAGCCGCAGCAGCCGGCGCGAGGCCACCGCGAGGCCCGGGGCGAGCACCCCCGGCAGACCGCCGCGCAGGCTGGCCAGATTCGCCAGCACGGCGCCGAGCAGGATCGCGCTCAGCAGCGGGCTGACAGTGGGTGCGAGTTGCCTGATCCCCATCGCCGCCGCAGCGCAGCCGACCGCCAGCAGCAGGCCGGGCCAGGTCGCGGGCCGGGCAGCAGCAGTGGGGGCGGAATCGGTCGTCCTGGCATCGGTCACGATCGTCCAGCCTAACCAGCGCTGCCGTCGGTGTGGATGTGCATCCGGATGCCATCGTCGTTGAAGATGCTCAGCACCTGAGCCGGCCGGGAGCCCACCGCGGACATGCTGTGCGGCGTCCGGGTGTCGAACTCGGCCGCCTCACCGCGGGTCAGCACCAGGTCGCGCTCGCCCAGCCGCAGCCGGAGCTTGCCGGTGAGCACGTAGATCCACTCGTAGCCCTCGTGCACACGGAGTTCGGGCGGGCGCCGCACCGGTGGGTAGGTGATCTTGTAGGTGTGGATCGGCGCTCCCTCGGGCGCCAGCGGCTGGATCAGCAGCTCGTCCCGGCGGATCACGGGACGCCGAACCCTGGGGTCGGGCGATTCCGGACGCACCAGGTCGTCCAGCCGAATGCCCAGCAGCCGGGTGATCGGCACCAGCAACTCCAGGCTGGCCTGCCGTTTGCCGGACTCCAGCCGCGAGAGCGTGCTGGCCGAGATCCGGGCCCGGGCGGCCAGGTCGTCGAGGGTCCAGCCGCGCTCCTGCCGCGCCGCCCGCAGCCGCGGGCCGATCCGTTCCAACTCCTCCATGTCCCCTCCCGCCATCCTTCGCCCCCGCAAGGGCCCCAGCTTGCCAATTCCGCAAGCCAGCTTGCCATTCACTCCATCATGGCACTGAGGTGTTCCCATGCACGAACAATGGGATGTGGTGGTGGCCGGCGGCGGCGCGGCCGGGTTGTCGGCGGCGCTCATGCTGGGACGCGCCCGCCGCCGGGTACTGGTGGTGGACGCGGGAAGCCCACGCAACAGGTTCGCCGCGCACATGCATGGCGTCCTGGGCAACGAGGGGACGGACCCCACCGAGCTGCTGCGTCGCGGCCGCCAGGAGGCCGCCGGCTACGGAGTCGAGTTCGCCGAGGACACCATCGTCCGGGCCGAGGACGTGCCGGACGGGCTGCTCGTCACCCTGGCCGGCGGCGGCACCGCCCGCGCCCAGGCCCTCGTCGCGGCCACCGGCATCACCGATGAGCTCCCAGCCGTCCCCGGGCTGGCCGAACGCTGGGGCACCGGGGTGTTGCACTGCCCCTACTGCCACGGCTGGGAGGTCCGCGACCAGCGGCTCGGCGTGCTCGCCACCTCGCCGATGAGGCTTCACCAGGCCGAGCTGGTGCGGCAATGGAGCGACCGGGTGGTTCTCTTCACCGCCGGCCTGGGCGAGCTCACGCCCGAGGCCGCTCTCCGGCTGCGCTCGCGCGGGGTCGTCCTCGTCACGTCCCCCGTCACCGAGGTGCTGGGCGAGGCGGGCCGGCTCACCGGCGTCCGTACCGCCGACGGCGCCACCGTCGAACTCGACGCGATCTTCACAGCCGGCACCCCGCGTCCCCACGACGGCTTCCTCGACTCCCTCCACCTGGAGCGCAAGGACACCCCCTGGGGAAGCTTCATCGCAGTCGACGCGACTGGACGCACCAGTCACCCGCGGGTCTGGGGAGCGGGCAACGTCGTCGACCCGGGCGCCAACGTGCCGGTCTCGATCGGAGCGGCCTCGATGGCCGGCGCGATGGCGAACGCCGCCCTGGTCGCCGAGGAGTTCGACCAGGCCGTCGCCGGCGGCGGGTGGCCCGAGATCGCCACCCCGGAGTTCTGGGAGGAGCGCTACGCCACCGCCGACCAGGTCTGGTCGGGGCGGGTGAACCAGGTGCTGGCCGAGGTCGCCGCCGAGCTCGAGCCGGGCACCGCCCTCGACCTGGGCTGCGGCGAGGGCGGGGACGTGATCTGGCTCGCGAGCCATGGCTGGCAGGCCACCGGCGTCGACGTCTCGGCGACCGCCGCCGCCCGCGGCAGCGAGGCGGCCCGCGCGGCCGGGCTGGCCGATCGCGCGCACTTCCTCGCCGCTGACGCCGCCACCTTCGACACCTCGCAGCTCTACGACCTGGTGACGGCGAGCTTCCTGCACTCCTCGGCAACCGCCACCCGCTCGGAAATCCTGCGACGCGCGGCCGGCTGGGTCGCGCCGGGCGGACATCTGCTGATCCTCACCCATGCCGCCCCACCGCCGTGGGTGCACGCCCACTCCCACCGCTTCCTGGCGGCGGCCGAGGAGGCGGCCGCCCTGGGCCTCGACTCCGACCTCTGGGAGGTGAGGGTCGCCGAGGAGCGGACGCGGGAGGTCACCTCGCCGGATGGCGAGCCCGCAACCCTTGAGGACGGCGTCGTCCTGCTACGGCGGACTGACTGATCCCACCCCCGCCCGCCCGACTCCCGGCTGCCCCACCCGCAGAAACCGGGCAATCTGGCCGCCCTGCCTGGATAGTCCACTCAGAGGCCCGGAATCACCCGGTTTGTGCGCGGGAGATCGGGGGACGGGACGAGAGGGACATCGATCCATAGACATATCGCAATGTGTTTATATGTGTGGTTGACTGCTCGCATGGATACCGAACCGGGGCTGGTCGAGGCCGCGCAACTCTTCCGCGTGCTCGGCAGCGAATCCCGGCTCCAGATCCTGCTTCTGCTCGGCTCCGGTTCCCGTACGGTCGGCGCCCTGGTGGAGGCCACCGAGATGTCCCAACCGCTGGTTTCCCAGCACCTGCGAACGCTGCGGCAGAGCGGGCTGGTCACCGCCGTCCGCAGCGGCAAGGAGGTGGCGTACCGGCTGGCCGACCAGCATGTCAGCCACGTCATCTCCGACGCGCTCGTCCATGTCAATGAATCAGCGGCACCGGATCCCGGGGCCGCACCCTGAAGGGAACTCCCATGACCGACCCCCACGCCGAGCACACCCCGGCCGAGCACACCCACGGCGACGGCTGCGGCCACGAGGCGGTTCAGCACGGCGATCACGTCGACTACCTGCACGACGGCCACCGGCATGCCGTGCACACCGACCGCTACGACGAGCACTAGAAGTCACCGCCTCGCCGGCTGAGTCTGCCGAAACCCGAACCGCCGGGCAGTCCCGGTCGGCGAGCTGACCACCGGACTCAGTCGGCAACCAAGGGGCGACGTACGCCCGAGTACGCCTTGCACGAGCCGGACCATTTCGTCCTGCGGACGGCTTTGACACCTCCGTCCGATGAGTATGAGAATGATTACCATGACATTTTCTGCTCGTCCTGCTGCCTTCCTGGTGGGCGCCGCCTTCGCTCTGACCTCACTGGCGGCCTGTTCCACCCCAGCCGGGACTCCCACCTCGCCGGGGGCCAGCACCCCGGGCGCCGCCCAGACCGAGCAACTCTCGGTGGCGGTGGCCTTCTACCCCTTCCAGTTCGTCGCCGAGCGCGTGGGCGGGGACCTGGTCACGGTCGAGAACCTGACCGCCCCGGGCGCCGAACCCCACGATCTCGAACTGGCGCCACAGCAGGTGGCCCTGCTCTCCTCAGCCGATCTGGTCGTCTTCCAGGAGGGCTTCCAGCCCGCCGTCGACGCCGCGCTGGCCCAGGCCAACGCACAGCGGACGGTGGACGCCGCCTCCTTCCTGAAGCTCATCCCGGCCACGGTCGACGACGGCCACGGTCACGGGGAGGAAGCCGGCCATGACGAGGACGGCGATCACGACGAAGAGGCCCACGAGGACGAGCACGAGGAGGGCGGGCTCGACCCCCACACCTGGCTCGACCCGACCAACCTGGCCACGGTCGCCGAGCACGTCCGCGATGCCCTGATCGACGCCCGCCCCGAGGCGGCCGAGACCCTGAAGGTCAACACCGACCTCCTGCTCAACGACCTCGGAGTCCTGGACGGCGAGTTCAAGGCCGGCCTGGCCAACTGCCAGATCCACGCCTTCATCACCTCGCACGCCGCCTTCGGCTACCTCGCCCACCGCTACGACCTGGAGCAGGTCGGCATCCGCGGCGTCGAGCCGGACGTGGAGCCGACCGCCGCGCGGATCGCCGAAGTGCACGAGATCGCCAAGGCCGAGGGCGTGACCACGATCTTCTTCGAGACCCTGGTCTCCCCGGTGGTGTCGGAATCGATCGCCGGAGACCTGGGGCTGAAGACCGACGTGCTGGATCCGCTGGAGGGACTGACCCCGGAATCCCGCGGAAACGACTACCTTGAGGTGATGCGCTCCAACCTGGCTTCCCTGCGGACAGCCAACCAGTGCGGCTGACCTCTGAGCAGGCACCGGGGCCGGCGGCGATCTCTGCCGCCGGCCTCGGCGTGCTGCTGGGCGGCGTCCCGATCGTCCGCGACGTCGACCTGGCGATCACCCAGGGCGAGGCGGTCGCCATCCTGGGCAACAACGGCTCCGGCAAGACCACCCTGATGCGTGCCCTGCTCGGCCTCGTCCCGCATCGCGGCGAGGTCGAGCTCTTCGGCACCCGGCTGGAGGACTTCCGGGATTGGAACAAGCTCGGCTACGTGCCCCAGCGCAGCGGCATCCTGGTGCAGCAGGCCACCGCCCGCGAGGTGGTCGCCAGCGGGCGCCTGGGCCATCGCCGCGCGTTCTGGCCCGAATCCGCCGCCGACAAGCAGGCGATCGCCGACGCCCTGGCCGCGGTCGACCTGACCGAGCGGGCCCGGCACCGGTTCGTCCGGCTCTCCGGCGGTCAGCAGCAACGCGTCCTGATCGCCCGGGCACTGGCCTCGGGCGCCCAGCTGATGCTCTGGGACGAACCGCTGGCCGGGGTCGACCACGTCACCCAGCAACTGCTCGCCGATGTCGCCCGCCGGCTCATCGCCGACGGCGTCACGGTCGTGATGGTGCTGCACGAACTCGGTCCCTTCGCCGAGGTGATCGACCGCACCATCTTCGTGCAGGACGGACGGGTGGTGCCGCACACCCCCGATCCCTCCCACCACCACGGGGGCCACGAGATCAGCGAGTTGGCCGCCAACCGTCCCCGTCCCCACCAGACCGGGCTGGAGGCGCTGTGATGGACTGGCTCGCCCTGGAATTCATGCAACGAGCGCTGCTGGCCGCCGTCATCACCGGCGTCACCGCGCCGGCCATCGGCACCTACATCGTGCAGCGCCGGCTCAGCCTGCTCGGCGACGGCCTGGGCCACCTGGCGGTGGCCGGCGTAGGCCTGGCGATGCTGACCGGAGCCGCTCCACTGCCGCTGGCGATCGCGGTCTGCGTGATCGGCGCGGTGGGCATCGAGTTGCTGCGCGAATCCGGCCGTGCCCATGGCGACGTCGGGCTGGCGATCATCTTCTACGGCGGCCTGGCCGGCGGCCTGCTGCTGGCCGCCTTCGCCGGTCAGGGCGCGGGAGCGCTAGCCGGCTACCTGTTCGGCTCCCTGCTCACGGTGGGCGCCGCCGACCTCTGGGCGATCGCCGTGCTGGGAGCGGTCGTGCTGCTGGTCGCCATCGGGCTGATGCCCCAGCTCTTCGCGGTCTCGGCGGACGAGCCCTTCGCCCGCACCATCGGGCTGCCCACCCGGTGGCTGAACATCCTCGTGGTGGCGCTGGCCGCGATCACCGTCACCGTCTCGATGCGCACCGTCGGCCTGTTGCTGGTGAGCGCGCTGATGGTGGTTCCGGTGGCGACCGGAACCCAGCTGGCCACCGGCTTCCGGGCCGGGCTGTTCGTCTCCATGGGGCTGGGCGCGACGGCAGCGGTCTCCGGGACGATCGGCTCGTACTACCTCAACACCGCTCCCGGCGCGCTGATCGTGGTGATCGCGATCCTGCTGTTCGCCGCCAGTTGGCCGGTCTCCCGCCTGCTGCAGGGACGCCCGGACCGCCCGATCGAGGTGGGATCGCCGGACGACGAGCCACTCCCCGAGCAGGTCACCGAAGACCACCCGCACGTCCACGGCCCCGGCTGCGAGCACGTGGCCGTCGAGCATGCCGGTCACATCGACTACGTCCACGACGGGCACCGCCACGCGGCCCATGGCGACCACTACTACGAGCACTGATGACGCCAGGGGCGCGGGAGGATCTGCGCTCTGGATGCCCGAATTCCGCCGACCTGGCCCGATTTTGGGCAAGTTCGGTGCGAATCCTCCCGCCGGTCTGCCGGCGGGTGCCCCCTCCGACCGAGTGGCGTTCGCCAGCCGCCAGTGCCGTGCCAGCTAAACTGCCACCAGCTTCCCCGACCCAGGCAGGATCATGCAGTCGACCGCGTCGCGCCCGTCGGGGTTGACCGCGCCCGCGCCCGGTCGCCGGGGCCCGATGCTGATCCGGGTAGGGGTGATCCTGGCGCTCGCAGCCGTGATGCTCGGGCTGCGGCTGGTCGCCGACCCGGCCTGGACCGCCTGGCTGCCGGACGCCGGACGCGACTTCGTCACCCTGTCGGTCAGCGTCTTCGTCGAGTCGCTGCCCTTCGTCTTCCTGGGGATCGCGATCTCTATCCTGGTGCAGGTCTGGGTGCCCGATCGGGTCTGGCAGCGCTACCTGCCGCGCAATCCCTTCCTCCGCAGAATCGCGCTCTCCGTGCTGGGGGTGCTGTTCCCGGTCTGCGAGTGCGGCAACGTGCCGCTGGCCCGCGGCCTGATGATGCGCGGACTGGGGGTCGGGGACGCGCTCACCTTCCTGCTGGCCGCGCCCATCCTCAACCCGGTGACGATCATCACCACCTATCAGGCCTTCGGCTGGGAGGACGGCATCCTGGTCGCCCGGATCGGCGGCGCCTTCGTGATCGCCAACCTGCTGGGCTGGCTGTTCAGCCGCCACCCCGATCCGTCCTCGCTGCTCACCGCCGGCTTCGAGGCCCGCTGCCACGCCGAACCGGGCGTTCCCCAGACCCGCACCATCCGTTCGGCACGGCTGTTCGCCGAGGAGACCACCGTCATGCTGCCCGCACTGGTGGCCGGCTCGATGATCGCCGGTGCCATCCAGGTCGGCATCCCGCGCTCCGTCCTGGTCGAACTGGGCAGCAACCCGCTGCTGTCGGTGCTGGTGCTGATGGCACTGGCCTTCGTCGTCTCGGTCTGCTCGAACGTGGACGCCTTCTTCATCCTGTCCTTCTCGGCCACCTTCATGCCGGGCGGAATCGTGGCCTTCCTGGTCTTCGGCGCGATGATCGACATCAAGATGCTCGCGCTGCTTCGCACCACCTTCACCACCCGCGCGCTCGCGCTGATCGCCACTCTGGTCGCGCTCTGCGTCCTCGTGCTCGGAATGGGGTTGAACCTTGTCCTCTGAACGACATCCCCAGCACGCGGACGCCTCCGGCCAGCCCATCCGACGCTCCCCCTGGCCCTCGACCGGCCTGCTGCTGGCGCTGACCGGCAGCATCGCCACGCTCTGGCTGGCCGCCACCGGCCAGCTCGGCCTCTACATCCACCCGCGTTACTTCACCTTCACCGCGATCCTGGTCGGGCTCGGCCTGGTCGCCACCATCGCGGCCCATGCGATCGCCGAGCCCGGCGACGACCACGACCACCCGGCGCCGACCGGCTGGCGCGGCCGGCTGCAGGGCAGCGGCGGGGTGCTGGCCGCGCTCGCGCTGGTGGTCGGGCTGCTGGTACTGCCACCGGCCACCCTCACCACCACGACCGTCGAGCAGCGTGACCTGAACTCCTCGATCGAGGCCGATGCGCAGCTGGTCGGCGCCGATCCGGCCACCTTCCAGCTGCGCGACTGGGCGGCGCTGCTCTCCCACCCCGCCACAGCGGTCACCTACGCCGGTCAGCAGATCACCCTCTCCGGGTTCGTCACCCCGGCCCCCGACGGCAACCCTGACGTGTTCTATCTGGCGCGGTTCGTGGTGACCTGCTGCACCGTGGACGCCCAACCGGTCGGCATCCCGGTCACGTCGCCGGCGTGGGCCGACAGCCACCCGGTGGACGGCTGGCTGGAGGTCACCGGGACGCTGGTCACCTCCGAGGCGAGCACCACCGGCGGCGTGGTGTTGAAGCCGTCCTCGATCGATTCCATCGAACGGCCGGCGCAGCCCTATGACTACTGATTCCAGCGCCCGCGGCTTCTGGACGCTCGCGTTCGGTCTGGCCGGAGCGCTCGCCCTCGTCGCGGGCATCCTCGGCGTGATGGGGGCGCGGCGCGGGCCCGATCTCGTCGACGCGACACTGGCCGTCGAGCGGGCGGTGGCGGCCGGCGGCCAGCAACTGGTGCTGCGCGGACGGCAACCACTGGACGCCGTGACCGCCGACCAGGTGTCGATCACCCCCGCGGCCGACTTCACCGTCGAATCCCGCGATGCCCAGGTGATCGTCCGGCTCACCCGCCCGTTGGCCTACGCGACCGACTACACCGTCACCGTCACCGGCCTCCGCAGCCGGCATACCGGCATCCACGCCGACTGGACCTACTCGTTCACGACGCCCGGCTACGCCGTCTATTCGCTGCTGAGCCGCGGGCCATGGGCCTTCGGCGCCGACGACCGGGTGGTGCGCACCGAGCCGGGCGGCGATCCCGTGACCGTCCTGGCCACCCCCGGTATCGAGGCCTACACCGTCGTCGCCGACATGGTGGTGGCGATCGCCCGCGAGGGCGATCTGGAATCCAGGCTGGTCGTCTCCGCCGGCCCGGATTCCGAACTCGCCACCCTGGCGACCCCCGCCGGCGCCGCGGTCGGCCTGCTCGGCGGCTCGCCCGAGCAGGGCCTGGTGGGCTACACGGTGACCGGCGAGGACGCCGAGGGCGAGCGGTTCTACGACAACACCCTGTTCCTGCAGGACATGACCGACCTGGCGCAGGATCCCCGCGAGATCGCGGCGGCTGACGGCGGCGAACTGCGGGTGACCGACTGGGCGTTCATTCCCGGCACGCGGTCGCTGGTGCTGCAGGACGATTCCGGACAGGTCTTCCTGACCGGGGTCGACCCGGGCTCGACGCTGGCGCCGCTCGGCAGCCACGACCGGCTGCTCGGCTTCCTCCCGGGCACCACCACCCTGGTCGTGCTGAGCGGGGCGGACGAGTCGATGCTCGACCTCGGTTCCGGCAAGACGACGGCGCTGCCGTCGCCGGGAGACGCCGGCGACACCGATGTCCTGGCCGGCAACCGCACCATGATCACCCCGGCCGAGTGGGTGCAGCAGTTCGACGATGTCAGCTACGCCGACGACGTGGCGCGCATCACGTCGCGGCTGGAACACACCCGGGACGGCACCACCTCGACCGTCGCGACCGTCTCCCCCGAGCTCGGCAGGCTGCTCGAGAGCGGGGTGTCGAGCAACGGCCAGTACGCCTGGACGGAGATTCTCGACGTCTCAGCCCCGGTGGACGATCTGACCTCCGGCGCCACCGACCACTCGGTGACCGCGGTGATCGACCTGGGCACCGGCGAATCGCTCTTCGCCGTTCCCGGCGGCCACCCGCTCTGGGTGGCGGAATAGCCGCCGGCGAACCGGCCGGCTAGGCCGGGATCTCGATCTGCTCCACCGCGGTGCGGTTGCCGGCCGCATCCATTCCGTAGATGCAGTACGTCGCCGGCAACTCGTCGGCCATCAGGGTGAGCGGAACCATGAAGAACTCCTGGAACGCGGAGGTGTCCTCGCAGTCGACCTGGCCCTGCGGCCCCCACGTGAAGCGGACGGAGGTCAGCTCGGGCGGATCGAGGAACGGCCGCACCATCACTGCCCCGTCGAGACGTTCAACCTCCGCACCGGCCGGCTGCAGCGGCGGCGTCCGATCGACGGCGAAGTGCACGCCCGCGGCGGCTGCGTAGGCATCGCCGCGCACCGCGCACAGCAGGTAGTGGCCCTCGGTGACGGGTAGATCGACCGACAACGTGAGGCCGATCGAGGAATCCCAGGGGTGCTCCCCAGCTTCCGGTAGCGACTGGGGCTCTGAGCCCGCGTAGGTCTCCGGCGCCTGGCAGGCGGTGCCGTCCCCGAGCGGGACGAGGGCGGTGCGCACCGTGCCCGCCTCGCGGCCGACCAGCCGCACCTGCGGCATGCGACCGGCGCTGTCGGGTTCGTCGCCGCCGCGGAACCAGCCGCCGCCCTCCTCCGCCCAGACATCGGAGACCGGCAGCGGGCACTCCCCACCGGTCGCGAACACCCCGGTTGCCGTATCGAAGCACCGGCCGATGCCCGCCACCGATTGGGCGTAGGCGGTGTCAGGGACCATCGTGACCTCATCGGGGGTCACCTGGCACGGCCGGTTGATCCAGCAGTCCCCGCCCGCGGCAGGGTCGATCCCCGACGAGGTGGTGTTGATCATGCCGACGATCTGCACCGGGCCGGAGTCGTCGACCTCGAACAGCGGTGAGCCGCTCGAGCCCTGGATGATGCCCGGGCAGTCGTTGCTCCAGGCGCCTTGCCAGAGCCAGCCGAACTCCAGGAGGGAGTGCTGGGCACCGAGTGAGCAGCGACCCTCTCGCAGCACCCAGTCGTCCTCATCGAGATTCTGCACCGGCACACCGATGTTCACCACCTGCGCTCCTTCAGCGGGCTCGGCGGCGGCGATCCGCACCGCGCGCACCCCCTGTGCCTGGAGTTCGCCGAGCGTCGGGGCGAGCCGCACGATGGCGGTGTCGGTATGCCGCATCGTCGAGTAGGCGAGTTGCACCACCTCGGCGGAATAGGTGTTGTCGAGGTTGCCGGCCGCGCGGAAGAACTGTGCTTCGCCCCACCACTCCTCATCGAGCGTCGTCACCTGCCTGGAACGGCCGACATCGCCGACGCAGTGCCCGTTCGTCAGGACGTACGCGGGGCCGGAAGGCACCCCGGTGTCGATCAGGGTTCCGGTGCAGTTGGAGCCGGCCACCAGCATCGCGACGCCGCCGAAGGCGGCCAGCTCGTCCAGCCCCAGCGGCGTGGCCGGATCGGGCAGAGTACCCGCCGGAGGGGTGGGATCGGGCGGAGGCGTCGTGTCGTACGGCGGAGTCACCGCGCACCCTGCCAGCAGCGCACCCAGGCTGAGCCCGGCCAGCCAGACCTTCGTGTTCATGAACCCTCCTTTGGGTGGAACGACCGGGAAGCTCAGCCGCCGGGCTGACGCTGCAGCAGGGGCGGGACGAGGACACCGCCGGCCGTCGGGTCGTCCACCCCGAAGCCGGCCAGCAGCACCGCCACGACCTGCTCGGTGGTGCCGCGGTGCGGCGACCAGGGATCGACGAAGTCGTGCCACCACCCGAGGTCGCCGTCGACGGTCGCCTCGCCGTAGTAGTCGGCATGACCGGCGAAGATGCTGGTGGCGAAGCTGCGAGCGGCATCGCGGCGGATGGCGAAATCCCCAGGGTTGGAGACCAGCACCACCCGGGTCAGCTGATGCCGCGCCTCGACGGTGGCGTCGAACATCGCTTCGGAGAGGTGCAGGTAGGGCATCAGGCCGGGCACCGGGAAGCCCGGGTAGGCGTGCGGACTGTGGCCGAGGTTCTCCTTCACCCGCGGATCCCACCAGTAGTAGAACCCGGGCACGATCCGGGGGAACTTCACCAGCATCCGCACCACGGGCATCGGGACGCCCTTCGGCGCCACCAGCGGCGCCAGCAGGATGGCCCGCTGCACCTCGCCCCGCGTGGCGGCCGCCCAGGCTGCCAGCACCCCGCCGGCGGACAGGCCGACGACCCACACCGGGTCGCCGAAGCCGGCGGCGATGTCGACGCAGGTGTCGACATGGTCGATGAGATCCTGCGTGGTGAGTTCGGCCAGCGATCGGTTGAGCACATCGGTGAAGCCCTGGTAGGGCTGCCGGGGCACCAGGACGCGGTAGCCCTGCTCCGCGAGGGCGCCCGCCACCGCCACGAACTGGCTCGGCGCGTTGGTGAAGCCGTGCCAGGCGACGATCGTGGCCAGCGCCTCGCCGGACGGCTCGAACAGCCGGGTGCGGGTGGCCTCGCCCACCCGCGCGTCGTCGGTCGCGCAGAGTTCCTCGAACCGCGCCAGCGCCGCCGCGCGATCGGCGGCCGGCCGCGGCCGCGTCTGGGGCGGCGGGGAGATCGGCAGCCAACGCCGGAACCCGCGGTAGGACGGCTGCGACATGGCATCCCCCGATCGACTCGATCCGCCCTCCAGGGCGCAGCCGCAGTCTATCGAGCCCGGCCCGCGGTGCTTCGTGAGGCGCGCAATTCCCCCCTTGTTAGGGGCATCGGATCCCCACGGCCACCTCGAACGGGGCGGGCGGAAAGCGAGCCGTCGTGCACCGGTGCACACGGATTACGCACCTGACGTGTTACATAAATCACCTTGTCAGCGCCCGGATAGAAGTTTCCCCAACTGCCAGCGCGAACCCCCTTGCCGCACTACATTGACAGGGAAAATCTGCCGCGAAGTAGGGGTTCACCATGGCTCGTGACATCACCCAGCTGCCCGATCTCGCCGCCGGGGGCGGCCGGGTCGCGCCCGTGCGTTCCCGGATGCCGGTGTACGTCGATCTGCTGCCACCCTGCAACAACGCCTGCCCGGCGGGGGAAAACATCCAGGAGTGGCTGCGGCTGGTGAAGGCCGGCCAGGACGAGGCCGCCTGGCGCGAGCTGGTGCGGAACAACCCCTTCCCCGCCATCCACGGCCGGGTCTGCTACCACCCCTGCGAGACCGCCTGCAACCGCATCGAGCTGGACGGCTCGGTGTCCATCCATTCCGTCGAGCGCTACCTGGGCGACCTGGCGATCGAGCAGGGCTGGAGCTTCATCAAGCCGCGGTTCTCGTCCGGGCGCAGGGTGCTGGTGGTCGGCGCCGGCCCCTCCGGGCTCTCCGCCGCCTACCACCTGGCCATGGCCGGCCACGAGGTGGAGATCCGGGACGCCTCGCCGCTGCCCGGCGGCATGATGCGCTACGGCATCCCCGAGTACCGGCTTCCCCGCGACATCCTGGACGCCGAGGTGCAGCGGCTGGTCGACCTGGGCATCCGGATCGTCACCGACTACCGGGTGAAGGATCTGCTGGCCGACCAGGCCGAGGGCGGCTTCGACGCCTGCTTCGTGGCTATCGGCGCGCACCTCTCCCGCCGGGTCGACATCCCGGGGCAGGACGCCGGCCGGATCGTGGACGCGGTCAGCTTCCTGCGCGGCGTCGCCAGCGGCGAGCGTCCGATCATCGGCCGCAAGGTCGCGATCTACGGCGGCGGTAACACCGCGATGGACGCCGCCCGGGTGGCCCGCCGGCTGGGCGCCGAGGAATCGATCGTGATCTACCGACGCACCGAGGAGCAGATGCCGGCGCACGAGGAGGAGAAGGAGGGCGCGGTCCGCGAGGGCGTCACGATGAACTGGCTGCGCACGATCTCCAGCGTCGACCAGGAGGATCTGACCGTCGAGATCATGGAACTCGATGAGAACGGACGCGCGGTCGGCACCGGCCGGTTCGAGAAGCTGCAGGCCGACACCGTCATCCTGGCGCTCGGCCAGGAGACCGACTCCGACTTCCTGCGCCGGATCCCCGGCATGAGCTTCGACCACGACGTGCTCAAGGTCGACCCGCGCACCCTGATGACCGGCGTCGCGGGCATCTTCGCCGGGGGCGACGCCGTCCCCAGCGAACGGACGGTCACCGTCGGCGTCGGCCACGGCAAGCGGGCCGCCCGGCAGATCGACGCCTGGCTGGCCGGACGCGAGGCCCCCGCTCGGCCCAAGCACGACCTGGCCGATTTCGACAAGCTGCACCTGTGGTACTTCGGCGACGCCCGCCGCTCCTCCCAGCCCGAGCTCGAGCCGGAGCAGCGGATCACGGACTTCGACGAGATCGTGGGTGGCCTGAGCGACGACCAGGCGCACATCGAGGCAGCCCGCTGCCTCTCCTGCGGCAACTGCTTCGAGTGCGACGGCTGCCTCGGCGCCTGCCCCGAGGACGCGGTGATCAAGCTCGGCACGGGCTTCCGCTACCGGTTCGACTACGACAAGTGCACCGGCTGCGCGACCTGCTACGAGCAGTGCCCCGTCCACGCCATCGAGATGATCGAGGAGAAGTGACCATGCGAACGATCATCGACGGGAACGAGGCCGCCGCCTCGGCCGCCTACCGGCTCAACGAGCTGTGCAGCATCTACCCGATCACGCCCAGCTCGACCATGGCGGAGCTGGCGGACGAATGGTCGGCCCAGGGTCGGCCGAACGTCTACGGCATGATCCCTACAGTTGTAGAGATGCAGTCCGAGGGCGGCGCGGCCGGGGCGCTGCACGGCGCCCTGCAGGGTGGCGCGCTGTCGACCACCTTCACCGCCAGCCAGGGTCTGCTGCTGATGATCCCGAACATGTACAAGATCGCTGGGGAGCTCACCTCGACGGTCTTCCATGTCGCGGCCCGCTCGCTGGCGGCGCAGGGGCTGTCGATCTACGGCGATCACCAGGACGTGATGGCGGTGCGGCAGACCGGCTTCGCGCTGCTCTGCTCGGCATCCCCGCAGGAGGCCCACGACCTGGCCGCGATCTCCCAGCTCGCCACCCTGACCAGCCGCATCCCCTTCGTCCACTTCTTCGACGGCTTCCGCACCTCCCATGAGGTGAACGTGGTCGACCTGCTCAGCGACGACCAGCTGCGCGACCTGGTGCCGGAGGAGTTGATCCGCGCCCACCGCCGCCGGGCGCTGTCGCCGGAGCACCCCTACATCCGCGGCACCGCGCAGAACCCGGACACCTACTTCCAGTCGCGCGAGACGGTCAACCCGTTCTACGCGGCCGTCCCGGGCCTGGTCACCGAGGCGATGGAGAAGTTCGCCGAACTCACCGGGCGCAGGTACGAGCTGGTCGAGTACCACGGCGACCCCGAGGCCGAGCGAGTCGTCGTGGTGATGGGCTCCGGCGCCCAGACCGTGGTGAAGACCGTCGACTACCTGAACGCCCAGGGCGCGAAGGTCGGAGTCGTGCAGCTGCGGCTCTACCGTCCCTTCCCGGTCGAGCAGATCCTGGCCGCCATCCCCGCCACCGCGCGGGTCGTGGCCGTGCTGGATCGGACCAAGGAGCCCGGCTCCGGCGGCGAGCCGCTCTTCCTGGATGTCACCGCGGCCCTCGGCGAGGCCGCAGCCACCGGACGGCGGGCCATGCCGCTGGTGGTCGGCGGGCGCTACGGACTGTCGTCCAAGGAGTTCACCCCCGGCATGGTCGCCGGCATCTTCGACGAGCTGGCGCTGCCGCAGCCCCGTCCCCGCTTCACCATCGGGATCAACGACGACGTCACCCACACCTCGTTGCCCTATGACCCGACCCTCGACATCGAGGATCCGGCCACCGTCTCGGCTGTCTTCTACGGCCTGGGCTCGGACGGCACCGTCGGCGCCAACAAGAACACCATCAAGATCATCGGCGAGGTGCCCGGCACCTACGCCCAGGGCTACTTCGTCTACGACTCCAAGAAGTCGGGCTCGCGGACGGTCTCGCACCTGCGCTTCGGCCCCAAGCCGATCGAGGCGCCCTACCTGATCAACTCCGCCAGCTTCATCGCCTGCCACGCCTGGTCGGTGCTGGAGCGGGTGGACGTGCTGGAGTTCGCCCGGCCGGGGACGGTGCTGCTGATCAACACCCCCTACCCGATCGACGAGGTCTTCGCCCGGCTGCCCGAGCCGATGCAGGCGAAGATCATCGACCTGGGCATCGAGTTGTGGGCGATCGACGCCAACCTGGTGGCCCGCAAGGCCGGGATGGGCCGGCGCACCAATACCGTGCTGCAGACCTGCTTCTTCGCGATCAGCAAGGTGCTGCCGGCCGAGCAGGCGATCAAGCAGGTGAAGAAGGCGATCCGCAAGACCTACGCCCGCAAGGGCGCCGACGTGGTGGCCAAGAACGAGGCCGCCGTGGACGCCTCGCTGGCCGACCTGCACCGCATCGAGGTGCCCGCGGCACCGGTCGGCGATCAGCCGATGATCCCGCCGGTGATCGGCGCGGCGTCGCAGTTCGTCTCGACGGTGACCGCGTCCATGCTGGCCGGCACCGGCGACCAGCTGCCGGTCTCGGCGCTGCCGGTGGACGGCACCTACCCCTCCGGCACCACGAAGTACGAGAAGCGGAACATCTCCGACATCATCGCCGAGTGGGATCCGGAGGCCTGCATCCAGTGCGGCAACTGCGCCTTCGTGTGCCCGCACGCGGTGCTGCGCGCCAAGTACTACGCCGGCTCGGCCCTGGACGGGGCTCCCGAATGCTTCCAGTCCGCGCCACTCAACGCGGCCGGCTTCCCCGGTTCGCGCTACACCCTGCAGGTCTACGCCGAGGACTGCACCGGCTGCGGCCTGTGCGTGGAGGCCTGCCCGGTGAAGCCGATCGGTGGCGGCAACCGGCGGGCGATCAACCTCGCGCCCGTCCTGGAACGCACCAAGGAGAAGGAGAACGTCGCCTTCTTCGAGACGATCCCGGTCAACCGGCGCTCTCGGGTCGACTTCGCCAACGTCCGCGGCACCCAGTTCCTGGAGCCGCTGTTCGAGTTCTCCGGGGCCTGCTCGGGCTGCGGCGAGACGCCCTACCTGAAGCTGCTCACCCAACTCTTCGGCGGCCGGGCGACGGTGGCGAACGCCACCGGCTGCTCGTCCATCTACGGCGGCAACCTGCCGACCACACCCTGGTCGTCCAACAAGTACGGACGCGGGCCGGCCTGGTCGAACTCGTTGTTCGAGGACAATGCCGAGTTCGGGCTGGGGCTGCGGCTGGCCGCCGACCTGCATACCGAGACGGCCCGGCGGCGGCTCGCGGAGTTGCGTCCGGAGCTGGGCGACGCGACCGTGGACGCGATCCTGGGCGCCCCCCAGCAGTACGAGTCGGAGCTCTCCCAGCAGCGCGCCCGGGTGGACGCCCTCAAGGCGCTGCTGGACACCATGGGCGGCGGCCCGAGGGTGGACGATCTGCGCTCGGTCGCCGATCACCTGCTGCGCCGTTCGGTGTGGATCGTGGGCGGCGACGGCTGGGCCTACGACATCGGCTCCGCCGGCGTCGACCATGTGCTGGCGTCCGGTCGCGATGTGAACATCCTGGTGATGGACACCGAGGTGTACTCCAACACCGGCGGCCAGGCGTCCAAGTCGACACCGCTGGGCGCGGTGGCGAAGTTCGCCTCCGGCGGCAAGATGACCGGCAAGAAGGATGTCGCCATGCAGGCGGTCTCCTACGGCAACGTCTACGTCGCCCGGGTGGCGATGGGCGCCGATCCACAGCAGACCCTGAAGGCCTTCCGCGAGGCCGAGGCCTACGACGGGCCGTCGCTGATCCTGGCCTACAGCCACTGCATCGCGCACGGCATCGACATGCGCAAGGGGCTCGACCAGCAGTACCGCGCGGTGGCCTCCGGGCACTGGCCGCTGATGCGCTACAACCCGGTGCTGCGGATGTCCGGACGCAACCCCTTCCTGCTCGACTCCCCGCGTCCGAGGATCCCGCTGAAGGAGTACCACGACAAGGAACTGCGGTTCCGGATGCTGGCCAACAGCGACCCGGAGGCCGCCGAGCGGTTCCTGGAGTTCGGTCAGGACGCCGTCAACCGCCGCTGGGCCGAGTACGAGGAGATGGCGACCCGCGGTGCGGAGCGGTTCGCCGCCGATGCCACCAGGAGCGACCGATGAACCTGCGCACCACCTACCTCGGCCTGCCGCTGCGCAACCCGCTGGTGGCCTCGGCCGGCCCGCTCTCGCAGACCGTCGACGGAGTGAAGGGACTGGCCGACGGCGGCGTCGGCGCGGTCGTCCTCTACTCGCTCTTCGAGGAACAGGTGCGCGCCCAGCTGGAACAGGCCGAGCGCGACGCCCTGCTGGAGGAGGAGCACGCGGATCTGTTCGCCGAGGCCACCTCGTACTTCCCGTCGGTGTCGGCCGAGCCGGTCGAGACCGTCGCGGTGAAGTACCTGTCGCTGGTCGAGAAGGCCTCCCGCGCGATCGACGTGCCGCTGATCGCCTCCCTGAACGGCTCCTCGCTCGGCTCCTGGGTGCAGTTCGCCAGGCAGCTTGAGGAAGCGGGCGCGGCCGCGCTCGAGCTCAACATCTACTTCATGCCCGGCGACACCAGCCTGGCCGGGCCGGACGTCGAGCAGCGCCATATCGACATCGTCGCCGCGGTGAAGCAGAACATCTCCATCCCGGTGGCGGTGAAGCTGGCGCCCTACTTCTCCTCCTTCGGCAGCTTCGCGCTGCGGCTGGTGGAGGCCGGCGCCGACGGCGTCGTGCTGTTCAACCGGTTCCTGCAGCCGGACGTGGACGTCGAGCGGGTCGAGGTGGTTCCCGGCGTCGAGCTGTCGAACCCGTCGGAGGCCCGGCTGCCGCGCACCTGGATCGCCGCGCTGCGGCACCGGCTGCCGGTCTCGATCGCCGCCACCTCAGGGGTGGAGACCGCCGACGACGTGGTGGCCTACCTGCTGGCCGGTGCCGACGTGGTGATGACCACCTCGGCTCTGGTGCGGCATGGCCGCGACTACTCCCGCGTCCTGCTGGACGGGCTGGACACCTGGCTGACCCGCAAGGGCTTCGCTTCGGTGGATTCCGCGCGCGGGTTGCTGGCCGTCCCGGCCGACGCCGATGCCGCCGGCTACCAGCGCGCCGGCTACGTCACCGCCCTGGAGAAGGCCAAGTCCCGCTACGGCTCCCTGGTCGGCTGAGGCTCGGCTACGCCGTGGCCGTCGGCACGGGTCGTCCTTACGGGTGATGCCGTGCGGCGTCGGCCGCACTAGGGTGAGAGGCGCACACCAGCGCAGGAGGACGGCCATCAACAGCGACGACCACGAGCACGGCTCGACGCCTCTGGAGGAGGCGGAGCTTCCCGAGGCACCGGCCGACAGCATCGAACCGGCGTTCAAGCCGCTCACCATCGCCGAGTTCACCGACAACTACGGCCCTGGGCACTCCGGCCTGCTGTACGCCGTCCAGTTCGTGGAGGAGCAGGTACTGGCGGCCGGCTACCGGCTGCTGGTGGTGGCCCCGGTGGCGGACGGCCCGAACCCCTATGCCGGGCACGACCGGCGACGTGAGATCCGGTTGCCCTCGGTGCCGCTGCCGGGCAATCCGGTGCGGATCTCGATGGGCCAGGACTTCGACTACCGGCTGGCGCAGCTGGTGGCCAACCCGCCGGACGTCATCCACGTCCACGGCCTGGGCGGGATCGGGCTGCTGGGGATGTGGGTGGCGCAGCGCGCCAACCGTCCGCTGATCATCACCTGGCACACCGACTTCGAGGCCTACGCCGATCACTACTGGCACCTGGTGCCGCTGCTGAACGCGGCCTACAAGGTCTACACCCTGCACATGGAGGGGGTGACCTGGAAGAAGCTGCGCAAGGCGATCCGGTTCCAGCGTCCGCGCCGCGGCCGGGCGCAGATCGAGCTGCTGCAGGTTGCCGCCGGCATGCTGACCGACGCCGATCTGGTGACCACCCCGTCGGACAAGACCGCCAAGCGGGTGCTGGAGATCGCCCCGTCCGCGCGCGTCCGGGTGGTGCCCAATGGCACCGACGCGCTGCCGGACCTTCCCCCGGTTCCGAAGGGCCGCGGGCCGCGGCTGCTCTACGTCGGGCGGATCGCGGTCGAGAAGGGCATCGACCTGATGCTCGATGCCTTCGAGTTGGTGCGTGACCACATCCCCAATGCCGAGTTGATGCTGGTGGGCGACTGGCGGACCACGCAGCCGAGCCTGCGCCGGCAGTTGAAGCACGCCGCCCGACACGGGGGTGTGAAGCTGGTCGGCCAGATCCCGCGCGACAAGCTGGGCGCCTACTACGCCTCGGGCGATGTGTTCCTCTTCACCTCGACCACCGACACCCAGGCGCTGGTGCTGCACGAGGCCGCGCACGCCGGGCTGCCCTTCGTCTCGGTCGACCACGAACTACGGCTGGTGATGGAGCCGGGCGTGAACGCGCTGTTCTCCCGCCCGAACGCGGTCGCGCTGGCCGGCACGATCATCGAGATGCTGCGCGCCCTGGAAGATCCGGAGTTCAAGGAACGCGCCGCCGCCCGCAGCCGGGAGCTGGCCGCCCGCTACACGATCGCCAACCAGTCCCGCGAGTTCGTGAGCATCTACGAACAGATCGCCACCGGCGAGAAGGTGCCCGCCACCGACGGCATCGAGCCCGACTTCGCCCGTCCGTTCTTCGGCAACCGCAAGGTCACCGCCACCTTCGAGCACCCCACCGCACCGGAGGAGTGACTCTCAGGCGGCCGGCCGGAAGCCCCGTAGCCGCAGGCTGTTCAGCACGACGAAGACCGACGAGAAGGCCATCGCTGCGCCCGCGATCATCGGGTTGAGGTAGCCCAGCGCGGCCAGCGGAATCGCGGCGACGTTGTAGGCGAAGGCCCAGAACAGGTTCCCCTTGATGGTGCCCAGGGTGGCGCGCGAGAGGCGCACCGCGTCCGCCGCCACCCGCAGGTCGCCGCGCATCAGGGTGAGGTCGGCGGCCTCGATCGCCGCGTCGGTGCCGGTGCCGAGCGCGATCCCCAGGTCGGCCTGGGCCAGCGCGGCGGCGTCGTTCACGCCGTCGCCGACCATGGCGACCGTCCTGCCCTCGCCCTGCAACTGCCGGATGGTGGCGACCTTGTCGGCCGGCAGCACCTCGGCGATCACCTGGTCGATGCCGACCGTGGCCGCCACCGACTCGGCCGCGGCGCGGTTGTCACCGGTGAGCAGCACCGGGGTGAGCCCGAGCATGCGGAACCGGGCGACCGCCTCCGCCGAGCCGTCCTTCACCGTGTCGGCGACCTCGATGGTGCCGCGCAGCTGCCCGTCCCAGGCCACCGCGACCGTCGTGCTGGCCGGGCCCTGGGAGGAATTGCCCTCAAGATCGCCCGAGGCGGCGGAATTCGGCCCGTTCGGCGCGTCTACGGTGCGATTCGTCCCATCGACCCAGGACAACCGCCCCACCCGGACCTCGCGGCCCTCGACCACGGCGAGCACGCCGCGGCCGGGCTCGTTGGTGAGCGATTCCAGGACTGCGGTGGAGGCGGCGTGCTCGGCGATCGCCCGGGCGATCGGGTGTTCGGAGCCGGATTCGGCGGCACCCGCGTAGCGCAGCAGTTCGGCCTCGGTGGTGCCGGGTTCCGGACCGACGCCGACCACTGCCATCACGCCGGTGGTCACCGTGCCGGTCTTGTCCAGCACGATGGTGTCGACCGTGCGGGCCCGCTCCAGCGCGTCCGCACCCTTGATCACGATGCCGAGCTGGGCACCGCGGCCGGTGCCGGCCAGCAACGCGGTGGGAGTGGCGAGACCCAGGGCACAGGGGCAGGCGATGATCAACACGGCCACCCCGGCCGAGGCTGCGAAGGAGAGCCCAGCGCCGGCCAGCAGCCAGCCGAAGAATACGACCACGGAGAGCACCAGGACGATCGGGACGAACACTCCGGTGATCCGGTCGGCCAGCCACTGCACCCGCGCCTTGGAGGTCTGGGCCTCCTCGACCAGCCGGGCGATGTGGGCCAGCTGGGTGTCGGCGCCGACCCGCGTGGCGCGCACCACCAGGCGACCGTTGGTGTTGAGCGTCGCACCGGTCACCTGATCGCCGGGCGCGACGTCGACCGGCACGGACTCGCCGGTCACCAGCGAGGTGTCGACCGCCGAGTATCCGCTGATCACCTCGCCGTCGGTGGGGATCTTCTCCCCGGGTCGGACGACGAACTCGTCGCCGACCTGCAGCTGGCCGATGGGAATCTGCAGCTCCGTGCCGTCGACCACGATGGTGGCCTCGGTGGCGGCGAGGTTCAGCAGCGAGCGGATGGCCTCGCCGGCGGTGTGCTTGGCGCGGGCCTCGAACCAGCGGCCGAGCAGCAGGAAGAAGATGATCCCGACCACGGCCTCCAGGTAGATGGAGGCCGCGCCGTGACCGCGTTCCAGCCGGAACTCGAACGGATGGGTGTAGCCGATCATCCCGGCGTGGCCGAAGAAGAGGGCGTACAGGCTCCAGCCGAAGGCGGCGGTGGTGCCGAGGCTGATCAGGGTGTCCATGGTGGTGGCGTGGTGCCTGGCGTTCACCCACGCGGAGCGATGGAACGGCCAGCCGGCCCAGGCATAGACCGGGATGGTCAGCGCGAGCGAGACCCACTGCCAGCCGGGGAACTGCCACGGCGTGACCATCGACAACACGATCACCGGGATGGCCAGCGCTCCCGCCACGATCACCCGGTTGCGCAACTCGGCGGCGTGGTCGACCGGTTCGGCGTCGGGCTGCGGCAGGGCCGCGCCGTAGCCGGTGTTCTCCACCACGTCGATCAGGTCGTCGATGGTGATGGCCGCCGGGTGCAGCACGCGCGCCTTCTCGGTGGCGTAGTTGACGCTGGCCTGCACCCCGTCGAGCCGGTTGAGCTTCTTCTCGATCCGAGCGGCGCAGGAGGCACAGGTCATCCCCGAGATGTCGAACTCGACGGACTCTCGTTGCTGGGTGGTCACGGTGGTCTCTTCCTACTTCTGTTCCTGGGCAAGCCGGGCTCCGATGGAGGCTCTGCTGAACGTCGCGAGTGGGTCGGCGGTCTGTCGTTTCCGGCGGGAAGCTCAGGTTTCGGCCTCCGCCGGATGATGAATACGTGAGGTGATGCTGGACGACGGGCGTGCGGAGCGACGGTCGTTCTCGGTGGCTCCCGCCGCCCGGACAGGTCGACCCGGCGTCTCGCGTCCAGCCTCAGCCCGACGTCGGACCACGTCCCCGCGAAGGCGGGGATCGTGGTCTCGGGTCAGGCGACGCTGTACTGGTCGCCGGCCTCGTAGACCGCCTCGACGATGCGATCGAAGTCGACCGGGGCCTCGCTGTGAACGGTCAGCGCGCCGGCCAGGTCGAGATCGACGCCGGTGACGCCCGGGATCGCCGAGATCTCCTCCTTGATGGCGCCGACGCAGTGGCCGCAGGTGATGCCGGTCACGGTGTAGTTGGTGTCGCTCATTGTCTCTCCTTGATTGTTCAGTACGTGGTCGTTCAGGACCGGACGAGCCGGGCGATGGCCGCCGAGGCCTCGGTGAGTTTGGTCTGGGCCACGTCGCCGCCTTCGGCAACCGCCTGGGCGACGCAGTGGTTCAGGTGTTCGTCGAGCAGCACCAGGGCGAAGGACTCCAGGGCCTTCGTCATGGCCGAGACCTGCGTGAGGATGTCGATGCAGTAGACGTCCTCGTTCACCATCCGCTGCAGGCCGCGGGCCTGTCCCTCGATGCGCTTGAGCCGCCGCAGATGGTCGTCCTTGTGGTGGGTGTAGCCATGGTGGGCACCCTCACCGTGCGCCTGGTGTGCATCGTGTGACATGTGTTCCTCCGGTTGCTGGAGCGTTGCCATCAACATACCCCCCTAGGGTATGAAACACAAGTGGAGGCCTGTGGACAGAGTGTGCATAACTTCCCGAACCGACGCGCCATTACCCCTGCCCGAGAGGGTTGTCAAGCCGGCCCACGACCATCCCGCGCGGACCGGCAGGGAACTTTTGTCCACACCCTGGGCACGCCGTCCTCGCTTGTCAAAGATGGTTTCTTCGCGAGGGGGTGGCGAAATTCACAACTCTGTCCCCAGGTTGCGCACAGAAGCCTGAGGCAGGCGTCGTCGGTTATCCCCAGACAACCCACAGCGGCTGTGCATCCAAGCATTGAGTGGAGCGGAGTCGGAGGTCTACCGTGGCATCCGCGGATCCCATCAGCCCTCGCACAGAACTGTCAGTTGGGCGGTCTAGCGTGTCGACCAGCGTAGGGAACCGGGTTCGGGAGGTTGCAGTGTCGTTGGCAGAGGTGATGCCGTACGAGAGCGACGCGCCCGAATACGGCGGCACCGATCGGACGCCGCCCCAGGACGTCCAGGCCGAGCAGAGCGTGCTGGGAGCGATGCTGCTGAGCAAGGACGCGATCGGCGATGTCGCCGAGATCGTCCGGGGGCACGACTTCTATCGTCCGGCCCACGAGCAGATCTTCTCCGCGATCGTCGACCTGTACGGGCGCGGCGAGCCCGCCGACGCGATCACCGTCGCCGACGAGCTCACCAAGCGCGGCGAGTTGGGCCGGATCGGCGGCCACATCTACCTGCACGACCTGCTCTCCACGGTCTCGATCGCCTCGAACGCCGCCTACTACGCCGAGATCGTGCGCGAGAAGGCGATCCTGCGCCGGCTGGTCGAGGCCTCGATGCGGATCGCGCAGCTGGGCTACTCCGGCCAGGGCGACGTCTCCGGCATCGTGGACGCCGCCCAGCAGGCGATCTACGCCGTCGCAGAGGGCAAGACCGGTGAGGATTACGAGCCGCTGTCGGCGCTGATGGAGTCGACTCTCGACGAGATCGAGGCGCTCTCGGCCCACGGCATCATGGCCGGCGTCCCCACCGGCTTCATCGAACTGGACGAGCTGACCAACGGCCTGCATTCCGGGCAGATGGTGATCATCGCCGCCCGTCCGGGCGTGGGCAAGTCGACCCTGGGGCTCGACATCGCGCGGGCGGCGTCCATCCAGCACGGGTTGTGCTCGGCCTTCTTCAGCCTGGAGATGACCAAGACCGAGATCGTGATGCGGCTGCTCTCGGCCGAGGCGCAGGTGCCACTGAACGACATCCGCAAGGGCCGGATGAGCGACGAGAACTGGAGCCGGATCGCCCGCAAGACCGCCGAGGTCGCCGAGGCGCCGCTGTTCATCGACGACTCCCCCAACCTCACCATGATGGAGATCCGGGCCAAGGCCCGCCGGCTCAAACAGCGCCATGACCTCAAGCTGGTGATCGTCGACTACCTGCAGCTGATGACCTCGGGCAAGCGGGTGGAGAGCCGGCAGCTGGAGGTGTCGGAATTCTCCCGCCAGATGAAGCTGCTCGCCAAGGAGCTCGAGGTGCCGGTGGTCGCGCTGTCGCAGCTCAACCGTGGCCCCGAACAGCGCACCGACAAGAAGCCGATGCTCTCCGACCTGCGCGAATCCGGCTCGCTGGAGCAGGACGCCGACATGGTGATCCTGCTGCACCGCGAGGACATGTACAACAACGCCTCCGAGCGCGCCGGCGAGGCCGACCTGATCGTCGCCAAGCACCGCAACGGCCAGACCCGCCCGGTCACCGTCGCCTTCCAGGGCCACTACTCACGCTTCGTGGACATGCAGCACTGAGCCGTCACCAGGTCGCCCAGTTCGCGGCCTCCTCGACCAGGGACGGGTGGCCCGCCACGTGGGCGATCTCCTCCAGGACCAGGTAGATGTCCTCGCGCTCCTCGGTTTCGATGATTCCGCCCGCCAGGGAATCGGCCTCGTTCAGCCAGGACACCAGCGCCTTCAGCGCCGCCCGGGCAGCGGCCTTGCGCGGCTTCGGGCCCAGTTCCGCCAGCTCGCGGCAGGTCTGCAGGACGCGGGCGGCAGCGGCGTCCCGGAACTCCGCGGGCGGGAAGGGGGGGGGGGGACTGATCCCAACGCTCGAACGGCGTCTCGGAGAGCAGTTGCCGCCAGGTGAGCCCCCTCAGCCGGGTCTCGTAGCGGTGCTGAGCAGCGATCCGCTCCTGCTCGAGGCGCCGCCGATCGAGCTCGTACTCCCGCAGGTACGCCTCGCGGTCATGCTTCCAACGCCACTCGTGCTCGACGTCGATGCCCACCTTCTCTGAGCTGGAGAACGGCAGTCCGAAGGGGCTGTCGCCGAGGTACCTCGCGCCCAGCTTCCGCTGCTCATCGGTCAGCGGCCCCTCGCCCAGCAGCGTGAGCTCAACCAGCGTCGGCTCGTCCTTCACATCGCAGCCCACGCTGGCGACCCGGTTGCCACCGGCGAACCGGTTGCTGCGCAACAGGGGACGCCTGTGAGCTTCGGCCAGCGTCGGCATCGAGTCCCACACTCCGTCGAGGGCCGCCAGCGCCACGACGTGCCGGTTGCGAGCGAGCACGACGAAGGCGCCATACCTGCCGGTCTCGGGTGGTGAATCCGGGAAGGCAGGCGAGGTCCGAAAGCCGAAGATCGAGCCTGGTTCGACGCTGAGGGTGGTCATCCCGCGAGCCTAGATGATCGGGCGTTGCGGGTGAGCGACCCCTGGTGTCGTTCGAAGGGAGGCTCGGAGGGTCGCGGGGCTTTGCGACGGACGCGCGGCGCGGGGATCCGCGCGATCGTCGCACCGGGCGATGGCCCCCTCAGGCGCCAGCCCTCCGGGCAGCTTCAGTCGAGCGCGCGGACGGCAGCCTCGATGAGCGACCAGAAGCGCTCGACATCGAGGTCGAGCGCGACCGTGGCGTTCTTCGGCCGCTTCGTGATGTTGAGCAGGTCGACGCACGTCGCCCCACGGGTCTCGGTGCCCTTGAGTTCGACGTCCATACGGGTCTCCACCGTGGTGGCGACAGCTGGGTCGATCACCATCGCCACCGTGATCGGGTCGTGGAGCGGGCCGTCGGGCATCCCCTCGAAGGTGTTGTAGGTCGAGCAGAAGAACTCGAGGAGTTCGTAGCCGAAGGAGCCGGTGCGGTTGCCGGCCGCGCGGACGCGGGCGCGCACCTGCGGCGTGATGAGCGCCTGGTGCGAGATGTTGAGGCCGACCATCGTGAAGGCCACGCCCGAATCGAGCACCACCTGGATCGACTCCGGATCGGTCCACGCGTTGAACTCCGCGTACGCCGAGACATTGCCGCGGCCGGTCGAGCCGCCCATCCACACGACCCGGTCGATCTTGGCGAGCACTTCGGGGTGGCGCTGAACCACATGGGCGATATTGGTCAGCGGGCCGGTGGCGATCACCACGACCGGACGATCCGACTCGGTGAGCACGTCCCGGATGAGCTGAACGGCGTCCCGCTCGTCGAGCGGCACGGTGGGCTCGGGCAACTCCGGGCCGCCGAGCGCGTTCGCGCCGTGAATCCACTCGGCGGGCTCCAGCTCCTGGGCAAGGGGCTCGGCGGCGCCGCGCGCGATCGGCACGCCATGGATTCCGGCGACCGTGCAGGCGATCCTCGCGTTGAGGGTGGTGTGCTCGATGCGTCCGTTGCCGGCGACGGAGGTGATCGCCCGGAGGTCGATCTCCGGGTTGGCAGCTGCGAGCCAGATGGCGAAGACGTCGTCGTGTCCGGGATCGCAGTCGATGATGACGGGTGTTGGCATGATCGCTCCTTTGCGTTGTGCGTAAAGAGTGTGTAAACGTTTCCGCACTCGTTGACACTATACCTGCCACTAGGGTGAGGGCAAGAGATTGGAGAGCGCCGGATGAAGCCGACCGTCACGCTGACCGAAGTCGCGGCGAAGGCCGGCGTCTCGATCGCCACGGCTTCGCGCGCGCTCTCCGGGAAACCGCGGGTCTCGCGGGAGATGATCGAACGCGTCCGGACCGTCGCAGCCGAACTGGGCTACCGCGTCGACCCGATTGCCCGCGCCCTGCGTGAGGGATCGAGCCGGCTCGTCGGGATGATCGTTCCCGGCCTCGACATCCCCTACTTCGCCCAGCTGGTCGCCGCGCTCGAGGAGGAGCTGAACCGCGCCGGCTTCGAACTGCTGCTGGCCGACTCCCACGGCTTCATCGAGGAGGAGGTCCGCCGCCTCCGCGTATTCGGCGACCGCCGCGTCGACGGCATCATCATCGTCCCCGCGGATCGCACGGCGTCGATCCAGTCCCTCGCGAACATACCGGCCGGGTTTCCCACCGTGGAGGTCGATCGCGCGACCGACCGACCGGTCGCCGATTTCGTCGGAGTCGACAACACCCGGGGCATGGAACTGCTCTTCGAACACCTCTCGGAGCGCCAGGTCGCCAGCGTCGCCTTCGCCGGCGCGGACGATGCGTCGACGAACGGCGTCGAGCGCTGGGAGTGCTTCAATCGACTGGCGGGACGGCACGGCATGGAGGTGAGCGCGACCTACCGCGGGGACTTCAGCACCCAGAGTGGCGCCGCCGCCGCCGAACACCTCCTGCAGACCGGCCCATTGCCGGACGCCATCGTCTGCGGTTCGGATCAGATCGCCGTGGGGCTCATCTCAAGGCTCCACAAACACGGCTACGGCGTCCCGGGCGACGTTCTCGTGACGGGGTTCGACGGCGGCGAACTCGCCGACATCTTCCTCCCCACCCTGACGACCGTGCTGCAGCCGATCTCCTCCATCGCGGCCGATGCCGTGAGCCTCCTGGTCAGCCGGATGGAGGGTGGCACCGGAACCATTCGTCGCAGCCTGCTGGCTCCCACGCTTCAACTGGGCGAGTCGACTGGGACGATCTCCTAGCACCCCTGGCGGGCTGAGCCCCGCCGATGCCGGAGTCCGCCGGGATGACGAGGGCCTCGGCTCCGGCCACCCCGGCGAGGCGCCCTGCTCAGGAGCCGGAACCCACCATCGGACGACCGGTCTCGACCAGCGTCTTGAGGCTCGCCAACGTCCACGGCCAGCCGCCTGCGCCCTGCACGGGCTCACCGCCGCCGGCAACCTCGTCCGCCAGGGACGGGAAGGCCGTCAGATCGTGGGTCAGCACGACCCGGGTGAGCGGGCCGTCGTATTCGGTCAGCTCCCAGGTGAGGACGGTCGGCGGCGCGTCCGGGTACCAGGCGGGTTGCCAGGTCAGCTCCAGGCGCCGGCCCACCTCGACCGAGACGACGGTGCCACTGATGGCCACGTCCCCCATTCCCATCGCCTTCATGGCGTCCGTGGTGCCATTGCGGTACGCGCCGCCGGGGGTCAGGTCGTACTCGGTGTCGCCGCCGTAGCCCCACTGGTTGGTGTACTCCGACGTAGTGATCGCGTCCCACACCTTGCTGGCCGGGGCCTCGATGTAGACGGTATAGACCTGAATCAGGTTGTCGCTCATGGGTTGTTCTCCTCGAGTTGGGCCTTCAGATCGAGCAGCGCGCCGGCAATCGTGGCGCGCTCGGTGTACTTGCCGATCCATCGCCGATGGATCTGTTGGATGGGCACGGGGTTGAGGTGGTGCAGCCGCTCCCGGCCCCGCTTGCGGCTCGTGACGAGACGGGCGGCCTCCAGCAGCCGCAGGTGTTTCGCGACGCCGAACCGGGTCATCTCGACATGCTCGTTGACCACCGCCTCGAGCTCTCCGAGCGAGCGGCCGTCCCGCTCGAAGAGGGCATCCAGCAGCAGTCTCCGGATGGGATCGGCCAGCGCCTTGAACACCAGGTCGCTGTCGTCCACGCTTCGACATTAAGTGACTATTTGGTCACATGTCAAGAGGTTTCATCATGGCTCCCAGGGGGCATGATGAGGGGATGAGTGATGTGAAACTAACGCCCGAACAGGTGGCAGCGGCCGGCCTGGACGGCTGGCGGCAGGTCGACGACACTCTGCGCGCCCGCTTCGCCACCGGCGACTTCGCCACCGGCCTGGAGTTCGTCAACCAGATAGGCGCCGCCGCCGAAACGCGGCAGCACCACCCCGACCTCACGCTGACCTACCCCGAGGTGGCGGTCTCGCTGAGCAGCCACGATGTCGGCGGGCTCACCAGCCGCGACATCGAACTGGCCCGCGAGATCTCGGCGATCGCCGCCGCGTCGCAGCTCGACCACGGCGCCTTCGCGGACGGAGACGGCGCGCTGGGAGGGTGACATGCCGATCGGCTACCTCCTCACCGTCCTCCTCGTCGCGGCAGCGACCGCGTCCGCCCTCTGGCCCCGGCCCACGAACGGCCCGCACGCCACGCCGAGCTTCGCTCTCGGCACCCTCGCGAACGAGATCCCGTTCATGCTCGCCTGGTACCTGCTCTTCTCGACGTGGGTGGCATGGGACACCGGCGATCTGGCGACCCCGGCGAGTTGGGTCGTGGCGGGCCTGGCCGCCCTCGCGCTGGCCGGGCTCACCTGGATCGCCTGGCAGTCGCGCCGGTCGTGGGACGTCCTGGAAGCCGCACTCGACGCCGCCCTGGGCGCCGATCGCCCTCGGGCGAGCCGCCCGCCGCACCGGCTGCGGTCGGCCTGGTCTCTCGTCGCGCCGTTCCGGCTGCCCAACCCGCGCATCCAGCGGACGCGCAACGTCAGCTATGGCCCGTCCGAGCGCTGGAACCGGCTGGACGTCTACCGCCGGCGCGACGTGGTCTCCGGACCGACCTTCGTCTACCTCCACCCCGGCGGCTTCCACAGCGGCTCCAAGAACCGGCAGTCGAAGCTGTTGCTCGAGACCCTGGCCGGCCACGGCTGGGTGTGCGTGAGCGCCGACTACCACCTGCGCACCGACTATCCCGCCATCCTGATCGATGCCAAGCGAGTGCTCGCCTGGGTGTGCACCGAGGGCGCGGCCCACGGTGCGGACGCCGGCACCCTGGTGGTGGCGGGCGGCTCCGCCGGCGCCCATCTCGCGGTCATCTGCGGATTGTCGGCGAACCAGCCGGAACTCCAGCCGGGCTTCGAGACGGTCGACACCTCCGTCGCGGCGGTGATCGGGCTCTACGGCTACTACGGACGGGTCTTCGGCCAGCATCCGTCCGCCCCGGAGGACTACTCGGGTTCGTCGCCGCCCCCGCTGCTGGTCGTCCACGGCGAGAAGGACCCGATGGCCGCGGCCGGCCAGGCCCGGGAGTTCGCCGAGACCATGCGCGCCGGTGGCGGATCGCCGGTCGCCTATGCCGAGTTCCCGGCCGCCGGGCACAACTTCGACCTGTTCGCCTCGTTGCGGCACGCGGCGGTGGCCACCGCCGTCCTGGAGTTCACGACCTGGCTCACCGCCCGGCGAACCACCTAGCCGGCGACCTCACCCGGCTGCCACTGAGCCAGGATCTCCTCGCTGTCGAGCACGCGGCCGAAGCCCCGCCGCATGGTCTGCAGGGTTGCGTCGTGCGCCCACGGATTGTCGCTCGCGCACAGGTCGGAGCACATCAGGACGTGATAGCCGCGGTCGAAGCCGGCCCGGGCGGTGGCCTCGCAGCAGAAGTTGGTCAGCGTGCCCGTGATGACCAGCGTGTCCTTGCGCAGACCGCGCAGGAGGTAGTCCAGGTCGGTCTGCCAGAACGCGTCGTAGGTGTGCTTGGTGCCCAGCAGGATGTCGCCTTCGCGCCACAACTCGGGAACGATCTCCAGCCCCTCCGTGCCGGCCGCGAGATTCCCCTCCGCGATCGCCGTGGTCATCTTGAGCCCGTCGTTGGGCGACGGGTCGAGATAGACCGCCGAGGTGAAGATCACCGGCATTCCCAGCCGGCGGGCGGATTCGGCGAATCCGTCCAGCCGGGGGAGGATCCGCTCGGCCTGCGGAATCCACTGCGGGCTACGACGGCGGACGAACCCCACCTGCATGTCGATCACCAGCAGCGCCGAACTCGTCGGATCGAGGTCGAAGACGTGCGGCCGGGGAGTGTGGTAGTCCGCCACGGCGGCCAGGATCACCTCCGCCTCGGACAAACCCTCCGCGGAATAGAGGTCGGCGTCAGTGAGCCCGTAGACCTGCTTGTAGAAGTCGAGCGTCCGTCGCTGGTCGTCGTTCATGGGGGCCATTCTCGGGCCGCTACCGGTAGAGCGCCAGGGTCTCGGTCAGCAGATCGAAGAAGCCGTCGACATCCATGTCCACCGCGACCTCGGCGTTGGGCGCAGCGCCGACGGTCACGGCCTCCTCGCCGTACAGGCCCTTGCCCTCGGTTCCGACGTAGCGGTAGTCGCACACCGTCATGCCACGGGTGTGCGTGCCGTTGAGCTCGATCTGGACGTTCATCTCCTGCATCGTGAAGAGCTCGGGCTTGATGAAGATCGCCACCGCCAGCGGATCGTGGATCGATGCCCCCTCCAAGCCGAACACATTGTGCAGCGACGCCCGGTAGAACTCGACCAGGTCGGCGACGGTCCTGGCGAACGGGGTGCCGATCTCACGGATCCGGTCCAGGCGCGCCACGGTCGCGGAGGCCATCCGGGTGACGTTCAGCCCGAACACCTTGATCGGCACACCGCTGCGGAACACCACGTCGGCCGCCTCCGGATCGACGTAGATGTTGAACTCGGCCGCGGCGGTGGAGTTCCCGTAGGTGAGCGAACCGCCCATCAGCGAGATCCCGGCGATGCGTTCGGTGAGCGTCGGATCCTTGATCAGCGCGGCCGCGATGTTCGTCAGCGGACCGGTCGGAATCAGCCACAGGTCGTCGTAGGCGTGGCTGGCCTCGATGATGAAGTCGACCGCGTGCAGCGGCGACAGCTCGACCGTCGGATCCGGCAGGTCCACTCCGTCCAGGCCGCTGACGCCGTGGATCTCCGGCGCGTACCGCGGCTCGTTCACCAGCGGACGGGGCAGGCCCTTGGCGATCGGGATGTGGGTGAGCCCGGCGAGTTCGACGCACTTGCGAGCGTTGACGGTGGTCTTCTCCAGGGACTGGTTTCCCCCCACGGTCGTGATCCCGACCACGTCGAGGTGCTTGGCGGCCAGGAAGATGGTGAGCATGTCGTCATGGCCCGGATCTCCGTCGAGGAGGACGTGCATGGTGATCCTTTCGTTGCAGGCATTCGTATGCCTGTGGTGGAGCATACGAATGCCTGTGGCCTAAGGTCAAGGCCATGGACATCCCGCCCCGCCGGCCGACCGGAGCCGACGTCGCGCGCCTGGCCGGTGTGAACCAGGCCTCGGTATCGCGGGTGTTCGCCGGGAAGGCCGCCGGACGAGTGTCGCCGGAGATCGAGGAGCGGATCCGCCAGGCGGCCGACCGGCTCGGCTATCACCCGCACGTCTCGGCGAGATCGCTGCGCTCCGGCAGGACCAACGCGCTGGGGCTGGTGGTCACCGACTTCGAGAATCCGTTCTTCGGCGCGCTCAGCCGCGGCGCCCAGCGGGAGGCGCTGGCCCGCGGCCGATCGATCGTGCTGATGGAGGCCGACTACGACGGCGAGCGGTTCCTGCCCTACCAGGCGCTGGAATCCGGCCTGGTGGACGGGTTGCTGCTGTTCGGCATCGAGCCGCCGCCCCGGACGGGGGCGGCCACCGGGCAGGTGACCCTGATCGAATCGGAGCAGGAGGGCTACGGCAGCGCGGTCTTCGACAACGCGCTCGGCATGAGCAGGGCGGTTGACCACCTGGCCGGCCTGGGCCACCGGCGGATCGGCTACCTGGGGGCCACCATCGACCGATGGGCGTTCCGGCGGCGGCGCACCGACTGGCTCGACGCGATGGCACGCCTCCCGGGCTCCGCGCCGGTGGAGGCCGCTGCGCCGCTCGACCTGACGGTGGCAGCGGCGGCCACGCGCCGGCTGCTCAGCGACGCCCAGCCACCGACCGCCCTGATCTGCGCCGACGATCTGCTCGCCGCCGGCGCCTACCGGGCCGCCGCCGAACTGGGGGTGACGATTCCGCTGGACCTGTCGGTGATGAGCTTCGGCGGCACCATCGTCGGCGATGCCCTCTGGCCGCGCCTCACCAGCGTGGTCGCATCGGGCTCCAGCCTGGGAGCGGCAGCGGTGGCCGTCCATCTCGCCGACGATTCGCAGGCTCCCACCCACACCGCGCTCGACGTCGTCCTGACGATACGCAACTCCACCGGAACCCTCCGGCGACCGGCATCCTGAGCCTCGTCCGCCCGCGTGGCACCCCGACCCACCCGAGCGGGACGGCAGCCCGTCCAGACCGCGGAGCCCGCCGCCGACCGGCGCATATTCCCGGCAGCAGCGCCGCGCGAGGCTTATTTAAGAAAGCCACATTCATTGTTATTGAGTCCGGTATGCGATACCCGATTCTGCTTGCCCTGAGGATCCATCCTTGCTAGTCACGAGGCTGCGGTGACCGCCCATTCGCGATTTTCGATCGACATTTAGTGCGTAAATACCAGGTAATTAGGTAGGCCTAAGAATGCTTGTTCGCCCGGAAATGAAGAGCTATGGTGAATCGCGTTGAAGGTTTCTCACCGGAGGTTCGCATCATGAGCACGACGTCGATCGTCAAGTCCTGCACCACCACTGCCTGCTCATTCAATGACGGCGGCTGCACCGCTCTCGCCATCACCGTCGGCGGTTCCGGCGCGAAGGCGACCTGCACCACGTTCATCGCTCTCGACGCCCGCGCGGGCCTTTCCTCGCCCAGCGGACAGGTGGGCGCCTGCAAGCGGCTGGAATGCGTGCACAACACCGACCTGCTGTGCACCGCGGCCGAGATCGCTGTGGCCGGCGACGCGGCCGAGTGCCTGACCTACGAAGCTCGCTGAGCCGTAGCTGCTGATTCGAGGAGTTGGCGGAGCCCATCCGCCAACTCCTCGATGCTGTCCGCTGGTTGATCGAAGGTCAGCACGGTGACGGTGGTGAAGCCGGCCTCGGCCTCCATCAGCGTCAGACCGGTGCGATCGATGTCCACGAAGAACACCTGTCGCTGGGTGTGGGGGCAGCCTCCGGCGCCCTCGGAGAGCGTCAGAGCGGACTCCCAGCCCCCGGACGCCGCGTCGAACAGTTCGTCCAACTCGGTGGCGGTGAGCCGTCCGACCAGGTCACGGGCGGCCCACTCCTGATCGGCCGTCGGAAAGCCGCCGGCCCTCGCTGTACCCGGATCGACCAGTTCCGCGAAGGCGAAGGGGGTCACGCCGGAGCAGTCGTGCAGCAGCACCCGCTCCGTCCGGACGATTCCCAGGCGGCCGTTCGGCGCCGACGCCAGCTCGACCATCCGCGGGTGGAGCCCCGCCTCGGCTAGATAGTGGGCGCGCGTCTCGTCCGGCAGCCATTCCAGGACGCCTAGCAGGTGGACGGCGCAGGAGGTGATCCGCACCGACCACTCGGGTGCTTCCTTGATCACCTCGAGACGGACCCGGAGCGGCGTGTGCTCCCAGGTGGTGGCGGGAATCTCGTCATCGGCCAGGCAGGCGACCAGGAGTTCGCCCGAACGACTCAGCCCGTGAACGAGCGCGGCCGCCTCGACGACCGGGGCAAGGTCATAGGCGAGCAGAGCTGCCCGGCCGGCTCCTCCGAGCAGGCGACGCGCCAGCGACACCGGCCGCGCGGACACCGCGGTGCCGGCCGCAACCCCGAGCTGTGCAGGTTCCACAAGCCCTCCGTCCCGTAAATAGACAAGGTGAGCCTAACCTAAATCCCGGCACGATGTGAGCTCCGTCCCTGAACGTGGACAACTCCTCCGTCGGACACCCGTGGGTTGGTGATATCCGGCAGCGCGGCGGACGCCCTGACGGAGCCGTCGTCGCCCTGCCAGACTGGGCTGACCAGATCGGAGGTACGGATGACCGGAACCCTGCCTCGCCGGGGGCTGCTGCCCGGCCTTCCGACGGCGGCGAAGCCGCCCCGTCCCACGATCATTCCGCGGGCGGAGTGGGCCCAGGGGCTGCCCCCGAAGAAGAAGCCCAAGCCGGAGACCCCGCGGTTCCTGCTCGTGCACCACAGCGCCGGCGCCAACAATGTGACCTCCAGGGCCAAGGTGATCAAGACCCTGCGCGGCTATTACCGGATGCACACCACGACCAAGAAGTGGCCCGACCTCGCCTACAACTTCGTGATCGACGCCAAGGGACGGATCTGGGAAGGGCGGGCCGGATCGCTGGACGGGCCGGTGCGTGGCGACGCCACCGGAGGCAACCAGGGTTTCGACCAGAAGATCTGCCTGCTGGGCAACTTCCAGAAGCGGCAGCCCACCAAGGCTGCGCGCGCCTCGCTGGTCAAGCTGCTGGCGTGGCTGGCCGTCGAATACGACATCGACGTGACCAAGGGCAGGTCGATCACCTTCACCTCCCGTGGCTCGAACCGCTGGAAGAAGGGCAGGAAGGTGAAGACCTACCCGATCGGTGGACATCGGGACATGTCGCTGACCGCCTGCCCTGGGGATCGGTTCTATCCACGGATCCGCAAGAAGGTGCTGCCCGACGTACGCGCCCGGGTGAAGAAGTACGCCGCCCGGCAATTGGCCGCGGCGGATGCGGCCGTGTCCCGTCCCGCGATCCGGCTCGCCACCCTGCCGGGTGGCCTGGCCGGGATGCTCGGTGCCCTCGGTTGGGTGATCGCACGCCGGAACCTGCTCGCGGCGGAGTCGGCGCCTTCCGATCACGCCGCGGCTGATCCTCTCCGTCCGTCAAACCACGCTTGACCTTGACGCAGCGTTAAGGTTTCAGACTGTGCTGGTGAACTCGAAGACCACCCTGCCGCTCTACCTGACCGCCACTGCCACCTCGCTGTTCGGCAACGCCTCGATCGCGATCGTGCTGCCCTGGCTGGTCTTGGAGCGCACAGGCGATCCGGCGCTGGCCGGCATCGTGGCGGCGGTCAGCGCGGTGCCCGCCGCGCTCGCCGCCTTCGCCGGCGGTCACCTGATCGACAAGGTGGGACGCCGCCGGATGTCGGTCCTGGCCGACATCGGCTCGGCGCTGTCGGTGGCCGGGCTGGCACTCGTGGATGCCGCGGTCGGCCTCGACGTGTTCTGGTTCATCGCGCTCGGCGTGCTCGGTGCGCTGTTCGACGTCCCGGGCATGACCGCCCGCGAGACCCTGCTGGCCAATGTCTCGGCGACCTCCGGGGTACCGCTGGACAGGATCGCCTCGCTACGCGGGATGCTGTTCGGCCTCTCCTTCCTGGCCGGCCCGGCGCTGGCCGGCTGGCTGCTCACCGTGCTGCCGTCGATCAGCGTGGTATGGATCACCGCCGCCTGCTCGGCGCTCGCCGCCCTCGCCATCGCGGTGATGCCGCTGGCGGCGTCCACCCCGGAGCCGCACGAGGACACCTCACCGCTGGCCGGCCTGAACCTGATCCGGCGCAGCCGTCCGTTGCTGTCGCTGCTGGTCATCAGCCTGGCCTCCGTGATTCTGGTCGGGCCGCTGCTGAGCGTCGTGCTGCCCGCCCACTTCACCGCGCTGGCCGCCCCCGGGTTGCTTGGGCTGACCCTGTCGGCCTACGCGGTGGGCACCATGGTCGGTTCGGCGGTCTACGGCTGGCTCTTCGCGGGACGGCGGTGGGCCGCCTGGGTGACCGCCAACCTGCTCTATGCGGCCTCGGGAGTACTGATCGCCACCCTGGACGGCTTCTGGCTGGTCGCCGCGGGCATGGTCGCGGCCGGTCTCGGCTCGGGTCTGCTGCAGCCGATCACCACCGTGGTGCTGACCGAGCAGGTGCCGGATGCGCTGCGCGGCCGGGTGTTCGGCACCTACTCCGCGCTCCAGATGGTGGCGACGCCGGTCGGCCTCGGCCTGATGGCGGCGGTGCTGGCCGGGGCCGACCTGCGGGCGGGCGCCTGGGTGCTGGCCGCTGGCTGGCTGCTGACCTCGGCCTACGCCCTGATCGCCCCCGGGCTGAGGGAGTACATCGGTTCCCGGGAGGACAGCGATGCTGAGCATCGGCCGGCTGGCTGAGTACGTCGGCGTCACGCCGCGGGCGATCCGGCACTACCACGCCCTCGGCCTGCTGCCCGAGCCGGAGCGCACCGCGTCCGGCTATCGCAGCTACGGCGCGCAGGACGTCATCGACCTGCAGCGCATCAAGGTGCTCACCGACGCCGGTGTCCCGCTCGCCCGGGTGCGGGAGTTGAGGGACGCCGACCCGCCGGCCCTGAGCGCGGCAGTGGCAGAACTGGACGCCGAACTGGCCGCGCGCATCAAGGCGCTGCGGGAGACCCGGCGGTCGCTCGCCGCTCTGGCCGAAGGGGGCGAACCGTTCCTGGTTCCGGAACTGGCGGCGATGCAGCAGAAGATGCGGGCGCTCGGGGCGTCCGAACGAACCCTGGCCGCCGACCGGGACGGCTGGATCCTGGTTCAGGTGCTCTACCCCGACCTGATCGGAGTCTGGGTTCAGGCGCAGGGCGCCATGCTGGACGACCCGGAGTACCGCGAGCTCTACCTGCTGACTGACCAGGCCTTCGACTGGCCGGTGGGTGACCCCCGAATCGAGGAACTCGCCCAGCGCACCGCCACCTGGGTGATCGATGCCTACGCCGACCACCACCCGCCCGAGGTCCGGGAGTGGGATCTGGACGCCACGGCCTACCGCATGGTGGTCACCTACCGCCACGACTCCTCCCCGGGTTGGCAGCAGTTGATGGAACGCGTCCAGGAACTGGTGCTCGCCGCCGGCATCGACACCTCCGCCCACTACCCGGCCAGCCACACCCACCGAGAGACTCCCACCCTCTGAGCCCGGTCTCTCCCACTCCCTGAGCCCGGTCTCCCACTCCTGAGCCCGGTCTCTCCCACTCCTGAGCCCGGTCTCTCCCACTCCTGAGCTCGGTGTCTTCCACTCCCTGAATCCGGTCCTTGCACTTCCTGAATCCGGCCTCTTCGAGCCCAGTTCATTCCCATCTGAGGCCCAGCCCCGCAGAAACCGGGCAAATCCGTCGGGGTGGCTGGATATGACACCCAGAGGGCCTGGATCACCCGGTTTCTGCGGGCAAGTGGACGGCCGGCCCTCGCCGCTCGCGGCCAGCACCGCTGAGTCCGATCCCAAGCCCGGTCTGCCCAAGCCCCACTCCCCGAGTCCGGCTGACTCGGAGCCTGGCTCTGTTACACCGCAGAAACCGGGCAAATCCGGCGAGGCGAGTGGATATATCCGGCAGAGGGGCTGAATTGCCCGGCTTCTGCGGGGACGAGCGGCGGGTGGGCTCACCGGCGTGGGTCGGGGTCCGGTACCCGAGCGGCGGGGCTCACTCGATGAGGGTCAAGAGGCCGGGGCAAGAGGTGGACGGCGGTGGTCGGCTCGGTCGAGGAGGCCAGCGCGCGCTCCTCGGTGAGTTGGCCGTCCGCGGTGAGGCAGGCTCGTGCTGGCGCTGGTGTTCGGCCCAGGAGGGAGGCGCCCCAAGGCGGACCCGTTCTCCCGTGCCACGATCTTCGTCCCCAACCGGGTTCGGAGCCGCGACTAAGCTCACAGGGTGACGCCGCCGCGGCGACACCTGGAGGCAAGATGACCACGCTGAGCGACTTCGAGGCGAACCGGATCACCGGCGAGGCACAACCGCTGGCCGACTACCTGGGCAAGGTGGTGCTCGTGGTGAACACCGCCTCCAAGTGCGGCTTCACCCCACAGTACGAAGGGCTGGAGAAGCTCTACCACGATCTGCGCGAAGCGGGCCTGGTGGTGCTCGGCTTCCCCTGCGACCAGTTCGCCCACCAGGAATTCGACGACAACGCCGAGATCGCCGAGTTCTGCCGCCTGAACTACGGGGTCAGCTTCCCGATGTTCGCCAAGATCGACGTCAACGGGAACACCGCGCACCCGCTCTACACCTGGCTGCGCACCGAGCGGGGCGGCATTCTCGGCGACGCCATCAAGTGGAACTTCACCAAGTTCCTGCTCAACCGGCAGGGCGAGGTCGTGCGCCGTTACGCCCCGACCGTGCCCCCGTCCGACATCGAGGCGGACATCCGCGCCCTGCTGTAGCGAGGCTCCCGCTCAGTGCAGCGAGGAATCCGGATCGGTCAGTTCCCAGCGACGGAACCGGACGGTGAGGCCGGCGCGGGTGGGAGCGCACAGGTAGGGGCCTGCCGCCAGGGCGAGCTGCGGATCGAGGGGGAAGAGCCGGACCATCCGGAACGGCTCGTCGTCCACCCGGGCGCGGACCGTGACCGCGTCCCCGCTGCGGCTGGCGCGGACGGTTGCCCGCCGTCCGGCCCACTCCGGCACCGGGCCGGACGACCAGTCCGAGCGCCCGTCGGTGACCACGGCGCCCAGGTTGAGTACCCCGTCGACGTACTCGATTCCGGCCTTGGTCCAGCACTCGGAGGAGACCCGGAGGAACAGCCCGGCCTGATCGAACTGCTCGCTCATGGTGACGTCGAACTCCACCTCGACGGCGGTGCCGGCCGGCAGTGGGGCCAGCAGCGCGTGCTCGTCGTCGTGGACGAACCCGTAGGAGGTGACGCGCCAGGCGTCCGAACCCTCCGCCGCGGTCACGACGAGATCGTCGCCGTCCGCCGTCACACCGACCGGAGGGGTCGTCCAACGCCCCTCGTTCCAGTCCACTCGCTGCGTCATGGCGTCACCTTACGGCCTCGCCGGCGGAAGCCGGGACGGCTCGTCGGGCCTCAGCCGGCGAACCACGCGTCCAGCGTCTCGATGATCGCCGGACGAAGCTCCGCCGGGGTGATCACGCGGTCGACCGAGCCCACCCGGACGGCGCGGTGGATGTCGTGGACGCCGTCGAACTCCCCGGCGACCTCCGAGATCTTCTCGGCCCGGACGGCCGCGCGGGTCTCGGCCAGTTCCAGTTGCAGGGCGGCCTTCGCCTCGGCGCGGGCGACCCGCAGCCGTGCTTCGAGAGCCGAGACCCGGGGGTCGGCGGCCGTCCGCTTGGCGACATCGCCGGCGAAGACCACCGCCGCCGCGGGGGCCCCGCCGATCACCGAGGCGAAGGAGCCCTCGATCGCCAGCACGGTCATGTTCTCGTTGAGCTGCTTGCTGAACACCACGAACGCCCCGCCGTGGTAGCGGCTGATCACCACGAAGACGATGGGCCCGAGGAAGTTGACGATCGCCCGCCCGATCTCGGCGCCGTATTCCAGTTGCAGCTTGCGCATGGACTCCGGCGAGCCGTCGAAGCCCGACAGGTTGGCCAGCACCACCAACGGGCGGTTGCCGGAGGCGGCGTTGATCGCCCGGGCGGCCTTCTTGCTCGACTTCGGGAACAGGGTGCCGGCGGTGTAGGTGTCCGGCCCGTCGGTGGGCGGGAAGCCGACCCGTCCCACCGGGTGCGACTCGATGCCCAGCACGGCCACCGACCGTCCGCCGATCCGGGCGTCGATCACCACCGCCGTGTCGGCGTCCGCCATGCCCGCCCAGCGTTCGGTGCGCGGGTGATCGGCGTCGCAGACCGCGGCGATCACGGTGCGGATGTCGAAGGCCTTCTTGCGATCCGGGTTGTGCTCGGGTGAGAAGATCTGGCCGACCGTGGCGAACTCGCCCTCGTGCGGATACTCCGAGACATCCCGGTCGGACGGGTCGGACGTCGCGGCTCGGCGGGGCCCTGCCTCACCCGGGGCGACCCAGGTGCTCTCGTAGTGGCCCATCAGGACGCGGAAGGCGCCCGCCAGATCCGGCGCCCAGTACTGCGCCTGCCCGTTCGGGCCCATCACGCGGTCGTAGCCGCCGATGCCGAAGTTGTCCTCGGCCGACACGCCGCCGGAGAAGTCCAGCGACTGCTTGCCGGTGAGCACCATCGCCGAATCCGGGGTCATCACCAGGATGCCCTTGGTGTGCATCAGCATGGTCGCCTCGGCGTTCCAGTACGGCTGGGCGCCGACGTTGATGCCGGCCACCACGATGTTGATCTCGCCACCGGCCTGGGTGAACTCGACGATCCGGCGCAGCGCGGCACCGACCCAGTCCATGTTCTCGGTGCCGGAATCCATCGAGATTCGGGCGCCCGAGCTGAGCGTGTACCACTCCACCGGGACGCCGAGTTCGTCGGCCAGGTCGAGGGCGGCAATGATCCGGCGGCACTCCGGCTCGGCCACCGCGCCCAGCCCGCGGGTCGGGTCGCCGGAGAGCACGATCCGGGTGATCCCGTCCGGGTAGAGCGGGGTGCGGGTGGTCACCTTGGCGCAGATGATGCCGGCCTTGTTCCGGCCCGCCGGGCGATCCACCGGTACCAGCCGGTCGGGTTCGCCCGCAGCGGCCTCGGCCAGGTCGAGTTCGATCAGCTTCCCGCCTGGCCCGGCCAGGGTCTCGGAGAGCTCGTAGGGGTAGACCAGCCCGCGGCGCCTGGCCCGCAGCACCTTGGCGGCGTAGTCGTCCAGGGGCCGCAGCGGCTCGTCGGGCGGCGGCTCGACGGACGCGGTGACACCCTTGCCCGGCTTGGAATGGAAGCGGATCGCCAACCGGGTGGGCGGCCGGCCGTCGTGGACGAAGGTGCCTTCGGCCAGCACCTCCTCGATGCCGGTGCCGTCCGAGAGCGGGGTGAGCTTGCTCTGCAGGGCCATAACGTCGCGCAGGTCGATGTCGATGTCGGGCCAGACGTAGACCCAGACGTGGTTCATGTCGAGCCGGCTGCCCTCCGCGCCACGGGCGGCGCGGGTGCGCCGGATCGCCTCCAGGCAGTTCTCCACCGCGCGCTCGGCGTGCGGCAGCCCGATCAACCGCCCGTTCTCGTCGCGCACCGCGGCCAGCTGGTTGACCTCGGCCATCGCCACCAGCCGCCGGTCGGCCGGGTTGGACTTCGCCACGCACTCGAACAGCAGGACGCCGCGGGGCGCGGGCAGCCGGGTGGCGTCGAACTCACGCAGCCGCCACAGGTTGAGCCGGCGAAAGACCATCGGGTGGACGCCACGAATCCGTTCGTCCTCGACCAGCCTTCCGTCGGGGTCGGGACGGAAGGTGACGTAGTCGACATTGCCGGCCGAACAGGCGGCGATCACGATCCGCCGCACGCCGTCCAACGGCCAGCCGGCCAGCTGCGGCTGCAGCGCCGCCGCCAATTGGGCGTGGTCAATCGGGGCGTGTGATCCGTCGGTTGCGCCGACGGCGGGCCAGGCCACGTACACCTCGACCACCGCTTCGAGCCCCGCCGCACCCTGGGACACCGGGGACGGTTCCTGCTGTCCCAACCCCTCGTCGTCCTGGGACACTAGGAACCGTCCCCGGTGTCCCAGCTTGTCAGGGTTGGGATTTTGGGCCAGGCCGACACCGGCCAGCTGCCGGGCGACGACGGTGGCCACGGGGCCGTCAGGCGCCAGCTCGTCCGCGTTGGCGATGGTGGTGATGGTGTGGGCGGGGCGATCGTCCAGCACGTAGTCGGCGACCACCACCGAGCGGCCATCGACGGTCAGCGCCTGCAGGCCGGAGAGCTCCCGATCGCCGTAGTGCTTGCGGGTCAGCACCTCGAGCAGCGGCTCGTGGGCGGCGATGCCCTGGTTCAGCCGGTCGGCCAGCGTGAGCACCAGCCGCTCCGGAATGGCCGACAGCGCGGCGATCCGTGCAGCGTAGTCGGGGGCCTCTGGATGAGCGGCCAGATCGGCCACCTCGCCGGCGACGGCGGCCAGCACCTGTTCGCGTTCGGCATCCACCTGCGGCTGATCGAACCAGCGGAACCGGACGGAACGCGCCACATCGCTGACGGCCGGGAAGCGGCGCTGCGTGGAGCGCACCAGCCGCTCCAACTGGGCACGGGCCGGACCTGCCAGCTCCGCCTCCGGAGCCGGCTGCCCGATCCACCGGTCGAGGATCGCCAGCACCACCTGGACATCGGCGGCCACCCGCTGCTGGGCCAGGAAGATCCGGAAGACAGCCTCCTCCAGCGCCGGCGTCCGGTCGAGTTCGGTGACGCCGTAGTGGGCCAGCGCCCGCTCCAGCCGCTGCACGAACTGGTCGGGCAGGCCGGCGCGGGCGGAGTCCAGGCTGCGCAGGTAGCCGTGGAAGTGCTCGCGGTCGGAGTGGATCCGCAGCTCGGTGTTGTCCTGCTCGCCGGCCGGCCGGTTCCGGCTCAGTTCGGCCAGGTCGGCGTAGAGCGCGAACAGCGCGATCTCGCCGGCGAGGACGTCGATGCCCTCGGCGCGTGCCTCGTCGCGGGCGGCCAGGTAGGCGGCGAGGGTGTCTGCCGCCGCATCGGTGTCGTAGCCCATCAGGTGCGCGGAGAGTTCGGCGAGCAGCCGCGAGAGCCGGGCCCGCAGCGAAGCATCGGTGCCTGCCGGCGGAAGCTCGACCTCGCCGGCGGCGGCCTCGGCCTCCTCCTCGCCCTCGCCCAGCGGCTCCAGCCGCACCAGCGGCGCCTGGCTCTCCACCTGGCTGCCGGCCATCACGTGCAGTTCCCGCACCCGGGCCGCGAAGGGGGCGACGATCGCCGTCTCCATCTTCATCGACTCCAGGACGACCACGGGCGCGCCCGCGGCGACCTCCTCTCCGACGGCGGCCGGGGTGGCCACCACCAGCGCGGGGGCCGGTGAACGCAGCACGCCGCCCTCGTCCCGGGAGACCCGGTGGGTGATCCCGTTCACCTCGATCAGGTGCACCGGGCCGTGGGTGTCGGTGACGATCCGGAACCGCTGCGCGCCGATCCGCAGCCGGCCGTGGGCCTCGTCCAGCCGTTCCAACCGGACGTCGGCGGCAGCCTCCCCGATCCGTACCCGGTAGTGACCCGGCCCGGAGCGGAAGACCACCACCCGATGGGCGACCCCCCGCAGCTTCAGATCGACTGCCATGCCCTCGGCGTGCTGGGCCTGCGGACGTCCGCCGCGGGCGGTCTCCAGCAGGTGGGCGATCTCGCGCTGCTCGGCCTCCTGGTAGGCCTCGATGGCGGCGGCCACCAGGGCGACCGGCCAGTACCGGTCGGCGATCAGGCCACCTTCGGCGCGCACCCGGTCGATCCAGCCGGTATCGGCCGAGCCGTCGATCACCTCGGGACGGTTGAGCAACTCCAGCACGAAGCTCTTGTTGGTGGTGCCGCCGTCGATGATCACGGTGGTCTCGGCCATCGCCCGGCGGAGCCGGCCGAGCGCCTCGTCCCGAGTGCGTCCCGAGGCGATGATCTTGGCGATCATGGAGTCGAAGTCGGCGGGGATGGCATCACCCTCGGCCACGCCGGTGTCCACGCGGATACCCGGGCCGACCGGCAGATCCAGCCGGGTGATGCGTCCCGGGGCGGGGGCGAAGTCGCGGTCGGGGTCCTCGGCGTTCAGCCGGGCCTCGACGGCATGCCCCTGTTCGACCGGACGATCGGTCAGCCGACCACCTGCGGCGACGTGCAACTGGGCCTTGACCAGGTCGAAGTCGTTGGTGACCTCGGTGATCGGGTGCTCGACCTGCAGCCGGGTGTTGACCTCCAGGAAGGCGAAGAAGCGATCGCCCGGATGGTAGAGGAACTCGACGGTCCCGGCGCCGCGGTAGTCCACCGCCAGCGCCAGCCGCTCGGCGGCGGCCTTGAGTTCGGCGGTCTGCTCGGCGTCCAGCAGCGGGGACGCGGATTCTTCGATCACCTTCTGGTTGCGGCGCTGCACCGAGCAGTCCCGGACGCCGAGCGCCCAGGCCGTCCCCTGGCCGTCGGCGATCACCTGCACCTCCACGTGGCGGGCGCCGGTGACCAGCTTCTCCAGGAAGACCACGCCGGAGCCGAAGGCCCGCTCGGCCTCCTCCCGGGTGCGCTGGTAGGCGTCGGTCAGATCCTCCGGAGCATCCACCCGCCTGATGCCGCGTCCACCACCGCCGGCGGTGGCCTTGAGCATCAGCGGATAGCCGATCCGGTCGGCGGCGGCCAGCGCCTCGTCCAGGCTGTCGACCGGGCCGCGACTCCAAGGCGCCACCGGGACCCCGACTTCCTCGGCGATCAGCTTGGAGCCGATCTTGTCGCCCAGCTTGCGCATCGCATCGCCCGAGGGGCCGATGAAGGTGATGCCGAGCGATTCGACCAGGTCGGCGAAACCGGCGTCCTCGGCAACGAAGCCCCAACCCACCCAGACCGCGTCCGCCTTGGCCTCCTGCAGCACCCGGGCGAGCAGCTCGTGGTTGAGATAGGGACGCTCGGCGGCCGGGCCGAGCGGGTAGGCCTCGTCGGCCTCGCGGACGAACATCGCGGTGCGCTCGGCGTCGGTGTAGAGCGCGATCGTGGTGATCGGTGGCTCGGTGGGCCGCTCGGCGTTCAGATCGCGCACGGCGTGAATGAGCCGCATCGCCGCCTCACCACGATTGACGATCGCGATGCGCTGGAACACGGGGCCTCCCAGGGGCAGGGTCGGGACACCCCCTCGCCGGGGGCCTTGTGGCAATCTGCCATGTCCGCTGTCGGTTGTTCAGCGTGTCACGGCCAACGTTGCCCGGCCATCCTTGTCGAATCCTCACAATTGCGCCAGCCCCAGCATCTCGGCGATCAGCACCTGGCAGAGGCCAGCGGAGGCGGGACGTGAAGGTGGTTCCTACCCGCGCCGGGTCGCCAGCAGCCGCCGGTGGAAGAGCGGCTCACCGGTGAGCTCGGGATGGAAGGCGACGCCGGTGACGGCACCCTGCCGCACCGCCACGATTCCCTGCCCGCGTCTGGCCAGCACCTCCACCTGGGGGCCGGCGGCCTCCACCCGCGGCGCCCGGATGAACGCCACCCGCGCCGGGCCGAGCGTGGTGGCCAGGTCGACCTCGGCCGAATCGAGCTGGGGCCCGAAAGCGTTCCGCCGGACCGCCACATCCAGCACGCCCAGCGAACGCTGACCGGGGGCCGCGTCGAGCACCTCGCGGGCCAGCAGAACCAGCCCCGCGCAGGTTCCCAGCGTCGGCACCCCGTCCGCGATCGCCCGCCGCAGCGGCTCGAAGGTGCCGAAGCTGCGCAACAGCCGATCGATGGTGGAGGATTCACCGCCGGGCAGCACCAGCGCATCCACCCGCGGGCCGTCCGCCCCTTCCAGATCAGCGGGCACCCGCACCAGCACCGTCCGCGCCCCCAACTCCTGGAGCAGCCGGACGTGCTCCTGAACCCCGCCCTGCAGCGCGAGCACCCCGACCGTCGGCGAACCCCGGCCGCCGGGCAACTCAACCCCGTCGCCCTGACCCGGGAGCGCGGCCCTCCGCTGCGGTCGCCCGCCGGAGCGGCCCCGGATCAGGTCCGCGACCTTCGTAAAGCCGAGGGCGTCGGACGCGACAGCGCCAACGCCGGAGGTGACCGGAGTGGGGTTCACCAGCCGCGCTCGGCCAGGCGGTGGGGCGCGGGGAGGTCGGCCACGCTGATGCCGACCATCGCCTCGCCGAGGCCTCGGGAAGCCTCGGCGATCGCGGCCGGGTCGGAAAACAGGGCGGTGGCCTTCACGATCGCCGCCGCCCGCCGGGTCGGGTCGCCCGACTTGAAGATGCCGGAGCCGACGAAGACGCCGTCCGCGCCCAGCTGCATCATCAGCGCCGCGTCGGCCGGCGTGGCCACCCCGCCGGCGGTGAACAGCACCACCGGCAGCGTCCCGCTCTCGGCCACCTCCCGCACCAGGTCGTAGGGAGCCTGGAGTTCCTTGGCGGCGACGTACAGCTCGTCCGGGCTGGATGCGTAGGTGGCCTTGAGCACCGCTATCTCGTGCCGGATGGTGCGGATGTGCTTGGTGGCCTCGGAGACGTCTCCGGTGCCGGCCTCGCCCTTGGAGCGGATCATCGCCGCACCCTCCGCGATCCGCCGCAATGCCTCGCCGAGGTTGGTGGCGCCGCACACGAAGGGAACGGTGAAGGCATGTTTGTCGATGTGATGGGCGTAGTCGGCCGGGGAAAGCACTTCCGACTCGTCGATGTAGTCGACCTTCAGATGCTGCAGCACCTGCGCCTCGACGAAGTGCCCGATCCGGGCCTTGGCCATCACCGGGATCGACACCGCCTCGATGATCTCCGCGATCAGGTCGGGGTCGCTCATCCGGGCCACCCCGCCCTGGGCACGGATGTCGGCCGGGACGCGCTCCAGCGCCATCACCGCCACCGCGCCGGCGTCCTCGGCGATCCGCGCCTGGTCGGGCGTCACCACGTCCATGATCACGCCGCCCTTGAGCATCTCGGCCAGCCCGCGCTTCACCAGCGGCGATCCCGTTGTCACTGTAAGTGTCATGGGGTCCATGGTCGGACGATTACCGGACCAGTACCAGAGCCAGAACTAACCATCTTCTGGAGTACCGGTATTCTGTGCGCATGCGATCCACTCCCGAGATCACGCTGCCCCTGCAGCTGGACCGGGGCGCGGCCGGGCCGCTTTCCGCCCAACTCGCCGACCACCTGCGGGCACTGATCGCCGACGGAGTCGTGGCTCCCGGCGAGGCGGTGCCCGCGAGCCGGGCGCTGGCGGCCCATCTCGGCATCTCACGGGGATCGGTGGTGGTCGCCTACGACCAGTTGCTGGCGGAGGGGTACCTCAGCGCGGTGGCCGGGCGCTCCACCGTGGTGAACCCGCAACTGCGCCGCGTGCACCCGCGGCAGCGGCCCCCCAGCGCTCCCCAGCCGGCGGCGGCCGGGCCTGGGCTCGATCTGCGTCCGGGTCGGCCGTGGGTCTCGGAGGTGGCCGGTTCAGCGTGGCGCTCGGCCTGGCGCCGGGCTTCGGCCGAACCGGTCGACGTGGCCGTTCCGGCCCTGGGGCTGGACGCCCTGCGCACCGCGTGGGCCGATCACCTGCGACGGATGCGGGCGGTCGTCCGCGACCCAGGGCAGCTGGCGGTCACCGCCGGCGGCCGGGAGGGTCTGGCCACCCTCCTGCTCACGCTCGGCGGCCGGAGGCCGCTGCGGGTCGGCGTCGAGGAGCCCGGCTATCCGTCGCTGCGCCGCGTACCCGCCCGGTTCGGCGCCCAGGTCGTCCCGCTCCCGGTGGACCGGCACGGTCTGCGGGTGGCCGACCTGCCCGTCGGCGCGGAGGCGCCGGATCTGCTGGTGATCACTCCCAGCCACCAGTATCCGCTCGGCGGTTCCCTGCCCGTCGACCGGCGCCAGGCGCTGCTGGAATGGGCGCGCCGGCACCGCGTCGTGGTGGTCGAGGACGACTACGACTCCGAGTTGCGCTACACCTCCCAGCCGCTGCCGGCGCTCGCCGCCCTCGACGATCCGGCCGATGGCCGGGTGGTGATGCTCGGCACGCTGTCGAAGACGCTCGCCCCCGCTCTCGCGATCGGCTACCTGGCCCTGCCGCAGTGGCTGGTGGCCGGTATCGCCGAGACCCGGCGCGATCTGGGCCAGCCGGTGGGGCTGGTGCCGCAGCGGGCGGTGGCTCACTACCTGGAGAGCGGCGCGCTCCGACTGCACACCCAGCGGATGCGGAACCGGTACCGGCGCCGCCGCGCCCAGGTGCTCTCCGCCCTCTCCGGCGTGGACGGCCTGCGGGTCTACCCGATGGACGGCGGCCTGCACGCCGTGGTCGAGACCGCCCGGCCCGAGGCAGCGGTGGTGGCCACGCTGCGGGCGGCAGGCGTCGAGGTCAGTCCGCTCTCGCAGTACTGGACCGGCACCGGCACTCGACCGGGCATCGTCTTCGGCTTCGGCGCGGTGGACGACGAGGAGCTCGCTCGTGGCCTGGCAGCCATCGCCGCCGCCGCGCGCTGAGCCCGGATCTGATCCGCTCAGTTCCGACGTAAAGGATCACTTATCCGGCCGCGGCGGAACCCTCCCCGCCCCTAGCGTCGGGATCGCAACGGACGAGTCCGACGACCCTTTGCGAGGAGCCCGACAAGACCAGGGAGGCCATCGCTCCGGAGAGCGGGCACCGCGACGAGTCTCCGAACCGTTCGGTGGAACCGGTCGAGCGTCCGGGGTGAGGGGGGAAGCCTGCTTGGTGGCCGGGCAAGGGGGGTGACCCGGCCGCCAGACGGGCCGATCGCGGGGGCTCGCAAACCCCGACCTGCCTGATGCACGGGCCCGCCACCCGTCCGCGCCGTTCCGGCCGCGGGCGGGGCTGGAAGGAAGTAGGTTCCAGCCATGACACCAGCTGTCGTAGGCCACCGGGTGGCCGCCCGGATTCGCCAGTTCCTCATCGACGAGACCCTCGACTTCCGGGCCAGATTGTTCAGCGTCGCGGCGGTCATCGGCGTCGTCGTCGCGCTGATCACCGCCCTGGAGAGCGCGTTGAACCAGATGGGCTGGCAGCAGGTCGGGCTCAATCTCGGCACCGCGGCGGCCTCGCTCGCCCTGCTCTGGTTCGTCCGGACCACCGGGCGGTACCGGCTGGCCTATCTGCTCACGGTGATCGGCCTGTTCCTGGTGATCTTCCCCACGCTCTTCTTCACCGGCGGCGGGTACCTCAGCGGCATGCCCGCCTTCTTCGTCTTCGCCCTGGTCTTCTCGGCCTTCATGCTGGACGGGCTGACCCTCTGGATCCTGGTGACGCTGGAGGCGGCGCTCTATGCCGCCTGCTGCGTGATCGCCTATCTCCACCCCGGCACGGTCACGCCAATCAGCACCCCGGTCGCGCAGATGGCCGATGTGATCTACGCCGTCACTGTCTCCGGGGTGGCGCTGGCCATCGCGCTCCACCTGCTGTTGCGCGTCCACGAACGCAACCGGGAACTCCTGGCCGAACGGAACGCCCAACTCCAGCAGGTGGACCGTGCCAAGTCGGAGTTCCTGGCGATCGTCGCCCACGAACTCAACACCCCGCTGGCCACCATCCGGGCGTACACGGAGGAGGCGGGACGCCAGCAGCCGGGCGGGACCGCCGCGACCCGCGACCTCGACGTGATCGGCGCGGAGGCCGACCGGCTCGCGCGGCTGGTGGGTCAGCTGCTGGACGTCAGCCGGATCGACGAGGGACGGCTCGCGCTCGAGCTGCGCGAGGAGAACCTCGGCGCGATCGTCCAGCAGACCCTGCGCGCGTACCAGCCGCTGTGCGCCCGCAGCGGCAACGCCCTGGAACTGGCCCGCGGCAGCGCCAGCCCGGCGGTGATCGCCGACCGCGAGCGGGTGGCCCAGGTGCTGATCAACCTGCTGGCCAATGCCGCGCGTCACACCAGCGACGGCACCATCACCGTGGCGGTGCGGGAGATGACCGGTGTCGCCGAGCTGTCGGTCAGCGACACCGGCGAGGGCATCCCGGCCGACCTGCTGGCCCAGCTGCTCGACCAGGCGGCGCCGCGCCCCGCGGGCAGCCTGCGTTCGGCTCGCGAGGCCGGCCTCGGGCTGGGGCTGATGATCTCGGGCCACATCGTCCGCGCCCACGGCGGTGAGCTCACCGTGACCTCGCAGCCGGGCGTCGGCACGACGGTGCGGTGTACCTTCCCACTGGCCCGGGCCGGCCTGCCGGTCTAGTGCCCGAGGCCGATCGTCGGGGAGCCGGGCCGTTCCCGGCCCGAGCTAGCGGCGCTCGCTGGGCGTGAACCGCACCTGCTGGAAGACGTAGCGGCGATCCCGGGTCAGGGCGAGCTCGAAGGCGCTGGTGGCATCCAGCCGGAGCTTGCGGCGCAGGTTCGAGATGTGCTGCCGCACGGTATTGGTCGGCAGGCCGGACTGGTCGTCCCACACCGCGGCCAGCAACTCGTCCTGGGTCATCCCCTGGCCGGCATTGGACGCGAGATAGCCCAGGAGCTGCATCTCCTTCTTCGACAGCTCGATCTCCTCGCCCTCGAGGGTGACCTTGCCGGTGACGAAGTCGAGGAAGAGCGGCGGCAGTTCGATCCGCATCGCGCGGGGCGCCCCGCCGCGCCGCAACTGGGCGTTGATCCGGGCGGTCAGGACGTCCAGGCTGAACGGCTTGGTGAGGTAGTCGTCCCCGCCGGCAGCCAGCCCGCGCACCACGGCCTGATCCTGGCCGAGCGCGGTGACATAGATGATCGGGGCGGTGGTGATGCGGCGCAGTTCGACACACAGGTCGTAGCCGGAGCCGTCGGGCAGCAGGATGTCGAGCAGCACGACATCGGGTTGATGTTCCCAGGCGGCGGCGCGCGCGGCCTGGACGGTCGCCGTCTGCAGCACCGCGAAGCCCTGCTGGACGAGATGCCGTGAGACCGCGCCCGCCAACGTGGGCTCGTCCTCGACGACGAGCACGATCGGCGCACGTCCCTCGCACCGCGCCATCACACCTCCGTCCCCCACGGCCAAGCCTACGAGAGGCAGACCGGGGCCCGCTCGCGATCCGCGTGAGAAGCCCGGTCCGACGCGCGCGCCGATCTGGCATACCGTTGGGGTGTGGCCGGTGAGCAGATACCCGAACCCAGCGAGCACGAGTACGAGGACGCACTGGAGCCCACCCACCTGATCCGGCGCTCGGACGTGGTGCTGAAGGCCGGCATCCTGATGCTCGGCGCCGGTACCAGCGGGCTGCGGGTACGCGAGCTGATGCAGCAGGTGGCCAGCACGGTCGGCATCCAGCGGCTGCACGCCGACATCAGCTTCACCTCGATCGTGCTGTCGGTCCGGCGCCGCAACACCTTCCGCACCCAGGTCGCCGAGATCCCCAACCCCGGAGTGAACGCGCACCGGATCGCCATGCTGCAGGATCTGGGCAACTCCCTGCCCGAGCGCACCACCGTGGCCGAGGTCGACGCCAGGCTGCGGGAGATCGAACAGACTCCCCGGCTCTACCCGCAGTGGGTGCTGGTGATCCTGGTCGCGCTGGCCTGCGCCTCGGTCAGCGTCCTGGGCAACGGCGGCTGGCGCGAGGTGGCGGCGGTGCTCCCCGCCTCCGGCCTGGCGTACTGGCTCCACCGGCGGATGGGCGCCTGGCAGCTGAACCACCTGGCCACCGTGCTGATCTCGGCGGCCGTGGCCTCCGGGCTGTACGTCAGCTTCGCCGCCCTGCTCACGCTCGCGCTGGGCTCCCCCAGCCCGCGGACGGCGGCCGGCTTCATCAGCGCCTGCATCTTCCTCATCCCCGGCTTCCCCCTGGTCACAGCCGGGCTGGACCTGACGCGGATCGATCTGCAGGCCGGCGTCCCGCGCCTCACCTACGCGGCGATGGTCGTGCTCGCGATCACCATCGGGGTGTGGGTGGTGGCCTCGCTGGCCGGGCTCTCCCCCGACCCGGTGCCACCCCTCGCGGGGCACCCGGTCGTGCTGTGGATCGCCACCGCGCTGGCCGGCTTCTTCGCCGTCTTCGGCTGGGCGGCGATGTTCAACAGCCCGCCGACGACGGCCGTGGCCTCGGGCGCGATCGCCGCGCTGGGGGCGGTGGCGCGGGCGCTGATGCTGCAGGCGGAGGTGCGTCCGCACGTGGCGGCCTTCGTTGCCTGTTTCGGCATGGGCCTGGCCTGCGCCCTGGTCGCGCGCTGGTTCGGGATGACGAAGATCATCATGACCGTACCGGTGGTGCTGGTGACGATCCCGGGCTCGTCCGCGTTGCGCACCCTGATCTACTTCGACCAGGCGGACGTCCTGAGCGCCCTGGAGGTGGGCGTCTCCACCGTGCTGGTGGTGGTCGCCATGATCGCCGGCCTGTCCGGAGCGCGGATGCTGACCGACCCGGAGTGGGCCTTCACCCGTCCCGAACCGCCCACCCTTGCCCTGGCCAGGATGCGCCGGCTGCTCGCCTTCCGCCGCCCGGCCTCACACCCGGCGGGGGACGAACCCGACGACCGGGAATGACGGCGGACGTCCACCCGGACCGTTCAGCGCCGATCAGCCCGGTCGGCTGACGCGGAACAGCTCACAGGTGACGTCGTAGTAGCGATCGGTCGAGCCCAGGTGAGCCATCCCCAGACGCCGGCACACCGCTCGCGATGCGGTGTTCTCGGGGTAGGTCACCGCGAACACCTCGTCGAGCCCACCCTCCCAGGCATGGGCGAGCAACCCGCGAGCGGCCTCGGTCGCGTACCCCTTCCCCCACGCGTCCGGATGCAGATGCCAGCCGATCTCGGTGTCGCCGGAGACACCCGCGTCGCCGCTGAGCGGCAGCAGCTTCAGCAGCGCCGAACCGATCGGAGTGGCCGCATCCCGCGGCACGATCGCCCAGACCCCGTGCAACGGCCCCGGGATCGCCGCCCACCTCGCCAGGCTCGCCTCGGCCTGGGCGAACGCGGTCATCGCCGCGGGCGTCCGCCCGAGATAGCGCGCCACCTCCCACCGCGAGTAGATGTCGAACACCGCGGCCACATCCTCCGAGCGCCACGGACGCAGCACCAGCCGCTCAGTCTCCAGCACCGGCTGCGTCATGAGTCCGCCTCGCCTGGTTCGCCATCCACGATCCGCTGCGCCCGGCCGGTGGCATCAGCGCGCCATTCGTCGGCCAGCAGCGCCCAGGCCATGCCGTCCACCCAGCGTCCACTGCGGTGCAGCGACTCGGCGCGGTAGCGGCCCTCCAGCCGCATGCCGACCTTCTGCATCACCTTCCAGGAGGCGGTGTTGTCGGCGAAGCAGTAGGCGGCCACCCGCCGGACGCGCAGGCCGTCGAAGGCGATGGCGAGCAGTTCGGCGGCCAGTTCGGTACCGAGCCCCCGGCCCTGGACGGACGGATCCAGCACCCAGCCGAGTTCGCACTGCTGGCGGTGCGCCTGCGCTGCGACCTCGTCCTGCGCCCAGCCATCCTCCAGATGCAGCTTGGCGGAGCCGACGATCCGTCCGTCCAGCACAGCGACCACGGTCTCATCCAGCCGCGACTCGAAGCGCGCCACGAAGGCGGCCTGATCGCCGGCTGCCCGCGACAGCCATTCGGTCACCGCGGGCAGCCGGTGCCAGCGCCACACCTCGGGAGCGTCCTGCGCACGGGCCGGACGCAACTCGAGCCGAGCCGTCCGCCGCGGCCAGTCGAGATCGTTGAGCGTCCTCACCCGGCCATCGTTTCGCAGCCTCCGGAGCCTGACAAACCGGCCGTACCATGGGGCCCACTCGACCCCGCTCGCCGCCGGCTGCGTCGATCACGCCCACACCGACCGGATGCTGCAGCACGTCTGCGATCCGGCCGCGGTGATCGCCGAGGTCGCCCGGGTACTCCGGCCGGGCGGACGCTTCGTCGCCGCGGAACCCGACTGGGACACGCTGATCATCAGCGGCGACCCCGATGCCTCCCACGCCTTCCGGCGATTCGTCATCGAGCAGGCGGTACGCAACGCCTACGTCGGCCGGGAACTACCCGGCCTGCTGACCGGAACCGGGTTCGAGGTCATCGACGTCCTGCCGGTGACAGCGGTGTTCCGCGAGGTGACCGCCGCCGATCAGGTGCTGGGCCTCGCGCGAGTCACCGAGCGAGCGAGCCCCGCCGGCTACCTCGCCGCCGGGCCGGGGCGGGCCTGGCTCGACCGCCACGCCGAGGGCGAGTTCTTCGCCTCGATGACGCTGTTCATCGTCGTCGCCGCGCACCCGGGACACCACGACCGCCGGACGGCTGCGACGGGGACGACCTGAATCACCGACCGGGAATCGGCCAACGGTAGGCTGCGGCGATCCAGCTGGTTCCCCGACGCATACTGGAAGCACCGACCCAGAGGAGGCGACGATGGCCCGTGTAGCGCAGGTGATCCGGTTCGCGGTCATCGCCGTCCTGGCCGCCGGCTGCGGTACGACAGGAGGCACCATGACACCCACTCCCCCGCCGGCGTCCACCCCGGCCGGCTGGCCGTCGGGACGTCCCCCGCTGCAGACAACCTCGCCGTTGCCCTCCGGCAGCCCGGCGGAGATCTCACCGCAGCGCTGGCAGGCCATCGAGGACTATCTGGCCGAGCACCAGGTGACCGGTACGCCCGAACTGGAATCGGCCAATGCCGTCACCTGGCCCGATTCGTCGTTGGGTTGCCCCTCCCCCGGAGTGAGCTACACCCAGGCCCTGGTGGACGGGCTGCGCGTCATCGTCACGGTGGACGGCGAACGCTACGACTTCCGGTTCGGCACCGGAACCGAGCTGAAGCTCTGCCGGGGAAGCCGGTAGTCGACGAACGCGAAGGCGCCGCCGGGAACGACCCCGGCGGCGCCTCGCATTCGTGCTACTTCCCGGCGATCAGCAGGGCCTCCTCAGCGCCGGACTTGTTGTCGATGGCCACGGCCATCAGGCCGAGCGGCTTCTGCTCGGCCCACTGGGCGGGGTCGATCGCCGCGGTCACCACGGTGGCCTTGGTCTTCTTGCCCGCCACCGGAACGGTGACGTACTGCCCGTCCTCGATCGCCTTGGCCCAGGGGTTGTAGACCGCCGAGCCCGAGAAGGTGTCGCTGCCGTCGCCTTCCAGCGAGTAGCTGCTCACCGTGTACGAGAACGCACCGGTCTCCGCCGACAGCCCCAGGTCACTGGCCCAGACCGGCAGCAACAGCGTGCTGCTGTCGGTCGGCGCGGACGCGAGGAAGCCGGAGGCGAACAGATCGCCGGTGGCCAGATCGGCCACGAACACCTCGGCCAGGCCGTCGAAGGATCCCGTGCGGACGGCGCCGGAATCGTGGCTGAACACGATCCAGTCGGGGGCACCGTCTCCGTCGGCGTCGATCTCGACGTCGAACTCGCTGGTGACGGCGTTCGACCACCGGGTGTAGTTGTTCACCGCGAACACCAGCAGTTGGTCGTCGCCATCGGCGAAGGACGAGACACCCGCCGCGCGGAGGTCGAACCCGCTGCCCGGGGTGAGCTTCGGCACGTCCTTACCGTCCTTCAGGCCCCAGGTGTAGAAGTCCACCGGCGCCGCCAGCGCACCACCGGAGTTGACCAGCTTGATGGTCGCCGAAGTCGCCGGCTGCGGCTTCGGGGGCTTGGTCGGGGTGGGAGTCGGGCTCGGCTTGGGGCCCTTCGTCGGCTCAGGCTTCGGATGCCCCTTGCCATCGGTCGTCTGGGACGGAGTGGTCGGCAGGCCGGCCTTCGGCGAGGCGGTGGCCTTCGACGGCTGGGCGGCCGTCTGCGCCACCTTCTGGGTCAGCGGGAAGCTGCCCTTGTTGAGATCGGTCACCTTCGCCCGGGCCCGCGGGATGAGCAGGTACGGCACCCGCAGCACCTCCTTGCCCGAGGTCAGCACGACATTGCCGGAGACCTGGTTCAGCGCGAACTGGTCGTCGCCGATGGACGAGCCGAGCTTGCGGGCTTCGGCCGCCAGGCCCACCAGGACCTTGACGGTCTTGCCCGGCTTGACCGTGACCGACCTCTTGCTGAGGACGACCTTCGCCGGCCGCGACTCGGGATTCGCCGCCGTGGACAGCTTGTAGGTGACGCTCTTGGAGCCCTTGTTGTGGATCGTCAGCGTCTTCGCACCGGCGAAGGCCCGGCTCGGCTCGGCGAAGCCGAAGCTCAGCGAGGACTCGCGGAACCAGCCGCTGGTGGTGCGGTACGGATCGCCGCCCACCACGACCTGGGTGCTGACCGCCTGCGCGGCGTCCACGAGACCCACGCCGCCCCGCACCAACTGCTGCCCGGCGACCTTGCCCGGGTCAGCGGTGGTGACCAGCGCGGCCGCGATCTCGGAGGCGTTCCACTTCGGATGCGCCTGGACGGCCAGCGCCGCCACACCGGCGACATGCGGAGCCGCCATCGAGGTGCCCGAGATGGTCGCGCCCTCGGTTCCGGTGCCCACGCCGGTGGAGACGATGGAGACTCCCGGAGCGGCGACGTTCGGGCTGATCTCGGAGTCGCCGTTACGGGGGCCGCCGGAGCTGAACGAGCCGTAGCCGGTGAAGTCCGGGTTGGCCAGCGACGTGGCCGCCAGCGAGACCGTGCCACCCGCGGCGGCCAGCACCGCGTCGCGGTCGGTCGACCTGACCCCCAGGAACGGGATGGTCACCACGTACGGCGTGCCGTCGTCGGGGTTGCTGGTGATGTCTCCCTCGAAGGGGGGATAGCCCGGATCGGTGTTGAGCTGCAGCACCGCTGCGGCCCCCGCCTGCTGGCCGAAGATGGCCTTGGCCACCCGGGCGCATTCGCCGCGGCTGACCACGGCCAGCTGGTTCCCGCCCGCGACGATGCCGGAATCGGCGAACTGCTGGGCCGAGCAGCCCAGGCCCACGCCGTCGGCGGCATCCCGCACCACGACCACCTCGAGCGGGGCGGAGGGGAGAGCCTCGTTGTTGGCCAGGATCGCGGTCACGGCGGTGCCGTCGCCGAAGCTCAGCTTGGCGCCGGGGAAGGTCTCGGTGGAATCCACCGCGGCCACCGCCACCACGCCATCGCCGGCACCCGGTGCGCCGGTGATGTAGGGAGCGCTTCCCTCGTTGCCCGCGGAGGCGACGACCACGACACCGGCACCCACGGCGTTGGACGCGGCCACCGCATCCGGCTCGCCGACCCGGCCGAAGCTGGAGCCCAGCGACATGTTGATCACGTCCATGTCGTTGGCCACCGCCCAGTCGATCGCCTCGGTGGTGACGTCGGTGCTGCCGCCGCAGCCGAAGACGCGCAGCGCGTACAGGTCGACCTGCGGCGCCACGCCCGGGCCGACCCGGAAGGCCTTCGACGCGGTCTTGGCGTCGTACGGCCCGCGGTAGGTGGTGCCGTCCGCCAGCACGCCGTTGCCGCCCGCGGTCCCGGCGACGTGGGAGCCGTGGCCGTTGCAGTCCAGCGGGTTGGGATCGGGGTGTGGCACCGGCTGGTAGGTGTCGCTGTCGGGATCGGCGTCGTAGTCGTCACCGACGAAATCCCAACCGCCCTTCACGCGCGGTGCCTTCGGGCCGAACAGCGTCGGATCGGCCGGGCTGGCCTCGGCGGCGTGCGCCTGCTCGAACGCCTCGACCGTGCCCGGGCCGCCGAAGTTGGCATGGGTGTAGTCGACGCCGGTATCGATGACCGCCACCTTGACGCCCTTGCCGGTGTAGCCGGTGGACTTCCAGACCTGCGGCACGCCGAGGTAGGGCACCGACACGGCATTGTCGAGGGTGTGCAGCGGTGCCCGGTGGATCGCCACCACCTCGGGAAGCGCGGCGACCGCGTCCAATTGCGAGGCCTTCAGCTGAACCCGCATGCCGTTGTAGGCCGACTGCATGTTCGACTGGACCTTGCCGCCCTTGCCGGTGATGGTCTTGGCCACCTTGTCCTGCTTCTTGCGCAGGTTGTCGCGGACGGCCTTGCGCTCGCTGTTGGAGAGCTTGCGGCCCTTGTCGGCCTCCACCACGGCGACGGGGTCGCCGACCACCTCGACGATCACCTGGACCTTGGTGTCCTTGGCGAGACTGCGGGGACGGATGGCGGAGTCGATCTTGCCCGAGCTAGCAGCCGGCTCGAAGAGATCAAGGGACTCTTTGGGGGCCGCGAGGGCCGTTGCCGGGAAGGCCAGGGCGAGCACGCTCGTGGCGATGAGGACTTTGCGATACAAGGCGATGCACCTTTCGGGGACGGGACATGCGCTTCCGTCGCACGATGGGAGGGTGTACGACTTTCAGGCAGGCTAGGCCCGGTCGCATCCGGGGTCAACGGTTTCGGCGGATTGGACGGCCGAGTCTGAAGCACCACCCTCGACTGTCGCTCCCCGCGCGAAGGCGACGCGAGGCCGTCACCCCAAGGTGCTGCGCGGGCCGGCGGTTTGGGCCAGAGTGGGGCCATGGGAACCGCGGAACCGGCCTGGCTGTCCTTTCTCGGGGGTGCCGGCACAGTCACCGGCTCGAAGTACCTGCTGACCGTCGGCGAGCGTCGGATCCTGATCGACAGCGGACTGTTCCAGGGTGAGAAGCAGTTGCGGGAGCAGAACTGGGCGGAGTTCGGCATCCCGCCCGGGTCGATCAGCGACGTCCTGCTCACCCACGCGCACATGGATCACGTCGGCTACCTGCCGCGCCTGGTGCGCGGCGGCTTCGCAGGACGGGTCTGGGCGACGGCTCCGAGCATCCGGCTGGCCGAGATCGTGCTGCGGGATTCGGCCTTCCTCAACGAGCGGGATGCGGAGCACGCGGCCAAGCGCGGTTACTCGAAGCACCATCCGCCCCTGCCGCTGTACACCACGGCGGACGTCGAGGCGACGCTGCCGCTGTTCCGCGCAGTCGGCTACCACGAGCCGCTCGATCTCGGCGACGGCATCGTGGCCCGCTACTACCCCGCGGGGCACATCCTGGGCTCGGCCAGCATCCACGTCACGACGCCCTCTACGAACGTAGTGTTCTCCGGTGACGTCGGACGCCACACCCACCCGGTGCTGCGTCCGCGGGAGGTGCCGCCGGGCGCCGTGACGGTCCTGATCGAGTCGACCTACGGCGATCGCGAGCACCCCGATCCGGAGATCGCCCACGAACCCTTCGCCGACCTGATCCGGCGGACCGTCCGCCGGGGCGGCTCGGTGCTCGTACCCGCCTTCGCCGTCGATCGCACCGAGATCCTGCTCAAGACGCTCTCCGAGATGCAGGCCGAAGGACGCATCCCGCAACTGCCGGTCTTCGTGAACTCCCCGATGGCGCTCGCCGCGCTCGCGGTCTATCGCGACCCGGCCTACCGCGACGAACTGCGGCCCGACCTCGACCCGGCGCACTTCATCGATCTCCCGGCGCTGCGCGAGATCCGCTCGACCGAGGAGTCGGTGCGGCTGAACCACCCCCGGCACCCGTGCATCGTCATCGCCGCCTCGGGGATGGCCACCGGCGGCCGCGTGCTGCACCATCTCAAGCACATGCTGCCGGATCACCGGCACTCCGTGGTGCTGGTCGGCTACCAGGGCGAGGGCACCCGCGGCCGCTCCCTGGTCGACGGCGCCACCCAGCTGAAGATGTTCGGCCGGTACGTTCCGGTGCGCGCGGAGGTGCTGCAGGACGACGAGTTCTCCGTCCACGGCGACCGTTCCGACCTGCTCGACTGGCTCGCCGAGCTCAGCCCCGGGCCGCGGACCGTCTACACCGTCCACGGCACCCCGGAGGTGAGCCGCGCCTTCGGAGCCCACATCACCGAACGGATCGGCGTGCCGGCCCTCGTCCCCACCCTGGGCGAAACCGTTCGGCTCGACTGAGCCGGATCGACGTCCATCGCCGACGAACTCGGACTTGCGGAGGCCCGCCGCGTGAGTGAAACTACAAGTGGCGAGCCGTTTGACTCAGAGATCCAGCGGGACGCCGATGAAGAGCCTGCTGATGGGGGGCATCAGGCGCGCTCGACCGAATGGAACCCCCATGGCCACCCCCCACCCCCTGACTCGCTTCGTCGCCACAGCGACGGTCGTGGGCTTGATCGCCTGCGGCTCGGCGACCGTTGGAGCGCCCACGACCACCGTCCCGGCACCGGTCACCCATTCCGCCGTCGCCCTGGCCACCGCCAAGAAGAAGGACGCCTTCGAGAAGGACGTGCTCGCGCTGATCAACAAGGCCCGCAGCAGCAAGCGGAAGTGCGGCAGCAAGACCTACGCCAAGGCAAAGCCGCTGAAGTGGAACGCCAAGCTCGCGCTCGCCGCCGAACGGCACAGCACCGACATGTCCAAGCGCGACTACTTCAACCACACCAGCAAGAGCGGGAAGTCGCCCGGTAGCCGTATCAAGGCGACCGGCTACAAGTACAAGGCGATGGGCGAGACGCTCGCGGCGGGCTACTCGACCCCCAAGGCAGTGGTGAAGGCCTGGCTCAAGAGCCCCGGCCACTGCAAGATCCTGATGAGCAAGTCGTTCACCCAGGTTGGCGTGGGCCACTACCTGGGCGGCGGAACCTATCGCCACTACATCACGGCCGACTTCGCCAAGCCGAAGAAGAAGTAGCGACACAGCAGAGCCCGCCGGGGAACCGAGGTTCCACGGCGGGCTCTGTTACGGGTGCCGCCCCGGGTAGAAGCACCGCCCGAAGGCGGCGCCACCACCCGCGGGCAGGGCGGCAACCGGGTCAGGAAACGGCGCGCTCGGCGCTGTTCGCGGTGGCCGGCTCCACCGAACCGGCCATTCGAAGACCCCAACCGAGCAGGATCGACAACGCACCGACGCCGATGGCGAACAGTGCCACGCCGAAGGCGATCACCGAGGTGAACAGCGAGGCGCGCAGGAAGGAGCCGTTCATGGCGGTCGCCCGCAGCGGATCTTCCTTGTCGAGTTCGGCGTAGGTCTTGCCGTCGGTCGCCGCCAGCGCGTGCTGGTTGATGATGTCGGCCTGGACGAAGGCGGTGAACGGATCCGAGACGGTAGCCCCGGCGAAGGCCGGCGCATCGCCCGACACCGTGATCCGCTCGGCGGCGAGCTTGCTGCTCACCATGCCCCAGGTGGTGATGCCGGCGACGATGAAGACCGCGCCGAGGATCATCGCGATCAGCCCGATCAGCCGCACCTTCGAGCCATTGGCAGTCGCAGTAGCCACTACTTACTCCTTTGCTTGCGCACGATTGCCGGTTGCCACAACTGCCAGGGCCACCGCCCCCTGTCGTGCGTCCCAGGATGCGGCTGTCAAGCTCCTTGCGATCCGCAAACTTAGGCAATCCAAGCCTTAGCTGTCCACGCAGGGAGGAAAACTACGTATTTCCTCATCCCATGATGATCCGGTAATACCCGCCTGGCGATATGGTCGAACCGAATGCGATTCGTGGCCCTGCTGCGAAGGCGCTGAGGATGGCCAGGTGACAAGGTGGTTTGCGGGCGCTTCCGGCGTAGAATGGGTACTTCGTGAAAGCCGCCTGCGGTAGACGTATTCATGCTATAAGCGCTGCTCTGGGAATAGGACGACGCGTGCCGGGCTTGTACCGCTCGGCAGTGTCGGCGCCATCGCCGCGGCCAGTTCTCGACCCATGACGAGGAACCCATGAACCACCCCGATACCGGCACTCCCGTCCTGCCGGTCGCCGAGTCGACCCGGCCCCACGCTGAGCGCCTGCCGCGCCACACCGTCCGGCTGCTCGGCGTGCTGATGGTGGGCGCCTTCGTCGTCATCCTGAACGAGACCGCGATGAACGTGGCGCTGGCCACGATCATGGCCGACCTGCGCGTCACCGAGCGCACCGCGCAGTGGCTCACCACCGGCTTCATGCTGACCATGGCGGTGGTCATCCCGACCACCGGCTGGCTGCTGCGCCGGTTCTCCACCCGCGCCGCCTTCACCCTGGCGATGAGCATGTTCGCGCTCGGCACCGCGATCTGCGCGCTGGCCTTCGCCTTCCCGCTGCTGCTCGGCGGCCGGATCGTCCAGGCGATCGGGACGGCGATCATGATGCCGCTGCTGATGACCACCACCATCGAGGTGGTCCCGCCCAGGATGCGCGGCCGGGTGATGGGCCTGACCAGCATGGTGATCTCGGTCGCCCCGGCCATCGGTCCCACGCTCTCCGGCGCCATCCTGCATTTCCTGCCGTGGCGCTTCGTCTTCGTCGTCGTGCTGCCGATCGCCCTGGTGATCCTCGGGCTGGGCCTACGCTTCGTCTACAACCTGGAGGCGCCGGGCCGGCTCCGGCTGGACGGGTGGAGCGTGCCGCTCGCCGCGCTGGGCTTCGGCGGCCTGGTCTACGGGCTCAGCCTGGTGGGCAACCCCGAGGTGCCGGGCTGGGAACTCACGACCGTCCTGGCGATCGGGGCGGTGGCACTGCTCGGCTTCGGCTGGCGGCAGGTGCGGCTGCAGCGCACCGACGACGCCCTGCTCGACCTGCGCACATTCACCGTTCCGGCCTTCACCACCGCCGTCGTGGTGATGGCGATCGTGATGGCGGTGCTGTTCGGTTCGGTCATCGCCCTGCCGCTGCTGATGCAGCAGGCCCTGCACCTGGATCCGCTCACCGTCGGGCTGATGCTGCTGCCCGGCGGGATCCTGATGGGCGCGCTGGCACCGTTGGTCGGCCGGCTCTACGACCGGGTGGGGCCGCGCTGGCTGGTGATCCCCGGCGGCCTCGTCGTCGTGGGCGCCTTCGCGATCTTCGCGACCGTCGCGCCCACCACGCCGTGGTGGCACCTGCTGATCGCGCATCTGCTGATGAGCCTGGGGCTCGCGCTCATGTTCACCCCGCTGTTCACCACCGCGCTGGGCTCACTGCCCCACCACCTGCGCGGCTACGGCTCGGCGACGGTCGGCACCACGCAACAGGTGGCCGGCGCAGCGGGAACCGCGCTGTTCGTCACCATCATGTCGACCATCTCGGCCACCGCCGGTGGCACACCCGAGGAGGCCCTCGCCGCCGGCGCCCGCGGTGCCTACCTGGTGGTCGGGGTGCTGTGGCTGGCCGCGATCGCCGCGGCCGCCTTCCTCACCAAACCGGACGACGCCGAGGAGATCCACGGCGCCCACTGAGCGCGTAAGGTGACCGGGTGCCCACACCCGAGTTCATCCTGCGGCTCCGCGAGAAGGTGGGGGTCGCGCCGCTCTGGCTGTCTGGGGCAATGGCCGTGGTGCTCCGCGGCGACGAGGTCCTGCTGGTACGGCGTTCGGACACCGACGAGTGGACGCCGGTCAGCGGCATCGTCGACCCGGGCGAGGATGCCCACGTCACCGCCGTCCGGGAGGTCGCCGAGGAGACCGGCGTGACCGCCGAGGTGGAACGGCTCGCCTGGCTGACGGTCACCGAGCTGATCACTTACGGCAACGGCGACCAGGCCCACTACCTCGACCATGTCTTCCGGTGCCGCTGGCTCGCCGGCGAGCCCGCGCCGGGCGACGACGAGGCCACCGAGGCCGCCTTCTTCCCCCTGGGCGCGCTGCCCGAGCTGGCGCCCCGATACGCCGACGCGATCGCGGTGGCCTGCCGCGAGGAACCCGCGACCTGGCTGGGCCCGCTGCGTTAGGAGCAACCATGGAGATCGCCCTGCTGATCAGCATCGCCGGCATCGTGCTGCTCGTGGCGATCACCGCCCTCGCCCCACGGGTCGGCGTCGCGGCACCGCTGCTGCTGGTGCTGCTGGGCATCGCGATCAGCTTCATCCCGGCCATGCCGCCGATCGAGATCGAGCCGGAATGGATCCTCGGTGGGCTGCTGCCACCGCTGCTGTTCTCGGCGGCGGTCAGCATCCCGTCCATGGAATTCCGGCGCGATCTGCGGCTGATCTCCGCCTTCTCGGTGGTGCTGGTGATCGTCTCGGCGCTGGTGGTGGGGGTGCTGCTCACCTGGCTGATCCCGGGGCTGCCGCTGGCCCTCGGGGTGGCGGTGGGCGCCATCGTCAGCCCCACCGACGCGGTGGCCACGTCCATCGTGAAGAAGGCCGGTGTCTCCACCCGGCTCACCACCGTGCTCGAGGGTGAGAGCCTGCTCAACGACGCCACCGCGCTGGTGCTGCTGCGCTCCGCGATCGCCGCGGTCGGCGCGGCGGTCTCGATCTGGCAGGTCGGGCTCGACTTCCTGTACGCGGTCGCCGTCGCGCTCGGCGTCGGCTGGCTGGTCGGACGGCTGACCAGCGCGGTGATGTCCCGGCTGCGCCAGACGAGTTCGATCGTCGCGCTGTCGCTGGTCGTCCCGTTCGCCGCCCACCTGCCCACCGAGCATCTGGGCGGCTCCGGGCTGGTCGCGGCGGTGACCGCGGGGCTGGTGATCGGCGGCCGCTCGCCCCGCGTCCTGGGACCGGAGAGCCGGCTGGCCTGGACGGCGGCATGGAAGACCGTCGAGCTGATTCTGGAGAGCGCGATCTTCCTCCTGATGGGGCTGGAACTGGCCGCGCTGGTCGAGGACGTCCGCCACACCCACGACAGCGTGTGGGTGGCGGTCGGGCTGGGGGCCGTGGCGGCGACCGCCGTGCTGGCGGTGCGAGCCGGGTTCGTGGCCTGGTCGCTGTGGCTCCTGGCCCGTCGCGAGCGCCGCGCGGCGGCCGGCCGGGAGCGCCTCGAACAGCTGCAGGAGCGGCTGGACCAGGTCAGCGACGTGGCACCGGCACAGCGGGTGAACCGGATGCGGACGATGCTGAACCGCCGGCTGGCCGACATCGACTACCTGGCCGCCGAGCGGTTCGGCAAGCGCGAAGGCGTGATGCTGGTGTGGGCCGGCATGCGCGGGGCGGTCACCCTGGCCGCCGCGCAGACCCTGCCGCGGGGCACCGAACACCGTTCGCTGCTGGTGCTGATCGCCTTCGTGGTGGCGGCAGGCACCCTGGTGATCCAGGGCGCCACCCTCTCCCGGCTGGCCGCGCGGCTCGACCTGACCGGGCAGACCGGCGTCGATCCGGCGCAGCGGGCCGCGCTGCGGGCCGATCTCAACCGTGCCGCGCTGGCTCGGCTGGACGAGCTGACCCGCGCCGACGGCTCGTCCTACTCGGAGGCGACCCTGGCGGCGGTTCGCCAACTGCTCACCAAGCTGGCGGCGGGTGGTCCGCCGGATCCGGCGGCAGCCACCCGTCACGCCGACGTGATCGCGCTGCGACTCACCGTACTGGACGCACAACGCGCGGCCCTGCTGGAGTTGCGCGATCTGGGCAGCTACCCGTCCGGGCTGCTGGACGACATGCTGACCCAGCTGGACGCCGACCAACTCGGCCTGCAGCTGCGGCAGCCCGACTGAGGACCACCGGGGCCCGGAAGCTGCGGTCAGGCTCCCTGGGCGAACTCCTGGATGGCCAGCACCGCGGCGCCGCGGCACCAGTCCAGCCCGCCGCCGGACATCATGGTCAGCGGAACGTCGTGGGCACGCGGGTCCCGGTCGGCGTGGAACCCCTCCTGGACCGCCGCCTCGGCTACCACGGCCAACCGGGAGCCCTCCCCGCCGATCACGATGAGTTGCGGCACCGTCAGGTTCGCCACCGCCGCCAGCAGGCGCCCCAGGCCGCGCCCCGCGTCGGTCACGACCCGGCGGGCGGCGGGGTCGTCGGCCTGGGCCGCGTCCAGCGCCTCGTCGAAGGTGACCGTCCGTCCAAGGGCGCTGGAGACCTCGCCGGCGATGCCGGTGTCGGTGAGCAGGGCATGCGCGCAGCCGCGATGACCGGCCGGGCACAGCGGCCCCAGCGGATCCAGCGGCCAGTGACCGACCAGGCCGATCCCGGAATCCTCGTTGACCACGGTCCGTCCGTGCACCACCAGCCCGTAGCCGACGCCCGCGCCCAGCGTCACCACGGCGAACCGGTCGACCCCGCTCGCCGTCCCGAACCAGTTCTCGCACTCGGTGACGGCAACCAGGTCGTTGTCCACGATCGTCCGAACGCCGGTCGCCTGCTGAACCAGCGGCCCGAGCGGCACCTGCTCCCAGCCCAGGAAGGGCGCGCTGAGCACGACCCCGCCCGATCCGACGAGACCGCCCACGCCGATGCCGAGCATCGTGGGCTCATAGCCCAGGTCGACGAAGCTCCGCACGAGCTCCCCGATCCGGTCGACCACCCGGTCGGGACGGGCGGAGTCGAGCGCGATGCCGGCCTCCGCCACCACGCTCGCGCGCAGATCGGTGACCACGCCGGCCACGCCGGTGGCGGTCAGCTTCATCCCGATGAAGTGCCGGGAATCCGCCCGGACGTCGAGCAGCCTGGAGGGCCGCCCGGCACCGGGCTGCGCCCGTTCCCCCACCTCCACCAGCAATCCGCTCTCGATGAGCGGAGCGGCCAGCCGGGTCAGCGAGCCCGGGGAGAGTCCGAGGCGCCGGGCGATGTCACTGCGGGCCAGCGGGCCGTGGCGCAGCACCTCGAGGGCGACCGCCTGCGCGGTGCCGCGCTCGGGAACCCACACGGATCCCTCGGCCTGCATACTGACTCCTTCGGCATGCCAACCGGAACGATTAGTTCCGGGCGACACCAAACATAGTGCAATCAACTCGACCAGATCACCTATTGACCCCTTGATTATTTTTGTTGTAGAACTAATTCCCTCAGCAGGGCTCACTCGCGAACTCTGCGATCACGGACTGGAGACACGCGATGAAGCGCTATATCCGAGGGACGGCCGCGGCGCTGGCCACGGCTGCCCTGGCGGTCACCGGATGCTCCGCTGGGGGTTCCCCGACCACGGGCTCCCCGGCCGGACCGGGATCGATGGCTCCCGCCGAGCCGATCACGCTCACCTTCTGGGGCTCCTACGGCAACGGCGGCAACTCCGCCCAGCAGGAGATCCTGGACAACACCCTGATCCCCGCCTTCGAGGCAAGCCATGCGGGGGTGACGGTGGAGTACGTCGACGTTCCCTACGACGATCTGCTCCAGAAGCTGACCACCAGCGCAGCGGCCGAGGAGCTCCCCGACCTGGTGCGGGCCGATCTGGGCTGGGTGCCCCGGTTCGCCGACCTGGGCGTCCTGGTGCCGCTCTCCGACGTCATGCCCGACTTCCAACAGCTCGCCGACGCGACCTTCCCCGGCGTGCTCGCCACCAACTACTTCGAGGGCAAGTACTACGGCCTTCCGCTCGACACCAACACCCGCGTCCTGATCTCCAACCCGGACGTGCTGGCGAAGGCCGGGCTGGATGCGCCGCCGGCCACCTTCGACGAGTTCGTCGCCCTGGGCAACGCGCTGAAGGGCTCCGACGTCAGCCTGTTCGCCGACGGCGGGCTGGGCGCCTGGAACCTCATGCCGTGGATCTGGTCGGGCGGCGGCGACATCACCGACGCAGAACTGACCACCTCCTCGGGCGTGCTCGACAGCGACGCCAATGTGGCCACCCTCCAGATGCTGGTCGACCTGTACACCGCCGGCCAGATCTCCTCCGGCATCATCGGCAACGAGGGCGCGGTCTCCACCAGCGAGGGTCTGCCGAACGGCAACTACGCGACCATCCTCGACGGCCCCTGGATGAGCGGCATCTGGGGTGACCAGTTCCCCGACTTCGAGCCGGTGTACTCCCCCGTCCCGGCCGGGCCCGGCGGCTCGGTGAGCGTCGTGGGCGGTGAGGACATCGTGCTGACCGCGTCGTCGAAGCATCAGGAGGCGGCGCTGGAGTTCATCCGGTTCACTCAGTCGGAGGAGTTCCAGCTGGCGCTGGTGCCCACCGGTCAGCTCACCGTCATCCAGGCGCTCGGCGACAAGCAGGTCGAGCTCGTGCCCGGCCTGAAGGTGTTCACCGAGCAGCTGGGCACCGCCAAGAACCGGCTCGCCATCACCCAGGGCTCTGAGGTCGACGGCATCCTCAACGAGGAGCTCACCCCCGCCTTCGAGGGCACGATCGGCGTCCGCGAGGCGCTCACCAAGGCGGCGGCGCGCATCGACGAGTTGCTCGTGGGCTGATGCGCAACCATCCACCGAGTCCGGAGTTCCGGGAGCCGGCCCCCGCGGTCGCCTCCCGGGCCTCCGGCCGAGCCTGGATCCGTCGCGGGAGCGCGACCCCCCATCTCTTCCTGCTTCCCGGGTTCGCGCTCTTCGCCCTGGCCATCCTCTACCCCATCGCGCAGGCCTTCCGGATGAGCTTCTACGACTGGAAGATCGTCGGCTCGGCCACCAGCGAGTTCCTGGGGCTGGAGAACTACCTCCGCGCGCTGGGCGACGACAAGTTCTGGGTCGCCTTCGGCAACACCGCCTTCTACGCGGTGGCGACGATCGTCCCGCAGATCGTGCTCGGCCTGGCCGTGGCCCTGCTGCTGCACGGCCGGGCGCCGGCCCGTCCGCTGTTCCGGGTGCTCTACTACCTGCCGGTCGTGACCAGCTGGGTTGTCGTCTCCCTCGTCTTCCGGTTCCTGTTCGCCGACCAGGGGCTGATCAACTACCTGCTCGGCGAGGTCGCGCACGTCACCGACGGCCAGACCTCCTGGCTCGCCGACCGCTGGACGGGCATGATCGCGATCAGCGCGCTCGGGATCTGGAAGGGCGTCGGCTGGTCGATGATGATCTTCCTCGCCGCCCTGCAGGGAGTTCCGGCAGCCCTGATGGAGGCCGCGATGATCGACGGAGCAGGCCCGTGGCAGCGCTTCCGGGCCGTCACCCTGCCGGCGATCCGGGCGGCCCTGGGGTTCGTGACGATCATGCTGGTGATCGGCGGGTTCAACGTCTTCATCTCGGTCTACCTGATGACCGCGGGCGGCCCGGCCGGCCGCACCGAGGTGCTGCTGACCTACATGTACAACCAGGCATTCGGGAACCTCGACTTCGGGTACGGCTCGGCGATCGCGGTGATCGTCACGCTGATCGTGCTCGCCCTGTCGCTGATCCAGCTCCGCATGTTCCGCAATCCCGACGGGGGGTACGTCGAGTGAACCGTCCGGCTCCCTGGCCACTGACCAGCCTGCGGCTGCTGGTGCTGGTGGCGGGCGCGCTCGTCATGGTGACGCCCTTCCTCTACCTGCTCTCGATCTCGTTCACCGAGCAGAGCTACGTGCTGACGATGCCGCCGCAGCTCATTCCGGATCCACCCACCCTGGCCAACTACACCAAGGCGCTCACCGTTCAGGATGTACCGCGCTACTTCGCCAACTCCCTCTACGTGGCCTGTGTCTCGACCCTGCTGGCACTGGTGCTGAGCTCGATGATGGCCTACGCCTTCGCCCGCTTCCGGTTCCCCGGCCGGGAGCTGCTCTTCCGGGTACTGCTGGTCGGTCTGATGATCCCGGCGGTCATGCTGCTCATTCCCCAGTTCATCCTCACCAAGTACCTCGGGCTGCTGGACAGCCACCTGGGTCTGATCGTCTTCTACGTCGCCGGCTCGCTGGCCATCAACACCTTCCTGCTGCGCGGCTTCTTCGAATCCATTCCCGCCGAACTCGACGAGGCCATGCAGATGGACGGCGGCAACGCCTGGACGCGGTACTGGCGGCTCGCGATCCCGCTGGCCCGGCCCGGGCTGGCCACCGCGACGATCTTCACCTTCTTCTCGGCCTGGGACGAGTTCGCCTGGGCGCTGACCATCCTGAACAGCCCCGAGCTGCGGACGCTGCCGATCGCGATCCGGCTGTTCGCCGGCTCGGGCAACAACGCCGTCCAGTGGGGGCTGGTGTTCGCCGCCTCCGCGATCGCCGTGGTGCCGGTGATCATCGTCTTCCTGGTCTTCCAGCGACACTTCGTACAGGGTCTGACAGCAGGGGCGGTGAAGGGATGACGGCCGAGATACTTCCCGAACTGGCGGTGGTTCCGTCGGGCAGCCCGGTGCGGATCGAGCTGCGCGGGCTGGACGCGGGGACGCTCACGGTGCGCCACCTGGGGCACCCGGTCGCCACCCACGAGCTCTCGGGGCCCGGCCTGGTGTCGCTCGGCGTGCTGCCGCCCGGCGGCTACGGCGTCGAACTCGTCCAGGGCGAGCGGCGCTGGCGCACCGCCGTGGATGTCCAGCATTCGCCGTGGGATCGGCTGCGCTACGGCTTCGTCGCGAGCTACCCGCCCGATCGCGATCCGGCTCCGGTCGCCGAGCAGGTCCGGCGGCTCCACCTCACCGGAGTCCAGTTCTACGACTGGGCCTACCGCCACGCCGCGCTGCTCGGCGGCGGCGAGCAGTACTCCGATCCGCTCGGCCAGCCCATCTCGCTGGCGACGGTCGCCGGCCTGGCGCGAGCGGTGCAGCGGGCCGGTTCGAGCGCGCTGGGCTATGCCGCGGTCTACGCGGTGGGCAACGAGGAGTGGCCGCGGTGGGCCCATGCCGCCCTGGTGCAGCCGGACGGCACTCCCTACAGCCTGGCCGACTTCCTTCAGTTGGTGGATCCGGCGGCACCGGACTGGCTCGACCACTTCACCGCGGAACTCGCGGCGGCCACCGAGCAGGTCGGCTTCGACGGCTTCCACCTCGACCAGTACGGCTACCCGAAGTGGGCGACCCGTCCCGACGGGCAGGTGGTGGACGTCGCGACCTCCTTCGACACCCTGATCCGGGCGACCCGGGAGCGGCTCCCGCAGGCCCGGCTGGTGTTCAACCAGGTCAACGACTTCCCCACCGTCCGGCTCGCGGACGCACCCCAGGACGCGGTGTACATCGAGCCGTGGGAACCCCAGACCACCCTCGGCGCGCTGGCCGCCACCGCGACCCGGGCACGGACTGTCGCGTCCGGGCGTCCGGTGGTGATGGCGGCCTACCAGCACGTCTACGACAGCGTCCCGGACGAGGTCGGCGACCGCTCGGCCGCCCTCACCATGGCGACCCTGTTCTCCCACGGCGCCACCCAGCTGCTGGCGGGCGAGGCCGGCCGGATCCTCGTCGACCCGTACTACGTCCGCAATCACCCGGCCGGGCCCTCGACGCTCGCCCTGCTGAAGCGCTGGTACGACTTCCTGGTCGAGCACGACGAGCTGCTCATGCCCTCCGCAGTCACCGACGTGACCGCCGCGTTCGCCGGCGGCTACAACGACGACTGCGAGGTCGCCTACCCGACGGCGCCGGTCACCGGCGAGGCGATCGCAGGCGGCGTCTGGCGGCGGATCGTCGAGTTGCCGGACCGGCTGGTCGTCCATCTCATCAACCTGACCGGTCAGCCCGACACAAGCTGGGACGCGCCGCGGGAACCGTTCGCGGACGTGGTGGGCGGCCAGCTGCGGGTGCGCCGGGTCGGCGGCCTCCTGCCCCGGATCGCGGTGGCCGATCCCGACGGCGCCGGCTACCTGCGGCCGGTACCGGTGACGGCGGCGGGCAACCACGCCCTGGCGGCGCTGCCGCCGCTGCACACCTGGCAGATCGTCTCCGTCGAACTCCGAGAGGACACCCCCAGATGACCCGGACGGTTGCGGCCGGCCGCGCACTCCAGGCGCCCGCCTGGTGGCGCGATGCCGTGGTGTACCAGATCTATCCCCGCAGCTTCGCCGACTCCGACGGGGACGGCATCGGCGATCTGCAGGGCATCATCGCGCACCTCGACCACCTGGTGACCCTCGGCGTCGACGTGGTGTGGCTCTCGCCGATCTATGCCTCCCCGCAGGCCGACAACGGCTACGACATCAGCGACTACCGCGCGATCGACCCGGTGTTCGGCAGCCTGGACGACTTCGACGAACTCGTCGAGGCGATGCACGCGCGCGGGCTCCGGCTGGTGATGGACCTGGTCGTCAACCACACCTCCGACGAACACCCGTGGTTCGTCGAGTCGGCGTCCGGGCCCGACAGCGCCAAGCGGGACTGGTACTGGTGGCGTCCGGCCCGTCCGGGGACGCAACCCGGCAGCCCGGGTGCCGAACCCAACAACTGGGGCGCTGTCTTCTCCGGCCCGGCCTGGACCTTCGACCCGGCCTCCGGGGAGTACTACCTGCACCTGTTCGCGGGCAAGCAGCCGGACCTCAACTGGGAGAACCCCGCCGTCCGGCACGCTATCCACGACATCATGCGCTGGTGGCTGGACCGGGGGGTCGACGGCTTCCGGATGGACGTGATCAACTACATCTCCAAGGTTCCCGAACTGCCCGATGCCCCGTCCCGGCCGGGGGAGATGCTCGCCGACGGCCAGGCGTTCTACAACTGCGGCCCCCGGCTCCACGAGTACCTGCAGGAGATGCACCGCGAGGTGTTCGCGGACCGCCCCGAGCACGTCCTGACCATCGGCGAGATGCCCGGCGTCGACCTGGCCAACGCCCTGCTGGCCACCGATCCCGCCCGTCGGGAGCTGGACATGGTCTTCCAGTTCGAGCACGTCAGTCTCGACCACGGCACCGGTGGCAAGTGGCAGCGCCGCCGCCTGGAACCCGACGATCTCGCCGCCACCTTCGAGCGCTGGCAGCACGGCCTGGCCGGCCGGGGGTGGAACAGCCTCTACTGGAACAACCACGACCAGCCCCGGGTGGTGAGCCGGTTCGGCAACGACGGGCAGTACTGGCGGGAATCGGCGACCGCGCTGGCGGCCGTCCTGCACCTGCAACAGGGCACCCCCTTCATCTATCAGGGGGAGGAGCTCGGCATGACGAACCTGCCCTTCCGCGAGGTCGGGCAACTGCGGGACATCGAGAGCGTCAACCACTACGCGACCGCGCTGGCGGCGGGCGTCGACGAAGCGACGGCCTTCGAACAGGTGCGATGGGCCGGACGGGACAACGCCCGGACCCCGTTCCAGTGGGACGCCGGCCCCCGGGCCGGGTTCTCCACCGGGCGCCCCTGGATCGACGTCAACCCGAACCACGGCTGGCTGAACGCCGCCGCCCAGGTCGGGGTCGGCGGCTCGGTCTTCGAGTTCTACCGGCAGCTGATCGCCCTGCGGCACAGCGATCCGGTGATCGTGGATGGTGACTTCGAGCGCCTTCCCGGCACCGCGCCCGGCGTCCTCGCCTATCGCAGGGTGCTCGGCGACCAGCAGCTCACCGTGATCGCCAACCTCTCCGACTCGCCGTGCCGGCCCGGGACGGACATCCCGCAGGGCTCGCTGCTGCTGCGGAACGTGACCGGCCTGCTCACGGACACGCTCGCCCCCTGGGAGCTGCGGGTGTTCCGCAGCTGACCGCGCTCGGCCGGCGCGGAGTAAAGTGGATGCCACGGCGATGGGGCTCGCCGCCAACCGCGCCAGCTGACGGTCCCTACCAAAATGAGAGGTGGGGATATGTTCGCTGTCATCACCGGACCACAGGTCCGTCGTCCCGATGAGTCCGTCGCATCGCCGAGCCTGCTCGACCCGGCGGGTCAACTGGCCTATCGCACGTCCGGTCCACCGCCTGGCTTCGACGATCTCCAGCTGGCCTGCGCACTGTCCGGCGCCGGCGAGTTCCAGCGCGCGGTCTGGTACGCACCGCCGTCCGAACCCGGAACGGTGGCCTACCGGCAGGCAGTGGTGGCCGAGTTGCGCCGCCCCGAGTTCCGCGGCCTCGCCCGGAGGCTGACGACGGCCGTCGCCGGAGCCCGTCGATCGATCGAGAACTACCGCAAGGCGCACTATCAGTGGCCCGCCGAGATCCAGCTGGCGGACGCCATCGCCCGGTTCACCGGCGCGATCGCCGAGGCTGCCCGAGGGCTGGACGAGCTGCGCCCGGCCTCGGCGGGGTTGCGCGGGCTGGCCGGCTACCTGTCCGAACAGGTTGCGAGCGCGGGCTTCCAGGAGCTGGCCCGGAACACCGTCCTGGATCGGATCCGTGGCTGTTCGATGGAGCTGGGCATCCACAACGGCACCGTGTGGGTCGCACCCGACACCGGCCGGCCCGGCTGGGGCGAGCAGATCACGGCGACCTTCGCCCGGTTCTACGAGCCGGGCGAGCAGCCGGAGGCCACCTGGGTCCGGCCCGAGCGTTCGCTCAATCACGTGGAGGCGCAGGCCGTCGAGCTGGTCGCGACGAGCTTCCCGGAGCTGTTCGCCGAGCTGCATCGATTCGTCGGCAGCCGGAGGAACTTCCTGCCGGCAGCCCTGCAGCGGCTCGCCCAGGAGTTGCGGTTCTACCTCGACTTCCTGCACCTGATGGACGAGCTGAGCGCCCGCGGGGTGGCATGGTGCCTGCCGCGCAGCACGCCGGACGGGGCGGTGCGCGTGCGCGGGATGGTCGATCTCGCGCTGGCCGTCCGATCCGACTCGCCGCCGATTGCCAACGACCTGCTGCTGACCGCGGACGAGCGGGTGGTCTTCGTCACCGGGCCGAACCAGGGCGGCAAGACCACCTTCGCCCGCGGGTTCGGACAGTTGTGCTACCTGGCCGGGCTGGGGCTTCCCGTCCCCGCGCAGTCGGCCTCCCTGCCCTGGACGATGCCGGTGCTCACCCACTTCCCGGCACCCGATGCCCCCGACCGCGGCGGGTTGGCCGACGAGCTCGCTCGGCTGCACGAGGCGCTCACCGCGGCCGGCCCCCACGCGCTGCTGATCTTCAACGAGCTGTTCTCCGCCACCTCGGCCGCCGATGCCCTCCTGCTCTCCGCCAAGGTGGTGGAGCAGCTCCGGATGCTGGGTTGCCGGGTGATCTGGGTGACCTTCCTGGAGGAACTGGTGCTCGGCACCGAACCGTCGGTGAGCCTGGTGGGCCAGGTCGAGCCGGAGGATCCCACCCGCCCCACCTTCCGGTTCCGTCCCCAGCCGCCCGGGGGACGCTCCCACGCGGTGGCGCTCGCCGCCCGGCACGGGCTCTCCGGTGCCGATCTCGCGGAGCGACTGCGATGAGAGTCCACCTGCTCTTCCCCGACCGCGACGCCGTGCGCGACCAGCCGCCGGCGCCGGGCGCCGATGATCTGGTCGCCGACCTCGACCTGGAGCCGGTGCTGACGGTCATGTTGCCCGACCGGCATCTCGAGCAGCTGTGTCCGTCCGTGCTGCTGAACCCGCTGACCGATCCCGGCCAGATCCGGTGGCGGCAGCAGATCCTGGCCGATGTGCTGGCCGATCCTTCCGGAATGCAGCGGCTGTTCGAGCTGGCCGGGCGGGCGCTGGAAAGCCAGCGCGGCGCCTGGCTGTGGTCGGGGCGCACCGCCGACTCGGCGCTGGCCCGGGCCGTCCACGGGCTGGGCGCGCTCCTGCCGTTCCTGACCGAATTGGCGGCCCTGGCCGGCGAGCAGCTGGCGGTCGTCCACGCTCCCGGGCTGCGGCAGCTCCACCGGCGGTTGGTCGACGATCTCGATCCCGACTATCTGCACCGGATCCGAAGCCTGCTGGGTCAGCTCGCCTTCCCTGCCGGGCTGACCACCCGAGCCACGATCGGGACGAACGGCCTGCTCGGCGACTTCGAGGTGCTGCCGCCACCCGCCGGCCGGCGACCGTGGTGGGCGCTACTGGGGTTCAACCCGCGCGGCCGGCTGCAGTTCACCCTGGGCGAACGAGACGAATCCGGAGCCCGCGCGCTCGGCGCATTGCACGCCGACGTGCTGCACGAGATCGCCGCCGTGGCGGCGCAGGCCAACGAGCACGTGCTGGGCTTCTTCCGGCAACTGCGCTGGGAGACCGGCTTCTACGTCGGCTGCCGTCAGCTCCACGACCGGCTGCGGTCCGCCGGAGTGGGGGTCTGCTGGCCCGGCGCCCTCGTCCCGCGCACCGGGGCGGAACGGCTGGGCGCGGAGGTGGAGACGGATGGGCTGGTGCCGCTGAACCTGGCGGTTCGCTCCGGGCGGGTGCCGGTCGGCAACGACCTGGCCGGAACGATCCCGTTGCTGGTGATCACCGGCGCCAACCAGGGCGGCAAGACCACCTTCCTGCGCAGCCTGGGTCTCGCGCAGCTGCTGCTGCAGGCCGGCATGTTCGTGCCCGCCGCGCACTTCCGGGCGAGCCTGGCCGGCGCCGTCCACACCCACTTCCGGCGGGGCGAGGACGACGACCTGCGCAGCGGCAAGCTGGACGAGGAGCTGACCCGGATGAGCGCGATCGTCGATCGCGTCCGGCCCGGCGACCTGGTGCTGATGAACGAGTCGTTCGCCGCCACCGACGAGGTCGAGGGCTCCTGGATCGCCGCCGACATCATCGACGCCCTGCTCGCCCACGGTGTCCGGGTGCTGCTGGTGACCCACTTCCACGCCCTCGCCCGGCACTACGAGGGCCGTCCAGGCACCTGCTTCCTGCGTGCCGAAAGGCTCCCGGACGGCTCTCGCAGCCACCGGCTGGTGCCCGGCGTGCCGCAACCCACCAGCCATGGCATGGACCTGTTCGACCGGCTCTTCGTCCGGAGCTGACCCCCGCCCTGCAACCCATCGGGCCGATGACCGATGATTCGACCAGCCCGACTGCGTTCCGCCGCCGCGGTGGCGCTATCCTCCCGTCAGCACAATCGAGGAGGATCCGTGTCCGAAGAGACGCCCAAGCCCAAGAAGTCGACCAAGGCCGCCAAGGCAGCGCCGGTCTTCACTCCGACGCCGGAGGCGAAGGCCCAGTCGACCCAGAAGCGGATCATCGCGCTGGTGCTGTGGGGAGTGGCCATCGCGCTGGAGGCCGTCGCCATCTTCTGGCTGCTGCGTCCCCCCTTCGACGAACTGGCCGCGAACCACGGCTTCCCGCAATGGCGCTGGTGGACGCTGCTGGGCTTCATCGCGGTCATCGGCGTGCTGTCGGTGATCGGCTCCCAGCTCTGGAAGCAGGCCAACCGGCTCGACCCGGCCTCCAGCAAGGAGCCGTTCCGGTTCTTCGTGCAGAACCAGCTGGGCGCGATCATCGCGCTGGTCGCCTTCCTGCCGCTGATCATCCTGATCTTCCTCAACAAGGACATGGATTCCAAGCAGAAGGGCATCGCCGGCGGCGTCGGCATCGCGGTGGCGCTGGCCGCCGTCCTGCTGGGGGTCGACTTCAAGCCGCTCTCCCAGGAGCAGGCCGCGGTCGAATCGCAGGTGGTCACGCAGCTGGTCGGCCAGGATCTGGTCTGGTGGAGCGCCGGCGGTGGCGTCATGCACCTGTGCGAGGGCGTCTCCGACCTGAAGAACGTGACCACGCAGATCAGCAGCGGCACCACGGCCGAGGCTTTCGCGGCGGGCAAGACCGGCATCACGCTGGAGATCCAGCAGGAGCTCAAGCAGTGCGGCCTGCCCACCCCGGAGAACCTCGACGACATCGTGACCTGGGTGCGCCAGGCCCGCGGCGTCGCCTGAGCCTCACCGGCCCGCTGCCCATCCTTCCCGGTCGGGTCGGCGCCCGTCCGGTCGGGTGACGGTCATCGCGCAGGTGGCGTAGGCATCGCTGCGCTGTTTAGGGCGAGCCCTCCGCCATTTCCCGGATTAGCCATACCTGGGCATTTGCTGCGGAGGCATCCAAATAGCGGCGCGACCCACTTGTGTCATGCGCAGAGCGTGGCATGATGGGTTTCAACACGGCGGAGGGGCTCGCCACAAGCGCGATGAATATCGCCAACGGTCCCTGGCAACCATCTGGTTGGCAACCGCCGTGTTTGTTGTGCGGTGGCTGCCCCGATCGGGGACAGGCCCCTCGGTCGGCCGGATGGCCGCCCCTCCCAAGGCGGGCGGGGCGAGGGTTGACCGAGGAGGAGCAATGCAGTGCTTCGATTGTGCGGTTCAGTTGAACCGCGAGACCGCGGCGAACGCCATGTGCCGGGTGTGTGGAGCCGGGCTCTGCCTGGACCACGCCTACCCGGCCTACGCTCAAGAGGAAGTCCACTCGCTGGGTAGCCCGGCGACCCGGCGGCTGCCCGGGCGACGGATGTACTGCCGGGAGTGCGTGCCCTCCTACCTGGGGGATGTCGCGACGGCCCAGCGGGGCCGGATCTCCGCAGCGGTCTGAGGTACGTAGGCGGGGCCGGACCGCCGGCCCTGCCTACTTATTCCCGAAATCGGGTGCCGAGGTGAATCTGCGATTCGGGTTTCCGAAATCGCGGGCGAATCGGCGAACTCGCTATTTTCTTCCGGAATCAGAAGGAGAAAGTGATGGTTGATATCTATCTATGCCGCCACGGCCGCACACCGCTCAATGTGGCGGGACGATTACGTGGCCGACTCGATCCGGAACTGGATCTGGTCGGCGTCGCCGAGGCCCGTGACCTTGCCCGCCACCTCGGCGGGCTGGGCATCACGCGAGTGATCGCGAGTCCACTGAAGCGGGCCGTCCAGACCGCCACGCCGATCGCGGAGTCCGCCGGGGTGCGGCTGGAGACCGACGCCCGGCTGCTCGACCGCGACTACGGCGAGTTCGACGGAACCTCGCAGGAGGAGGTGATCGCCCGGTACGGCTCGCTCGAGGCCGCGCCAGGGGTCGAGCCGGCGGAGGCCGTGATCGAGCGGGCTCGGTCCGCGTTGGAGGCCCTGGTGTCGGAGCCTGGCCCGATCGTGGTGGTCAGCCACGACGCGGTGCTCCGGCTGGTGCTCGACGCCCTCGCGCCCATCCCGATCGACGGCGGGCACCTGCCCCCGCGCACCGGATCGTGGAGCCTGTTGCGGAACGATGCGGTGGGCTGGCAACTGGTGGTCGTCAACCGCAAGGACGATCCCTTCGAGACCGCGCTGGCGCGCTGAGGGCGCTGCCGTGTCCGTCCCTCCGGCCGAGTTCGTCGACGCGACGCTGGCCGAGTTGGCCGGGATCGCCCGGCGTCATCGCCTCGCCGGCCTGGAGGAGCGCTGCCTGACGGCGGTGCGGCAGGCGCGCGACGGCGACCACGTGGTGGCGGTGCTCGGTCAGTTCAAGGCCGGTAAGTCGTCCCTGCTCAACTGGCTGCTGGGCGAGGACGTGCTGCCGGTCCAGGCGATTCCCACGACCGCGGTAGTGACCCGCGTCCGCTACGACGACCGGCTGACGGCGCGAGTGAAGCGACGGGGCCACGAGCCCGCTGCCGCGCCGCTCGGAGAACTCGGCGAGTGGATCACCCAGGCCGGCAATCCGGACAACCGCCGCGATGTGGAATGGGTCGAGGTCCGATCTCCCGCGCTGGCCGATCTGCCCGGTCTCACCCTGGTGGACACCCCGGGCACCCAGAGCAGCTGGGAGGCGAACACAGCCACCAGCCTGGGCTGGCTCCCGAACGCGGGGGCCGCGCTGGTCGCGGTCAGCGCCACCCAGCCGCTGGCCGAGGCCGACCTACGGCTGCTCGACCTGCTGCGCCCGCATACGCCCAGCCTGACGATCGTGCTCACCAAGATCGACCTGCTCACCCCACCGGACGCACGGGAGGTGGCCGCGCATGTCCGTCAGCAGCTCGCCGCGCGGCTGCCGAACCCACCGCCGGTGCTGCCGTTCTCCACTCGGCCCGGTCACGCGGAATCGCGGGAGCGGCTCCGCGAGCACCTGCGGGAACTGGACCGGCATCGCGCCGAGGCCAGGGACGCGCTGGCCCGGCACCGGATCGGACGGATCGCGGGCGAGGTGCTGGGCTGTCTCGAACTTGCGCAGGCCGCCGCCTCCGGTCACGACCGGGCGGTCGCCGACCTCCGCGGGGTGCTGGCCGACGAGCGGACGCGGCTGACCGGCGTTCGCGTCCGGGCCCAGGCGCAGCTGCGGCCGACGATCCAGCGGATCGGTGCCCAGGCCGACAAGCTGCTGGGACGCCAACTCACCGGCCTCGTCCGGCACGTCGGGAGCCGGCTCGAAACCGCGATGCCGGCCTGGCACGGCACCCTGGCGGGCGAGACCCGCGCCTTCCGGAGCTGGCTGGAGCTCGAGCTCACCACGTCCCTGGCACCGCTGGTCGAGGCCACGGCCGCCGCGCTGGCTCCCTTGCTGGAGGAGGGTCTGGAGTCGATCCGGCAGACCGGTGAGGCCTTCGTCCAGCGCCTCCGGGCGCGGATCGAGACGGCGCTCGGCGTCGAGCTGAGGCTCCCGGTTCCCACCCCGTCCGCGGTCGGCTTCACCGCTCCGGAGATCCACCTCAACACGGTCTTCGACAGCCACCTGGAGCTGCTGTCCTGGGCGGTGCCGATGATCCTGTTCCGTCCGCTGGTCCATCGCCACTTCCGCAGGACGGTCGGCTGGCAGGTGGAGAAGAACCTCTACCGCGCCGGGTACGTCACCGCCGGACAAGCGTCCGCCGCTCTGGCGCGAAGCCTGGACGCCTACCTGGAACTCCTGGCCGAACAGGTCGACACCTACCAGCGGCTGGCCGGCGAACCAAGTGACCTGCCCGGTCTGGAGCGCGAGCTGGCCACGGTCCGGCAGCTCAGCGCGGGCACCCTGCAGGCTGTGGCAGCGTCGCCGTCGCTCTGAACGGTCCGCGGGTCCTCCGACCCGGGCGGCGGGCAGGAGTGGTGCTGAGCCTGCCCGTCGCCGGTGGCCCCCTAGCGCCCGAGCCCGTAGGGGAGGTCGGGCCGCTCGGCGGCGATCTGGATGAGGCGGTTGTACTTGGCCACGCGCTCGCCGCGGGCGGGGGCGCCGGTCTTCAGCTGGCCGCAGCCGGTGGCCACCGCGAGGTCGGCGATGAAGGTGTCCGGGGTCTCGCCGGAGCGGTGGGAGACCATCTGGCCGTAGCTCGCCTCGTGGCAGATCCGCATCGCCTCCAGGGTCTCGGTGACCGTCCCGATCTGGTTCACCTTGATCAGCGCGGCGTTGGCGATGCCGTCCTCGATCGCCGCGGCGATGATGGCCGGGTTGGTGCAGAAGTTGTCGTCGCCGACCAGTTGCACCCGCTCTCCGAGCGCGGCGGTGAGCTGCTGCCAGCCGCCGGCGTCCTGCTCGCCCAGGCCGTCCTCGATGCTCCAGATCGGGAACCGTTCGAGCATCGCGGCGTAGCGGGCGATCAGGTCCGCGCTGGAGAGCCGGGAGCCGCTCACCGTGTACCCGCCGTCGGCGTAGAACTCGGAGGCCGCCGGGTCGAGCGCGATGCCCACACCGGTCGTGCCCAGCGGGTAGCCGGCGTCCTGGATGGATGCCACGATCAGCTCCAGCACCTCCTCGGGTTCGGCAAGGTCGGGGGCGAAGCCGCCCTCGTCCCCCAGCCCGGTCGCGTGCCCGCCGGCGACCAGCCGCCTGCGCAGCGCCTGGTAGACCTCGGCGCCAGCTCGCACCGCCTCGGCCATGGACGGCGCGCCCAGCGGGCAGACCATGAACTCCTGGAAGTCGAGCGGATTGGGGGCGTGCGCGCCGCCGTTCAGCACATTGAAGCAGGGCACCGGCAGCCGGGCCGGCTGGCCGAAGCCGGGCAGCCATTCGTACAACGGCCTGCCCGCGGACGTCGCCAGCGCCCGGGCCAGCGCCATCGACGTTCCGATGATCGCGTTGGCGCCCAGCCGGGCCTTGTTCGGGGTTCCGTCCAGGTCGCGCATCGCCTGGTCGACCTCGGCCAGATCGTCCCAGGGGCGACCGGACAAGGTCGCGTTGAGCTCGCCGTTCACATTGCCGACCGCGGTGAGCACCCCGGCCCCGCCGAACCGGGCGGGGTCGCCGTCGCGGAGTTCGACCGCCTCCCGCGTCCCGGTGGATGCCCCGGAGGGGACGCCCGCCTCGGCGTGGGTTCCGTCCGCCAACTCGATCGTCACGCTCAGCGTGGGACGTCCGCGGGAATCCAGCACCTCGAGGGCCTGCACTCGCTCGATCTCGAAAGCCATCGCCGTCACCTTTCCGGTCACCTCGGGTTCCGCTCTGGAACCCGGTAACGGCAACAGCCCGGCCGGACGCGAAGGCTGGGCGGAAAGTGAGCGAAAGCCCCACCTCCGTGTCCAGCCGAGCTGTGCACGAGGTAGGGACCGTTGGTCGCCGAAGCGACGGTTTCTGACGAGGCGAGCCCCACCGCCTGCCGCCACTCTAGCGCGGTCCCGATGGCCGGAGGGCAGGCGATCCCGGGGATGGGATTTCGTCTCCTAGACTCCCGGGCATGGTGAGAGTGCCCGTTCCCGTGACCCTGATCGGACGCCACCTCCGGCTCGATCCGGTCGTAGCCGAGGACATCCCCGCGCTGGCGGAGATCCTCCTCGAGCCGGCGGTGTACGAGTCCGGCTATGCGATGCGGCTGCGTCCCGAGACCGTGGCGGAGGCGCTGGTCGCCGCCCGCGAGCAGTACCTGGACGCCCCGGCCTGTGACGGCAGGGGCCAGGGTCGGGTGGTCTTCGTCGTCCGGCTGCTCACCGACTCATCGCTCGGCTCGGCCGGCGAGGTGGTGGGCACCACCAGCCTGGGCGAGGCGGTGCTCGCCCAGGAACGGGTGCACCTGGGCTGGACGCTCTACCACCCGCGCGTCTGGGGTTCGGTGGTGAACCCGGAGACCAAGTACCTGCTGCTGCGGCACTGCTTCGAGGATCTCGGCCTCGGCCGGGTGAAGATCCAGACCGACGCCATCAACACCCGCTCGGCCGCCGCGATCGGACGCCTCGGCGCCACCCGCGAAGGCGTGCTGCGCCGCCACAGCCGCCGCGAGGACGGCAGCTTCCGCGACACCGTGGTGTTCAGCGTGATCGACGCCGACTGGCCCCGCGTCCGCGACGGTCTGCTCGCCCGCCTGGAGAGCGGGTGGGAGGATTTGCACTGAACAGGCGCCAGAACCGCCCGCCGCAGCGGGATCACCACGTCGAGAGTGCAAAACCTCCCACCTCTGACGGCAGGCCGTCCCGAGGCGGGGCCTTCAGCTCCGGAACGCCCGGACGTAAGGTCGGGAGCATGTGTCGCAACATCCACACCCTGCACAACTTCGAGCCGGCGGCCACCTCGGACGAGGTGCATGCCGCGGCGCTGCAGTACGTCCGCAAGATCGCCGGGACCACCAAGCCCTCCAAGGCCAACCAGGAGGCCTTCGACCGCGCGGTGGCAGCGATCGCCCACGCCACCCAGCACCTGCTCGAGGATCTGGTGACCACGGCGCCACCGAAGAACCGCGAAGCCGAGGCGGCCAAGGCCCGGGAGCGGGCCGTCCGCTCCGGCCGTTACGCCACCGCCAGCTGAACCGGACCCCGAGGTCCGCCGCGTTCAGCGGATGCTGCTCGCGGGGCCTCGGAGTGGCGCGCGGACTCAGGTCCGCACGCGCGGCGGACGTGGTCGTCACCGTTCGACCGGACGAGTAAGGTAGTTGCATACTCAACTACTTTGTCCGGGAGTTCTTCGTGACCAACCTTCTCATCGTCAATGGCAGCATTCGCGAGGGGCGCATCGGTGCCCCGATCGGCGAGTGGGTGAAGCAGACGGCCGAGGCCGACGGCCGCTTCACCGTCGACTACGCCGATCTCGCCGAATTGAAGCTGCCGCTGATGGACGAGCCGAACCATCCGCGACTGAAGAAGTACACCCACGAGCACACCATCGCCTGGAGCGAGCGGGTCGCGGCCGCCGACGGCTTCATCTTCCTGTTCCCGGAGTACAACTACAGCTACGCGGCTCCGATCAAGAACGCTGTCGACTACCTGCACAACGAGTGGAACCGCAAGCCGGTCGGCTTCGTGAACTGGGGCGGCAACTCCGGCGGCACCCGCGCCCAGGTCGCGTTCCGGGTGGTCGTCACCGCGCTCGGCCTGGTGCTCACCAAGGGCAACGTCGAGATCAACTTCCCCCAGCGCCAGTTGAACGACGGCGGTGAGTTCGAGCCGAACGAGCAGCAGCGACTGGTGCTGACGGCGCAGCTGAACGAGATCGTGAAGCTGAGCGAGGCGCTCGCCCCGCTGCGCTGAGCACCTGCTCGCAGCACCCCGGCGTCCACGGCGGCGGAGGGCCGCGGCCGGAACATCCTCATCCGGGGGATAGCGGGGCTCGGCGCGGGGTCGACCACGTCTGGGGTCCCGCGGCGCGGGAACCGGTCCGCTACCCCAGGCGCTCGCCGCGGGCCTGGCGCGGGCCGAACACGGAGGAGACCACCTCGCCGCCGAACCAGTCGGTGAGCCGGGCGGCTTCCCGGTCGAGCGCGGCCCGAGCCCGCCGTCCGAGGTCACCACGCGGCACCACCTGCACCCGGCCATCCGGCTCCTGCACCCAGCAGCCGACGATCCGGCCGTTCCACCAGGCGGTGGGGCCGGCGTTGCCGACGCTGTCGAAGAGATAGGGCACGTCGGCCGGGTCGAGGTAGAAGTCGCGCTGCTTCCAGCCCATGGTGGTCGGGTCGAGCGTGGGTAGCAGCGCCGCCCACGGACCCACATCCGGTTCCGGCTCGATGTCGCCGGGAAGCACCCAGCCGATCTCACCGGAGTCGAGCGAGACCTGCTCCGCGCCGACCTCGACCAGCGCACGCCGCGCGGCGCTCTTGGTCGATCCCAGCCACCAGACCAGGTCGGCCTCGGTGCCGGGCCCGAAGGTCCACAGCCAGCGGCGGACGAGTTCGGCGTAGCCGGCGGCCCCGTCGACCGGCGACGGGAGCTCACCGAGCCAGCTGGTCATCGCCGTCCAGCGCGGCTTGGAGATCCGCCAGTGACCACCGTTGCGTCCCCGGACGATCTCCCCGCGCGCGCCCAGCAGGGTGAGCAGGTGAGGGCCCAACGGCAGTTCCTGCGTCCACTTGCCCGAGCCCCAGGTCAGGCGGGTCTCCGCGATCGGCACCCGCTTCCGGATCGTCACGGCGTCGAACTCGGCTCCTGCGGCGAACTGCTGCAGCACGGCCTGGGTGGCAGCCTCTACCCAGGCGGCAGGATCGGGATCGACCCCGGCCTTGTCCGCGCTGGCGACGAGGCGTCTGAACTCGGTCCCGGCAACCCGGGCTGAGGCGCTCGCCCAGGCCGCCGGAAGAAGGTCGCGCGGAAAGGCAAACAGGGTTCGCCGCATCGCCAACTGCTTGACCAGCACTCGGTCGTCGTAGAGCGCCGCCTCGACGTCGGCGATCGAGATCCCATCCACCCGGGCAGCCAGCGCGAGGTGGACGGTCGGCGGCTCGGTGGCGTGCAGCACGGTCATGGCCGTGGTCGCGGCGAGCGGGTCGGGATGACGGTGCCCGGGGTGGATGCCGTGCCTGCGCGCCAGCCTGGCCCGCCGTTGCTCGTCCGAGAAATGCCGCATCCGGCCATGATGCTGGGTCGACGGTGGTCGAATCCACTCCTGTCCGACTGCCTCACCCCCAGGCCCCGTCCAGCCACTCTCCCATCGGGAATCCGGGAGTCATCGCGGCGGCGGACGTTGGCTGGGCCTGGCGAAGCCCCGCAGATGCGGTCTGATAGCGTCACAGCCACCTATGACAAAGACTGTTTTCATTGATTTCGACGGCACCTTCGCCGATCGCGGACTCGTCCCACCAGGCCACTTCGAAGCCGTGCACCGCGCGCGGGAGAACGGGCACCGGGTGTTCCTGTGCACCGGCCGGCCCAAGATCTCCGTGCCGGCCGAAGCCCTGGGCTCGCTCTTCGACGGCGTGGTCTGCACCGCCGGCGGGTACGTCGAGATCAAGGAGCGCGTGCTCTCGGATGTCAGGTTCCCACCCGAGCTGGCTGCCCGCACCCTCGCCGAACTCCTCGCCCACGATGCCGCCTTCCTCCTGGAAGCACCGCAGGCCCTGTTCAGCACGGACTCCGGCCTCGAGCGGATCCGCAAGCTCTACGGACGCGCGCTGTGGGCGGCCGATCCGGAAATGGGGCTCGAGGGATTCCTGGCCAACATCCACACGCCCGACGACCTGAGCACCTGCTCGTTCTCCAAGGTTGTCGTGGTCGATTCGCCGGTGCCGGTCACGGAGCTCGCGGAGGCGATCGGGCCCGAGGTCGGCGCCCTGCCCGATTCGGTCACCGGACGAAGCGGGAGCGGCGGCGAGCTGTACCAGCTCGGCGTCGACAAGTCGGCCGGGATCGCCGTCGTCGAGGCCCACCTGGGACTGCGTCGCCGCGACATCATCGCCATCGGCGACGGCACCAACGACATCGAGATGCTCGCCTACGCGGGCCTTGGCATCGCTGTCGAAGGTTCCCCGCCCGAGGTGCTGGCCGTCGCCCAGCGCACCATCCCCGGCCCCGCCGTGGAAGGCGTCGCCCAGGCCTTCGCCGAGCTGGGCCTCACCCGCTGAGGCCCGATCAGACCCACTGCACCAGCTGCACGATGATCCCGTTGGGATCCTCGTACTGACTGAACCGCTCACCCCAGGGCTCGGTTTCGGGCCGGGTCACGACGGTGGCACCGGCGTCGGCGAACCGCTGGTGGGCGGCGTCGATGTCGTCCACCACGAACACCAGCAGGAGCCCCTCGCCGGCCGTCCCTGCCCGGTGCGCTGGCTTGAAGGTGGCCAGCCCGGTCTGCAGGAAGATCACATTCGGGCCACCGGAGGGGTGCTCCAGCGAGATGAACGAATCGTCCTGCTCCATCGCGATCGTGAAGCCGAGGTGCCGCTGGAGGAAGTCCGCCGACTCCCGGGGACGCGGGACGTTGAGCGAGAGCGCGGTCGATTCGATGATCACGAGACCTCCAGGTCAGTGGGAGCGAGTGGTACAGGGTAGGTGACGAGGCGGCATTCCCCAAGCCCTCCGGCGCCCGTCAGCCGCGCGTCGCGAGCGCCATCGTCCGGGAATAACACCGATGTAGTTATCCCCACTGTGGACAGCGGTTGTGGACAACTCAGGCGACCAACTCCTCGAAATCGGCCAGGCGCGCCGCGAGCCGGCGGAGCGCGCGGTGGCAGCGCTGGCGCAGGGCGGCGGGCGTCACGCCCAGCAGGGCGGCCGCCTCCTGGCTGGCGTAGCCCTCGGAGTAGACCAGCCGCAACGCGCGCTCGGCTCCGGGATTGATCAGGGCGACCCGGCGAGCCCGCGCGAACAGCAGAGCGGGGTTCGGAGCGGGGATGGGCGCGGCGCGCGCCAGTTCGCCCAGCCGGACGGGATCGGTCGGCCGCTCCCGTCGCTGGGCACGCACCCGCTTGCGGGCATCCAGAACGAGGTTGGCAGCGATCCGGCTCGGCCGGCGGGCCAGCGGGTACTCGGCGATCAGCAACCAGAGTTCCGCCAGGTAGTCGTCGAAGTCATGATGCGGATCGCGCGCGGCGTCCAGCACGAGCCGGCCGAGCAGGGCCTGCAGCACCACCCGGTGGGCAGCGGGTTCGCCGATCCGCAGCAGCGCGGCCAGCACCTCGTCCGGCGCCGGGCGGACGGCCGCCAGCACGGCACCCAGATCGGGCAGGTCGGACAGCGCGGGCTCAACTCGCCAGGAGCGCGGCACCGTTTCCTCGGCCAGGTCGCTCCATTCCCGGTTCAGCCGGGTCAGGCTGGGGTGAGGATTCCTCATGACGCCACCTTGGCGGCCGGGTGTTGCCGCGGGTGTTGTCAGCACCCCGACGCGGTGTTGTCGGCTCCGGGCCAGGTGTTGTCCGGCTGAACTACGAACGATTGTGTAGGTTTGCTAACGATCTGGTCACAAATGACGTTTCAAGTGGCCGTGGCCAGACCTGCTGCCCCACACTTTGACTATCGGTTTTGACGATTCAACGTCGCCGATCCCTGATCGCCCAGGGGGTTGCTCCGGATATCCAGCAACCCCCTGGTGCCATGTTCGGCCCCGGACGACGGCTCCCCGGCGGCCACCGGCCACCTCCGCAGCCACCCTCAGCGTGCGGCGTAGTTCTCCAGCGCCCGGGCCAGGAAGTCGGCCAACGGGCCGGTCTCGCCGTCCCGCCCGCCGCGCCCGATCTCCAGTACTGGCCGCGCGGGCTGCGGAGTGACGCCGGTGAACCGGGCCAGCGCGGAGCCGGAGGTGACCAGGTTGTAGAACTCGGCGCCGGTACCGACGGCGATCGTCCGGGCGGCATTGAGGTACCACCCGCTCAGCGGTGTCTTCACCCGCCGACCGCTCAGCAGGGTCGCCTGCAGGGGCTCCGGCGCAAGGCCACGCGCCCGCGCCTGTGCCACGAACGCATCCAGCTGCGGCTGCGCGGCAGCGGCCTCGGCGTTCGCCGCGGCAGCGGCCAACTCCAGCCGCCGTTGCGCGTCGGCGTGGCGCTGACTGGGTTCGGCCATGGGGTGAGGGTACTCCCCGGGATTGGCCGTCCGGTTACGATGGGCAGGTCGTCGAAGGGAATCCATGCTCAAGCGTCTGCTGCTCGCCGCTGCCGCGTTGGTCACCCTCGCCGGGTGCACCCCTGCCGGCGCGCCGTCGATCACCACGCCGGAGCCGAGCCTGTCCCCGTCGACTCCCGCCGTCCCGCCGGCCCCGCAGTTGGCCGTCGGCGATTGCACGGGCCCGCTGGCGTCCAGCGTCACCAGCAGCACCCCGATCGAAGCCGTCTCCTGCGACCAGGAGCATGCCTACGAGGTGTTCCAGGTGGTGCCGCTCACCGGCGACCTCCTGCCCAGCACCGACGCGCTCCAGGCCATCGCCAACAACCGCTGCCTGCCGGCCTTCGCCGACTATGTCGGCGTCGCACCGGAGTACAGCCACTACACCTCGGTCTTCCTGGTGCCGGACGAGAAGGCCTGGGAATCGCCCGAGCTGCGCCGGATCACCTGCCTGCTCGGATCATCGGACGGAACCCTGAACGCCAGCGCGCGCAACGACACCCGGCTCTTTCCCGAGATCGGCGAGTGCACCGGGCCGCAGGACGTGCCCGTGCTCGAACTCGACCTCATCGACTGTGACCAGAAGCACTACTACGAGGTCTACGCCGAGAAGGAGATCGACTCCGACGAGGCCCCGGACGCCAAGGCGCTGACCAAGCTGCTCAACAGCGTCTGCGTGGCCGAGTTCGCCAAGTTCGTCGGCAAGAAGGCGGCCGAGTCCCGCTACGAGTACACCTACTTCCTCGCCGACGCCGAGCTCTGGGCCAACGTCAAGGATCGCCGCCTGGTGTGCAGCGTCGGCTCCCCCGAGGGCGGCATCGAGGGAACCCTCAAGGACGCCAAGAAGTAATGTCTCGTCCGCACCCGGTTCGTGTCCTCGCAGGCGGATCGGGAGGGCTGAGGCGACAATAGGGTCATGCTCTTCGGCTACGAGATCCCCTGGCTCGACAAGGCGCTGCTGATCCTGCTCGTGATCGTGGTGGCGCTGGTGGCGCGCTGGCTGCTGGTACGGGCCATCGGCCTGGCGACCCACGGCATGGTGGAACGCGCCCGTCGTCGCAAGGCTCCCAAGGCAGCCGGACGCATCATCGCCGCGGTGACCGGCGCGGACGACGAGCGCTATCAGCAGCGCGCCGCCACCATGGGCTCGCTCCTGCGCAGCGTGGTGGCGGTGGGAGTGTTCACCATCACCGTCCTCACGATCCTGGCGATCTTCGAGGTGCCGCTCGGCCCGCTGCTGGCCACCGCCGGCGTCGGCGGGGTCGCGCTCGGCTTCGGCGCCCAGTCGCTGGTGCGTGACTTCCTGTCGGGGATGTTCATGATCATGGAGGACCAGTACGGGGTGGGCGACACCATCGACACCGGCCAGGTGATCGGCACCGTGGAGGAGGTCAGCCTGCGCGTCACCCGGCTACGGGATTCCAGCGGCCAGGTGTGGTACGTCCGCAACGGCGAGATCCTACGGGTCGGCAACCAGACCCAGGGCTGGTCGACCGCGATCGCCGACGTCCCGATCGGCAACGACGAGGACGCGGCGAAGGCGCTTGCCATCCTGCAATCCGTCGCCGACTCCATCGGGGCCGACGAGGAGTTCGCCGACGTGCTGATCGAGAGCCCGACCGTGGTCGGGGTGGACGCGGTGACCAGTGCCGGCACCACCCTGCGGATCACCGCCAAGACTGCCCCCAACCAGCAGTGGGGAGTCAAACGGGCACTACTGCAACGCAGCCTGGAAGCACTCGGCGAGGCCGGCTATCACGGGCCGGTGATCCCCGGGATTCCGGCACCGCCAGCCTGACCCGAGGGTTCGCGGATCGTTCACCGGACGCACAGCGCGGGTGGGGCGCCGATCAGCTCGCCACCCCACCCGCGACTGGTCAGCCCTTGGTCAACGGCCCCAGGTTCGGATCATTGGCGTAGGCCTCGGCGGCGTTCTCCTTGGTCACGATCACCGGTGGAATCAGGTAGACCGGGACGTCGATCGTTCCGTTGTTGACCGGGTCGGCGTTGGTCGGAAGCGTCTGGCCCTGTTGCAGTTGCTTGACGAAATCGACCGTCTGCGCGACCAGGGTGCGGGTGTCCTTGTAGATGGTCGACCATTGTTCTCCGGCCATGATCGACTTGACCGACTCGACCTCGGAATCCTGACCGGTGAGCACCGGAACGTCCTTGCCGGCGGCACGGACCGAGGCCATCGCGGCCCGGGCCAAGGTGTCGTTCGGCGACAGGACTCCGTGCAGATCGATCTCCTGGTAGAAGCCCGACATGAGGGAGTCGAAGCGCTTCTGCACGTTCTCGGCCTTCCAGCCCTGCGTTCCGACCTGCTCGAAGGTGATCTGGCCGGAAGGAACGGTCAGCGAACCGTCGTCCAGCTTCGGCTGCAGAATGCTCATCGCGCCGTCGAAGAAGTCCTTCGAACTGGCGTCGTCAGGCGAACCGGCGATCAGCTCGATGTTGTACGGCCCATCCCCCTTGCGCGCCGCCAGGCCGGCAAGAAGCGACTCGCCCTGGAGGGCGCCGACCTGATAGGCGTCGAAGCCGACCTTGAAGTCGACATCGGGTGTATTCGTGATCAGACGCTCGTAGGCGATGACGAAGGCGCCGTTCTCTCTCGCGGTGGCCAGCTGGGTGCCCAGCTGCGAACCGTCGATCGAACCCACAACCAGAACCTTGGCACCCTTCTCAATCATCGCCTGAATCTGATTCTGCTGCTCAGTCACACCACCATTGGCAAACTGCACCATCGGAGCCATCAATGGTCAGGAAAGATGCCATACCCGCAGTCCACCAGCCACCACACAAACCGGTCAAACCAGCCAGGCGGACGGTGTGGCACCCACTCCGACGACCGGCTCAGTCGCCTCCGCGCCGGGTCATCGCCCGGGTGGCGCCCACGCTGGCGACGATCACGCAGGCCATCGCCACCAACTCGATCGGGGCGAGCCGCTCACCCAGCAGCATCAGCGCCGCCAGCGCCGCCACCGCGGGCTCCAGGCTCAACAGGATGCTGAAGGTGCCGGAGGGGATGTGCCGACGCGCGACGAGTTCCAGGCCGTAGGGGATGGTGGACGACAGGATGCCGACGCCCAGGCCGACCGCCAGCACCCACGGCTGCCACAGCGCCGCCCCGCCGACCATCAGGCCCGGAATCGCGAAGCCGATCGCGCCGACCAGGCTGCCCACAGTGGCCCCGGTCAGGCCCGACCATGCCCGCGCCGTCGGACCGGCCAGCACGATGTAGCCGGCCCAGGCCGCGCCGGCCAGCAGGGCGAAGGCGACACCGACCGGATCCAGCGGCGCCGGCGACCAGCCAAGTAACACCACGCCCAGCGCGGCCAGACCGGCCCACAGGAAGTCGCGCAGCCGGCGAGAGGTGGCGATCGCCACCGCCAGTGGGCCGAGGAATTCGATCGTCACCGCCAGCCCGAGCGGGATCCGGGCGAAGCTCTGGTAGATCGACCAGTTCATGGTGGCCAGGCAGAGGCCGTAGCCCAGCGCCACCCGCCAGTCGGCCCAGGTCCGGCCGCGGAAGCGGGGCCGGGCGATGGCGTAGAACAACAGCGCTGAGACGACCATCCGCAGCCATGCGAAAGCCGTCGGATCCACCACCCCGAACACCGACTTGGCGATCGCCGCCCCGAACTGCACCGAGACGATCGCGCCCAGCACCAGCCAGACCGGAGAGAGCCAGGCCGGCAACCCCGCCTTCACCGGGGCATCGGGGACGGCTCCTGCCGTCCCCCGGCGAGCGGCAGGTACCGCGGGCAGTCGACGACATGGTCGTTCACCATGCCGACCGCCTGCATGAAGGCGTAGACGATGGTAGGCCCGCAGAACCGGAAGCCGGCCCGCTTCAGCGCCTTCGACATCGCCGTCGAGACTTCTGTCGCAGCCGGGATCTCGGCGAGGCTGCGGAAGGCGGGTTGCTGCGGGCGTCCGTCCACGAAATCCCAGAGGAAGGGCGAGAACCCGTCCGCGGCCTCGATCCGCTGCCAGGCCTGCGCGTTGCCGATCGCCGCCTCGATCTTGCCGCGGTGACGGACGATCCCGGGATCGGCGAGGCAGCGCAGCACCTCGTCCTCGCCCCATTCGGCGATGCGATCCGGATCGAGCCCGTCGAAGGCCCGGTAGAAGCCCTCCCGCTTGCGCAGGATGGTGATCCAGGCGAGCCCGGCCTGGAAGCCGTCCAGCACGAGCTTGGCGTACAGCGCCTTGGAGCCGTACTCGGGCACACCCCACTCGGTGTCGTGGTAGGCGATGTAGAGCGGATCGCTCCCGACCCAACCGCAGCGCTCGCCCATCGCCCACTCCTCTCGCCGATCATGCTATCCCCGGAGAACGGCTACGGAATCGTAGGTTTCGGCAGCGCGCCACGCCTCCGATGGGCAGGATGGAGCCATGAGCAATGACGCCAAGCCCGAGGCTCCCTGGATCAGGCACTACCAGCCGGGAGTCCCAGCCGAGATCCAGCTGCCCACGGAGTCGCTGGTCGCGCTGTGCGAGAGGTCGGTCGCCGAGGGCGGCCAGGCCATCGCCACCGAGTTCTTCGGACGGACGACCAGCTACGCCGAGCTGGGCGACCAGATCGCCCGCGCGGCCGAGGGGCTGCGCCGGCTCGGCGTGAAGGCCGGAGACCGGGTGGCCCTGATCCTGCCCAACTGCCCCCAGCACGTGGTGGCCTTCTACGCGGTGCTCCGGCTGGGCGCGATCGTGGTCGAGCACAATCCGCTCTACACCGCCCGCGAGCTGCGCCGCCTGTTCGAGGATCATGCGGCGCGGGTGGTCATCTCCTGGGACGCCGCGGTGGCGAGGCTGCGCGACCTGCCGGCCGACGTCGCCCCCGAGCACATCATCGCCGTGAACCTGCTGAAGGCGTTCCCGCTGGTGAAGCAGCTGGCGCTGAGGCTCCCCGTCCCGTCGCTGCGCGCGACCCGGAACCGACTCACCCAGCCCGCGCCGGGTACCACGAGCTGGGAGGAACTGCTGACCGAGCCGGCGATCGATCCGGCCCACCCGCGTCCCTCAGTGAACGACCTGGCGGTGATCCAGTACACCTCGGGAACCACCGGGCAGCCCAAGGGCGCGATGCTGAGCCACTTCAACCTCTACTCCAACGCCCTCCAGGGCGAGGCCTGGATGTACGGCGCGCAGTACCGCAAGGAAGTGTTCTACGCGATCCTGCCGATGTTCCACGCCTTCGGCATGACCCTGTTCCTCACCTACGGCATCCTCAAGCAGGCCCGGCTGGTGCTGTTCCCCTCCTTCGACGCCGACCTGGTGATCGACGCCGCCCGCAAGAACCCGCCGACCGTCTACTGCGCGGTGCCGCCGATCTACGAGGCCACCGCCAAGAAGGCGATCGAGAAGGGCGTCGACCTCAGCACCGCCAAGTACTGCATCTCGGGCGCGATGAACCTGCCGGACGCCACGGTCGCGCTGTGGGAGAGCGTCTCCGGTGGCCTGCTGGTCGAGGGCTACGGCATGACCGAGGCCTCCCCGGTCTGCCTGGGCAACCCGTTCCACCCCAGCCGCCGCACCGGGACGATCGGGATCCCGTTCCCGTCCACCTGGATGCGGGTCGTCGATCCGGACGACCCCACCCGGGAGGTCGCCCAGGGCGAACGCGGCGAACTGCTGATCAAGGGCCCGCAGGTCTTCGGCGGCTACTGGAACAACGAGGCAGAGACCGAGAAGACCCTGCTGCCCGGCGGCTGGCTACGCACCGGCGACGTGGTGACGGTGGATGCCGACGGCTTCACCACGATCGTCGACCGGGTCAAGGAGCTGATCATCACCGGTGGCTTCAACGTGTCGCCGTCGGAGGTGGAGGTGACGCTGAAGGCGCACCCGGGGATCGCGGACGTCGCCGTGGTCGGATTGCCCGCCGCCGGCGGCGGCGAGCGCGTGGTGGCCGCCGTCCTGCCCAACGACGGAGCATCCCTGGACGCCGCCGAGCTACGCGCCTTCTGCAAGGAGCGCCTCTCCGGCTACAAGGTGCCGCGCGAGTTCTACCTGTTGCCGGAGCTGCCGAAGTCGATGCTCGGCAAGGTGCTGCGCAAGCAGGTCAGGGAGTCGCTGGAGGCGCTGACGCCGCTCAGCTGAAGCGGGGCCGGCGTCAGCGGGGTTCTTCGACCAGTTCCAGTTCGGGGTCGTCTGGGGTGCGCAGCCGCGGCCATTCCCAGTTGTTGCGGCGCAGCAGGTAGAGACCGGCCACGACCACCGCCAGGCCACAGGCGACGGAACCGATCAGAAGGGTCCAGCGCGGCCCCCAGGCCTCGCCGGCCCAGCCCAGCAGCGGCGAGCCAAGCGGCGTGCCGCCCAGGAACACCGCCGAATAGATCGCCATCACCCGGCCGCGCATCTCCGGCTCGACGGCCAGCTGAACCGACGCGTTCGACGCGGTCATCACGGTCAGGGCCAGGAAACCGGTGGGCATGAGCAGCACCACGTAGCTCAGGTAGCCGGGAGCCAGGGCGAGCAACCCGATCGCCACCGTGAAGCCCGCCAGCGCCCCCAGTATCAGGCGCAGTCGCAGGCTGGTGCGCCGGGCGGCAACCAGCCCCGCCGCCAGCGACCCGATCGCCATGATCGAGCCCATCAGACCGAACTCCTCCGGCCCGACCTTGAACACGGCGGTCGCCATCAGCGAGTTGGTGAGCTGGAAGTTCAGCCCGAAGGTGCCCAGCATGAACACCACGAAGAGCACCACCATGATCTCCGGGCGCTGCCGGATGTAGCTGATCCCCTCGCGCACCGCGCCTCTGGCGCGCGCCAGCGGAGCCGGCGTCAGCTCGGCCGGACGCATCAGCAGCAGCGCGACGATCACCGCCACGAAACTGAGCGCGTTCAGCAGCAGCGCCAGCGACACGCCCCACCAGGCGATCGTCAGGCCGGCGACCGCCGGGCCGATCAACCGGGCGGCGTGGAAGGAGGTGGTGTTCAGCCCGACCGAGTTCGCGATCAGCTGCCGCGGCACCATCTCGGGAGCGAAGGCCTGGCGGGCCGGGCCGTCGAAGGCGGCGGCAACGCCCTGCAGGGTCGCCAGCAGATACACCTGCCACAGGGTGACGTGACCGGTGAAGACCAGCCCCGCGAGCACCAGACCGGTCAGTGTCATGGCCGCCTGGGTGAAGAGCAGGACCCGCCGCTTGTCGAACCGGTCGGCCACCGAACCGGCCCACGGCGCCAGCACGGCGGTCGGCAGGAACTGCAGGCCGGTGACGATGCCCAGGGCCAGCGAGGAGTTGTCGGTCAGGATGGTCAGCACCAGCCAGTCCTGCGCCACCCGGGCCATCCACGTGCCGACGTTGGAGACGAAACCGCCGCTCCAGAACAGCCGGTAGTTGTAGACGCCGAAGGAGGCGAACATCGGCACCCGCTGGGCCGTCGCGACGGTCATGCGGGGTCCCCGCGGAGTTGTTCGGGGGAGCGCAGCGGAGGAGAAGAACTCCGTGGGGCGCTCACGCCAGCACCTTCTCCCGCAGCAGCGCGGACGCCTGCTGCAGCACGTCCAGTTCGTCTGCGGACAGACCCTTGAGCTTGTCGTACATCCAGGTGTCCCGGGCGCGGGAGACCCGCTTCACCACCGCGCGTCCCTCGCCGGTGATGCTGAGCATCTTGCTCCGGCCGTCGGTCGGGTGGTCGGTGCGCTCGATCAGGCCGCTCTCGACCAGGCAGTTGGCGGTGCGAGTCATGCTCGGGGCGCTCACCTTCTCCAATTCGGCGAGCTCGCCCGGCGTCAGCGGGCCGTCCAGCAGCTTGTACAGCACGCTGACGTGGTGCGGGGGTACCTCCGCGCTGGGCTCGAACCGGACCCGGCGGCTCACCTGCTGACAGGCGATCCGCAGTTCAGAGGCTAGTTTGGCGAGAGCGATGGTCACGGATAGTTAGCTTAGCTCATTAGCTTCGCTAACTAAAGTGGGCGTGGCCGGATCAGGCCCAGGACGCCACCCAGGCTCCCAGGGCCGGATCGGCCAGGCTGGGCAGTACCCAATCCGCCTTGTAGTCGCCCGGACGGCTCGGGACGCAGACGGTGGCCATGCCCGCGGCCCGGGCGGAGGCCAGGCCGGGTGGGGAATCCTCGAAGGCGACGGCCGCCGACGGGTCGATGCCGAGCCCGGAGCACGCTGTCAGGTAGGGATCGGGTGCCGGCTTCGGATGCGACACGTCGTCGGCGCTCACGATCAGATCGAAGGCGCCGCCGAGCCCGCCCACGCCCAGCGCGAGATCGACCAGAGGCCGTGGCGAGTTGCTCGCCACTGCGATCGGGACGCCGTACTCCCGCAGGCGCGCCACCAACTCGGCCGCGCCCGGCAGGGCGACCGATTCCCTGCCGATGAGGTCGTGAGCGGCCTCCAGCAGCTCGGCGAGCAGCCCGGCCTCGTTCCCGGCCTCATCGAACCGGCCGGCCATCCACACCACCGAGCTCGGCACGCTGGTGCCCAGCAACGCCTCCCGCTCGTCGGGGCCGTACGGCACGCCACGGCGGCCGAAGAGCCGCTCCTCGGCTCGGCCCCAACTGGTCTCGGTGTCGACGAGCAGGCCGTCGCAGTCGAATACCGCAGCCGACGGCCGGCCTCCCAGGGTCGCTGGCCACGCGTTCACTGAATGTCCTCCCGTTGCTTCCACCACTCCAGCAGCGCCGCCCGGGCACCTTCGTCCCCCAGCGGGCCATCCTCGATGCGCTTCTCCAGCAGGAACCGGTAGGCCTCGCCGACCACCGGGCTGGGATCGATGCCGAGCAGCTCCATGATCTGCTGGCCGTCCAGGTCGGGACGCAGGGCGTCCAGCTCCTCCTGCTCGGCCAGCGCCTCGATGCGCCACTCCAGCTCCTCGTAGGCGCGCTGCAGCCGCTGCGCCTTGCGGACGTTGCGCGTGGTGCAGTCCGAGCGGGTGAGGATGTGCAGTCGCTCCAACTGCTCGCCGGCATCGCGGACGTAGCGGCGGACAGCCGAATCCGTCCAGTTGCCCTCGCCGTAGCCGTGGAACCGCAGGTGCAGCTCGATCAGCTTGGCGACCGCCTTGATCTGCTCGTTGGAGAAGTGCAGCGTCTGCATCCTCTTGCGGGCCAGCTTGGCGCCCACCACGTCGTGGTGGTGGAAGCTGACCTTGCCGCCGGGCTCGAAGCGCCGGGTGGCGGGCTTGCCGATGTCGTGCAGCAGGGCGGCCAGCCGGTTGACGATGTCCGGCTCGTGGCCGCGCTGCTTCTCCAGCTCGATCGCCTGGGCGAGCACGATCAGCGAATGCTGGTAGACGTCCTTGTGGCGATTGTGCTCGTCCCTCTCCATCTGTAGAGCGGGCAGCTCCGGGAGCACGATCTCGGCGATCCCGGTCTGCACCAGCAGATCCAGGCCGGGGCGCGGGTCGTCGGTGAGCAACAGCTTCACCAGCTCGTCGCGGATCCGCTCGGCCGAGACGATCGCCAGCCGCGACGCCATGGACGTCATCGCGTCCACCACCTCGGGGACGCAGACGAAGCCCAACTGCGAGGTGAACCGGGCCGCGCGCATCATCCGCAGCGGATCGTCGGAGAAGGAGAGTTCGGGCGCGGCCGGCGTCCGGATCAGCTGATCGCCCAGGTCGGACAGCCCGCCGAACGGGTCGAGCAGTCCGCCGGTGGCCATGTCGAGGGCCATCGCGTTGACGGTGAAGTCCCGCCGGATCAGATCGCCGCCCAGGTGATCGCCGAAGACGACCTCGGGCTTGCGCGAATCCTCCGAGTAGGTGTCGGCGCGGAAGGTGGTGATCTCCACCAGCCGGCGGGAGCCGTCCGGTTCGGTCAGCTGGCAGGCGATCGTCCCGAAATCCCGTCCGACATCCCACACCGTCCGGGTGAGGGTGCGCACCAGGGCCTCGATCTCGTCCGGACGGGCGGAGGTGGTGAAGTCCAGATCCTGGCCGATCTCGGCGCGCAGCGCGTCGCGCACCGAGCCGCCCACCAGGTAGAACTCGTAGCCGGCCGCGGCGAAGGCGTCTGCCAACCGGTCCATCGACACGCTCGACGCGCGCACGGCATCGAGCGAAGCGCGTTGGACGGGAGTCAGGTCAGGCACGACAGCGCAGTCTACCGGCGAACCCGACCGGCCCGGTCGGGCCAGCCTGGCCGGTAGGCCCGGCTCGCGCCCCCTACGATGGAACGGTGAATCGGAGGCCGGGAACGCTGCGGCGCGCAGTTGCGTGGCTCGCGGGCGTCGTGGTCGCCGGCACCACGCTGATCGCCTCCGCCCCCCCGGCGACGGCAGCGCCGCAGGTCAGCGTCGAGCTCACCGCGATCACGATCACCGGGGAGGGCCCCGAGGCCGAGGTCGCGCTCACCGGACGGGTCAGCAACCCGACCGGCTCGGTGGTCTACGGCATCCGGATGGCGATGTGGCGCTCCCGCTACCCGGTGGAGAGTCTCGCCGGCCTCCGCGACCAGACGGCCATCACCGCTCCGCGAGGGCTGATCCTCCCGCGCGGCTACGTCAAGATCACCGAGCAGGACGAAGCCTTCGCCCCGGGAGCCAGCGCCGACTTCACCCTGCGCGCCAGCCTCGCCGACCTCGGCTTCGACCAGACCGGGAAGGCGTACCCGATCGGGGCCTGGGCGCTGGGCACCTCCGACGGCAGCACCGCCTTCGACAGCGTCGGCGAGGCCCGCACCGTCCTGACCCTCCCGGGCGACCCGATACCGGTCACCCGCCTGGTCGTCCTCACCGCCACTCCCACCAAGCTCGCCACCGGGCTGTTCCGCAACGAGGATCTCCGAGCTGAGCTGACCGGACGGCTGGACGCCCTGCTCACCGCGGCGGCCGAGCCCGGTGCATCCTGGCTGATCGACCCGGCCCTGTACGACGAGGTCAGCGATCTGGCCAACGGGTACCAGGTGCAGGACGGGGACACTCTGCACGCCGGCACCGGCCAGGCGATCGCAACCGCCTGGCTGCAGCGGTTCCGGGCCCTCGACCAGGCGGCCGGAGCGCGCACCCTGTTCGGCAACCCCGATCTCAACGGCGCGGCCGCGGCCGGGGACGAGGAGGTGCTGGCTCGCGCCCGTACCGCCACCGAGCAGGTGACGGCCCTGGCCGGGCTGCCGCTGATCGCGATCCCCACCGCCGGCGTCAGCACCCAGGCCGTCGGGTCCTACCTAGGCCCGCAGACGCCGCTGCTGGCGACCAATGTCGTCACCCCCGGCGCGCATCAATCCGCCGCGAGCGGACAGGTGATCCTGGCCGCGAGCCAGCCACACGCCGCGCAGGACTTCGCCGGTCGCCAACTGGCCCTGGCCGAATCCGTGCTGGCCGGCCCGGCGGGAGAGCTCCGCCTGCTCCGCGAGCCCGCGGACGTCGCCGCCGATCACGCCGCCACCGCCCCCTGGCAGCGGCCGCTGCGGCTGGACGCCCTGCTCGCCGCGCCCACCAGCGGCATCGCGGAGCTCGACACCGAGATCACGCCCGAGACGTTCAGCCGATGGCAGTTCGAGGCAGTGGCAGACCTGGAGCAGGCAGTGGCCTCGTACCGTCAGCTCTCCCCCGACTCCACCATTCCCGACGAAGCCGCGGGCCTGCTCACTCGGGCGGTGTCCCAGGCATGGATCGGACAGGGCAAGGCTCACGCCGCGCTGATCGAGGCGATCGACGATCTGATCGGCCCGCAGGCGCTGGAGCAGGCCGTCCACCTCGACGCCAGCCCGCGCTTCGTGATGTCGGCGCGCACCAGCCAGTTCCCGGTGACCGTCACCAACAACCTCAGCGAGCCGATCCGGGTGAAGGTGCTGGTGGAGACCGACAACCCCCAGCGGCTCCGGATCCCCGACAGCGACGTGACCACCGTCCCCGCAGGGCAGAGCCAGACCATCACCATCCGGCCCGAGGCCACCGCCAACGGCGTGGCCATCGCGCAGGCCTGGGTGGCGACCGAGAGCGGACGCCGCCTGCAGGTTGAGCCCAACGCCCAGATCACCATCGAGATGACCGAGCTGGGCTTCGTGGGCTGGGTGATCGTGATCGCCTCCGGGGCAGTGGTGCTGGGCGCCACCGCACTGCGGATCTGGCAGGTCCGACGCAAGTCGAAGCGGAGCGACCAGCCGGCGGAGTCCGCGGACGAGCCCACCGTCGTCATCCCCGGAGCCGGCGATGACTGAGACCGGCGGGCGGCGCCTGCTCAACGCCACCGCGGTGATGGCATCGGGGACGATGGTCTCGCGCGTGCTGGGCCTGGTGCGCAATATGCTCCTCGCCTTCACCCTGGGCAATATCGGGCTGCGGGCCGACGTCTTCGCGATCGCCATGCTGGTGCCGAACTCGCTCTACATGCTGCTGGCCGGCGGCACCCTGAACAACGTCCTGGTGCCGCAGATCGTGCGCGCCGTCCTGCACGACAAGGACGAGGGGAAGGCCTTCGTCGACCGGATCATGACGGCCTTCCTCTGCGCGCTGGCGGTGCTCGCCGCGGTGCTGACGGTGGCCGTCCCCTGGGTGATGAGCCTCTACGCCAGTAGCTGGCGCGCCCCGGAGATGGCGGACGCCTGGCAGAACCTGCTGCTGATGAGCTACATCACCATGCCGCAGCTCTTCTTCTACGGGGTCTTCTTCCTGATCGGGCAGGTGCTCAACGCGCGCGACATCTTCGGGCCGATGATGTGGGCGCCGATCCTGAACAACCTGGTGTCGATCGGGGTGCTGGGCATCTACATCGCCACCTGGGGCACCACGGCCGCTGCCGGCAGCACATTCACCACCGCCCAGATCTGGCTGCTCGGCGGCGGCTCGACCCTCGGCATCGCCGCCCAGACCCTGGTACTGCTGCCCTATCTGAAGAAGGCGGGCTTCTCCTACCGCCCCCGGTTCGACCTGAAGGGGACGGGCCTGGGGCGCACCTTCCACGTCGCCAAGTGGATGGTCGGCTACGTGGCCCTGACCTCGCTGGCCCAGGTGGTGGTGACCAACCTGGCTTCGACCGCCACCGCGGGCATCGACCCGGTGACCGGGGAAGCGATCCCGGGTGCCGGCCTGGCCGCCTACCAGAACGCGTACCTGATCTGGATTCTGCCGCACTCGTTGCTGACCATCTCCCTGGCCACAGCCATGCTCCCGGCCGCCTCCCGGGCGGCGGTCGCGGGGAACCTCGCCGGGGTCACCACGGAGGCCAGCCGCGCCATCCGGCTGGCCACCACCTTCCTGGTACCGGCCAGCCTGGGCCTGGTCGTGCTGGCCGACCCGATCGCCCAGCTGATCTTCGGGCACGGCACCGGCGCCTCGGACTTCCATTTCGTCGGCTGGGCGCTGATGGCGTTCGGGATCGGCCTGGTGCCGTACACGATCCAGTACCTCTACCTGCGCGCCTTCTACGCCCTCGACAACACCCGAACCCCGTTCCTGCTCCAGATCGTGATCTCGGGCGCGAACGCGCTGCTGGCGGTCGCCTTCGTCCTGGCCCTGGATTCGCCGGGCACGGTCGCCGCCCGGCTGGCGCTGTCGTATTCGGTGGCCTACTTCCTCGGCTGGTGGATCACCCACCGGGCCCTGTCCGCGCGCATCCCGGACCTGCCCGGGAGCGAGACGCTCCGCCACCTGGCGCGCCTGCTGCTGGCGACCCTGCCCGCCGCCGCCCTCGCCTACGGGATCAACTATGCGATCTGGTCGATCGGCGGCCTGCTGTGGCAGCTGGTCGGGCTCGTGGCGGCAGGTGGTGCGGCGGTGATCGCCTTCTTCTTCACCGCCAAGCGACTGGACATTCCCGAGGCCAGTGAGCTGATCTCGGTGCTGCGCCGGCGCCCGGCGACGGCCGAGACCGAGTTGGTGCTCCCGGTGGAAGCGGAGCCGGAACCGGAACCCGTCGACGAGCCGTGGGCGCCACCGGAGGAACTGCTGGACGCCGAATCCCCGGACGTCGAGGCCGACACCGCCGAGCCGGCACCGGCACCGGAGCCGGAGCCTGAGCAAGGTCCGCCGACCGCCGTCCTCGACTATCCCCTGCCGGCCGACGACCCGATCGATCCGGCCGACGAGCCCACCAATCTCATCGACATCGGCCGCCGGCTGGCCGGCCGCTACCGGCTGGCCGAACTGCTCGCCGAGCGGGGCGGGCATCAGACCTGGCGGGCCGAGGACACCGTGCTCACCCGCCCGGTGCTGATCCACCTGCTGCGGCCGGACGACCCGCGGGCCGGGGAGTTGCTGGAGCTGGCCCGGCGCGCGGCGCTGGCCACCGACTCCCGGTTCCTGCGGGTCCTGGACGTGGTTCCGCCCTCGTCCGGGGAGCACGGCGCCTACATCGTCTACGAGTACGCCACCGGGCAGACCCTGCAACGGCTGCTGGCCGGCGGCCCGCTGACCGGAGCCGAGACCGCCTGGGTGGTGCGGGAGGTCTCCGACGCCCTGGTGGCTCTTCACGGCAACGGCCTCTACCACCGGCACCTGAGCCCTGCCACCGTCCTGATCACCGCCAGCGGGAACGTCAAGATCATCGGCCTGCTGGTCGACGACGTGCTGTCGGACGCTCCGGCACCCGACACCGACGGCGAGACGGCGGACGTCCTCTCGCTGGGCAGGCTGCTGTACGCCGCCCTGGTTGCCCGCTGGCCCGGCGACGACGCCCACGGGCTGCCCGCCGCGCCGGCGCAGGACGGCCGGCTGCTGTTGCCGAGCGAGGTACGCAGCGGCGTCGCCCACCCGGTGGACGTGGTGGTGGACCGGATCCTGTCGCCGCTGCCCCGCCAGCACGCCTCACGGCTGCGCACCGCTGCGGAGGTGACCACCGAGCTGTCATTGGTGCTGGGTCCGATCAGCTCGGCCGGCGATCTGCGGCTGCGGCTGGATCGGGCGGACGCCGACGCCCCGCTCGTCTCGGCGGTCGCGCCGCCCGTGCCGACCCCGGCACGACCCCGCGTGGAGGTCAGCGAATCCCTGCCGGCCGAGTCCGGCTGGTCGGCGCCGGCCGACGAGGAGACCCCGGCTCCCTTCACCCCGGTCCCACCGCCACCGCCCCGTCCACGGCGCATCGGCTGGTGGGCGCTGCTGGCGGTGCTGGCCGCGGTGCTGATCGGGTGGGCCGTCCTTCGCTCCGGCAGCGAGCCGGCTCCGGCCGAGCCCACCGAGGCGGCCGCCTCGCCGGTGGCGATCCTCCAGGCCGCGGATTTCGACCCTCGCGCCGACGGCGGCAGCGGCCAGGAGAACCCCAAGGAGGTTTCCCTGGCGATCGACGGCGACCCCGCCACGGCCTGGCGCACCGAGCGCTATCGGAAGCTGCCGACCTTCGGTGGGCTGAAGCCGGGGGTGGGCCTGGTGCTCGACCTGGGCGAGACGGCCGAGGTCCGGCAGGTGCGGGTGAGACTGCAGGGCGGCCGCACGACCCTCGAGGCACGGCTGCCGGCCGAGGCCGCCGTCACCGAGGCTCCGATGGAATCCGAGGCCGAGTGGCGCGTCGTGGCGCGGACGGCGTCCGGTGCCGGGACGACCGTCCTGGACTTCCCCGCCGAGAAGACCCGGTTCGTGCTGGTCTACCTCACCGAGCTGCCGCCGGTCGAAGAGGGCTACTTCCGCGGTCAGGTGGCCGAGGTCGAACTCCTGGGCTGAGCTGCCGCCGCCTGACGGGCGGCCTCCTCGATGCGGGCGACGTGCGCCGCCCATCCCTCGGCCGGGCGGGGCGTGAGGTTCTGGTCGTCAGGGCCCATGCCGGCGCGGCCGTCGATGGATTCGCGGATGATGTCGGCCTGGCCGGTGTGCCGGGCGGTTTCGACGAGCATGTGGACGAGTATCTGCCGGAGGGTCACCTGCCGGCGCTCAGGCGCCCACCAGGGCACCGCCCCGGGAGCATCCAGATCGAGCTCGGCGATGGTCGCGTCGCTGACCTGGGCCGAATGGTGGTGGAGATCCAGGATCTCGCCCCGGGTCTCCGCGGCCGTCGCCCAGAGGTCGGCATCGGGTTCGGCGGCCTCGCTGAACCATGGCAGCTCCCGGCCCGGATCCCGTCCGAACACCTCGGTGAAGTAGCCCAGCTCCACGCTGGCGACGTGCTTCACCAGACCCAGCAGGTTGGTTCCGGTGGGGGTCATCGGCCGGCGCACCTGGTACTCGTCCAGCCCGTCGAGCTTGCTGAGCAGATCGCGGCGCAACGCCCGCAGCCGGCGCAGCATGTCCTCCTTCGCGTCCATGCCACGAGTATGGGCGACCCCGGGCGCTCCGCCAAGGTCGTGCCTCAGCGCAGGCTCGCCGGATAGGCGATCTCCGCCAGCACCGGCCCGGTCATCGTTCCGGCCCGCAGTTCCTCCGCGGTGACGGCGTGGGCCTCGCCACCGGCAGCCAGCACGTCGATCGCGATGCGCGCCAGCGCGTCGTATCCCCATTGGTCCGGGACGAAGCGCCCGTCGGAGTCGATGGCCCCGTAGTGGTCGGCGTCAGTGTCGTAGACGAAGGTGCGGACCCGGCCGGCCGCGGCGGCCATCGCTATCTCGGGCAGGCTGGTGCTGGGATGGCCGGCCGCGTTCTCGGCGCGTAACCGCGTGATCCGGTCGCTCAGTTCCTGCTGGACCAGCCGGCCCCGGTGCCGGCGCAGTTCGCGGCCGATCCGTCCGGGCGTGAGCGTGTCGGCGTCTCCATAGACCACCTCGACCGGGCGGCCGAGCCGGGCGTTCTCGACCACGCCGCCGAACGATCCCCGGTCGGCGACGGCGTCGTCGGGGAAGAGCACCAGCAGGCTGGTGCCATCCGGATCGAGGCCGGCCAGCCGATGCTGCGCCTGGGTCAGCGCGCGGGAGACGAAGAGCCCGCGACGAAGGAAGTAGGCCGGGCTGGACATGATCCACCGGTAGACCTCGAAAGCCGCGGCGCGCAGCCCGGATGCCGACGCCGCGGCCTCACGGGTGCTGCCGGCCAGCAACTGCGCGGGCTCGGCGCCGGGCGCCTCCCACAGGCCCCAGTCGTGCTCGGTGATCGTCAGCCCGTAGACGTGGCGGGCCATCGTGACCGCGCGCAGCAGCGGGCCGAGGTCGAAGTGGTCGCCCACGCGGACGGCGAACTCGATCCGATCCGGCAGCACGAAGCCGGTGGCCGATTCGGTGGTGAGGAAGAGCGCGACCGACTGGCCCTCGAAGCGCGCGGGACCCACGATTTCATCGAACTGGCGGCGAATGGCGGTGTGGATGTCATGCCCGCGCCCGCGGCCGACCAGCCTGTTCACCGCGACGGTCATCGCATCCTGCAATGCCGCCTTGACCGGGTCCGGCCGCCAGAACGGCTCCGGCGGCGGGATCGGCAGATAGATCGTGACGCTGTCACGGCCGCCCTGGGTAAGCCCGAGCAGGTCGTCGGTTCCCGGTCTGCCAGTGATCACGCTGCGAAGGCTACCTGGCCGGCTGGTTCACTCCCGCAGGCGGTACCCGCGGAACAGGACGCCCGCCTCGGCACCCAGCGGCTGGCCCTGCGCTGCCAGCATGCCGGGAATGAACTCACTCGGGGCCGGATGCCAGGGCAGCTCGGCGAGGTAGGCGACATGGGCCTCCAGCGAGGTCACGGCCCTGGCGACGGATTCCCCGGAGACCGCGACCCCATGGGTGGGCCGGCTGTCGCCCGAGACCAGCAGCCAGGTGGCTCCCCATTTCGCGAGGCCCTCGTCCTGAGCCAGTTCGGGGAACACCCAGGTGTTGTCGGCGTCGCGGACGGCGTCGAGGGTGGCCAGCCCGGCCGCGCGATGGTCGGCCTGGTTGAGCCCGTAGCCCGGCTCGATCTCCCAGGAGCCGGTGACCACCACATCGGGGCGGAACTCCCGGATCGCGCGGGCGATGTCGCGCCGCAGGTCGAGGGAGTAGACCAGCACCCCGTCGGGATGGTTCAGGATCTGCAGGTGCCGCACCCCCACCGCAGCGCAGGCCGCCTGCTGCTCGGCGGCCCGCAGCGGCCCGGTCTCGGCCGGTGGCCGCTGCATGCCCGCCTCGCCGGAGGTCAGCAGCAGATAGCCCACCTCGACCCCGCGAGAGGTCCATTCGGCGACCGCTGCCGAGGTGCCGTACTCGGCATCGTCGGGGTGCGCCACCACGCACAGCACGCGCCGGAACTCCTTGTCCGGCAGGACTTCGATGGCAGGTTCCGCTGTCTCCATGCCGGAAGCCTACGCGTACTCGCAGACCCACCCTTCGGGCATACCGCCCATGCCGATGAAGAGATCCAGCTGGTCGGCCTGTTCGGGCAGCAGGTCGGTGTCGGCGTGGGGGTAGATCACCGGCTCCTCCTTGGTGTTGTGCCGCTCGAGCAGCGCCATCAGCTCGTCGACGGCCGCGACCGCGGGATCCACCTGCCCGGCATCCAGCGCCGCCAGCGCCCGATCCATCAGCTGCCAGATCTGACCGTGCTCGCGGAGCATCACCTGCACCGGCATCTCCAGCCCGGCTGTGCGCAGCGGCGGGAAGAGGAAGGCCTCCTCCAGGTAGATGTGACGCCGCAGCGCCGCCACACCGGTCCGGAGCACGTCGGCAGCAGTACCGGGATCGCCGCGAAACGCCTCCAGGCAGTTGTCGATGTCGCGGTGCTCGCGTTCCAGCGCGGCCGCGATGGTCACGAGAGCAGCTCCTCCGCCTCAACGGTCACCTTCGCCCCGGCGAACAGGCGGGAGACCGGGCACAGCTTCGCGGCCTCGTCCACCGCTGCCCGGAAGCCGGCGACCTCCAGCCCGTCGATCCGCGCGGTGACGGTCAGCTTCGAGGTGGTGATGGTGGGCACGCCACCGACGTCCTCCAGCGCGACGGCAGCCGACACCCTGAGTTCGGTGGGTTCGACGCCGCGCTCGCCGAGCTTCAGGGTGAGCGCCATCGAGAAGCAGGACGAGTGGGCCGCGGCCAGCAGTTCCTCCGGGCTGGTCTTCCCGTCCGGACGCTCGGTGCGGGAGGCCCAGGTCACCGCCTGGCCGTCCAGGGCACCGCTGCTGGTTGCCCCGATCGTGCCGGCGCCGCCGGGCAGGGAACCGGTCCAGGTGGTGGTGGCGGTCCGTTCGGCAATGGTCATGATCCGACTCCTTCGATTGCGATCCATTTGATTGTGTGCAATCTAATAGTACACAATCCATACGCTACGCTGAAGGCCTACGAGGGGGTGCCCATGCCGACAACCGCACTGGAACAGCCGGCCAGAGTCGATGAGCAGCTCTGTTTCGCGCTCTACTCCGCGTCCAAGACGCTGACCGCCGCCTACCGCCAGGCGCTGGGTGAGCTGGGGCTCACCTATCCGCAGTACCTCACGATGCTGGCCCTGTGGGAAACGGACGGCCGGACCGTGGCCGAACTCGGTCGCGCCATCGACCTCGATTCGGGCACCCTGTCACCGCTGTTGCGCCGGCTGGAGACGTCCGGCCTGATCCGGCGGGAGCGAAGCGTGCTCGACGAGCGGGTGGTGCGGGTGTTGCTCACCGCCCAGGGACGGGCGCTGGAATCGCCGGCTGCCGCCGCCCGGGCCCGGGTCGAGGCCGCCACCTGCCTCAGCCAGGAGGAGTTCACGCAACTCCGCTCCCTACTGCACCGGCTCCGCACCAACGTGGCGGCTGCGCAAACCCGCCTCTGGTGATCGCTCCCCGCACACCGTAGGCTCCGCACACCGCGCGAGGAGCGCTCTCCTCACCGACGACAGGAGTCTTCGATGCCCGGCGCCAACCGATGGCTCGCACTGGTGGCGCTGGTCACAGCGGGGTTCGACCTGGTCGTCTTCGTCCTGCTTCACCTGATGCAACCCGAGGTGGACCTCCTACGGGAGCCGACCAGCGCCTACGTCCACGGCGAGTTCGGACTCCTCTCCCCACTGGCGGCAGCCGCGGTCGGGATCGGCGGCCTGGCGCTGGCAGTGGCAGCGAGCCGCGCCGCCACCGCGATGCCGGGCCGGATCGGTGCCGGCCTCCTGGCCGTCTTCGGCCTGGCCAAGCTCGCCCAGGCCTTCTTCCCGATCGACGCCGCCGGCGAGTCGACCCCGACCGGGGCGACGCACAACCTGCTGGGCAACATCGCCTTCTTCCTGCTGCCGGTTGCGGCCGTGCTGGTCACCCGGACGGTCGCCCGCGCCACCGGCAGGGACCACCCGGCGTGGTGGCCGGCCACCGCGGCCTGGCTGCTGGTGGCCACGACCGCGCTGGTGCTGGCCGGCGACGGCCTGGGCTTCTTCGGTCTCGCCCAGCGGATCTACCTGATCAGCGCGATGGCCTGGACGGCCCTGGTCGCCAGTTGGCTCTGGCGGCCCAGGGTCTGACCCGGCCGGCTCAGACCGGGCGGACCTTCGGCTGACTCAGACCGGGCGGACCTTCGGCTGGCCTTCCAGGGTCAGGGCCGGGTCGCGCTCGACGACGTCACCGAGCAGGTCATCGATGCGGGTCATGAGTTCGGCCGGGATCTCGACTCCGGAGGCCTTCACGTTCTCGGCGATCTGCTCCGGACGCGAGGCGCCGATCAGGGCGGCCGCCAGGTTGTCGTTCTGCAGCACCCAGGCGACGGCCAGTTGGGCCATGGTCAGGCCCAGTTCGTCGGCGACCGGGCGCAGGCCCTGCACCCGGCGCAGCACCTCGTCCTGCTTCATGAAGCGCTGGATCATGGTCGCGCCGCCCTTGTCGTCGGTGGCGCGGGAGCCGGCCGGCGCGGGCTGGCCGGGCAGGTACTTGCCGGTCAGCACACCCTGGGCGACCGGCGACCAGACGATCTGGGAGATCCCCAGCTCACGGCAGGTCGGCACCACCTCGGCCTCGATCACCCGCCACAGCATCGAGTACTGCGGCTGGCTGGAGATCAGCTGGATGCCCAGCTGCCGGGCCAGCGCGTGGCCGCGGCTGATCTGCTCGGCCGTCCATTCGCTGACGCCGATGTAGAGCACCTTGCCCTGGCGGACGAGGTCGGCGAAGGCCTGCATCGTCTCTTCCAGCGGCGTCTCGTGGTCGTAGCGGTGGGCCTGGTAGAGATCGACGTAGTCGGTCTGCAGCCGGCGCAGCGAGCCATTGATCGACTCCATGATGTGCTTGCGGGAGAGACCGACGTCGTTGGGACCCTTCGGCCCGGTCGGCCAGTAGACCTTGGTGAAGATCTCCAGCGATTCGCGACGCTGCCCCTTCAGCGCTTCGCCGAGCACCGATTCGGCGGCGGTGTTCGCGTAGACGTCCGCGGTATCGAAACTGGTGATCCCGGCATCCAACGCCGCATGGACGCATCGGGTCGCCACCTCGTTCTCGACCTGCGAGCCGTGGGTGAGCCAGTTGCCGTAGGTGATCTCCGACACTTTCAGCCCGGAGTTGCCCAGGTAGCGGAACTTCATTGATTGCCTCCTCGCGATGGGCCACGACCCTACTCCCGCTCTGAGGGCCGCCGCCAACGAGGATGTCGGGCCCGGCAACTGGCCTCAGCTACCGGACCCGACGGGGTGTGGCGCCCGCTCATCGGGGCACGACGGGCCGCCACCTATCCCCGTGCCCCGACCAGGGGGTCAGGGTTTCATCTGATCCGGAGTCCACGCCTTGGCGTGGGTCTCCACGGCCGCCCGATCGAAGTCGTTGACGTCGTCCAGCAGATCGGACGTCGCCTTCCAGGGCGTCGGAGATGTTCGAAAACTGAACACTTGCGACGGTGAAAGGTGAACACCTGAACCACGGATGGAGGGTGATCGCCTGGGAAAGCCGTGGTCGACGCCGGGAGCGGCCCTCAGCGTTCAGCCCGGCCGCCCACGACGACTGTCACGCGGTCGAATGCGGTATCGACAAGCTCCAACACCAACAAGCCTTCGCCACCCGCTACGACGAACTCGCCGTCCGCTACACCGTCACCGTTCAGGCCACCGTTCTCAACGGCTGGTTCGAACGACTTTCGTAACAGGACCTCGCTCCGCTCACCAGCGGCCATCGGCCGGCGACCGGGCTCAGCCGGCGTGCTGCGACTCCTCCGAAGCCTCTTCCGCGGCTTCTGCTACGTCCTCTGCGGCCTCCTCGACCTCCTGGTCGGCCTCGGCGACCGGCTCGGGATCGACGGGAACCTCTTCGGCGGGAACCGTGAAGGCCTCCAGCGGATCGACGATGCTGGTGCCGCTGAGGGTCGCCAGCATCTGACGGACGTTGGACAGCTGGGCGGTGATCGCGTCGCGGCGGGCGATGGCGGCCTGCAGTTCCCGATCCGACTCGCGGCGCACCTTCTCGGCCTGGGCGCGGGCGGCGGAGACCGTGCCGGCGGCCTCGTCCTGGGCGGACCTGACGATCGACTCGGCCTGGGCTGAGGCCTCGGCCCGGAGCCGCTCGGACTCGGCCTCGACCGCTGCCTGCCGCTCTTCGGCACGAGCGATCGCGGCCTCGTTGGCTGCCATCTGCTCGGCGAACTCCACGGCTGCCTTGTCGCGCCGCTCGGCGAGGGTCCGCTCGAAGTCGGCCGCCGCGGCCGCGGCGCGGGCCCGCTGGTGCTCGTAGACGGCTTCGGCCTCCTCGCGGCGGGCGGTCGCCTCGCGGTCGGCGTGGTCGAGGATGTCGTCCGATTCACGCTTGGCGGACTCGACCAGGCGCGCGGCGTCGGCCTCCGCCTTCGAACGCACCTCGGTGGCATAGCTCTCGGCGGAGCCACGTACCTGCTCGGCCTCGGCGCGGGTCTGCTCGGTCAGCGCGCCGGCCTCGGCGGTCGCCTTGGCCACCAACTCCTTGGCCTCGGCATCGGCCAGCGAGAGGATCTTCCCCACCCGCGCACCGAGATCCTTGAAGCTGGGCGGCGCGGCCTGCGCCTGCTCGTCCTGCGCGGCCGCCTGGGCGGCGAGACGGGTCTCGCTGTCGGCGAGCTGTCCGCGCAGCTTGGTCACCTCGACCGTCCGATCGGCAGCCTCGGCGCGGGCCTGATCGGCGGCCTGGCGCAGCTGGCCGACCGTCCGCTCCACCTCGCTGGGGTCGTAGCCGCGCATCACCGTGCGGAACGTCACATCACTCATCTCGATCATCCTTAGTCTCGCCCGTCTCCGCCGGGCGCTCCGGTACCGCCAAAGCCTCGATCACTCCGGAAAGGTGGCCGAGCTGAGCGCTGATGTCGTCACGCCGCCTGGCCAGCACCGCCACCTCGCTACGGGCGCGCTCCATCATCCCACGCGCCTCGCCGCGGACGGCATCCGCGTCGGTCCTTGCCTGCGCGAGCAGGGCGATCGCCTCCTCGCGCGTGGCACGCGCCTTGTCCCAGGTCTCGCGCTGCAGCTGTTCCAGCTCCGCGGCCGTACGTTCCCGGACGACCCTGGCCATCCCCTCGGCTTCGGCCAGCCGGCGCTCGGCCCGCTCGACCTGGGCCCGCGCCTCGGATTCGGCGTGCGCGAGCAGTCGCGCGGCCTCGTCGGACGCGGTCTGCCGGGTGCGTACGGCGTCTCGCTCGGCGGCTTCCAGCAGGGCCGCGGCCCGGGCCTCCCGGTCGGCGGCGAGCGCCTCGGCCTGGGCGCTGCGCGATTCCACCTTGGCGGTGGTCGTCTCCAGCAGTTCGGCGGACTGGGCACGAATCGCGGCCAGATGCTGTTCGGCCTGCTGATGAGCCTGCTTGAGGGTCTGAGCGGCATCGTCCTCGGCGCCGGCGCGGAGTTCGGCCATGGCCTGCTCGGTCCAGGCGGTATGCGCGGCCGCGGCGGCCAACTGCTCCTCGGCGCTCGCCTGGGCCTCGGCCGCCAGCTGCTCGCGTTCGGCCTGCGCCTGCGCCGTCGCCTGGGCCAGTTCGTCGTCCCAGGCCTGCCGCTCGGCGGCGATCTGCGCCCGCACCGCCTCCAGCTCCTCGGCGGCGGCATCCCGCTGCGCGCCGATTTCACGCTCGAACTCGGTGCGCAGTCGTCCGATCTCGCGATCGACCGTCACCTGGCGGGAGGCCTGCTCGGAATCCAGCCGCTGGTAACGGTCGGTGACGATGGCCTCGACCTCGGCCAAGCGAGCCTCGGCGCGCTCGTGCGCCGCGGCCTCGAACTCCTCGGCCTCCGCGCGCACCTGTTGCGCACGCTGCTCTGCCTCCTCGGCGAGGCGTGCCGCCTCCGCCTGGGTCTGGTCGAGCAGCTGATCGGAGTTGCGCTGCGCGGTGGAGGTCAGCAGGGCGGCCTGCTCGCTGGCATCGTTCACCAGCGCCACGGCATCCTGGCGGGCCTCGTCCAACCGGTGCGTCGCCTCGGCGAGCGAGAGTTCGATCTCCCGCCGACGGTCGACCAGATCGCGTTCCAGTCCATCGCGCTCGGCGCGCAACTGCTCGATCTCGCCGCGCAACTGCTCGACCTCCGCATTGGCCTCGGCCAGCAGGCGGTCGGCGAGGATCTGCGCCTGAGCGATCACCGCTGAAGCATGCTGGGTCGACTCGCCGGCGGTCGGCCCCATGGCCGACGAGTGCTGATCCAACATGCCTGCCATCCTCCCCGCCTGCTATGGCCGGTGCAACTCGGAAGCCGGTTTCTGGGGAATCCATGAACCAACCCTCCAGGAATCCCGGCGCCGATGTCGCGGGGGCGTCCCACTCGTCCCCACCAACCCCACTCGCCCCAACCTGTGCGCCGGGTGCCCCAGAGCGGGCGGGCAGCGGTCGTTCGGTAGAGTTCGGCCGTGCGCTATCTCTCGACCCGCGGCCTGCCCGGCGACCCGGAACTGGGCTTCTGGGACATCCTGCTGGAAGGCCTGGCGCCCGACGGCGGGCTCTACCTGCCGAGCGAGTATCCGCGCGTCGGGCCCGCTCGGCTGGCCGAATGGCGCTCGCTGCTGGACGAGCAGGGCTACGCCGCGCTGGCGCACTCCGTCCTGTCGCTGTTCATCGACGGCATTCCGGACGAGGACCTGCGCGGCATCTGCGAGCGGGCCTACAACGGCGAGGTCTTCTCCGATCCGGCGATCGTCCCGGTCACCGACCTCGGCGACGGGATGAAGCTGGCGCACCTCTCGAACGGACCGACCGCCGCCTTCAAGGACATGGCGATGCAGCTGCTCGGCCAGCTGTTCGAGTACGAACTGACCCGGCGCGGAGCCGAGCTGAACATCCTGGGCGCCACGTCGGGCGACACCGGCTCGGCCGCCGAGTACGCGATGCGCGGACGGCACGGGGTCCGGGTCTTCATGCTCACCCCGGCCGGCCGGATGACCCCCTTCCAGCAGGCCCAGATGTTCTCCATCGACGATCCGGCGATCGTGAACATCGCCGTCGACGGGGTCTTCGACGACTGCCAGGATCTGGTCAAGGAGGTCGCCGGCGATCTGGCGTTCAAGGAGCGCTACTCGCTCGGCGCGGTGAACTCGATCAACTGGGCCCGGCTGGTCGCCCAGGTGGTCTACTACGTCGCCGCCTGGCTGCGCGTGACGACCTCCGACGACCAGGTGGTGTCGTTCTGCGTCCCCAGCGGCAACTTCGGCAACATCTGCGCCGGTCACGTCGCGCGGATGATGGGGCTGCCGATCAGGGACCTGGTGCTGGCGACCAACGAGAACAACGTGCTGGACGAGTTCTTCCGCACCGGGGTCTACCGGGTGCGCTCCTCCGCCGAGACCCAGGCGACCTCCAGCCCGTCGATGGACATCTCCAAGGCGAGCAACTTCGAGCGCTTCGTCTTCGACCTGCTGGGACGCGACGGCGTCCGGGTGCGCGCGCTGTTCGGCGACGAGCTGGCCCGCCACGGTTCCTTCGACCTCTCGGAGACCCCGGAGTTCGCGACCCTCCGGGAGCACTACGGGTTCGTCTCGGCCTCGTCCAGCCATGCCAACCGGGTGGCCACCATCGCCGCCACCTGGCGGCGTAGCGGTGTGCTCATCGACCCGCACACCGCCGACGGAGTCGGCGTCGCCGTCCGGTTCACCGAACCCGGCGTGCCGATGGTCGTGCTGGAGACCGCACTACCGGTGAAGTTCGCCGCCACGATCGTGGAGGCGATCGGCCGGGAGCCCGACCGTCCCGCCGCCTTCGACGGCCTGGAGGATCTACCCCGTCACGTCGTCGACCTGCCCCGGGACGCCGGGGCGCTGAAGGCCCTGATCGCCTCCGTCGTGGACGGCTGAGCCCGGCACGCCACCCTCCGCTGACCCGCTTGCCCCTCCGGGGCGTGCACTTTCTGCCACATAGACGCTCCGGCCCGCAAAATACGTCGCGCAGAGCCACTATGTGGCAATTAGTGCACCTGCCTAGGAGCGGGGCCGGCCGGCCTTGGCGTACATCTCGTCGACCAGGGCGGCGAAGCGCTTCTCCACCTCGCGCCGCTTGACCTTCAGGGTGGGGGTGAGCAGGCCGTTCTCCTGGGTGAACTCCTCGATCAGCACCCGTAGGTCGCGGATCTGCTCGTGCGCTGCCAGCCGCTCGGTCATGGCGCCCACCCGGCGCTTGATCTCGTCCAGGATCGCCGGGTGACCGAGCAGTTCGTCGCGGTGCTCCCAGGTGAGCTGCAACTGGCGTCCGATGTCCTCCAGGTGGGGCAGTGAAGGCGAGACCAGCAAGGTCAGGTAGGGACGGTTGTCCCCCAGCAGCGCTGTGTACTCCAGCAGCGGGTCGGCGGCCAGCATGCCCTCGATCGGGGCGGGCGCGATGTTCTTGCCGTTGCTGGTGACGATCAGGTCCTTGATCCGGTCGGTGATCTTCAGGTAGCCGTCGGCGTCCACCTCGCCGACATCGCCGGTATGCAGCCAGCCGTCGCGGAGCACCTCGGCTGTGGCCTCGGGCTGTCCCCAGTAGCCCAGCATCAGGTTCGGGCCCTGGTAACAGATCTCGCCCTCGTCGGTGAGCCGCACCTGAGCGCCCTCGATCACCTGGCCGACGGTGCCGAACCGATAGGCCTGCGGGGAGGGGAAGCTGACCAGGGGCGATGCCTCGGTCAGCCCGTAGCCCTGCAGCACCAGCAGGCCGCAGGCGAGGAAGAACTCCTCGATCTCCTGGCGCAGCGGGGCGCCGCCGCAGGCCAGCACCGACTTCGGACCGCCCAGCGCCGACCGGATGGTGCCCAACACCAGCCGGTCGGCCAGGCGGTACTTCGCGCGGGCCATCACCGATGGCCGGCGGCCGGCGATCCTCGCCCGGTGGTATTCGCTGCCCACTCGCAGCGACCAGGCCATGATCCGCCGCTTCGCGCCCGAGTCGGCCACCTTGTCATGGGCCGTGGCGAAGACCTTCTCGTACAGTCGCGGAACGCTGACCAGCAGGGTCGGTTCGGCCAGCACGAGTTGCTCGGCCACCGTCCGGGGATCGGGGACGTAGGTGTTCTGCGCGCCGCAGCAGAGCACAACGAAGGTCCACGCGCGCTCCAGGGCATGGCTGAGCGGCAGGAAGCAGAGCGAGGAGTCGTCGGGATTGATCTTCAGCGAGCGGGTGAGCACCTCGAGTTGATGGACGAAGCCGCGGTGGCTGAGCATCACGCCCTTCGGTAGGCCGGTGGTGCCGGAGGTGTAGACGATGGTCGCCAGATCGTCACCGGTGACGGCCGCCAGACGCTCGTCCACCAGGTCGGGGACGGGAGCGGCGTCCAGCTCGTCGGCCAGGACGGGCAGGTCCCCCGCGACGGTGAAGCTCACCACCCGTTCCAGGGTGGGCAGCTCAGCCGCGGCGATCCGCTGCCAGCGCTCGGCGCCATCCACGAAGAGCAGCCGGCACCCCGCATCGGCCAGGATGTGCACGGCCTGATCGGTCGTGCTGGTCGGGTAGAGCGGGACGACCACCAGCCCGGCGGTGAGGCAGGCCAGGTCGACCAGCGTCCATTCCGGCAGGTTGGGAGCGAACAGCCCGACCCGGTCGCCCGGCTGCAGGCCGAGGTCGATCAACCGCGCCGCGAGCCGGCGCGCCCGCGCGCCGAGCTCCTCGTAGGTCTGGACGGACCACCCCTCGCCCACCCGGATCCGGGTGGCTGGGCGCTGACCGTGGGTGAGCGCCGCCGCGGCGAATCGCACCGCGATGTTGTTGGGATCCATCCACTGCTCCTGTCGGCTCCGACGCTAAGTTACCCTACCGTAGGTTCCGCTCCGATTCCCGTCAGCTGACTGTGGAGTGCGGTAGCCGACGGGCGCCCGCGAGCATGCTGCCTAACGCAGCAGTCCCCTCCGCTCCAGCAGATGGGTGAGGTCGGGCTCCTGACCGCGGTAGTCGCGATAGGCGTCCATGGCGTCGATCGAGCCACCCCGCGCGAGCAGCCGGCGGCGGAACCGCTCGCCGTTCTCGCGGGTCAGGCCGCCGGTCGCCCGGATCCACGCCGCGGTGTCGGCATCCAGCACCTCAGACCAGATGTAGGAGTAGTAGCCGGCGTCGTAGCCGCCCTCGAAGGTGTGGCGGAAGTAGGCCGAGCGGTACCGCGGCGGCACCAGCGGCAACTCCAGCCCCACCTTGGCCAGGGCCGCCTTCTCGAAGGCCTCCACCTGCTCGGGGTCGGTCGGCAGCTCGTCCAGCGGCGTGGTGTGCCACACCTGGTCGAGCAGCGCCGCGGCCAGGTACTCCGCGGTCTGGAAGCCCTGCTGGAAGAGCGTCGAACCCAGCAGCGTCTCGATCCACAGCGCCGGGATCGGTTCGCCGGTCTCGACGTGAACCGCGTAGTTGGCCAGCAGGGAGGGCTCCAGCGCCCACATCTCGTTCACCTGAGAGGGGTATTCCACGAAGTCACGCGGGGTTTCGGTGCCTGACTGCGAACGGTAGCGGGTATCGGAGAGCAGCCCGTGCAGGGAATGCCCGAACTCGTGGAAGAGGGTGATCACGTCGTCCCAGGTCATCAGGGCCGGCTCCCCAGCCGGCGGCTTGACCAGGTTGGAGTTGTTGACCACCACCGGCAGCTGGCTGAGCAGGTGGTTCTGGTCGACGATGTTGTTCATCCAGGCCCCGCCCTGCTTGGAGGCGCGGGTGAAGAAGTCGGCCAGGAACAGCCCGAGCGGAGTTCCGTCCGCCTCCCGCACCTCGAACACTCGCACGTCGGGGTGATAGGGCACCAGATCGGTCCGCTCGACGAAGGTGATGCCGTACAGCGCGGTGGCAGCGGCGAACACGCCGTCGCGCAGAACGTGCTCAACCTCCAGGTAGGGACGCAGCAGACCGGCATCCAGCGCGTACCGCTCGGCCCGGACGATCTCACTGAGGTACTGCCAATCCCACGGGGTCAGGGTGGCCCCGGGTTCCAGCCGCTGCAGGACGGCCTCCAGCTCGGCGGCTTCGGCAGCGACGTTCTCGACCACCGCGGGCACCATTCCGGTCAGCCGTTCCCATACCGCGTCCGCGGTCTTGGCACACGCGTCGGCGGCCACGTAGTCGGCGTGGTTGGCGAAGCCGAGCAGCCCGGCCCGCTCGGCCCGGAGCCGGGCGAGTTCCAGCAGCACGGCCCGGGTGTCGTGCTCACCGCCGAAGCCCTTCCCGATCGCGGCACGGTGAATCCGCTCGCGCAGGGCACGGTTGGTCAGGACGTCGAGCGGACGCTGGCCGGTGGTGTTGGCGATCTCGATCAGCCAGGCATCCGGACGGCCGCGTTCGGCGGCCAGCTCGCCGGCGGCCTGGATCTCGGAGGCGGAGAGGCCGTCCAGTTCGGCGACATCGCTCACCCACACCGCGGCCGCGTTCATCCCGGCCAGGGCGAGCCGGCCGAACTTCGACTGCAGTTCGGCGATCCGGCCGTTCAGTTCCCGCAGCCGGCCCTGCTCGGCCTCGGGCAACGCGATGCCGGCCCGCTCGAACCGCCGCCGGGTCCGCTCCAGCCAGTAGCCGGCCTGGTCGTCCACGTCCGTCTCGCCGGCGGCCACCCGATCCGCCAGGGCTGCCACTCGGCGGTAGAGCGCGGGATCGAGGTAGATGGCGTCGGAATGAGCGGCCAGCAGCGGAGCCATCTCCTCCTCGATCGCGCTCAACTCCTCGGTGGTGTCGGCCCACTTCACGGTGAAGAAGGCCAGTGCCGCCCTTCCCAGCAGCTGCCCGGTCGCCTCCCAGGCGTCGACCAGGTTCACCTGGGTGGGCGGCTCGGGGTCGGCGGCGATCACGGCCAGCTCGGTCAAGTGCTCCACCATGCCCTGGGCGAATGCCGAGCGGTAGTGCTCAGGAGTCAGGGCGGCGAAGTCGGGCAGCTCGAAGGGCAGCGCCGAGCGGGTGGCGAGCGGGTTGGCCGGAGTCATGCGCCCATCCTGACCCGGTTCGCAGCCCCGGGTCCACTCCGACCCACCGCCGGCGCAGGCCCCACTGGGAACCGAGTCCCAGCCTCTGGCATGGGCGCCGCCCGGACGGGCGGCGGCCGAGGCACCGGCCGGCTATGAGTCGGCTGTGAGTTGCCGGCCATGCCTTGCCCCGACCCCCGGCGTGGTTGAACAATCAACCATGGATATCGCGTTGCCGCCCGCTCATCCCCTCGTGGTGCACGCCGCCGTCGTGCTGCTGCCCCTGGTTGCGCTCGGCGCGATCGTGATTGCGCTGTCGTCCCGGGCCCGCCGGCGCTACGGCTCGCTGCTGGCCATCGGCGCGGTGGTGGCGGCCGGCGCCACGATCGGTGCCCGGCTCAGCGGTGAGGTGCTCGCGGGCACCACCACCGGCACCGGAACGCTCGGTGCCCACATGTTCTGGGGATTGATCGCACCCTGGCCGGCGGCCATCCTGGCGATCGCCGTGATCGGGCTGATGCTCGCGAGCCGGCGCGAGGGCGGGCCGTTCCTGCTGATCACGCGCATCGTGACCGTCATCGCCGCGGCGGCATCCCTCGTGGTGGTCGTGATCACCGGCCACCTCGGCGCGACCGCGGTGTGGGTCGGCTGAACCTCACTCGCAGAAGTGCAGTTCGCCCGCCGAGACCATGTCGGGCACTTCCACCCCGATGAAGCGGATGCCGTTGGGCAGGGTGAACATCTCACTGCCGTCGCCGAGGCCGGTGTCGGCGAGCTTGCCCTTGGGGTACTTCTTCTTCAGCTGCTTGAAACTCAGGTTCAGCGGCACGTCGTCCTCAAGCTGGAACTTCGGCTTGCTCCCGTCCAGCGCCAGCGACCAGCCATTGAGGGTGCGCGGCGCCGACTTCTTCGTCGACTTGGCGGTGAAGAGCACGGAGAGCCCGTCATAGATCAGGCTCCGCTGCCAGGGGCTGGCGGAGTCGAACTCGCACATCACGCCCTGGATCGACTCGTCCGGCTCCCCGAGCTTCGAATCCAGGGTCTTCTCCACCTTCGCCTCGGACGTGCCGAACTTGTGCCCGCCAAGCCCCTTGCCCGACAGCACCAGGCCGCTGGCCTTCGGTGGCGCGGACGTCGGTGGTGCGGAGGAGCGCGTGGGCGAGGGCGTGGGAGATGCGGACGGGGTGGGTGACGCCGAGGCGGTCGGTGACACCGGGGGCGACGACACCGGCGGCTCCACGACAGTGGGCGTGCTGGAGGGCGTCGGCGTCGCCACCGGGGTCGTGGTCGGGGCGTTCGGCGGCTCCAGTGGCGCGAGCGTGGGTGCCTGCGTCGCGCACGAACTGAGCAGCAGTGCAACGGCTACCGCTGCGATCGAACTGACGCCTCGCATGATCGGTTCCTTCCACCGGTGGCCGCCGTCGTGCCTCGATTATGCCCGGTACGCCAACCCCCCCGTGCGCAGCAACCGATCATCACCATCGCGTGGTACCGGCGTGCACCGAGCCGATACCCTGACGTCCAGACCGAGGAAGGGCGCAAGCGATGACAACTGGCAGCACCAAGCGAATCGGAATCCTCACCGCCGGCGGAGACAGCCCCGGTCTCAACGCGGCCATCCGGGGTTTCGGCAAGGCGGCCCTGCACTACGGCATGGAACTGATCGGCTACCGCGACGGCATTCGCGGCCTGGTCGAGAATCGGCACGTCCCGCTCGACGGGAAGGCCCTCTCCGGAATCCTGACGATCGGCGGAACGATCCTCGGCACCAGCCGCGACAAGGTGCACCGGATGAGCGTGGACGGCGAGGTCCGCGACATGCGTCCACAGGTGATCGAGAACTACGAGAAGGAACGGCTGGACGGGCTCGTCCTGCTCGGCGGCGGCGGCACCGCCAAGAACGCGATGCGGCTGGCCGAGGCCGGGCTGAACGTGATCCACCTGCCTAAGACGATCGACAACGACATCGCCCACACCGACACCAGCTTCGGCTTCGCCACCGCGATGGAGATCGCCACCGACGCCATCGACCGGCTGCACTCCACCGCCCACAGCCACCACCGGATCATCCTCACCGAGATCATGGGCCACCGTGCCGGCTGGCTGACCCTGGGAGCCGGCATCGCCGGCGGGGCAGACATCATCCTGCTGCCGGAGATCCCCTACTCGGTGGATTCCGTCGCCGAGACGATCAACGCGCGGGTGGCCGGCGGCAGCAACTTCTCCGTGGTGGCGGTCGCCGAGGGCGCCCGCGACCTGGGCGATGCCGCCGACATCGAGGCGGCCGAGGCTCTCGTGAAGGCCGCCAAGACCCCCGAGGCCATCGGCGCGGCGAAGAAGCACCTGGCCAACGTCGTCGACTCCCAGCGCGAGCACACCTTCAAGCTGGCCCGCGAGCTGGAGGCCCGCACCGGGCTGGAGACGCGGGTCACCATCCTGGGCTACGTGCAGCGCGGCGGAACCCCGGTCGCCGCCGACCGCCTGCTCGGCTCCCGGATCGGGACGGCCGCCGCCCACCACGTCGCCAAGGGCGAGTTCAGCATCATGGTCGCCGCGCGCGGCGAGGAGACCGCTCCGATCCCGCTCTCGGAGGTGGCCGGCAACCTGAAGCTGGTCCCCCCGGAGCACGAGTGGATCCAGACCGCCCGCAAGCTGGGAACCGGCCTCGGCGAGAGCTGAGCCGCTCCCCACCCAGTGCGCCGATCCTCGCGGTGCGCCGTAAGGCTGGACGCCGCGGGTGGTCACTGACGCTCGCCAGCCCTGAACCAGGCCGGCTCGGACGATTCGGCGACTCCACAGCCCGAGCCTCCTCGTAGGCGACTCTTCGCGGCCCACCGCCGTCGTGTCGGCGACCCTCCCGCCACGCCCAGGTCGGCCGACAAGCGTCCAGGCGGCGTCCGATATGCCCGCGCGGAATCGCACTCAACCCTTGACGGGCGTTCGGAGCCCTCCCTATGATCGACGCAATCGATTACGCGTAATCGTTTACGTCTGCGATCAGAGAGGATCACCATGAACCGCAGCTTCGCCGCCGTCTCGACGGCGGCCGTTGTGATCGGGTTGACATTGAGTGGCTGCACCGGTTCCGCCGGACAGACCGCGGCGCCCGGCACGGACAAGACCATCGACTACTGGGGCTTCTCGGGAGGCGTGGCCTCCACGACCGCCAAGTCAGTGATCGCCGCGTTCGAGGAGAGCCATCCCGGCTACACCGTGAACGCCGTGACCATGGACACCGCCGATTTCGACGTCAAGCTCCCGAGCACCCTCGGCCAGGATTCCGGCCCCGATCTGGTCTACACCGGCACCGAGCCGAACCACCTCGGCCGCTACGTGAAGGTGGGCCAGGTCTCATCATTGGCGGATGTGTGGGGCGACCGTGGCTGGGACAAGCTGGTTCCCTCCTCGCAGGAGCGGCTGACCTACGACGACACTCCCTACGCGGTCGGCAACGAGTTGGAGACCGTCGGCCTGATGTACAACAAGGTCATCCTGGACCGGCTCGGGATCGCGGTCCCGACCTCGCTGGCCGAGCTCGAGCAGGCCATGGACAAGGTCAAGGCCGCCGGTGACGGGACCATCCCGATGGTGCTCGCCTGCGGCGGCCCCTGCTACGCCGGGCTGCACATGATGCACGCCCTGGGCTACGCGACGATCCCCACCGCGACGATCCTGGCGACCACCCCGGTCGGCACCGGCAACTACACCGACCCGGGCTGGCTGCAGATGCTGGAGAAGTTCAAGGCGTGGAACGACACCGGCTACTTCACCCCGGATGCCAGCGGCATCCCGGACGAGAACCACACCGCCAGCTTCTGCACCGGCACCACCGCCTTCATGGTCAAGGGCCCGTGGATGTTCGCCGCGATGGCCGAGTGCGAGAAGGAGAACCCGGACAAGTTCCAGTTCGGCTTCGTCGGATTCCCGGTGAACGACGGCATGCCCTTCCAGGCCTATGTGGGCACCGGCAAGGCCTGGTTCCTGTCGTCGGGGCTGGATTCCGACCCGGAGAAGCGCGCCGCCGTCCTCGATCTGGTGTCGGCCTTCACCGACGCCGCCACGTTCACCTCGTGGATCGAGACCGACGGACTGTTCCCCGCCATCGAGTTCGATCCGTCCGCCTACAAGCTGAGCGATCCGCAGAAGGCCGCCCTGACGATCATGAACGACGCCGGCGCGAACGGGGGCGCCGTGGACATCGGCTTCAACAACAGCGCCGAGGAGACCCAGACCTGGGTGGCCGGCTTGCAGGGCATCCTGGCCGGCACGTCCACCCCGCAGGATCTGGTCGGCAACCTCCAGGCCCAACTGGAGAAGGACCGGGCAGCCTGGGACGCGCAGAAGAAGTAGCCCCATGACACGCGGATGGGGACGACTCACCCCGTACCTGTTCATCCTGCCGGCGGCCGCCATCTATGGGATCTTCCTGGTGGCGCCGCTGGCGCAGACGGCCGTCATGAGTCTGTGGAGCTGGAACGGCCTGACGCCGGACTACTCCTGGGTGGGGCTGGACAACTACGTCCGGCTCCTCACCGACTCGGCGGTGTGGTCGGCTGCGCTGAACAACCTGCGGTGGGTCGTCCTCGCCGTGTTCCCCATTCTGATCGGGCTCGGGCTGGCCGTCCTGCTCCACCAGGCCAGGCCGGCCGGACGCGGGGTCTACCGGGCCCTGTTCTTCCTGCCGTACGTGCTGGCCACCGTCGTGGTGGCGCTGGCATGGGGCTGGATCTACCACCCGACCTTCGGGACCCTCAATTCCGCGCTGCGGGCACTCGGCCTCGACCAACTCACCCAGAACTGGCTGGGTGACCCGCAGCTGGCGCTGACCGCGCTGGCGACCGCGGCCAACTGGACGGGCTTCGGCTTCTGCATGACGCTCTTCCTCTCCGGACTGAACACCATCGACCCGTCCCTGTACGACGCGGCGAAGGTCGACGGCGCGTCCACCTGGCAGCGATTCCGCCACATCACCCTGCCTGCCCTGGCCAACACGATGAACGCGGTGGTCCTGATCGTCTTCATCAACACCGTGCGGGTGTTCGACATCGTGTTCGTCCTCACCGCCGGCGGTCCGGCGGGTGCCACCGAGGTGCTGGGCACCAAGATCTACCGCGAGACCTTCCAGAACCTCGACATCGGCTACGGCTCGGCGATCGCCATGCTCATGGCGCTCATCATCCTGCTGACCTCGGTGGTCTATCTGCGACTGCGGGAGCGTGACGCATGAACCGCGCGACGCACGCTGCCGGACGGACGATGATCCACGTGGTGCTGATCGTCGTCGCCTTCGTGTCGATCGCGCCCGTCGCGGTGATCGTCTCGATCGCGTTGAAGACCAACACCGAGCTGGCCACCAATCCCCTGGGGCTCCCCCAGCGCTGGCTGTTCTCGAACTTCGCCGAGGCCTGGGTCGAGGCCGGCATCGGCCGGTACATCCTCAACAGCATCATCGTGGTCCTACCGACCCTGGTCATCGTCGTCGTCGTCGCTAGCCTCGCCGGCTATGCGTTCGCGCTGCTGAGGTTCCCCGGGCGGGACATCCTCTTCGCGGTCTTCCTGATCGGCCTCACCCTGCCGGCGGTCAGCATCGTGATCGCCCTCTCCTTCATCCAGCAGAGCATGGGCCTGTTCAACACCCTGCCCGGCCTGATCCTGGCCGAGGCGGCCCTGTGCATACCGCTGGCCGTCTTCCTGATGCGGGCGGCCTTCCGGGATCTGCCGGGCGAGCTGCGCGAGGCCGTGCTGGTCGACGGCGGCACCGAGGTCACCTCGTTGGTGCGGGTGATGTTCCCCCTGGCTCGGCCGGCGGTCTCCGCGGTCACCGTGCTCACCTTCCTGACGGTGTGGAACGACTACCTGCTCCCGCTGGTGCTGATCAACACCGAAAGCCTGCGCACCATCCCGCTGGGCCTGGCCTTCCTCAAGACGGCGTTCACCGCTGACGTGGTGCTGATCGCCGCCTCCACGACGCTGGCCGCAATCCCCAGCATCGTGATCTACGCCCTCCTGCAACGCCAGTTCATCAGTGGCATCACGCAGGGTTCGATCAAATAACAACCTCGAAAGGAACGCCGTGCTCCTCAATCCACCCACCGCCTCGTCCCTGTGGGACACCTGGCTCTTCTACGAGGACGGGGTGCATCACCTGTTCTACCTGGCCAGCACCCGGCTCGACCGGCCGTGGGACTCCATCGGGCTGGCCACCTCGACCGACGGCGTCCACTTCGAGGATCAGGGCAAGATCATCTTCAAAGCCGATGATGCGACCTACCTCGGCGCCGGCCACACCTGGAAGGCGGGCGACACCTACTACTTCAACTTCTCCGAGGATCGCAACGGCACCCTGGAGATCTTCTTCGCCGAGTCGGACGACCTGCGGACCTGGCGGCGCATCCCGGCGGAGGAGAGCATCTCCCGGCTCGACCCCCGGTGGTACGCCGAGGGAACCGAGTTCTCCGCCCAGCGCTGGGACAACATCTGGGTGATCGAGGACGAGGAGGGCGGCTACTTCGGCTACGTCACGGCCGTCGCCCAGGACGGGCCGATCGGATTGCGCGGAACCTGTGCCTCCGTGTCGTCCCCGGACGGAAGGGTCTTCACGACCGGCGCTCCGGTAATCGAGAGCGGGATCTGGGGCGACAAGCTGGAGATCGGCGGCGTGGAGAGGATCGGCGACCACTACTACATGCTGGCCGCCCAGGCGGAGATCCCGCTCGGACTGCGCCGGACGGCCCACCATGCCCAGGCCGCCGGCGGGATGTACGTGCTGCGGGCGGACCGCAAGGAGGGCCCGTTCGTCCTCGATCCCCGCCAGCAGCCCCTGCTGGTGAGCGCGCCCCAGCACTACACCTACTTCTCGCGCTTCTACCCATGCGGGGACGAGATGCTCTCCTGCCACCACGCGATCACGCCCGTGCGGGACATCGTGAACGTCTACCCCAAGCCCGGCAGCTACCTGGCGCCGCTGAAGAAGGTGGTGGCTATCGACGGCATCCTGTCCTACGCGTGGTGGCCGGGCAACGAGGCCCTGAAGGGCCGGCTGCTTCCCACCGGTCTGGAGCACGCCCGCGGCCGTGGGCTGAGCACCGCCCCACAACTCGGCGGGGACACGGTGGTCTTCGACGCCCCCGCCGGGGGGCTGCTGGAGATCCCGGTCGGCCACGACCTCGACAAGGGCATCGTCCTGGAGGCCACACTCTCCTGCGCCGCCCACGCCGAGCTCGCCGGCGCCGGGGTGCTGATCGAGACCGGAGGCCGGTGGTCGGGCAGCCTGGCGCTGGCCGACACCGACGGCGTCTTCTCGATCGGCTCCTACAACGGCTATGCCTTCCGCGCGGCCGACTCCAAGCGGGTCGCGGCCGCCGGGGAAGCGCAGCGGTGGCGCGTCCTCGTCCGCCAGTCGCTCGTCGAGTACTACATCGACGACGCCTTCGTCCAGGCGTTCACCCTGCCCGAACCTCCCACCGGGCGGCTGCTGTTCGTGGCCGAATCGGCGCAGGTGAGCGTCTCCGACCTCCGGGTATGGGAGATGACCCTGTAAGGCCGAGCAGCGCCACGCCGGTGCCCGACCGGCATCCGCTGGATCGGGCATCGGGGTGGCGCGCTGTCCTCAGCGGCTTCGACGCGCCATGCTTTAGCTTCTGAGGAGGTACTGATGGTCACGCTCACCGACGTCGCGGCTGCCGCCGGCGTCTCGACGGCGACCGTCTCGCATGTCATCAACCAGACCCGGCATGTCGCTCCCAGCACCGTGGAGCGGGTGCGCCGGGCGATCCGGGACACCGGCTACCACCGCAATCCCCATGCTCGCGCGCTCCGGACCGCGACCACCGAGTCGGTGGGCTTCGTGGCGTCCGACATCGCGAACCCGTTCTCCACGGCCGTGATGCGCGGCATCGCGGCCGCCCTGCGGCAGGCCCGCTACACCATGCTCGTCGCGAACGCGGACGAGAGCCCGGCACTGGAGCGCGAGATCGTCGACACCCTCACCCGGCAGCGAGTGGACGGGCTCATCGTCGCGCTCACCGCGGAATCCAGCGACTCCGACATCGCGCACATCGCCAGCCGGGGCCTGCCGGTGGTGCTGATCGACCGGGCGGTACCGCTGGCGGTGGATCAGGTGCTCGTGGAGAACACGGAATCGGTCGCGGTGCTGGTCGGCGAGATGCTCGACCTCGGCCATCGCCGGATCGCGATCGTGGCCGGCAAGGAGCACCACAGCACGACGATGGAACGGGTCGAGGGCTGGCGGCTCGCGCACCGGCAACGCGGCCTGACACCCGACGAGGCGCTGATCTCGTCCGGGGCGGTCGACGCCGACGACGCCAGGCTCGCCACCGCCCGGCTGCTCGGGCTGGCCGATCCGCCGACGGCCTTCTTCTCCGCCTCGAACGTGATCAGCCTCGGCGTGCTGCGCGGTCTGATGGAGGCCGGCCTGTCGGTGCCGGACCAGATCTCCTTCGCAGCCTTCGACGATCTGGAGTGGGCCGACCTGCTCGGCACTCCCATCACCTGCCTGGCCCAACCGACATTCGAGCTGGGCCAATCCGCGGTCGCCCTGCTGTTGCGCCGGCTGGCGGATCCGAACGCCGAGTACCGCACCCTCCGGCTGCCGCCCGAGCCGTGCCACCGCAAGTCGATCACCGTTCCCCGGACCGGGGGCGCTCCCGCCTGACCCCGTTACCTTGCTGGTGGCCCTCATGGCGGGGGCTACGGTCACCGGGCTCGGTATGACTTACTGCCCCTGTCGAGGTCATGATCCGGGGGGTGTTGTCGCTGGGCCTGGTGGCGTCGGCTGACCGCTGATAGGGACAGGG
>JAIUOR010000032.1 GCA_020161795.1 Actinomycetota bacterium | reverse complement strand
CGGCTGAACAACCTGCCGGGGGCGGTGATCGATGACCGGCGGCTGCCGCCGCGGCTGCTGACCTCGTGGTGGACGTGGCTGACCGTCGGGCTGACGATCGTCTTCGCGGCCTGCCTGGCGGCCCTGTACTTCGATCTCACCTCCGACCAGCCCGCGGTGGACGGCACGGTGCCGGGCGTCAATCCCTCCGCCATCCGGCAGGCCGCGTGGTACGCCACCTCGACGCTGATCTTCTGGATCGTGGTCTTCCTGACCGCCGATCGGTGGCGGCCGCAGCGCTGGGTGGTCTGGTTCCTGTCGCTGGGCTGGGGTGCCTCGGTGGCGACCTTCGTGTCGTACCACGTGAATTCCTGGGCTGCCATGCAGATGCAGGTCAGCGGCAACTTCGATCCGTCCACGAGCGCGCGGGCGGCGATCTTCGTCGCCCCCTTCGTCGAGGAGGCGGCCAAGGCGACGGTGTTGTTCGGGCTGGCCATCCTGGCCCGCTACGAGCTGGTGTCGAAGGTCTCGCTGGTGGTGATGGGCGGCCTGTCCGGCGCCGGCTTCGCCTTCACCGAGAACATCATCTACTACGCCCGGGCCATCGTGTACTCCTCGCAGACCATCGAGGTGGGCAACGCCGAACAGGCCGTGGTGGACATTGTCTGGCTGCGTGGCTTCTGGACGGCCTTCGGCCACCCGCTGTTCACGATGCTCACCGCCATCGGCGTGGCGGTCGCGCTGCGCACCCGAAGCAAGGTGGTGCGGGTGCTGGCGCCGCTGGCCGGCTACGGCCTGGCCGCCCTGCTGCACATGGTCTTCAACTCGCAGGCGAGCCTGAGCCAGGGAACCTCGCAGCTGATCATGTACTGGGCGGTGGCGGTGCCGCTGTTGCTCTCGGCGGTGATCTGGGTGATCCGCCAGGTGCTGGTCCAGAGCAAGGTGATCCGGGTGCGGCTGGCCGACTATGTCGCCGTGGGCTGGCTGCGGGCCGACGATCCGATGCTTTTCGGCCGGTTGCGCACCCGGTGGCGCGCCCTGGCGGTGGCGCTGACCCGCGGTGGACGGTGCTTCCTGGCCACCCGCGATCTGCAGCGCACCCTGACCGAACTCGCCTACCTGCGGGACGCCCAGGTGCGCGGGGTGGTCGACCAGGCCGGTGACGAGCGCGCGCACGAACTGATCCTGCGCGCCGACCGGGTGCGTCCGCTGGCCATCGTCGATCCGCGCGGGCTGAAGCTCAATTTGCCGCGACTGCGCCGGCGACGGCAGCCGGACTTCCCGCCCCCGCAGTATCCCGGCCCGGCCGGCCTGGGCGGCTCCTGGCCGGCACCGACCGGCACTCCCACCCAGTCGGCCGTCGACCCCAAGTGGGGGCCGCCGACCTGAGGTCGCATCCGCCGACCTGTGGGGGTTATCCGCGCGCGGACCTCTCTGCTCCGGCGCAAACGCCGATCCAGTGGGGTTACCAGCGGCGAAACAGGCCCGATAAACCCCGCCAGATCGGCGAATCGAGCGATATGGAGCCTCGCCGGGTCTCATAACCCCGGTGGATCGGCGTTTGCGGAGTCGAGAACACAGGCCTCCGGTTTGTAGGGTGTAGCCGCGTCAGGAGGCAGGCTAGGGGCTGGACGACAAGGAGGCCGGATGGGCGAGCAACGCGCTGCGGCGCTGACCGGGCTGCGCGATGCGCTGGCCGGCGTCCGTCTGCCCTTGGCGCTGCCTGGAAGCGAGGCCGCTGCGGCGAGGGCGCGAGCAGCCGTGGCCCAACTGGACGACTACATCCTGCCGCGGCTGGCCCGCCTGGAGGCACCGCTGCTGGCGGTGGTCGGTGGCTCGACCGGCGCCGGTAAGTCGACCCTGGTGAACTCGGTGATCGGACGGACCGTGAGCCTGCCCGGTGTGATCCGTCCCACCACCCGCTCGCCGGTGCTCGTCCATCACCCTGACGACGCGAGCTGGTTCGGCTCCGACCGGATACTGCCCGGCCTGGCCCGCAGCGCCGATCAGGTGGCCGACGCCAAGACCCTGCAGCTGGTGCCGGAACCGACCCTGCCGCGCGGCCTGGCGATCCTGGACGCACCCGACGTCGACTCCGTGGTGGCCGAGAACCGGGCGCTGGCCGCCCAGCTCCTGGCCGCCGCCGACCTGTGGCTGTTCGTCACCTCCGCGGCGCGCTACGCCGACGCCGTCCCCTGGGACTACCTGCGCTCGGCCGCCGATCGCGAGGCCGTGGTGGCCGTCGTGCTGGATCGGGTGCCGCCGGCGGCGATGGCCGAGGTTCCGGTGCACCTGGGGCAGATGATGGGCCAGCGCGGGCTGGGATCCTCACCGCTGTTCGCCGTCCCGGAGACCCAGGTGGATGCCGACGGCCTGCTGCCGGACGCGGCCGTCGCGCCGATCCGGGAATGGCTGAGCGGGCTGGCGGCCGACGCGGCGACCCGGCAGGCCGTGGTGCTGCGCACCCTGGACGGCGCGATTCGCGCACTGATGGCGACCGCGCCGGAGCTGGCACAGGCGGTCACCGACCAGGCGACCGCGGTCGACACGCTGCGACGGGACGCCGAGCAGTCCTATGCCGAGGCCGTCCGGACCGTCGCGGTGCAGACCGCGGACGGCAGCATGCTGCGCGGCGAGGTGCTCGACCGCTGGCATGACTTCGTGGGCACCGGACAGTTCTTCCGCGCGGTCGAGCAGAAGATCGGCTGGTGGCGGGATCGGATGCTGGCGGCGTTCAAGGGCGAGCCCAAACAGGCCGCCGAGGTCGCCACCGCGGTCGAGTCGGGCATGGAGGTGCTGATCCGCGAGGCCGGTGAGGCAGCCGCCGCCCGGGTCGGCTCGGCCTGGGACGCGCATCCGGCCGGCCGCGTCCTCCTCGGCGCGGCATCCTCCGACCTGACTCGTGCCAGCCAGGACTTCACCGCCGATGCCAAGGCGGTCGTACGCGACTGGCAGGCCGACGTGATGGAACTGGTCAGCGAGGTGGGGGCCGCGAAGAAGTCGCAGGCCCGCTTCTGGGCGCTCGGCGTGAACGGCGTCGGGGTGGCGCTGATGATCCTGGTGTTCTCTCAGACCGGTGGGCTGGTAGGTGCCGAACTCGGGGTGGCCGGTGGCACGGCGGTGCTCGCCCACCGGGTGCTGGAGGCGATCTTCGGCGAGGACGCGGTGCGCCGGCTGGCCAAGGAGGCGAAGGCACGCCTCGACGAGCGGGTCGAAGTGGCCCTGGCCGCGGAGTTGGCGCGCTACGAGAGCGCCCTGGCGCAGGTGGACGTCCGCCCGGAGCAGGCGGCCGCGATCATCGACGCGCTGACCCGGGTCGAGCCGCTGCGGGACACGGTCCTCCCGCTCGCCGGCGCGGAGGGAACGGACCCACCGGTACTCGAACCGGCCGACCCGCAGCCGTCCGAACCCGTGCTGGAAGGGCGAGTCGTCGACCCCCAGGAGCCGCGATGAAGCGCGGACTGACCGAGCGCATCGACGCGCTGAGCCGGGCTGTGGTCGCCGCCGAGGGGCGCGCGGATCCCGAGGTCGTGGCCGCGGCGCATCAGGTGGTGACGCGGGCCGGAGAGCGGGTGCGGTTCGACGGCGAGTACACCGTGGTGGCACTGGCGGGTTCGACCGGTTCGGGGAAGTCGAGCCTGTTCAACGCGGTCACCGGAACCGAACTGGCCGAGACCGCGGTCCGCCGTCCGACGACGGCGCGGGCGATGGGCGTCGCCTGGGGGACCGCGCTGCCGCACGAACTGCTGGACTGGCTGGACATACCGCGCCGGCATCTGATCGCGGCTTCGGCCGAGGATCCGCTGGCCAAGCTGGTGCTGCTCGACCTGCCGGATCACGACTCGACCGAGCTCTCCCACCAGCTCGCCGTCGACCGGCTCGTCGATCGGGTGGACGCGCTGGTCTGGGTGGTCGATCCGCAGAAGTACGCCGACGCCGTTCTGCACGAGCGCTACCTGCGGCCGCTGGCGCCTTACGCCGAGCTGATGCTCGTGCTGCTGAACCAGTCCGACCGGCTGGCGCCGGAGGATCTGGATCGCTGCGTCACCGATCTGCGCCGGTTGCTGGATCGCGAGGGCCTGCGCAAGACGCCGGTGATGATCACTTCGGCGCTGCGCGGGCTGGGCATCCCCGAGTTGCGCGCCATGCTGGCGCGGACCGTGGCCGCCAAGCAGGCCAGCGTCCGGCGCCTGCAGACCGACGTCGAGGTGGCTGCCGAACGGCTCGCCACCGATCTCGGCAATGTCCGGGCAGGCCGGCTGGACAGGCGGGCGCAGGACGGCCTGACCGCTGCGCTGGCCGAGGCCGCCGGGGTTCCGACGGTGGTGGACGGGGTCTTCCGGGCCTGGGTGAAGCGGGGCCGGGCCGCCACCGGCTGGCCCTTCCTGAGCTGGATCGGCCGACTACGCCCCGACCCGCTGAAGCGGCTGCGGCTCGAACTGCCCGCGGGGACGGCAGAGGTCGGACGGACCTCGCTGCCGCAGGCAACGCCCGTCCAGCAGGCACGGGTTGAGGGGGCGCTGCGCGGACTGACCGATGCCGTCGCGGCCGGGCTGCCGAACCGATGGGCCGCCGCGATCGGCGAGGCCGCCCGGGGCAACCAGGCCCGGCTGCCCGCCCGGCTCGACACCGCGATCGCCGCCACCGAGCTGCGTACCCGTCAGGGCTCCTGGTGGTGGGGGCTGTTCCTGGTGCTGCAGTGGGTGCTGGTGGCGGCCGTGTTGATCGGTGGGCTGTGGCATCTCTACAACTGGCTGGGCCCGCAGTACCTGCTGCCCCGCCTGCCCGAGGTGCTGTGGCAGGGCACTCCGGCACCCACCTGGCTGCTCGGAGGCGGGGTGCTGGCGGGGCTTGTGCTGGCCCTGCTGGGACGGCTGTTCGTCCGGGTCGGGGCCGGCCGGCGGGCTCGTGCCGCCGAGAAGTCGCTGCGCGCCGCGATCGCAGCGGTCACCGCCGAGCAGGTGCTCGAACCCGTCCAGGCCGAGCTCGACCGCTATGCCACAGCGGTGAAGGCCGTGGCCGAGGCTCGCGGACGAAGCTGAGGTTCACCCGTCGGGTGTTGTGGATATCGCGTTGAGGCACCGGGTTGTCCACAGGTCACGCGATTCGCTGGCACGCCACGACCCCTCCTCTCAAGGCTCTTCGAGTGTCGATGAGAGGAGCTGCAATGGAAGCACAGGTATGGATCACGGGCCGGGTGGGCGGCGAGGTGGAGTTGCGGGATGCCGCCTCGCCATGGGCCACCTTCCGGATGGGCTGCACCCCGCGGCTGGTGCGCGGCGGGGAGTGGGGTGACGAGCAGACGATCTGGGTGACCGTGAGCTGTTCGCACCGGCTGGCCGAGCACGTGCGGCTCAGTCTGCGCAAGGGAGATCCGGTCATCGTGGGCGGCCGGCTTCGCTCCCGCCGGTGGGTGGACGCCAACGGCGTCGAGCACGAGCAACTGCAGATCCGGGCGACCACCGTCGGCCACGACCTCACCGCGGGCACCTCGAACTTCTACCGGCTCAAGCGCACGCCGGCGGGCGAGGTGATCGAGCCGGAAGAGGCCGGGGCCGAGGGCACCACCGAAGCCGAGTGCGAACCGGAGGAGTCCGGCGGGATCGACATCGATGTGCTGGCGGCCATCGCCGCGGAGGAGCTCGAAGCAGGCATGGCGCAGGCTGAGCTGGAGGATCCGGAGACGGAACTCGCCACAGCCTGAGGTAGGGCTGGGACGGGGTTCAGGAGGGGCTGGGGCCGGAGCGCTTGGTCCGGGGGGTCCAGGTGCCGGCCTGCGGCAGGCGCCAGCCGCGCCGATAGGCGACCAGGCAGAGCGTGCCGCCCACCAGCGCCGCCGCGAGCGTGGAGGCGCCGTCCCAGCCGGCCGGGGTGAGTCCGTCGAGGACGACGGCCACCCCGGCGGCGATGCTCGCGCAGGTGGCGTACAGGGTGTTGCCGCCGAACACGATCGGGGTGCGCTGCACCAGCACGTCACGGATCATGCCGCCGCCGACCGCGGTGACGGTGCCCAGCAGGATGGCAGGCAACCAGCCGAGGCCGGCGCTGAGCGCCTTCTGCGCGCCGACCGCACCCCAGGTGCCGAGGGCGATCGCGTCGAGGAAGCGCAGGCTGCGCCGCCACCAGCGGCCGTCGGTGAGCACGAAATAGGCGAAGACGGCGACGGCCAGCGCCAGGCCGAGGTAGGCCGGGTCGGTCAGGGCGACCGGCGGGCCCTTCTGCAGCAGGGTGTCGCGCAGCATGCCGCCGCCCAGCCCGCTGACCACTCCGAGCACCAGGAATCCGACCGGATCGAACCGGCGCTCCCGGGCAACGGCGCCGGCCAGCAGCACATTGGCCGCGACACCCAGCAGGTCGAGCACCCGAACCAGCTGGATGCTCGCCTCAGCCAGATCCACGACGCACAGCCTCCCTCAGGTCAGTCGCGAGTGAGGCGGCGATGGGTGGTGCGGTGCGGCCGGGCAGCCTCGACGCCGAGCCGGGCGATCTTGTTCTCCTCGTAGTTGGCGAAGTTGCCCTCGTACCAGAACCAGTTCGCCTCGTTGTCGTCGGTGCCCTCCCAGGCCAGGATGTGGGTGGCCACCCGATCCAGGAACCAGCGATCGTGGGAGATCACCACGGCGCAGCCGGGGAACTCCAGCAGCGCGTCCTCGAGCGACTGCAGGGTCTCGACGTCGAGGTCGTTGGTGGGCTCGTCCAGCAGCAGCACATTGCCGCCCATCTTCAGCGTCAGCGCCAGATTCAGCCGGTTCCGCTCACCGCCGGAGAGAACGCCGGCCAGCTTCTGCTGGTCGGGGCCCTTGAAGCCGAAGGAGGCGACGTAGGCGCGCGAGGGCATCTCGAAGCTGGCCACCTTGATGTGATCCAGCCCGTCGGAGACGACCTCCCAGACATTCTTGTTCGGGTCGATCCCGCCGCGACCCTGATCGACGTAGGAGAACTTGACGGTCTGGCCCACCTTGAGGGTGCCGGAGTCCGGCTGCTCCTCGCCGATCAGCATCTTGAACAGGGTGGTCTTGCCGACGCCGTTCGGGCCGATGATGCCGACGATGCCGGCTCGGGGCAGGGTGAAGCTCAGGTTCTCGATCAGCACCCGGTCGCCGAAGCCCTTGGTGAGCTTGGTGGCATCCAGCACGTCTGAGCCCAGCCGCGGGCCCGGCGGAATGTTGATCTCGGACAGGTCGACAGCGCGGTTGCGCTCGGCCTCGGCCGCGAGTTCTTCGTAGCGGGCCAGGCGTGCCTTGTTCTTCGCTTGGCGGGCCTTCGGGTTGGCCCGTACCCACTCCAGCTCCTTCTCCAGGATCTTGGCGCGCTTGGCGTCCTTCTTTCCCTCGATCTGCAGGCGGGCGCGCTTGGTCTCCAGGTAGGTGGAGTAGTTGCCCTCGTAGGGGTGCAGCTGCCCGCGGTCGATCTCGCAGATCCACTCCGCGACGTTGTCAAGGAAGTACCGGTCGTGGGTGACGGCCAGCACGGCCCCGGGGTAGTTCTTCAGGTGACCCTCCAGCCAGTTCACGCTCTCGGCATCGAGGTGGTTGGTGGGCTCGTCCAGCAGCAGCAGGTCGGGCTGCTGCAGCAGCAGCTTGCACAGCGCCACCCGGCGCCGCTCGCCGCCGGACAGCACGTCCACGATCGCGTCGCCGGGCGGGCACTGCAGGGCGTCCATCGCCTGTTCGAGCTGGGAATCCAGATCCCAGGCGTTGCGGTGGTCGAGTTCGGTCTGCAGTTCGCCCATCTCGGCGAGCAGAGCGTCGAAGTCGGCGTCCGGTTCGCCCATCGCCAGCGAGATCTCGTTGAACCGGTCGAGCATCCCCTTGGTCTCGGCGACCGCCTCGTGGATGTTCTCCAGCACCGTCTTGCCGTCGGTGAGTGGTGGCTCCTGCAGCAGGATGCCGACCGTCCGGCCCTTGGCGAGCATGGCGTCGCCGTTGTCGGTCTTGAGCATGCCCGCCATCAACTTCAGCATGGTCGACTTGCCGGCGCCGTTGGGGCCGACGACACCGATCTTGGCGCCCTCGTAGACCGAGACGGTCACGTTGTCGAGCACCACTTTCTCGCCCAGCTTCTTGCGGACGTTGTGCATGGTGAACACGAACTCAGGCATGGGACTCCTTCGAAAAGGACGGATGGAAGGCCACCCAAGTATGCCACCCGCGTTCGGCGGAGGCGACTTCAGGAGGTGGGGGAACGTCGATCCCCGAGTCGGTTCGCCCAGCTTGCCGCGGGGGCGACGATCGAAGCAGACGGCGATGGGAAGCGGCCGACCGCCGGTCGACTCAGGCTTCCGTCGGCAGGTCGGCGTCCAGAACGCTCTGCATGACGCGGCCGAGGGCAGCGAAGTCCTCCGCGCACACCGGGTCGACCAGGATCTCGCGCACCGATGCGACGTGGTAGGGAGCCACTTCCTCCAGGAAGGCGTAGCCCTCGTCGGTCAGCGTGGCGAGGACGCCGCGTCGATCCCCGGGACAGGATCCGCGGGCGAGCAGCTTCTTGGTCTCCAGCCGGGTCACCGTGTGGGTGAGGCGGGAGCGGGATTGGCCGACCTGATCGGCCAGCTCCGACATCCGGATGGAGCGGTACGGGGCCTCGGACAGCCGGACCAGGATCTCGTACTCGCCCAGATCGAGATCGAACTGCCGCAATTCGTTGTCGAGGTGCTGTCGCACCCGGTTGGTCGCGCCCAGATAGGTACGCCAGACCTGCTGCTGCTCAGCGGTCAGCCAGACCGGGGTGTCGATCGTCCTCACAGCGGGTGAGCCTACCAGCAACAGTTGAGAGTTCAACTTATTTGGTGTGGTGTCGGAGAATTACCGACCAGAGCGCGGCAGGTCACGGTTGACCGCCGCTGGAAAACCTTCCGACCCTCCGGTTCTGCGCTTTCGCTCGCGGTAGGCCCCCACCTAGACTGCCCAGCACAGTCGAGGTCGACGAAGGGGGCCGCCACCATGACCACAGCCGAGCAGATCCTCGCCGGTAAACCAGCCACCGTTGGCGAAATGTTCACCTGGCGGGTCGAGCAGACCCCCGACAAGGAGGCCTTCCGTTACCTGGACGCCCAGGAGAACTGGGTGTCGATCAGCTGGCGGGAGACCCGCCGGCGGGTGGAGCGGCTGGCCGCCGGCCTGCTGGCCACCGGCCTGGGCTACGAGGAGCGGGTGGCCATCGCCTCCAGCACCCGGATCGAATGGGTGCTCGCCGACTTCGCGATCAACCTGGTGGGCGGAGCGACGACCACGATCTATCCCAACACCGCCAGTGACGACTTCCAGCACATCCTGCGCGACTCCGGCGCTGTGGTGCTGGTCGCCGAGAACGCCGAGCAGGCGGCCAAGGTGGTCGCCGACGACCTGCGCAGCCAGGTGCACCACATCGTGCTGCTGGACGGCACCGGCGACGGCGAGCGCATCCTCTCCTGGAAGGAGTTCGAGCAGCGGGGAGAGGCCCTGCTCGCCGAGCAGCCGGACGCCGTGCGCGCCGCCGGGGCCAAGGTCATCACCGACACGCTGTCCACCCTGATCTACACCTCCGGGACCACCGGCCTGCCCAAGGGCGTCGAGCTGATCCACCGCAGCTGGGTCTACGAGGGTTTCGGCGTGGACGAGCTGGGCATCCTCACCGCCGACCACGTCCAGTACCTATGGCTGCCGCTCTCCCATGTCTTCGGCAAGGCGCTGCTGGCCTGCCAGCTGGCCATCGGCTTCGCTTCGGCGGTGGACGGCCGCATCGACAAGATCGTCGCCAACCTCGGCGACGTGAAGCCCGAGTTCATGTGCGGCGCCCCGCGCATCTTCGAGAAGGTCCGCTCGGCGGTACTGCTGTCGTCCCCGAGCCGTGGCGTCAAGGGCCGGATCGCGCGCTGGGCGTTCGCGGTCGGTCGCGCCAGCCGCGAGTACCGGCTCGCCGGCCGCTCGCTGCCGCCGGCGATGGGGGTGGCCTACAAGGTCGCCGACAAGCTGGTGTTCAGCAAGCTCAAGGAGCGCATGGGCGGCAACATCGAGTTCTTCATCTCGGGCTCAGCCAAGCTCTCCTCGCAGGTGCAGGCCTGGTTCTACTCCGCCGGCCTGCTGGTGGTGGAGGGCTACGGGCTGACCGAGACCAGCGCCGTCACCTGCGTCAACCTGCCCACCGCCCCACGGTTCGGGACGGTCGGACCCGCGATCCCCGGCACCGAGTTGAAGATCGCCGAGGACGGCGAGGTGCTGGTGAAGGGCCCCGGCGTGATGCGCGGCTACCACAACGACCCGGAGAAGACCGCCGAGGTGATCGTGGACGGTTGGTTCCACACCGGCGACATTGGCAAACTCGATGCCGACGGCTATCTGACGATCACCGACCGCAAGAAGGATCTGATGAAGACCTCGGGCGGCAAGTACGTCGCCCCGTCGAAGGTCGAGAGCGTGATCGCCGCGACGATTCCGTACCTCTCGCAGGTGGTCGCGGTGGGCGACGGCCGCAAGTACATCTCGGCGCTGCTCACCATGGACCGCGACAACCTCGCCAAGTGGGCCACCCGCCACGGCAAGGAGGGGATGGAGTACAGCGAGCTGACCCAGCTGCCCGAGCTGCGTGAGACCATCCAGCGCTACATCGACGAGGCCAACGCGAAGCTGGAGCGGTGGGAGACGGTCAAGAAGTTCGCCATCCTGCCGCAGGAGTTCAGCGTGGACGACGGCGGCGTCACCCCGAACATGAAGATCCGCCGGGCCGCGGTCGGCCAGCGGTTCGCCGACGTGGTTGCCGGGCTCTATGAGGACGAGATCGGGGAGTGAGCTTCCTGGTCCGGGTGCCGCTGCGCTGGGTCGACCTGGATACTCAAGGCCACGTCAACAACGCCGTCGTGGCGGATTACCTGCAGGAGGCACGCGTCGCCTTCCTGCTGTCCGGTGACAATGCCCACATGCTTGGCACGTCGAGCATCGTGGCCGGTCATCAGGTGGAGTTCCTCCGTCCGATCGTCTACGCGGTCGAACCGGTCGAGGTCGAGCTGAGCGTCGGCCGGGTCGGCGCGGCAACGGTGGAGGTCGGCTACGAGGTGCGTCAGCGGGGAGAGCCGGTGGCCCGGGCCCGCAGCCAGCTGGCCAAGGCGCGGAACGGACGCGCGGAGCGGATGACCCCATCCGAACTGGCGTGGTTCGCCTCGCACCAGGGCGAACTGGAACCGCTGCGCGATCTGGGCCGCTGGCGGGTGGGAGAGGCGGCCTGCGTGTTCGACTTCACCGTCCGCTGGGCCGATCTCGACCAGTACGGGCATGTCAACAACGTCCGGGTCTTCGACTATGTGGCCGAGGCGCGCAATCACCTGGATCCTGCCGGCGTGGAGGTCACCCGGATGCAGCAGGCGACCGCCGACGGTACGACGTGGCTGGTGGCCCGCCAGGACGTCCGCTACCTCGACGAACTGCACCACCGCCTCGAGCCCTATCGGGTGCGCACCGCCTACGCCGGGGTGGGCCGGACCTCGATGACCCTGGTCGCGGAGGTGACCGATCCGCTCACTGATCGGGTGCACGCCCGCACCATCACCGTCCTGGTGCACGGTGATGCGCAGGGCCGACCCATCCCCGTCCCGCCGGAAGCCCGGCTGGGACTGGAACGCTGGCCGGCCGTCCAGATTCGGCGGTAGCCCGGCGAGTGAGATCCCGGGCCGGGTGACTCGGCCGGGCCGGTCAGTGCGTGCCCGGCTGCAGGGATCCGTCGGGGTGCCGGGGCTATGAGGAGGCGCGGACGACCAACTCCGGCTCGAACACCCGGCTGGCGCCGGCGGCGCTGTTGCCGAGCAGGAGGTCGGCCGCTGCCCAGCCGATCTGCCGCATCGGCTGGCGGACGGAGCTCAGTGGGGTGGCGAGCTCGCCGGCCCAATACAGATCGTCGTAGCCGACGATCGCCATCTCTTCCGGCACGGCGACACCGCGGTGCCGCAGCGTCCGCAGCACCCCGAGGGCAACCAGGTCGTTGATGCAGAACACGGCGGTCGGGCGCTGCGGGGCGGCCAGGATGGTCAGGATCGCCTCCTCGCCGGCCGTCGCGTCCAGGCTGTCCAGACGATGGGTCGACAACACCTCGGTGGGGGAGAGCCCCGCGGCGATCACCGCCTCGGTCGCGCCGCGCAGGCGGTGCCGGGCCTGCTGTAGATGAGGATCATCGCCCAGGAAGAGGATTCGCCGGTGCCCGCGCTCCAGCAGATGCGCGACCGCCTGCCGGCCGCCCGAGACGTGATCGACCCGCACGCTGGGCAGGGACTCGCTGGTGGCGTCGATCAGCACCGAGTCGATGCCGAGTTCGCGAAGCTCGAGCAGACGCTCGACGGTCGCCGGCATGGGTGTCACGAGCATGCCGCGGACGCCCTGCTCGGCGAACTGCCGCAGGAAGGCCGCCTCGCGCTGGGGATTCTCGTCCGAGCTGCACAGCATCAGGGTCTGCCCGTCGACGGCGAGCCGGTCTTCGATGCCGCGCGCGATCTCGGTGTAGAACGGATTCCCGAGATCCGCCAGCACCGCACCTACCGTGGTGGAGACGCCGGCACGCAACTGGCGGGCCGAGGCGTTGCGCAGGAAGCGCAGTTCGGCCATGGCGGCTTCGACCTTGACGCGGGTACGTTCGCTGACCATGTCCGGACGGTTCAGCACGTTCGACACCGTTCCCACGGACACCCCGGCGCGTTCAGCCACGTCCTTCACGCTGGCGCGTTCCCTCGACATGGCCGTTCCCCTCGCAGAAGCTGGCCGGAGTCTACCTCTGAAACGTCGCTAAAAACGAGTCCGCGAACGGGCTACCGGCGATAGGTGGGCCGTCCCGCCCAGTAGGTGGCGACTACCGGATCGGGCAGGTTCAAGCCGTGGTAGGGGTTGTTGCGCGAACGCGAAGCGGACGCGTCGCGCTCCACCACGGCGCGGGCGCTGGGGTCGACCAGAACCAGGTTGGCCGGCTCGCCGATCGCCACCGGACGGCCCTGGCCGGCCACCCGTCCGATCTCTGCCGGGGTGGTCGACATCCGGGCCACCAGCGTGGGCCAATCCATCCGCCCGGTGTGGACCATGACCTCCATCACGACCGCCAGCGCCTGCTCGAGCCCGAGCATGCCGGGCAGAGCGATGTCGAAGGGGTGATCCTTGTCCTGACGGGCGTGCGGGGCGTGATCGGTTCCGACGGTGTCGATGGTGCCGTCGGCCAGCGCTTCGCGGATCGCCTCGAGATGCTCGGAGGTGCGCAGCGGCGGGTTCACCTTGAAGGTGGTGTCGAACCCCTCTACGTATGTAGTGTCCAGCAGCAGGTGATGCGGGGTGGCCTCGGCGGTCACCTGGATGCCGCGGCGCTTGGCCCAACGGATCACCTCCACGCTCTCGGCGGTGGAGACATGGCAGACGTGCAGCCGCGAGCCCGCCAGCTCGGCCAGCTGGACGTCCCGCGCCACGATCACCGACTCGGCCTGCGCCGGCCAGCCGGGCAGCCCGAGACGTCCGGAGATCTCGGATTCGTGGCAGCAGGCACCCGGCCCGGCCAGCCGCGGATCCTGGGAGTGCTGGGCGATCACGCCGTCGTAGGGCTTGACGTAGGTCAGCGCCCGGCGCATCAGCAGTGAGTCGTTCACGCAGCGGCCGTCGTCGGAGAACACCCGCACGTTCGCCCGTGAGGTCGCCATCAGGCCGAGTTCGGCGAGTTCCTCGCCGCCCAGGCCCTTGGTGACCGCGCCGACGGGGATCACCTGGCAGTGGCCGTCCCGCTCGCCGAGGGAGGCGACGTACTCTGCGGCCTCGGCGGTGTCGGTCACCGGGTCGGTGTTCGCCATGGCATGGACGCAGGTGAAGCCGCCGCGGGCCGCCGCGAGCGTGCCGGTGGCGACGGTCTCGGCGTCCTCCCGTCCGGGTTCACGCAGATGCGTGTGCAGGTCGACCAGACCCGGTAGGGCCAGCAGGCCGTCGGCGTCGATCCGCTCCACCCCGGCCGGAGCGTCGGCCGGGTCGGCGAACACCCCGTCGGTGATGTACAGGTCGCCGCGCACCCCCTCGGCGGTGGTCGCTCCGCTGATCAGCACGCTCACGCGTGGGGTGGTCATGCCTGCCCTCCTTCGTCCGATCCGCCCAACAGGTGGTAGAGCACGCTCATCCGTACCGCCACGCCCGCGGCCACCTGCTCGAGCACGAGCGAGTTCGCGGCGTCCGCGGCCTCCGAGGAGATCTCGACTCCCCGGTTCATGGGGCCGGGGTGGCAGATCGCGGCGTCGTCCTTGAGCCGTTCCAGCCGCTCCAGGGTGAGACCGTAGCCGTCGGCGTATTCGCGGGGGGTGGGGAAGAAGCCGCCGGCCATCCGTTCCCGCTGCACTCGCAGCATCATGACGATGTCGCATTCGCCCAGCACGGCGTCGAAGTCGGAGGTCACCTCGCAGCCCCAGGTCTCCACCCCGGTCGGCAGCAGGGTGGGCGGCGCCACCAGCACGACCTCGGAGCCCAGCGTCCGGTGCAGCAGGACGTTGCTGCGCACCACCCGGGAATGCAGCAGGTCGCCGACGATCGCGATCCGCTTGCCGGCCCAGCCCTCGGCGTCGTGCTCGCGGAAGTGACGGCGCATCGCGTAGGCGTCCAGCAGGGCCTGGGTGGGGTGTTCGTGCTGACCGTCGCCGGCATTGACCACGTGGGCCTTCACCCAGCCGGCGGCCTGGGCTACCGCGCCCGAGGAGGAGTGCCGGATCACGAAGGCGTCCACTCCCATCGCGTCGAGCGTGAGCATCGTGTCGCGCAGCGACTCGCCCTTGGAGGTGGAGGATCCCTTCCCCGAGACGTTGATGGTGTCGGCCGAGAGCCACTTGCCGGCGATCTCGAACGAACTGCGGGTGCGGGTGGAATCCTCGAAGAACATGTTGACGACGGTGCGGCCGCGCAATGCCGGCAGCTTCTTGACCGGCCGGGTCTGCACCTGATGCATCTCCTCGGCAAGGTCGAGGATGCCGTTGACCTCGTCCAGGGTCAGGTCCGCGGCGCTCAACAGGTGCTTCACAGTGCACCCCGCGAGATCGTGACCTCGTCGACCCCGTCGGTCTCGGCCAGCCGGACGCGCACCCGTTCGTCGGCGGCGGTCTGGATCCGCCGTCCGACCGCGTCGGCGGCGATCGGCAGTTCGCGGTGGCCGCGGTCGACCAGGACGGCCAGGCGAACGGCCCGCGGGCGTCCGAGATCGCGCACGGCATCGAAGGCCGCGGCGATCGTCCGTCCCGAGTAGAGCACGTCGTCGACCAGCACCACCACGGCGTCGTCGACGCTGCCGGGGACGTCGGTGCGTCCGACCACCCGGGTGGGATTGCGGCGCAGGTCGTCGCGGTACATCGTGATGTCGAGGGAGCCGACCGGAACGGTGCGATCCTCGATCTCGGCGATCAGGCCCGCCAGCCGACGGGCCAGCGGCACCCCGCGGGTGGGGATGCCCAGGAGCAACAGGTTCTCGGCACCGTGGTTGGCTTCCAGCAGTTGGTGTGCCATCCGGGCCAGGGCCCGTCCGAGTTCATCGGAATCGATGATCACCCGGGCGGGATCGGTGCTGTCAGCAGGCAAGCTCGGGACTCCTCGGTTCTCGGCGGGGCTCGCCCGCCTCGAATCGTCACAGTACCGAACTCGCCGGGGGTTCACCGAGACTGACCAAAAGGCCCTGGGATGGGCAGAGTTCGGTAGCCCCCGCGCACCGGCGAGCCCGGGGGAGTTCGGTAGCCTGTGCCCATGATTGAGACGCAGACTCTGCCCGGCTGGCCGGCCGCCTACGACCCCAGCCTGCTCGACCTGCTCGTCGTCACCCTGCTGGTACCGCTCGGCATCGCGGCGGTCTTCGCCGTGCTGCTGTTCGCCCCCGTGTGGCGCGAGAAGCAGCAGGACTGATCAGCCGCCCGCCTGCTGGCAGCGCAACGCCCGCTCGGCGTCGTCCGAACGCTCGGTGATCTGGCGCAGCACCGAGTCACCCGGCTGGTGCTCGGCGATCCAGCGCTCCAGGGTGTCGAGGTATTCCCGGTCGGCCAGCGGACGCGGGAACAGGAGCCCCAGCACATGCTGCCGGATGGCCGAGCTTCGCTCACTCCACCCGTCGCGGCCCTCGGAGATCGCACGCGCGACCTCGAGGTAGGCCTCGGCGTACGGCGCCGACACCTCGTCCTGGCCGAGCTGCCAGAACTGGTTGCAGATCTGGAAGTGGGTCTCGTTCGCCACGCCTGGGTTGGCGGTCGCCTGTTCCCAGGCCCACTGCTTCGCCTCGGGTGTGGGCAGCGCCGCGCGGGCGCCCGCCGCACGTTCGGCGCCGGCGGCGGTCGCGTCGCGCTGGGCCTCGGTGGCGATCTCCGCCTCGCCGACGATGCCGCGCCGCGCCAGCTGCGTGACGATCAGCCACCGCAGGTCGGTGTCGATCGCGAGCCCGGCCGGCGCCTCGTCACCGGCGAGCCAGGAGGCGAGTAGGTCGATCACGGCCGGCGATTCCGCGGCCGCGATCAGCGCCCGCGCGAGCGCCAGCTGGTGGTCGGATCCGGGTTCGGCGTCCTTCAGCAGCCGGGCGAGGCCGCGGGCGAAGCGCTCGTTGAGAGCCTCCCGGTCGGCGCGCGGCGTGTAGTAGTCGATCGCCGTGCGGGTCTGGTTCAGTACCGTGCCGACCGCGGTCAGGTCGGTCTCGATGCCGACCCCGCCCAGCGCCAGGGCGACGAAATCGGCAGCCGGAATCTCCGCGTCCCGGCACATGTCCCAGGACGCGCTCCAGGCCAGCGCGCGGCTGAGCGAGGAGTCGAGGCTGGCCATGTGCTCGACCAGGGTGGCCATGGAGCGGGGGTCGAACCGGAGCTTGGCGTAGGTCAGATCGTCGTCGTTGAGCAGGATCAGATCCGGCTGCGCCTGCCCGACCAGCTGCGGGATCTCGGTGAGCTCCCCGGCGATGTCGGTCTCCACCCGCCCCACCCGCGTCAGCCGTCCGTCCACCAGGGAGTAGAGGCCGACCGCGAGCCGGTGCTGGCGCAGCGTCGGCCAGGCATCGGGCGCGGTCTGACGGATCGCGAACCGGGTGAAGGCGCCGGCTTCGTCGGTGTCGAACTCCGCCCGCAGGGTGTTCACCCCGGCGGTCTGCAGCCACTGTGAGGCGAAGTACGACAGGTCGCGGCCGGAGGCCTCGGTCAGCGCGGTCAGCAGATCGGACAGCTGGGTGTTGCCCCAGGCATGCCTGGCGAAGTAGGCCCGGACGCCGGTGAGGAACTCCTCCTCGCCCACGAAGGCCACCAGCTGGCGCAGCGCCGAGGCGCCCTTGGCGTAGGTGATGCCGTCGAAGTTCAGCTCGACCGCCTCCAGATCGACCATGTCGGCGGCGATCGGGTGGGTGGAGGGCAGTTGATCCTGCCGGTAGGCCCAGGTCTTGCGCGAGTTGGCGAAGGTCGCCCAGGGATCGTCACCCGCGGCGCCCTTGTCGCGGATCTTGCGTTGTGCGAAGTGGGAGGCCCACTCGGCGAACGACTCGTTGAGCCACAGGTCGTCCCACCAGGTCATGGTGACCAGATCGCCGAACCACATGTGGGCGAGTTCGTGCAGGATCGTGTTGTCCCGGGCCTCGTAGGCGGCGTTGGTCGTCCGGGAACGGAACAGGTACTCGTCTCGGATGGTCACGCAGCCGGCGTTCTCCATCGCGCCGGCGTTGAACTCGGGGACGAAGACCTGGGCGTAGTCAGCGAACGGGTAGGGGGCGCCGAAGTGCTCCTCGAACACCTCGAAGCCGGCCTTGGTGATGGCGAAGATGCGGTCGGCGTCCAGGTGCTCCACCAGCGACTGCCGGCACGAGATCGACAGCGGGATCTCGGCGGCCTTGCCGGCGTAGCTGTCGGTGACCGTGTGGAAGTCGCCGGCGACCAGGGCTGTGATGTAGGTCGAGATCGGGGGCGTGGGCGGGAAGGCGAAGCGGCCCAGGCCGTCGCCCTCCGGAGTGGGCTCGACGGCGGGGGAGTTGGACAGCACCGTCCAGTGGTCGGGTGCGATGACGGTCAGCTGGAAGGTCGCCTTCAGGTCGGGCTGCTCGAAGCAGGCGTACACCCGGCGCGCGTCCGCGGTCTCCAGTTGGGTATAGAGGTAGATCCGCTCGTCCACCGGATCGACGAAGCGGTGCAGCCCCTCGCCGGTGCGGCTGAAACGGCAGACCGCGACCACCTCCAGCACGTGCTCGCCCGCACCGGCGGTGAAGTGGAGCCGGTGGTCGGCGAAGGCCTCCGGCGACAGCGGCTCGCCGTCGAGACTGGCGCTGATCAGCCGGTCGGCGATCAGGTTGACGTAGCTCTCGACGTCCTGGCTTGCGAAGCCGATCTTCGAGCACGAGACGAAGGTCTCCTCGGGCGTGTGCTCGCCGGCATCGGCCACCCGGCCGGAAAGGTCGATCAACACCTCGTAGCTTCGAGCGGTGATCCCGAGGGCGCGGCCTGCGGCCTCGGCACGGGTGATGTTCGCCGGATACATAGCTGGTTCCTCTGGGGCGGGAAATATGACCGAGCCGAGGGTATCGGCCCGATGCGGCGCACTCAACACCTGTGGTGAATCGCCGCTGCGGCTGTCGGCGGCGCCCCGTAGACTCCGACACCCAGGAAGGAGCTGTCGATGCCGGAAGGTCACGTCATTCATCGCCTCGCCGGTGGGCTGGAAGCGGCCTTCGGCGGGCAGATCGTGCGGGTGACCAGCCCCCAGGGCCGGTTCGCCGAGGCGGCGTCGCTGTTGGACGGTCGCCGGTTCGTGGCCGCCGAGGCGTATGGCAAGCATCTCTTCGTCGAGATAGGCGAGGGCGCCCTGATCCACGTCCATCTTGGGCTGATCGGCAAGCTGCGGCTCGGCGAGCCGCAGCCGGTGCTGCGGCCGGAGACGCTGCGGCTGCGGATCGAGACCGCGAATGCGGTGGCCGAGTTGCGGGGGCCGCAGACCTGTGCGCTGATCACCCCCGGGGAGCGCGATCACGTGGTCGCCGGCCTGGGGCCCGACCCGCTGCGCGCCGATGCCGATGGCGAACGGGGCTGGGCACGGGTGGGCCGCTCCGAGCGTCCGATCGCCTCCCTGCTGCTCGACCAGCGGGTGGCGGCGGGAGTCGGAAACATCTTCCGTTGTGAGGCCCTCTTCCGACAGCGATTGCACCCGATGACGCCCGGCCGCGAACTGAATCGGCGGCGCTGGAACCGGATCTGGGACGACTTCGTCTCCCTGATGGCGCCGGCGGTGGTGGTCGGTCGGATCGACACGGTCCGCGACGAGCACACGCCCGAGGCCATGGGCCGGCCACCCCGGGTCGACGCCCATGGCGGTGAGGTCTACGTCTACCGGCGCGCCGGTATGCCCTGCCTGGTCTGCGGGCAGCGGGTGCACGCCCAGACCTTCGAGGCTCGCAATCTCTACTGGTGCAATCGATGTCAGCGCAGCCGATGACGCTGGCCTGGGAAGGCGGTGTCGCCTCGCTGGACGAGCGCGGCGCCGTCCTGCTGCGGGCCGAGGGGTCCGACGACGGCGTGCGGCTCTGCCTCACGCCCGACACTGCGCTGCGTCCGGTGCTGGTCGACGCTGATGTCATCGAGCACGCCGGCGCCGAGCCCGGCTATGAGGTGAGCCAGCGGGTGACGGCGGGCGAGCACTGCCAGCTGCGGTGGGTGATCGAGCGGGATCAGCCCGGCGCGGTGGAACTGGAGGTCACGCTGCCGGCGGGACATCGTGGCTGGGTGTGGCCGAGCGGGGCGGACGCCCTGGTGGCGGTCTTTCCCGAAGCCGGCTGGGGCCCGGTTCTGGCGATTCAGGTGCAGCAGGGCTCGCTGACCTGGTCGGGGGAGAGCCAGGACGGCCGGCGGTTGCGGCTGGTGCTCGTCGCGGACGGCGCCGCGCGACAGGTGGCGACGCTGCGCGTTCACCGGTTGCCCCGGCTCTCGGCCGCGATCCGGCTGTTGCCGGCGTGGTACCAGCCGCTGGCCATCGCCGACGGCGATGAGTGGGAGGTGGACATCGCCGACCTGGGCCTGGACGCGCCCGACCAGGTCGAGGTGGGGTATCCCGATGCTGAGCGGGCGGTCCGGCTCCGCGCCCCGGCCGGTCGTCACCGGATCGGCATCCACAGCCGGCGCGGGGTGACCGAGGTGGTGCTGGAGGTCTGTCCGCGCTCTGAGGCGATCGTGCGGCGCATTGCGCAGGAGGTGCTGGCTTCCGGCCCGCTGAGTTCTGCGGGCGCCGTGGTGGTGCAGCAGGCCCTGGTGCACGGCGACCTGGAATCCGACCGGTTCATCGAGGACGCGCTGGACCGGTTCGACTGGACTGCTCGTGGCGAACCGTTGGCGATCGCCTTCGGCTGCCATCGCGCGGTGCAGGAGAGCGAGCGCGCCATGGTCGAGGAGGCCGTCCAGCAGGTTCTGGCGCTGCCCGACCGGCGGCGGCAGGCCCAGGTGCGCCGGATCGTGGCCTTCGCGGGTGCCGCGCTCGATGCCGATGTGGAGCCGCTCCGGGCGGTGATGCGTCCGGTATCCGATTCGGTGCTGGCCGACCAGCTGCACTTCGGCCGTCGTACGGAGGCCGGGACAGCCGAGCTGGCCGGGGCGATCAACCGCCTGGGCGCCGGGCTGCCCGGGCGCGCGACTGGGCTGAGTGCCGCCGAAGCGGCCGAGCTGGTCTGCCTGCTGGATGGCTGCCCCGAGCACTGGCCGGAAGCCCCCCTGGCCGCGATCACGGCCCAGGAGGCCCGCTTCAAGCTGTTCGCTGGTTACGCGGCCGGGGAGATCACCGATCCGACCGCGCTGGCCTGGCTTCTGATCGGCGGGTAGCGGGAGTGGCTCCGATCGCTGCCGGTGATCGGTAGGCCTAGGCCGTCCGCCGCTCGTCGTTGGCGTAGGCGTAGTAGGCGCCGATCAACAACCCGCCCCCGACATAGTTGGCGACCAGGGCGATCGCGACATTGGACGCGGCCAGTACCGGATCGATGCCGGCGCTGAGCCCGACGACGAGGAACAGAACCGTATTGGCCACGGAGTGCTCCAGCCCGAGGAAGGCGAAGATGAACACCGACATCACCATGGCGAGCGCTTTGGTGATGTCGCCCTTGATAGCGCCGTTGTAGACCAGCAGCACGGCGATGTTGATCATCAGATTGCACAGCACGGCCCGCATGAACAGGTCGCTCATCCCCGGCAATCCGGCCTCGATGTAGCTGAGCTTCACCGCCACGGAGTGCACCATCTGCTCCCGCACCGCCCCCGAGGCGAGCGACGAGAAGCGCACGATGGTGGCCAACAGGAGGCCGCCCAGCGCATTGCCGAGATAGCACAGCGTGAGCAGGCCGAACGCCCGTCGGGCCGACACCCGCTTGTGATAGAGCCCGATGGTGGCGACCATCATGTTGGAGGTCAGCAGTTCGGACTTGCTGTAGTAGATGAACACCAGCGCCCAGCCGAAGACCAGCGCTCCGAGGAACCGCCCCACCCCGATGAGGGTGCCGTCGCCGGCCGGGATCGCGTCGAAGGTCGCCACCACGGCGTAGTAGGCGCCGTAGAACACGCCGATGATGATGCCGGCCATGGCTGCTCGCTGCAGGTATGGAACCGTGAGTTCCCGTGACATCCGGGTCTTGGAATCCAGTGCGTCCAGCGCCGTGTCGATGAACTGACGGCCGGGATACAGCTGCTCGCGGGAGCGGGACATGGGGTCAACTCTGACATGCGGCCGTGGCCGTTCGCGACTACCCCGGCCGATCGCCCGGCAGTCTGGAGTGTGCGGGTTGACCTCCGGGGACGCCGAGGGTCGGCCCAGGGGAGCGCCGGACGCCTCGTCGGGCCTCGCGGTTCTACGGTGTAGAGGAGAGTCTGCACCGTAGAGGAGCTCATCATGACGGACCTGACCGCCGCTTCAACCACCTCGATGGACAGCCGACATCGCGACCGGCGTCCGATCGATCCGGTGGCGGCCGGCTACGACCGCCCGGTGCTGTTCTACGTGCTGGCCACCGCGATTCCCTGGGCGTTCTGGTTCGCCGCGGCCCAGCTGAGCAACCTGCCTGAGCAGACCGCGATCGTGCAGTTGTGGACGGCCGCGCTCGGATTGGCCGGGTTGGCCGCTCCGGTGGGGGTGGTGATCTGGTTGGTGCGCGACCGTCCGGAGCTGAAAGCGGACATCCGGCGTCGGCTGATCTGGCCGCGGGACGTCCGTTGGGGGTACGTCGCCGGCGCGCTGGTGTTGTTGCTGGCGAGCCTGCTCGCGGCCCAGGCGATCTCTCTGGTTTTCGGTTACAGCGCCGATCAGTTCCTACTGCGTGGCGGTTTCACCTTCTCGGCCGGCCTGCTGCCGGTCTGGGTGACCCTGCTCGGTGCCGCGCTGCTGGAGGAGATCGCCTGGCACAGCTACGGCACGGATGCGCTGGTGGCGCGAATGCGGGTCTTCACCGCGTCGATGCTCTTCACCGCGATCTGGGCGCTGTGGCATCTCCCGCTGGCCTTCATCAACGGCTACTACCACAACGAGGTGGTGGAGACCGGGTGGCTGCACACCCTCAACTTCCCGCTGTCGATGGTTGCGTTCGTCCTGATCATGAACTGGCTGTACTTCCGCACCGGGCGGAGCATTCTGATCACCGTCCTGTTCCACGCCACGGCCAACGTGGTCAACGAGGTCTTCATGACCCACCCCGATACCAAGATCATCCAGACCGCGCTGTTGCTGGTGGTTGCCGCGGTCCTGGTAACCCGGGATCGCGGGTTGTTCTTCGGCGCTGCTCGGGTGTGACACAGTGAGGTCATGAGTGCCCGAGGGGCTCCGCGGCTTCGGCTGACTCGGCAGCGGATCATCGAGGTGGCTGTGGCGATCGTTGACGCCGACGGTGCGGAAGGTCTCACCATGCGCCGGCTGGGCGAACGTCTCGGTGTCGACCCGATGACGGTCTACCACCATCTGCCCAACAAGGCAGCGGTGCTCGACGGCATCGTCGAGTGGCTGTGGGACGGCGTGGAGTTGCCGCCCGCCTCGCCGACGGAGAGCTGGCAGGAGGTCGTGATCGGGGTGTTCGCCGCCTTCCGGGAGCGACTGCTGGCGCACCCGAGGGCTGTCGCGATCATCGGCACGCGTCCGTCGACCACGCCGGCGCTGTTCCGCCTGATCGAAGGGTGCCTGCAACGGCTGGAGGCCGCCGGCCTGGCCGGCAGTGAAGCGATGCCGCTGATCGACTGTCTGTCGGCCTTCACCATCGGCAAGGTGTTGGCCGAGACCAGCGACGTGGCCGGAGGGCATTCCGAGAGCATCGCAGCCGCCCTGGTCTCGCTCACCCCGCAGAGTCACCCAACGCTGCTCAACGCGCTGGCAGGCGGCTACAGCTTCACCCCCGAGGCAGAGTTCCGGCGGGGCCTTCGAGCCCTGGTCACCGGATGGAATCTGGAGCCGTGACCCGACGACTTTGGTGAGTGGGTGGCCAGCGGCCTAGACTGACCGCTCGGTGTCCGGGGCGTAGCGTAGTGGCTAGCGCGCCTGCTTTGGGAGCAGGAGATCGCAGGTTCGAGTCCTGTCGCCCCGACCGTCTTGGCGGTTGCTGGTTCGAGGTGTTGGCGCTTGTCAGCGGGTTGTCGGGGTGCGACGCGCCGGCATGCTGCGGACGTTTCGGAGTGGGGGTTCCTGTGATCGAGACGGCGCGTTGCCGGATTCGCAGGTTCCGTGCCGACGATGTCGATCCGGCCCACGCATATCTCGGAGATCCGGATGTGATGGAGTTCGTTGAGGCACCATTCGATCGGGATCGTACGGAGCGATTCATCGTAGACGCCGGATTGCCTGATCCGCCCTTGATGTATGCCGTCGAGTCCCTAGGCTCCGGCCAGTTGGTGGGGCATGTGATCTTCCATCCCTGGCACGGCGTGAGCACCTGGGAAGTCGGGTGGATCCTCCGTAAGGACAGTTGGGGTCGGGGTCTGGCGTCGGAGCTGTCGCTCGCCCTGTTCGACCACGGCTTCGGAAGGCTCGGTGTCGATCGAATAGTGGCTGAGGCCGATCCCTCGAACACGGCGTCGATCCGGGTGATGGAGCGGGTCGGCATGGTGCGGGCTCCCGAACTCGACCGGGATTTGCCGGTGTGGCAGATCGAACGACGCTCCTGAACCACCGGCTCGTCGGTGGCCTACCCCCTTGGGCGGCCGTCGTTCACTCCTCGTGGTGCTCGACGACGCTGGTGTGCTTGGTGCGGGTTGCCTGGGCGTTGAAGATCAGACCCAGGACGATCGCCAGTGCTCCGGCGCCCATGCAGATGTAGCCCACCATCGAGAGGTCGACGCCGGAGATCGAGTCGCGCACCGCGAAACTCAGGATGGCGCCCACGGCCAGCAGGAGGATTCCGATACCCAGGCCCATGGTCTTCCTCTCACTCGGGTTGAGAGATCAGTACCCGGGTTCGGGGCCTACAAACATCGCGGTGCGCAGGCGCGTGGATCCGTCCTGGAGGCGGTCAGCTGTGCCTGGTGGCGTCCGGCTCGTGATCGGCGACGTGTTCGGTCTCGATCTGGAAGGTCGAGTGGTGGATGGACACCTCGAAGTGCTCGGCGACACATTCCCTCACGTCGCGCAGCATCTCTGCGGCGTGACCGTCGGTGAAGCACTCGTCGGCGACGACGACATGCGCGGTGAGGGTCGGGAGCCCGGTCGCCACCGTGGAGGCGTGGAGGTCGTGGACGTCCTTGACGTGGTCGAGAGCGAGGATATGACGACGCACCTCGTCCAGATCGAGGCCGCGCGGCGTGAACTCCATGAGCACGCCCGTGGTCTCACGCATCAGCGTGAAGGCCCGCGGGACGATCAAGGCCGCGATGAACAGGCCGGCGATGGCGTCGGCCTGCTGGAACCCGGTGGTGGCGATGACGATCGCGGCGACGATCACGCCGAGGGATCCGAGGGCATCGTTCAGCACCTCGAGGAAGGCCGCGCGCATGTTGAAGTTCGCGCTGCGGCTCGAGGAGAGGATGGCGATCGCGACGATGTTGGCGATGAGGCCGACGATGCCGAAGATCAGCAGTTCGGTGGCGGGCACCTCCGGCGGCTCGAAGAGGCGCCGAACGCCCTCGATCGCCGCGTAGAGGCCGACGGCGAGCAGGAGGGTCGCCTGGCCGAGCGCGGCGATGACCTCGATGCGGCGAAACCCCCAGGTTCTCCTGGAGTTCGCCGGCTTGAGCATGAGCGTGGCGGCGATCAGCGCGACGAGCAGCCCGGAGGCATCGGCGATGGCATGAGCGGTGTCGGTCAGCAGGGCGAGGCTGCCGGTGATGATGGAACCGACCGCCTGTGCGACCACGATCGTCGCGGCGATCGAGAATGCGATCCAGAGCTTCCTGCGGTAGTCGCCGGGCTGCCCGGTCTCATCGGCAGCGTGGCCGTGACTGTGTCCTGCGCCCATGTCTACATGGTCTCATTTCCCAAGCGGGCGGGCGCCTTCCTGCCGTCCGCGTCCCCCGGCAAGCCCCGCGGGGTGAGGTCGATCTTCCGGAGCAACTGGGCGTTGAGCGCGACCACCACGGTCGACAACGACATCAGGATCGCGCCGATCGACATCGGGAGCACGAACCCCACCGGCGCGAGGATGCCGGCCGCCAGCGGGACGGAGATGAGGTTGTACCCGGCCGCCCACCACAGGTTCTGCTTCATCTTCCGGTAGGCAGCCCGGGAGAGCTCGATCACCGACAGCACCGAGCGCGGATCGGAACTCGCGAGGATGACGCCGGCCGACGCGATCGCGACGTCGGTTCCGGCACCGATCGCGATGCCGACGTCGGCCTGGGCCAGGGCGGGGGCGTCGTTGACGCCGTCGCCGACCATCGCGACCCTCTTGCCCTCCTGCTGCAACCCGGCGACCTTCGCGGCCTTGTCCTCGGGACGTACGTCGGCGAAGACCCGATCGATGCCGAGTTCGCCGCCGACCTGCCTTGCGACCGCCTCGGCGTCGCCGGTGATCATGACGACCTCGACCCCGAGCTGGTGGAGTGCGTCGACCGCGTCACGGGATTCGGGGCGGATCTCGTCGGCGAGCTTCAGACCGCCGATCATGGTGCCATTGCGAAGAACGTGGAGGATGATCGCACCCTCGTCCCGCCACCTGTCCGCAACGCCGATCTCTGGCTGCCCGGTCTCCTCCAGCAGTCGCGGTCCGCCGACCCGGATCTCCTGACCGGCGATTGTCGCGGTCACACCCACGGCGGGGGAGGAGGTGAACCCGCTGGCTGGTTCGGGTCGGAGGTCACGCTCCTTGGCGGCCCGGACGATGGCCCGGGCGAGCGGATGCTCGCTGTCCGCCTCGGCGGCGGCGGCCAACGCGAGCAGCGTGCCGGCATCCAGATCGCCGACGGGTTCGACAGCCACGATGGTGGGTTCGCCCTTGGTGAGGGTGCCGGTCTTGTCGAACAGCACCGCGTCGACCTGACGCATGGACTCCAGCGCCAGCCGGTCCTTGACCAGCACGCCGCCGCGGGCAGCGCGTTCGGTGGCGATGGAGACCACGAGCGGGATCGCCAGACCCAGCGCGTGAGGGCAGGCGATCACGAGCACGGTGATGGCCCGGACCACCGCCGCGTCCGGGTTGCCGACGAGCGTCCAGACCAGCGCGGTGATGAGCGCTGCGACCAGCGCGAACCAGAACAGCAGCGCTGCCGCGCGGTCGGCGATGCGCTGGGCACGCGAGGTGGAGTTCTGCGCCTCGGCGACCAGCCGGTTGATGCCGGCCAGGGTGGTGTCGTCGCCGATGGCGGTGATCGTCACTCGTAGACCGGAATCGGTGGCCACGCTGCCGGCGATGACGACGTCGCCCTCGCCTCGGGCCACAGGGCGCGATTCGCCGGTGATCATCGACTCGTCCAGGTCGGCGCGACCATCGACGATGGTGCCGTCCGCCGGAACGCTTCCACCGGGACGCACGATCACGACGTCACCGACGCGCAGGTCGGTGGGGGAGACCTTGACGACGTCGTCGCCTTCGATGCGCTCCGCCTCGTCCGGCAGCAGCGCGGCGAGGGAGTCGAGGGCCGAGGTGGTCTGGGCGAGGGAGCGCATCTCGATCCAGTGCCCGAGCAGCATGATCACGATCAGCAGCGCGAGTTCCCACCAAAACTCCAGTTCATGGTGCGCGAACCCGAGCGTCGCGGCCCAGGATGCGAAGAACGCAACCGTGATCGCGAGCGCGATCAGCAGCATCATCCCCGGCTTGCGACTCCTCAGTTCACTCAGCGCACCGGAGAGGAATGGCCACCCTCCCCAGCCGTACATGACGGTGCCGAGCAGGGGCGGGATCCAGCTCGACCAGCCGGGCACGGAGTAGCCCAGCAGCATGGTGAACATCGGCGAGAAGGCGACAACAGGGAGCGCGAGGGCGAGGTTGATCCAGAACAGCCTCCGGAACTGCTCCACGTGATCGCCGTGGCCGCTGTGTCCTCCGGCGCCATGGCCGCCATGAGGGTCGGTGCCATGGCCTTCTGAGCTGCCGCGATCGGAGTGCTGGCCATGGCCGTGATGCGCGTCGTGGCCACCGTGCAGGGAGTGGTCGTCGTGCGCGAGCCGTCCCGGGTGGTCTCCATGCGGGTCGGATGGGGAGGGATGCGGCTCGGAGCCAGCGTGAGCGTGGCTGTGGCCGTGGCCCGCATGGTCGGGACGATCGTCCTTCCGGCTCATCCAGAATCCTCTTCCTCTTGATACCCCCGGCGGGTATCGACGTGACCTACCATATACCCCTCCGGGGTACTTTCTAAACCTCGTCGGATTCGGGATGCCTGTGGCTCCCACCTGAGGGCTCGGACACGAGAAATGGCGCCGCGATCGAGGTGACACCGCAATTGTCGGTCGGTTCAGAGCGCGTGTCAGCAGATCGTCCGCGTCATCCCTCGCAGGCGAGTCCGTCCTGGTCGCCGTCGCCGTTGTTGCCGGTGCGGTTGGCGAACCAGTCGTAGACCTCGGCCTGGGCGGGATCGTCTCGGTCGAAGGGTCCGGTCGGGTGGCCGGCGGTGTTCCGCTTCAGCTTGGCGCAGGACGAGTACCGCTCCCACCAGCGGCCGTCCGGCGGGCTCGGCGGGGGTGCCTGGTTCTGGCAGGCGGTCGTGATCACGTTGCCGGCGGGGCCGGAGCTGGCGCGCTGGGCTTCGTGGTAGATGTCCTGGTTCGGGTGCGCGGGATAGCCGTCGGTGGCGTCGTACCGGGCGATCGCGTTGCCTGCCTCCAACTGCATCAGCCCGAGGTCGACGCCGGACTCGGTGATCACGTAACGGAGGAGTCGTCCGTGGCGGTCGTGGTCGTTCTGCCCCGGTGGAAGTTCCAACGTGACCGGATCCCCTGGTGCCAGTAGCCGCTCGATGGCCGCTGATGCCTCGTCGTGGCCGCACTCGCCTCGCTCGGGGGTGTCGATCCCAATGATGCGAATCGTGCCCGCGCTGGTTTCGATGGTGTCGCCGTCGATCACCGACGCGAAGCCGGCCGATTCACTGGCCGCCGTGGTCGACTCGGCCGCCGGTGCTGTCGTCTGACCGTTGGCAGTGGGGCGCTGCCAGGGTGCGGAGCCGGTGCAACCGGTGAGCCCGATCGTCCAGGCGATCGCGATGACAGCCATGCGTCGCCCTCGCGTGACCCTCATCGGCCGTCTGCCTCGTCGGAATCAAGGATCGTCTCCCAACCCATGCCGCTCCTCGAATCGCCGTGGCAGCACGCTAGCGGGCTTTGCTTGACCGATTGGCGGTCTTCGTGGAAGTTGTCGGGAACTCCCAGGACGATGTGTCACGTTGGGAGCCCAGCGAACACTACTAAGGCATGGACATCGACACGAACGGCGAGGCGGAGTTCCGGGCCTGGTACCAGCGGACCAGCCCGCGGGTCTACGCCTACGTGCGCCGCTACTGCTCCGAGGACGACTGCGACGACGTGATCGCCGAGGTGTACCTGGCCGCGTGGACCCGGTTCGACGAACTGCCGGCCGAGGCCGTTCCCTGGCTGATCGGCACCGCCCGCAATGTGCTGGCCAACTCGTGGCGAGCCCGCGAGCGTCGCCGGCGGCTGGTTGCCGCGCTAACCGGCCTCGACAGCGTCGCTGCTCCCGACTGCGCCGGTCAGGCCGTGGAGCGGGCCGACCTGCTCCGCGCCATCGCGGCCCTGCGAGCCGACGACCAGGAGGTGCTGCTGCTGGCCGGCTGGGACGGACTGGACTCCTCCGGAATAGCCACCGTCCTGGGCTGCTCGGTAGTGGCTGCCCGCGCTCGGCTCAGCCGGGCGCGACGCCGCCTCGCCGATGGCCTCAGCGATACCTCCGAGGCCCCCGATCCCCGATTTCACCTTATAGCGGAAGCGAACTGACATGACCACCAAGATTTCTCCCGATCAGGCGATGGACGCGCTGATCGCTGCCCGTCCCGATACCGACGCGATCGACCAGTCCTGGTACATCGGGCGCCGCGAGCAGGTGCTGCGGCAGGTGATGACCTCCCCTGGTTCCGCCAGGGCGGCGACCCCGCTTCGTCCGCGTCGGCCCCGTTGGGGACTGGTTGCCGCGGCCATCGCGCTCGTCGCAGCCGCCGGGCTGTTCATCCAGGTACTGCTGCCGTTGGGCGCGCCGGGCAGTCCGCAGGCGGCCGCGGCGCTGGACCGGCTGGCGAGCGTGGTGCCGGCGAAGACACCCATCCCGGACGGAACCTACGAACTCACCGTGTACCAGGAGGCGGGCCAGGCGGAGAGCGAGAACGGCCTGGTCAGCTATCGCAACGAGCGCAGCACCTGGCTGGCCTCCGACGGCTGGGCCTGGGTCAGGCAGACCGGCAGCGATGCCGCCTACCACCTCTTCTCGCCGATCCCGAGGAACTACGACCTCAACCTCGTCCCGGCTGATCCGATCGTCATGGAGGCCTATCTGCGGGCCCGGGTGATGGGTTCGAACTCCGTCGATGAGGCGCTGTTCGTAGCCGCGCAGGACACCCTCAGATTCGATGCGACGCCAGCTGCCACCCGGGCCGCGGCGCTGCGGATGCTCGCCGGAGTTCCGGGGGTGACGGTGGCCGAGAACGTGACTGATCCGCAGGGCCGCCCAGCCACGGAGGTCCGCTTCGTCGATGAGAAGAATCGTCCTGGAGTCGTGCAGTCCGTCTTCCTGGATCCCTCCGATGCTCAGTTGCTCGCCGAGGTGGACATCGTGGACGGTGTGCCGAGCTACACCTGCGTCTACACCGAACGACGGCTCGTCGGCTCCCTGCCGGCGGACGTGCTCTCCTGGCTGGGGACGGAACGCACGCCCAAGCACTTCCGGTGATGGCGGGGTGGTCCTGAGCCGGCCCGGCTGGCTCAGGACCGTCCGAGCCCGGATTGCTGCCTGGCCTGGCGGACCAGCTCTTCATAGGGCTCCCGGATCCTGGCGATGTCGCCCTCGTCGAGTTCCTCGATGTCCAGCAGCGCGTTGTGGGCGCCCTCGATCGCGCGGATCAGCTCATCCAACTTGGTCTGGATGGCAGCGGACGACTGGGCGCGGAACGACGGCTCTGCCGACCGCTGCTGTCGTACCCGCCCCGCCGATCGGCCAAACTCGGATCCGGCTCAGCGGAACCCGATTCACGGCTGACCGGAACGCCGTTAGTCTCAAGGCGTGCCCGGGACGGTCGGACTGTGATGTGGGTCGCCTTCGCGGCGGCCTCGGCGGTGTTCGCCGGATTGACCGCGATTCTGGCGAAGGCGGGAGTGGCGCGCACCCCGTCCAATCTGGCCACCGCGCTGCGCACGGTCATCGTGCTGGTCAGCGCGATCGTCATGGTGTTCGTGGTCGGCTCCCAGTCCACGATCGGTGAGGTGAGCCCGACGGCGCTGGGCTTCCTCGTCCTCTCCGGGCTGTCCACCGGGGCGTCCTGGCTGTGTTACTTCCGGGCGCTGCAGCTGGGGCCGGTGAGCCGGGTTGCCGCGGTCGACAAGTCGAGTGTCGTGCTGACCGTCCTGTTCGCGATCGTGCTGCTCGGCGAGACCGAGAGCCTCGCGGCCCGGTTGGCGGGCGTGGCGCTGATCACCGTCGGCACCTACTTCATGGTCGACCGGCGGGCCTGGACGGGCTCGGACGCACCGGGGCGTCGCTGGTTGCTCTACGCCGTCGGATCGGCGGTCTTCGCCGCTCTGACCGCGATCCTGGGCAAGGTGGGAATCGTGGGGGTGGAGTCGAATCTCGGCACCGCGATCCGGACGACCGTCGTGCTGGTGCTGGCCTGGGTGGTGGTCTTCGTGACAGGGGAGCAGCGCGCCTTGCGTGGGATCCCCGGACGCGACCTGTGGTTCATCGTCCTCTCCGGCATGGCCACCGGTGCTTCGTGGTTGTGCTACTGGCGAGCCATGCAGGATGGGCCCGCCAGCGTGGTGGCCCCGATCGACCGGCTGAGCATCCTGGTGACGGTCGGCTTCGCGGTGTTGGTCTACCACGAACGGCTTGCCCGCCGGGAGGGATTGGGGCTGGGGCTGATCGTGGTCGGCACCCTGGTGATGCTGCTGTGAGCGCTCGGCGCAGCGGGACTCGTCGAGTGGGGAGCGGGCCCGTCGGTCCGCTATGGTGGGCTGCGCGCGGATGTAGCTCAATGGTAGAGCCCCAGCCTTCCAAGCTGGTCATGCGGGTTCGATTCCCGTCATCCGCTCCATCAGAGATGTGGGCGCTGACTACGAAGAACGGGGTGTCAGCTAATCGAACGCGAGGCCCGCTCGATTTGCACTCGGCTTATAACTCGGCTTGCTAGAGGCGCCATGGCGGACTGTGCTGTGCCTGGCGCCCTGGCCGTGGTGCGCGATAAGCCGAGTTGGTGCGCCAAATGTCCGGATGGTGAGACGGCTCGTGGCCAACGAGCACGCACGACCGTGCTGACAGTCACAACCCCCTGGGCCAGCCAGCTCATGCCAGCTCAACGGAGTCCATGCCTGAACCCTCTTGGCTCGCTTCTGTCCTGCCTTATGCCGCTCCTCGATGACTTGTGCGCGGTCGTCATGATTGATGCATGAGCTACTCGGAAAGCCCCCGTCCTTACGAGCCGTATCCGGGGGAGCAACCTCCGCGGGCGGCGATCGTATGCCCGAAGTGTCATGGTGCCATGCGAACCTACGAGCGCAACGGCATTCAGCTGGAGCAGTGTGGAAGCTGTCGAGGGCTGTTCCTCGACTTCGGTGAACTGGAGCATCTCACTCAGTTGGAGGGCAGGTTCGTCAGTCAGCCACCGCCCGCGGCTGGCTACGGCCCTGCTTGGGGCGTGCATGGTGATCGCCGGTATCGCAAAGGTGGTCTGGCAGGGCTGTTCTTCTCCAGCTAGCCCGGGAGGTTGGCGGTACCTGTGGCTCGCGGGGGCCTGTTGGCGTGTTCAGGCGTTCTGCATCCGCCGGCAAGCCTCCAGTAGTGCCCGGGTCGTGGCTGGGTGTTGAGCTGAGCGGAGCGACTGGACTGCGGCAATCAAGGTTGCGCCGCGGGCCGTGAGGTCGAGGTCCGGCCAGGGGTTCCCCGTTGGTGGCACGGCGGGACCTCCAGCGTGGCGGTATGCCGCGAGTAGTGTCATCCAGGCAGCGTCGTGCAGCAGTCCCGCAGCCCAGAGCCCGGCTGGGCGTGCCAGGTCCCAGGCCGGGTCTCCGATGCCCACATCGTCGGGGTCGAGTAGGGACCAGATGCCATCGGCAGATGGCCGGCCAAGTTGGCCGAGGTGGAAGTCGCCGTGGATGAGTGCGGTGCGTTGTGGCCGACGTAGCCGGTCGGTCAGGTCCTCTCCGAGTGCTGCCAGCCATCTCAGGTCGTTGTCTCGGCGCAACTGGAGGTAGTCGACGGCTCGCTTGAGTCGGTCTAGAGCACTGGACTGTGGGGCAGACGGCCGGGTGGGCAGGGACTGGTGTAGCCCAGCGAGCAGTGTTCCCAGTTGTGTCCATGGCGGCTGGTCGGTGGGGGCAAGCACCTCTACGCGCGGCCAGATCGTGGCGAGCCGTCCGTCGGGCGTGCGTCTCGGCAGGTTGAGTAGCGGCTGGACCCAGAAGCGGCTAGCCGCGGGCTGCGTGATGCTCTGCAGCCGGCGGTGCAGAAGAACGGGATCTGTTCCGGCGGGCTGGAGCTTGACCACTACTCGGCCGCAGACGTAGAGCTGCGCGCGATCTGGTCCGGCTGGACGTCGTGGCCGATTCCGCAGAGCTAGCTCGTCGACGGCGGCGTGAGATCCCACTCCGTGGTCGAAGGCACTGGCCGCCGCCCGTACGAAGTCGACCATGTCCGTCGGGATCATCTGACAGTGCCTGTCACTGGTGGAGTCCGTCTAGATGATGCGCTCGATCGGGAGGTTGCGGCCTTGGCCCTCACGCTTCTGGAGTTCGACGATGGGTGCCCTCGTTTTCCGAGTCTCGTTGAGGGGGCGGGCGGTCTCCGGCACGGTGAGGTGAGCCGAGGTGGATCTGGGGGAGGAGTTGTGGGTTGGCTGCGGTCGGGTGAGTTGGTATCCGGTATAGGCCCATGCGGCGAGGAAGACGATTCCGATGATGACGAGCACGATCCACCTGACTCTTCGCGCGATCACGGATCGAGCAGGGCGCTGGCCCTTGGTCATAGCGGTCTCCTGGTTGCCGAATGGCTGTCGGTGAGCTGGTCGGTGGTGGTTCTGTTGGCTGATGCGTTGGTGGCGACGAAACAGGTACGGCGAGTGGCGGCGAGCCGGAGCAGCAGGAGTGCGAGGAGGCTGGCCACGGCAAGGAGGCTGGTGACCCACGGGCCGAGAGCGACCGCCGGGGTCAGTCCGGTGCGTCGCGGGATTGTAGTGATGCGTGCGCCCGAGATGTCGGCAGCAAGTTCGTCCAGGAGTGTTCCATCGGGCGCGAAGGCCTGACTGGTGCCTGTGGTTGAGACGTTGAGCACGCTGCGACCTGTCTCGATCGCACGCATCCGGGCGAAGGCAGCCTGTTGCAGGTTCTCGTCGGTGCCACGGAAGTCACCGTTGTTGGACTGCAGCAAGTAGAGCTGAGCCCCTTCCCGGGCGCCGTCCCAGATGACGTCATCGAAGATGACGTCAAAGCAGATGGCCAAACCCACGCCGACGCCGTTCAGGTTGACATACGGGGAGTTGGTGCCGGGGGTGTACTCGCGCCCGATCAGGCCGATCAGATCGGGAGCGATCTGCTCGTAGAACCACCGATCGGGCACGTATTCACCAAAGGGCACCGGGTTGGCCTTGTCGTACAGCTGAATGGTGTCGTCCACGGGTGGCCAGAGCAGGGAGGTGTTGTAGGTTCTTCCCTCGCGCTGGGTGGCAGCGTTCACCAGCAGCGGCGCGGAGACCTGTCGTGACAGCTCATCGAGGGCGCGGCCGGTCGCTGCGTCGTTGAGCGGATCGTTGCCGATCCCTCCCTCTGGCCAGACCAGTACGTCCATCGGTTGCCCGACCAGGGGTGCCGTCGCGGTGGTCTGTGCGGTGAGCATCGCTCCCGGAGCGGCGGCCTCGAAGTAGCCCGCGGGCCCATTTCCCTGCACCCACCCGACGGTCAACTCGCCGGCCGGGTTGGTCGGGAACTGCGGAACCGTCAGCAGGAGGCCGGTCAGTACGACCGGGATGGCCGCGCCATGCCAACGCTGTGCGCGATCGATCCGCAGCCACTGCGCGAGCGCCGCGCAGATGGCCGCGATCAGGAAGGACAAGCCGGTGATGCCTACCCAGGACGCGGCTTCGGCGAACGGGCTGGCAGCCTGGCTCATCCCTAGCCGAGCCCAGGGAAAGCCGCCGTAGGGCCAGGTCCCGATGACGATCTCTCGGAGCGTCCACAACCCTGCTACCAGTAGCGGGACCACCACCAGCTGACCCGATCGGTTGCGCAGTACCCGCTCCGACCACCGGTACGCCAGCGCGATGGGGATCGTTCCGGCTGCGAACAACAACGCCTGCAGACCGGCCAGCGCAAGCCACGGTAGGGTCCCCAAGAACCGGCCCGCCCATACCAGGTGCATCACATAGAACGCGCCGCCGTACGCGAGCCCGACGAGAAAGGCGCCGCCAGTCCGGCGACCCGGAAGTACGATCAACGCAACAGTGACGCTGGCGAACGCCATCGGCCACCAGCCGATCGCCGGAAACGCGGTGTCAAGCGCCACACCGGCCAGCGCCGACGTCACGATCGCCCATCCCAGAGGCAGCGCCTGGCGCGCCGACTGAGGTGCGGCTCCTGAACGCTGGCCAGCCATCGGAACAGTCATCACCACGAGAAGAACTCCGCGCTAAATCAGCACCGTAAAGGTGCTAACCCACTGCCGGACACCGGCCATCACGAGGTCCCACCAGCCGGTGACCAGCAACAGCCCGACGATCATCATCGTCACCCCGCCAACTACCTGGACAGCGCGATGGTGACGGCGCACCCAGCCCAGTGTCCCGCTCAGCCGGTCGAATGCCAATCCAGCCACCACGAACGGCAACCCGAGCCCGAGCGCGTAGGCAAGGGCGAGCACACCGCCGCGCAGCGCAGTGCCTTCGTTGAGTGCAAGGGAAAGGACCACAGACAGCGCCGGGCCAATGCATGGTGTCCAACCAAGCCCGAAGACGACCCCCAGAAGCGGGGACGCTGCCAGGCCGGCCCGGGGCAGTAGCCGGAGCCGCCATGTCCGGCGACCCCATGGGAGCCAATCGGTGAACATCAACCCCAACACGATGCTCAACACGCCGGCGGCCACCATCAAGGGCCGCTGCCAGGCGAACAGCGCAGCACCCACCGAGCCCATCAGCGCTCCCGTGGCGACGAAGACCGCGGCGAACCCGGCCACGAACCCCAGCGTCCCGACAAGCACGCGACCGCGCCCAGCGGCCGCTTTGGGTACCTGCCCGGGCGCGATCCCGGTAGCCCCCATTCCGGTGGCGTAGGACAAGTAGCCAGGAAGCAGCGGCAGCACGCAGGGTGAGAAGAACGACACCAGACCGGCAAGCAGCGCGATCGGCAGGCCCAGTGTCACCGAGCCTCCCACGGCCTGGCGAATCCAGTCGCCCAGCTCCAGCGGAGTCACCTGCCGGCCGCCACGTCCTGGACCACACCCACCAGGGTCGCCTCGGTGGTCTCGCCGATGATCCGTGCGGCCACACGACCCTCCAGATCGACCACGATCGTGCTCGGAATGGCGTTGGGTGGCAGCTGGCCGGAGAAGCGCAGGAGCAGTGCGCCGTCGGGGTCGTAGAGGTTCACATACGGCACCTCGAATGTACGCACGAACGCGCGTGGCGCGGCCTTCTCGTAGTCACGGGTGTTCAACCCGACGAACACCGCCTGATCAGCGAGTGTGCGGCTGGCCTCCGCCAGGGCCGGCGCTTCGGACCGGCACGGCGCGCACCACGACCCCCACACGTTGTAGACGATCACCTTGTTGGTGACGTCCGCGCTCGTCCATGTCTCGTCGTCAAGGGTCACCCCATCGATGACGGGAGCGTCCGGGCGCTCCTCCACCGAGAGGACCGTGAGGCTGCCATCTCCTGACACGAACCCTTCCGTGTTCGTCTGCGTCGACGAGCAGCCAGCAACGAGTGCGATCGACGCCAAGGCCAGCGTCGCGGTCCAGAGCCGCTTCACTGTGCCCGACAGGCATGAGGTTGACGATAGTCGCACATCTTTCTCCTTTCTGAGCAGTCGGCGAGGGTAGCCATGCGATACCCAACGGACGACTGGCGCCTACCTCGCGAGTGCCTCGTCGATCATCGTGGTGAGGTCATCCAGGGTTTCTGGCTGGATGAGCTGGCCGTTGAGGAAGAAGGTCGGCGTGCCGCTGACCCCGAGCGCTACGCCGTCGTTGAAGTCGTCGCGGATGAACTGCAGCGTGTCCTCCGAGTTGTAAGCAGCGTCCCATTTCGCCATGTCGAGGCCGAGTTCTTCGGCGTACTGGCGGAACAGATCATCCTTGGGGAGCTGCTGCTCGCCCCACTCCGTCTGGGTCTCGTACATCTTCCGGTACATCGCTTCGAGTTCTCCTTGCTGAGCGGCAGCCTCCACCGCGCGGGCGGCGCGTTCGCTGTTGAAGTGGCTTGGGAGTGGGAAGTAGCGGATGACGAAAGACACGCGGTCGCCGTAGGTTTCCCGGAGTTGCTCGATGGCCGGGAAAACGGCGGCGCAGGCCTCGCACTCGAAGTCCAGGAACTCCACAAAGGTGACAGCGGCGTCGGGCACGTCGTTGAGGCGGCGGGAGTCCTCGCGCACGGTCAGGTCTCCCTGAGCCTGGGCGCCGTTTGAGGGCGGACGTTCGGCGGTAACGGCTGGCGGGCGAGTGAGCTGGAGGAATGCGAAGACTCCTACCCCTGCCACCAATAGGGCGCATACGGCGATGATGATCAGTCTGCCTCGGCGCTCTGCAGCGGAAGACTGCTCGTTGGTGTCTGGTTTGCTGGACGAACGGTTGTTTTGCATGAGGTTCCCGTCAGGATGCGGCATGGCCGGTGGGCTTGATAGTTACTGAACGAGGGCTGCGCCGTACTTGGCGAGCACCAGGGTCGTGATTGCTCCGAGCCAGAGCACAACGAGGAGGCTGTCGACTCCCAGGCGCAATCCGGTGGTCAGGACTGCGTGTGCTCGGCGCGGGAGGAAGACGTTGTTGTCGCGCAGGTTGACGTGGGTGAGAGACGCGAACACCAAGGTCGTGGATACGGTGACCAACAGACACCAAGGACACAACGCGCCGATGACGAACGTCGACTCGAAGAACAGCCAATAGGCGAAGACGAACCCCAGTCCATAGACGAGCTGTGAGGCGAACATGAACCCACGCGGAAATCTGACGCCAGCAAGGCTGGCAACCGCGATCGTGATGACCACCGGCTCAGCCATGAGGCCGAGGAACGCATTTGGAAAGCCGAACAGTCCAGCCTGCCAGGATCTGGCGACTGCGCTGCAGTTGATGACCTCGTTGAGGTTGCACGGAAGCCCGACCTTCGGATCGGCCGCGAGCCGAATGGCGTCAGTGGCGAGCACGAAGGAGGCATACAGACTGAGGCAGGCCGAAAACAGCATGGTCGAGAAGATCCACGTGTCGGTCTGCCTGAAACGATAAATGCGGTCGAGAAGATCGCCTGGCGCAGTCATGATGGAGTGTTCGCTCCCGGCTTGTCGGTCGGATACGCCACAGGGCGCAGACCGCTGGGCTCACCGGAAAGGGTGTCCGCAGCTGCGAGTGGCGTGATTGGGCTTGATCAGCTGAACAGCGCCGGGGGGCCGCGCCGCTGCTGCGGCTGATAGGGGCGACGTCCGGAGTCGGACACCAGAACGCCAGTAGCGACGATCTGCGGAAGATGGGGCAGCGCAGTGCCTGGAACGGCGATGCCGATGCGCGTCCGCAGCCAGTCGCGAGCCGATCTCACGAGGTGTCTGATGTAGTAGCCCGCACCCAGGGCGAGCAGCAGACTGACCAGACCGGCCAGGAACGCGGTTGTCGAGAGCACCATGAAGGACTGTGTCACTCGGCCGAAGTTCACCCCTGGCAGGTAGCTGTGCTCCGGGCACAGCTCAGATTCCGCCAACAGGTCGAGGTGGATGCCCAGCGGGGCGATCAGGGGCAGTTGGGGCATACAGGCAGCGTCCCCGATACCGAGGTACCCGCGGCCCGCTGCGAGATGGCTGGCGCCGATCAACATCAACACAGCGGCGCCTGTGGCGCTGCGTTGATGCGGCGATCTCATGCATGCTCCTATGGGTTGCTGGAGAGTCTAGCCATCCGGGGGAAGCTGGTCGCGCTGAGCCATTGGTGCCCCACCTGGACGAGAGCACAACGAAGTGAGTCCGCTCGGACGGACAGGGGCGCCTTGTTGTGGCTTAGCGGACACCTGGCCACAGTGTCCCCCCGCCAGCTTTACCACAGGAACTCTGTGGTTCCCGGTGAGTACCAACCATGTGACCATCAACGCGGACGCAGCACTCAGGGACCCCGACTCGGTGTTCGCGCACTTCCAGAAGCTCATCCGGCTGCGGCACGACGGTGAGGTGGTCCGCGAGGGTCGGTTCGAGCTGCTGCTCCGCGATCATGAACAGATCTGGACGTTCACACGCACCCTTGGCAACGAGCGCCTGCTGATCATCGCGAACTGTTTGTCGGACGAGGTGGCCATTCCGGCTGAGGCGCTGCCAAACCTGGATGGCGCCGACTTGATCCTGGGCACCCACACCCCGGCAACAGGTCGTCTTGCCGCCTGAGAGTCACGCATCCTGCGCCCGGCGCCGAGCGCGAGAACACGGCGACCACGCTCGGCGTTCGCCGAGGCCGTCGGGCCGTGATGGGCCCAAGCCCAGCATCCGCAGTGGCCCTCAGGTGGCGACCACGAGTCTTTCACAGGTGAGCCGCTCGAAGTGGTGGTGCTGGCAAGCGCGACATGGCGTCCGGCTCAGGGCGTGGTGACCTTGGGGGCGTAGATGTGCTCGGCGCCGTCGCGGGTGGTGTAGGCGTCCCAGTAGAGCTGGGCGATGCGGTCGGCGGAGGTCTCTTCGGGGCCGGAGTTGATGTAGACGCCGATCGCGACGTGGGCTGCGTAGATGCCTACGGGCTGGAGGGTGGTGTGCAGGTTGATGGCCCAGTTCCGCAGCGCGGCTGCGGCGGCGTTGACGTTGCCCATCTGCGGGATCGGGGTGACCGACCCGGCCCCGGTGGTGAACAGCAGGGTGCCGGCGCCGCGGTCGGTCATGGCGGGCAGGACCTCACCTACTGCGGTGATCGCGGCGTGCAGGTAGAACTCCAGCTGCGGTTGGATGTTCTCGACGGTGACTTCGGTCGCGCTGGCCATCTCCAGGCCGGGGACGGGGGCGTGCGGGGCGGGTGAGAACTCGAGCACGTCGATCTGCCCGAACCTCACCGTTGCCGCGTGCAGTGCTCGGCGGAGTGCGTCCCGGTCGAGGATGTCGGCGGCGAAGCCCTCGGCGGTGATGCCGTCCTGGCCGAGCTGGGCGGCGAGGGCGTCGAGGGTGGTCTGGGTGCGGGCGATGAGGGCGACGTCGAAGCCGTGGTTTCCGAAGACGCGGGCGATGGACAGTCCGAGGCCGGGGCCGGCGCCGATGATCGCGATGGTGGGCATAGGTGGTGCTCCTGTCGTGGAAGTGGACGTGCGCGGCACAGTGAGGCCGCCGCGGGGATGGCCAGGGTTCGGGTCCCGGGCCCTCCCCACGCCGGGTCAGGCGGTGGTGGTGAGGGCGATCTTGCCGAGCGTTCCGCGACGGAAGTGCGCGAGCGCCTCGGCGCCGGCTTCCAGCGGGTACGTGTGCTCGACGGTGACCCGGGCGGTGCCGTCCAGCTGGCCCTGGGCGAGGCGCTCAAGGGTGGCGGTGGTCGGGTTCGCGGTGACCGCAATGACGGTGGCGCCGTCGGCGTCGACCTGGTCCGGGGACTGCAGCAGCGTCGACAGGAACCGTCCGGTGGATGCGACCGCCTGTGCGAGGGTGGCGGGGTCGCCGGCGAGGTGGAAGACGACATCGACCCCGTCCGGGCGGGCTGCGCGGACACCGGCCGCCACGTCTTGGGTGTAGTCAACGGTCTCGGCCGCGCCGAGTCCGGTCACCAAGGCGCGCTCCGCGTCGGTGTGCGCGGTCGCGATCACCGTCGCGCCGGCGGCTGCGGCGTACTGGACGACCAGGGACCCGACTCCGCCGGTTGCGCCGGCGACGAGCACCGTCTCGCCCGGGCGGACGGTGGCGGCGTCGAGGGCGTCGAGGGCGGCGGTTCCGGCCAGGCCGAGGGCGCCCGCGGTGGCAGTGTCCAGGCCGTCGGGGATGTGGGCGAGACCGCTGAGCGGGACGGTGACGTACTCGGCGAAGCTGCCCTCGCCCAGGTGTGCCTTGTTCACGACCCCGAACACCGGATCGCCGACCGTGTAGCCGGTCACGTCCGGGCCGACCGCATCGACGGCCCCGGCGAAGTCCTTGCCGAGAACGAGCGGGAACCGATGCTCCAGGACACCGTCGAGATATCCGGCCGCTACGGCCAGGTCGAAACCGTTCACGGACGCGGCCTGCACCCGCACCCGCACCTCGCCCGGGCCCGGCTCGGGCAGCGGAAGGTCGGTGGGCTCCGGGTCGGTGCCGAATGCGGTCTGGGTCAGTGCCTTCATAGATGTGCTCCTTCAATCGTGGTGGGTTCTGGGGTGGTCGTGGGGGTGGTGAGGTCGCGGACGCGGGGCAGAACCTCGGTCGCGAGCAGCTCGATCGAACGTTTCGTGAGGGCGGGGTCGATGCCGCCGAAGTCGAGCTGCATGCCGATGCGGGTGTTGCCGAAGATCTCGTGCACGGCGCGGATCTTGGCGACCACCTCGTCCGGGGAGCCGACCAACAGCGACCCGTCGGGTGCGGCGGATTGGTCGAAGAATGCCCGGTCCGGTGCTGCACTGCCGCGTTCGCGGGACACCTGGGACACGACGTCCATGTAGTGCGGGAACAGCGCCTCACGTGCCGTGTCGCCGTCGTCCAGGATCAGCCCAGCCGCTGAGATCCCAACCTTCAACGCCGCCCGGTCGTGCCCGGCCTGCGCGCCCGACTGCCGGTACAGGTCCACCAGGGGCAGGAAACGGGCCACGCCTCCGCCGATAATGCCGTAGATGATCGGCAGGCCCAGCGCCCCGGTCACAGCGGCGGAGCGGGGGTTGCCCCCGGTACCGACCCAGATCGGCAGCCGGCCCGGCGCCTCCGGGGTGCCGTGTGCACGCGGCAGCACGTCAACGTTGTCCAGCGGGGTGTGGAAGCGCCCCGACCAGGTGACCGGGTTGCCGGCGTCGATGGTGCGTAGCATGGCGAGCTTCTCATCGAACAACGCGTCGTACTCACCCAGCGGCGCCCCGAACAGGGCGAACGCTTCGACGAACGAGCCGCGGCCGGCGATGATCTCTGCCCGCCCGCCGCTGAGCTGGTCGATGGTCGCGAACTGCTGATACACGCGCACCGGATCCTCCGCGCTCAGCACCGTCACCGCGCTGGTCAGCTTGATCCGGGAGGTGACCGACGCGGCGGCGGCGAGCATTGTCGTCGGCGCGGAGATTGCGAACTCGGGCCGGTGTCGCTCGCCCAGGCCGAAGAAGTCGATCCCCACCTCGTCTGCGAAGCGGATCTGCTCGATCACCTGCCGCAGCCGTTCCCCGACCGGGACCGGACTCCCGGTGTGCGGGTCGCGCGCACGGTCACCGAAGCTGAATACACCGAGTTCCACCACGATCTCCCTGACATCCCAAGAAGTGGGCAGGGCTGCCCACTTCCGACTGCAACTGTATCAGAGAAACGGGTAGGGGTATCCGGTTAGGATGGGGACATGGCGACGGGGACGGCGAGCGAGCAGGAGCGGCTGCGGTCGGATGCCGCACGGAACCGGGCCCGTCTTGTGTCTGCCGCCAGAACCGCGTTCGCTGAGCTGGGCGCAGACGCCCCGTTCGCGGAGATCGCCCGCCGGGCGGGAGTGGGCACGGCGACCCTGTATCGGCGGTTCCCGACCCGGGAGGACCTGCTCGAGTTCGTCTTCGAGGATCGGATCCAGGACTGCGCCGCGACCGTGGACGCCTACCTCGCCCAGGCGCAGGTCGACCCCTGGGGGGCGTTCTCCGGTTACATTCGGGACCTATTCGCATTGCAGCGCGAAGATCGCGCGTTCAGCACCGTACTGCTGGGATCCTTCCCCGGTAGTAGTCGGATGGAACACGAACGGCAGCGAGCGATGACCGGGCTCACTGCACTCGTCAACGCCGCACATGCGGCAGGCGTGCTGCGCACAGACTTCCAGGTCGGCGACATCGAACTGCTCTTGCGCGCACACGACGGCGTCCTGGCCCACACCGATCGCTCAGGAGCCGCCAGTGAACAGCTCAGCGTGCTCCTGCTGGACGGGTGCCGCGTCAGCGGGATGGCCTGACCTGCCTCACGGGCGAGAACCGCGCACTCCGCGACGCGTCGGCCGCGTGTCAGGCGATCGACCGGGATGCCGTTGAAGCTCCGTCCGGCGCACGAAGCCCGTCGAAGACGACAGCGAGCACGCGTCCCCGCAGGTCGGGTGACCACGCTTGTCGGTCGGCGGTGACACACATGGACACGATGAGGGCGAGGACTTCGGGCAAGGCGACGTGGGGACGGACGGCGCCCGCCTCTCGGGCGCGTCGCAGGAGGTGTTCGGTCGTGGCCTCGAGTTCGCGGTAGAGGGGTGTGGCTCCTGCTTTGGGATCGAGGCCTGCCGCGGCTAGGGAGTCGGCGAGGGCCTTCTCGCCGGTTGAGGTGGCGACGGCGTAGTCGAGGAACTCG
>JAIUOR010000031.1 GCA_020161795.1 Actinomycetota bacterium | reverse complement strand
GGCGTAGTCGAGGAACTCGAAGAACGCCGGTCCGGGGTCGGTTGATAGGGCGGCGGAGTTGGCGTGGTCCAGGAGGCGGGTGACGCGATCGACGACGATGGCCTCGAAGAGTGCTTCCTTGGTGGGGAACTGGCGGTAGATCGTCCCTAGCCCCACGCCTGCTTTCCGGGCGATCTCGCGCATTGAAGCAGCGGCGCCTTGCTGTGCCAAGACGGACTCGGCGGCGGCGACGACCTTGGAGCGGTTGCGTCGCGCGTCCGCCCGAAGGAGGCGTTGCTCAGCGGGTTGCTGCGGCATGCTCACTACCTTTCGGTTCGGCGGAGCCCACACTATCCGGATCGCGGGTTCCGAATCCAACGGTAGGTCATCGCCGGCGCGGCGGTGCGGAGGCCGGCGACCGTTGTAACTGGATCAGTCGTTCCGTATGCTGTTGGAACCGGAACACTTGATCCTATTTGGGAGTGGCCATGCCTCGTATCATCCGTCAGCACGCCTTCGGTGGCCCAGAGAACCTGCGCCTCGATGACCTGGCCAGCGCGGAGCCCGGTCCTGGCGAGGCGCGGCTGCGCGTCGAGGCCGTGGGGCTGACGCGGGACCAGCTGCCGTTCCTGGCAGGAGCGGACTATGGCGGGGGCGCGAACCCGGAGTTGCCGACCCGGTTCGGGTACGAGGCGGCAGGGGTAGTCGATGCGGTCGGCGAGGGCGTGGATGTCGGATGGGTCGGCAAGCGCGTCGCGCCAGTGGGGCCGTTCGACCAGGTCCGGTATGGGTGCGCCGGCGAGGAAGGCATCGTGCCTGCCGAGTTGCTGGTCGAAATCCCCGACTCGCTGTCCGCTGCGCAGGCGGCTGCCTTGTGGGTTCCGTACCTGACCGCGTACGGAGTCATCCTCAAAGGGCAGGTACAGCCGGGCGACCACGTCGTCTTGACGGCCGGGAACTCCGCGGTGTCTGTGGCAGCGATCCAGATCGTGCGTGACGCGGGTGCTCTTCCCGTGGCTGTGGTGCGCAGCAGCAGGCAGCGTGATCGCCTGCGTGAGCTCGGCGCGCACGAGGTGATCGTGACCGGTGAGGAGGACTACGCGGCCCGGATCACGGAGATCACCGGCGGACTCGGCCCGCAAGTCACCTTCGATGCGATCGGTGGTGACTTCCTGGCAACGCTGTGCCAAGCTGCGGCACCCGGTGGGATCGTGATCGAGTACGGCATCCTCGGAGGCATCGATGGCCGGTTCCCGGTCGAGTACGTGCTCGGCAAAGACCTCACCATCCGCGGCTACTCGGTTGGCGAGATCTCACTGAACCCGGAACTCCGCGCGACCGCAGCGGCGTACGTGCTGGAGCGCGTGACACAGGGCCGGTTCACCCCGCGGGTGGCACAGACCTTCGCACTCGACGAGGTTCAGGACGCCTACGCCTACGTCCAGGCTGGTCCAGACCTCGGCCGCACCGTTCTCGTGACCGGCGTCACGCGCTGACCACCGGCCACCATCAACGAAGGGAAGAACCCATGGATAGCCATGTTCGAGGGAAGGTCGTCGTGATCACCGGCGCCTCCAGCGGTCTGGGTGAGGCGCTCGCACGCCAGCTGGCCGAGCGTGGGGCCAGGCTCGTGCTGGCCGCACGGCGCGGCGATCGACTGACCCAGCTCACCGAAGAGATCGTTGCTCAAGGGGGCGAAGCGATCGGCCAGCAGACCGACGTCAGCGACAAGACCCAAGTCGCCGCGCTCATCGCGCAAGCACTCACCACGTTCGGGCAGGTCGACGTGCTGGTGAACAACGCCGGGATCATGCCCGCCTCATCGTTCGCAAAGAACGACACCGACGAGTGGGACCGCCTCATCGACATCAACATCAAAGGCGTCCTGTACGGCATCGGCGCCGTGCTGCCCCACATGCGCGAACGCAAATCCGGCCACATCGTGAACGTCTCCTCGACCGCAGCCCATCACACCACCGGCCTGGTGGCGCCGGTCTACAGCGCAACCAAGCACGCCGTGAAAGAGATCAGCGACGGACTGCGCGCCGAAGAGGCCCTGGTCGGGTCCGGAATCAGGATCACCGAGATGGCTCCCGGAATGATCGATACCGACCTCAAGCACACGGTCACTGACCCCGAGATGAACGCCATGGTCATGCAGGCGTACGCGCCAGGCCAGGCCATGCTGACCGCCGACGCGATGGCACGACCCATCGTGTACGCCATCGACCAACCCGACAACGTGACCATCGCGTCCATCATCGTCAAGCCAACCGGCACCTGAACCGGCCGCGGTTTCATCTGCTCGCTACGGCCCTCACAGCCCCACTCGTTGAAAAGGAACCACATCATGCCTCGCACTGCCCGGCTCCACGCCTTCGGCGGCCCACAACACATCCAGATCGATAACCTTCCCGACTTGGAACCCGCCCCCGGCGAGGTCCGGTTCCAGGTCAAGGCAGCCGGCCTGGCCCGCGACCAGTTCGTCTTCATGGCAGGCGACGCCTTCGAAGGCAGTGACATGCCGGCAACCACCCTCCCCGCCCGCTTCGGCGGCGAGGGCGCCGGTGTGGTCGACGCCGTGGGTGAGGGCGTCGACCCGGCCTGGCTCGGCAAGAGAGTCGCCCCGTTGTGCCCCTTCGACGAGGAGCGGTACGGCATGCTCGCAGAGCAGGCCCTTGCCCCGGTGGACCTTCTCGCCGAGCTTCCCGAATCGATCACATTCGAGCAGGCTGCGGGGTTGTGGATGCCCTACCTCACCGCCTACGGCATCGTCATGCGCGGAAAGGTGAACCACAACGACACCGTCGTAGTGTCAGCCGCTTCGTCCGCAGTCGCCCTGGCCGCCATCGAGATGGCCAAAGACGCCGACGCCACCGTGATCGGTGTCATTCGCACACCTGGCAAAGCCGATGCAGTCCGGCAAGCCGGCGCCGACCACGTCATTGTCAACGGTGACGAAGACTTCGTCACCCGAGTCACCGAGATCACCCACGGCGCCGGCGCAACGCTCACCTTCGACCCCATCGGCGGCAACTTCCTCGCCCGAGCAGCCGAAGCTGCAGCCCGCCGGGGCCGGATCGTGGAGTACGGCATCCTCGCAGTCGAGCCCGGCCGCTACCCCCAGGAGTACGTGATCGGGAAGAACCTCCGCATCGACGGATGGACCATGTCCGAAATCGTCACCGACCCCGACACCCTCGTCAGCGTACGCGACTACATCCTGACCCGCGTAGCCGATGGACGGTTCCGGCCGCGAGTGGCGAGAACCTTCCCACTCGAGCAGATCCAGAACGCCTACGCCTACATCGGTTCCAACCAGCTCATCGGGCGAACCATCATCACACCCACATCCTGACCGGCGCACAGAACGCCCGGACGCATCGCGTCAGCTGACTGTTGTGGTTGTCAATGCCGCGATACCGCCGACCAACAGCGCCACCAGTTTCGCGCCCTCCAGCGCGACGTAGGCGTGGTGGGCGTGGGAGCGCACCGCGTCGCTCTCCCCGGCAAGGACCGCGTTGGATCGCCGTGTCAGCCGAGGCCGGACGAACACCAGCTGCGCGGCCAGTACGAAGACCGCTGCCGCGGACGGGACAAGTACGACCGGCGCGGGCATCGCAAGGATCACAGCTCCTGCCAACCCGGCGGCGAGTAGGCCCTCGACCGTGTTCGTCACCCGGAACACGAGGCGACCGATGCCCAAGCCGATCTGCAAGGTCACTCCAGGCGCGCGGAACTTGATCGGGGCCTCGATGAAGGAAATCCCGACTACCAGACCAATCCAGGTGAAGATCAACCCGATCGCTACCAAGACCGGTCCGCTCATGCTGCCGTGCTCCTTCCTGCCAGATGGGCCACGCAAAGGCCCGGCTGCACAAACGGGTCCAGCCGGACCACCGTCCGATCTGCGCCTAGGGCATCGAGTGTGCCGCGCATCAGACCCAGATGAACGGAACAGACGATCTGCTCTGCTGAGCCGACGAGCTCCAGAAACGGGCAGTTCCGCAGCCCGATCTCGTCAGGACCGGTCTGCTCAGGCGCGAAACTCGCCGCATCGAGCACCTGCATCAGCACCGACTCTGGAGCGGCAGCATGCGAAGCCGGCTGCTCGGCGAGGAGTCGATCCGCCCACGCTCGGCCCCCTCGCTGTGCCAGCTCCACGCGATCGGGAACATCCGAAAGAGCGAGGGTAAGCACTTCGGCGAGAGCCCGATAGTGTCGGGTGCCGTCCGGATCCAAGCCTGCGGTGGCCCTCACCCGTAGCGCTGGGCGTCCGGGGCCATCCGGGCTGGAGGGGACGCGTTGCACGAGTCCACGGGTAGTCAGGGTGTCAAGGTGGAAGCGGACCGTGTTCGGGTGGACCTTCAGCCCTGTCGCGATCTGCCACACGGTCAGGTCGGCTCCGCTTTGCTGCAGCAGACGTAGTACCTTCTCGCGAGTGCTGGACTGGCCGGCAGGTGATCCGTTGAGCATGTCGAACGTCATCCTGCGCGCACGTGCCCCAGCACGAGTCCGATGGGGACACTGATGACTAGGGCAAACAAGAACACGATCAGCAGCCACCGCCACAGGCCACTGAGTCCTACGACATCGCCCGGCGGCTGACGGTGCAGCAGAGCGCGCAGCACCACAATCAGTGGGGCAAGGAGGAACACTCCGCCGGCATCGACCAGCCACCGAACCGCCAGCAGCGTGCCCGCAAGGACGGCAACGTTTCCGACATTCCAGGACACAAGCAAGAGCCAGCCCGCGCGAACTACCCCCCGATGGGCAGTGACGCGTCCCATCAAGTACTGCGGCACTCCGCACACAAGCACCAGATAGGCCGCCAGCCAACTGCCCTTCGACAACGCTAGCGGGCCAGTCACCGCAGCCATCAGCCCTCCCGCAACCACAGATGTCGCCCCAAGGGTCATCCACCAGCGTGGGAGCCACCCAACGGACGCAGCGGTCGGGTCGTCGCTCGGCGGGATGGTATGCAAAGAAGTGGCAACCATCAGAAGCGTCCTTTCGCAACCATGAGCAGGACCGCCGCATCCTCCAACGCGAGCAACCGCAGCCACGGGTCCGGTTGAGTTTATCCAAGTAAAGTTGGTAAAAACTAGCCAACCGCTGAGACCCTAGGAGTCCCATGCCTGCCGCTCCGTCTCCGAGCCCCGACACGAGCACCCTCGACGTGCGAGGCATAAGCCGAGCCGACAAGCATGCCCTGGTATTGAGCCGCTACGACGATCTCGACCCCGACACATCGTTCGTCCTAGTTGATGAAGACGACCCTATCCACCTCCGCGACGACTTCGAACGCGACCACCCCGGTAGCTACGGATGGGACTACCTGAGCCGCGAACCGCGCGGCTGGCGGATCCGGGTCAGCAAGAGAGCCAGCACCCCACTGCCCCGCGTTCTGGTCAACACGGCAGACGACCTGAATGAACGAGCCGGGCAAGCCGGCGCCGTGTGGTCGATCACCACGCGACAGCGCGATCTCGACACGAACATCATCGTGCTCCCACCCGACGCCACGATCACCACCCACGCCGGCCCGGAGGTCGATGTCCTCATTCACATACTTGACGGCACGGGAACGATCACCACGGAACTCGCAGAGATGCCGCTCACCCCCGGGCTGCTCTTGTTCCTCCCGCGCCGGTCTATGCGAGGCTTTGCCGCCGGACCCGGCGGACTCAGATACCTCACTGTCCATCGCAAACGTGAGCCCCTCGTCCTCAGCGGATCGACCAAACCCCGCGCCACCCCTGCACCGCATGTTGACGTCAGCCGGATGCTCAGACGCTAGGGAAGGTGCCGACCATGCCCGCCCGCAAAGAGATCGGCACCTCTCAGCTGGATCTCCAGATCGACCGGACCAGCCCCATCCCCATCTACCACCAGTTGTCCCAACAGCTCGAAACTGCGATTCGCAACGGAACCCTGACGCCCGGCATAGGCATGGAGAGCGAGGTCTCCATCGCGCGAAGGCTCGACTTGTCGCGTCCGACGGTGCGGCACGCCATCGGCGAACTCGTTACGCGCGGCCTGCTCATCCGGCGACGCGGAGTCGGCACCACGGTCGCCCCGAGCTTGGTGCTTGGGGTCGGCGGAGTGGCCAGTCTCTTCGACGAACTCACCACGCATGGTTACCGCCCGACGACCAGAGTGCTCAGGCTTGTCTACGGTCACGTCGACGAACGAGTTGCTCTGCACCTGAACCTCGATCCTCATAGCCCGCTGATCTCACTGGAACGACTCCGGTTGGTGGACGACACACCCATCGCGATCCTGCGCAACTGGCTACCCCTGCGCCTTCCCGAGCTTTCCGCGTCGCACCTGGAGTCGGCGGGCCTCTATGACCTTCTGGGCCGTTGGGGAATCATCGCGGTATCCACCCAGCAGACCGTCGGTTCACGAGCGCCAAAGACCGATGAGCGTCAACTCCTTGAGCTGGGCCGATCGGACTCGATCCTCACCGTGTCCCAGCTTTCCTGCGACGCCGACGGCACTGCCTTCGACTACGGCGAACACACCTACCGCGCCGACCGATATCAGTTCCGCATTACCCGGCACGCAGGATGAGGAAGGTCCACACGAGACCGGTCCGGCATCAGGCCGAGTCCACGGCAAGCAGACCGCCAGCGCTGATCCGTCGGTGCGGATCTTCTCGGTGCGTGGGACAAGATCGCGGCGAGAACGAGCACCGACCTGGGACTGTTCCCGGAGTGCTCCTGGTAACCGATTGGTGGGAGATCGGGATGGCCAGAGTCCGGCAGCTTCGAAAGCAGCACGCGTCAGCTTCTGATGTATAGTCAGCATATGCTGACCATTGCTTCGCGAGTGGATGTGATGAACCGGTTGGGCCGGGCCATGGCCGACCCAACTCGGTCGCGGATTCTGTTGCAGTTACTGGCGGGTCCGGGTTATCCGGCGCGGTTGTCGGAGTCGTTGGGGTTGACCCGGACGAATGTGTCGAACCACCTGGCCTGTCTCCGCGGGTGCGGGTTGGTGGTGGCGACACCGGAGGGTCGGCAGACCCGGTACGAGATCGCCGATCCGCACCTGACGAGAGCGCTGGAGCTGCTGGTGGAGACGGTGGTCGCCGTCGATGACGGAGAGCCGTGCTTGGACGAGGGCTGCGATGTGCCGCTGTGCTGTGGCCCGGCTGCCGGTGCGACCGGGGACGCCCCGCTGTGAGCCGGGAGTGCTGCGGGGAGGATGAGCCCCTGACGACCGCGGGTCGACCCGTGCAGTTGCTGGGTGTGGCCAAGCCAGGTGCTGCCAAGCCAGCTGTAGGCCTGAACATAGCGGCGCACACTCCAGGGGACGCGTGCTGTGGACCGGACCCGGAGCCAGCTTCGGAGACCGATCAGGATCACCACGAGGCGGCCGAGGTGCGGCCGCCCTGGTGGCGGGACCCGGCCCTGCTGCCGTCACTGATCTCCGGGGTGTTCCTGCTTGCCGGGTATGGGTTCGAGTGGGCTGGTCAGGGTGTGGTCGCGCTGGTGCTGCAGGTGATCGGCCTGGTGGCTGGCGCCTACACGTTCGTGCCCGGGGCGGTGCGCAGGCTGGCCCGGGGCCGGCTTGGTGTGGGTCTGTTGATGACGGTCGCGGCGGTGGGTGCCGTCCTGCTGGGTCATGTCGGTGAGGCGGCGGCGTTGGCCTTCCTGTTCTCGCTGGCCGAGGCCCTGGAGGATCGGGCGATGGATCGGGCTAAGGAGGGTCTGCGGGCGCTGCTGGCGCTGATCCCGCAGACCGTCCGCCTTTCTCGCCTCGGGGGCGATGTCACGATCCCCGCCGCCGAGGTTCGGGTGCTGGACATTCTGGTCGTGGGCGCTGGGGAGCGGGTCGCGACCGACGGCGTGGTGGTGAGTGGACGCTCCATCATCGACACCTCGGCGGTGACCGGAGAGTCGATCCCGGTCGAGGTCGGCCCCGGCAGCCAGGTGCCAGCCGGGTCGGTCAACGGCTCGGCAACCCTGCAGATCGAGGCCACCGCGGACGGGCGGGACAACTCGCTGACCCAGATCGTCGCGTTGGTCGAGCAGGCCCACGCCCGGAAGGGGGAGCGCGCCCGGCTGGCGGACCGGATCGCCCGCCCGCTGGTGCCTGTCGTGCTCATCCTCGCGGCACTGGTGGCACTGTTCGGGTTCGTCGTCGGTGATCCCGCGACGTGGGTCGAGCGGGCGCTGGTCGTGCTGGTCGCCGCCTCACCGTGCGCGCTGGCGATCGCGGTGCCGGTGACGGTGATCAGCGCGATCGGCGCGGCGTCGAAGTTCGGCGTGGTGATCAAGTCCGGCGAGGCCTTCGAGCGCCTGGGGACGATCCGGGCGATCGCGCTGGACAAGACCGGCACCCTGACCCGCAACGAACCGGCCGTGGTGGACGTCCGCACCGCCCCGGGGGTCACTCGCGGCGATGTGCTGAGGCCGGCCGCCGCACTGGAGGTGACCAGCACCCACCCGCTCGCGGCGGCGATCGTTGCGGCCGCGCCGGGAGCGCCGGCTGCCTCCGACCTGGTCGAGGAAGCCGGGCACGGCATCAGCGGCGAGGTCGAGGGCGTCCGGGTCCGGGCGGGCAACGTCCGCTGGCTCGATCCCGCCGGGCTGGCCGCTGACGCCGAGGCGATGGCGTCCGATGGCATGACGGTCGTGGTGGTCGAGGCCGACGGGCGGATTGCCGGGTTGATCGGCGTCCGCGACGAGCTGCGTCCCGAGGCTGCCGAGACCGTCCGGCTGCTGCAGGCCCAGGGCATCGACACGATCATGCTGACCGGCGACAACGCCCGTACCGCGGCCGCGCTGGCCCGGCAGGCCGGGATCGTCGACGTCCGCGCCGAACAGCTGCCGACCGACAAGGCGGCGGCCATCGAGCAGCTGGTCGGCTCCCGTCCGACGGCGATGGTGGGGGACGGGATCAACGACGCTCCGGCGCTGGCCACGGCCACCGTCGGGATCGCGATGGGTGCGAAGGGCTCGGCGGCGGCCGTCGAGTCGGCCGATGTGGCGTTCACCGGCCACGATCTGCGGCTGATTCCGGGAGCCCTGGCGCATGCCCGCCGGGGTCGGCGAATCATGACCGCCAACATCGGCCTGGCGCTGGCGATCATTATCGGGCTGTTCCCGCTCGCCCTGTTCGGAGTTCTCGGGCTCGCCGGCGTGGTGCTCGTCCACGAGGTCGCGGAGGTCGTGGTCATTCTCAACGGGGTGCGGGCCGCCCGGCGTCCCGGCGCGCTGCGGGAGCTTTCTGCCGCACCCGACCCTCGGCCCTCCCAGCTAGTGAGTGCGTAGATGGGAAGAAACAGATGACTATGGTCGATCCACCGGACACCGCCAGAGACGAGCACAGCGTGGCTTCGGAGGTTGCCGGTGGGCCATCGCCCAGGCGTGCTCGCATGCTCACCTTCGCCTTTCTGACGGCGACGGGCATAGTCCTGCTTGATCAGGGTTCGAAGTGGTTGGCTCTGACGTGGCTGAGCCAGACTGAACGGCTTCCGCTGCTTGGGGACCTGATCGGGTTGCAGCTGGCGTTCAACCCCGGGGCGGCCCTGTCCCTCGGGTCTGGTGTCACGTGGTTGTACACCGCCGTGGGTGTTGTCGCGATGGTTGCCCTGCCCTTGATGGCTACCCGCGTTCAGACGGGCGGCTTGGCTATCGCGCTGGGGCTGATCTGGGGCGGCGCCGCAGGGAACCTTGTCGATCGGCTCTTCGCGCCACCCGGGTTCGGCCGAGGCCATGTCACCGATTTCCTCGCCTACGGAGACCTCTTCATCGGCAACCTGGCTGACGTGGCCCTGGCGGTCGGCATCGCAGCCGCCGCCGTGCTGCGCTGGCGCAGCGACCGGCGGCGGTCACAGTGATCGGTTGAGCGATCTGGTGATCAGATCCCAGCGTAGGAGTGTAGGCCGTTCAGTAGCAGGTTGACCCCGACGAAGTTCCACCAGAAGCTGACCAGGCCGATGATCGCCAGGATGGCCGCGCGGGTGCCTTTCCAGCCGGCGGTGGCGCGGGCGTGGAGGTAGGCGGCGTAGATGATCCAGGTGACCAGGGACCAGGTTTCCTTGGGGTCCCAGCCCCAGAAGCGGCCCCAGGCGTACTGTGCCCAGATCGCCCCGGCCGCGACCGCGAAGGTCCATAGCGGGAAGGCGAAGGCGTGCATCCGGAAGCTCACCTGGTCGAGCGTGGCGGCCTGGGGTAGGCGGGCGAGGTAGCCGGTGACCGTCCCCTTGGCTTCGGCGCGCTGCTTCAGCAGGTAGAGGATGGACGCGATCCCGCCAAGGTTGAACACAGCTCCCGACAGTGCTGCCGCGACGATGTGGATGATGAACCAGACCGAGTGCAGGGCCGGCATGAGGGCCGCGACGTCTACGTAGAACACCGTCACCGCCAGCCCGACGCCGATCGACGCCAGCAGCGTGACCGGTAGGCCGAAGCCCTTCCAACGGAAGAAAAACACCCCGACCAGGTAGATCACGATCGCCATCGCCAGCGTGGAGGTGAGGAACTCGTACATGTTCGCCCACGGCGGACGATTGGCCGCGATACCGCGGAGCACCACACCAACGACGTTGACGACGGCCGCCACCAAGGTGACCGAGACACCCAACTGACCCCAACGTTCACCTCCGGCGAGCTGCCGTTCCGACGGGGGCTCCGTCCCACGCAACGCGGCCCACTCCAGGGAGTGGAAGACCAGCGCGACCAGGTAGAGCACCATCGCCGACACCATGGCCAGGTCGGAATACTCGGAGATCATTCGGGCTCCTCCTCGGGGTCCGTGATCAGATGTCCGCCAGCGTACAGCCCAGCCACTCTCCGGCGAACTGCCTCGCCTGTCTTGCCCGGAGAGTAGTGGCTTGTCCACTGTCCTGCTGCCCGGTGGGCGTCGCTGAGCTGGCTGGGTCACCGTGAGGCAGGCTGCTTTCGGCCTGTAGGCGATGACGGAGACAGCCGGGGGATCGGCCCGGGCTGGCTTGGTAGCCGGTCAGGCGTGGAGCCGGAACACCGAACGGGGCAGCAGGCGTCCCAGCCGGGGCCGAATCGGAACCGCTGACGTCAGTGCCGCCGCCACTCGTCGAAGCAGTCGAGGATCGATCGGGTCCTCGACCGTGGGTGCGAAACGAGCCCGCTCCACCTGGCTGGCGAGTTCGCCAAGGGGCTCGGCGACTGTCCGGCCGAAGTCGGTCACCAGTGCGGCCACGACCTGGCGTGGCGTGCCCGAAGGCCAGGGTCGGCCGAGATCGAGCACAGTGTCGCGCAGTTCCTCCCAGGCGTCCTCCGCCGCGGTGACCGGATCCCTTCCGGAGCGAAGCCGATGCCGGTTGCGGAGCTGTCGCACCGCCGCGGGCAGCGCCGCAACGACCAGCGCGCCGATCACCCAGCCAGTCCACCCCGGCAGCCGGAATCCCGACCCGACGGTTGGGACGGGATCCTCGGGGAGGTTCGGGCCTTCCGGCGGAGTGGGGGGCTCCTCCTCGCTCGGCTGGGTGGACGGAGTTGGCGGGCTGGACGTCGGGCTGGCGCTGGGGATGGGCGCAGCCCCGGGGGCGCCACTGGGTGTCGGGTCGATCGCCACCCACCCCAACCCGTCCAGCAGCACCTCCGTCCAGGTATGCATGTTCTTGGTGGTCACCTCGTAGCCCTGGTCTGTCTTGGAGCCGGGCATGAACCCGACCGCCATCCGGGAGGGGATGCCCACCGCCCTAGCTAGGACGGCCAGCGCTCCGGCGAACTGTTCGCAGTATCCGGTGCGGGAGACCAACAGGAAGTCGCTGAGCGTCCCCAGTGTCGAACCCTCGACGGCGGCCGTGGAGTAGGTGAACTCCTCCGATCGGAGCCAGTGGCCGAGAATCAACGCTCGTTCGCCGGCGGTGTCCGCGTCGGAGGTCAGCTGCCGGGCCAGTTCGGGGATGCGCGGATCGAGGTCCTCGGGCAGTGCCAAGGTGATCCCGCCGTCACGCGGGTCGCCGGGATCAGCGGCGGCGATCTCCGGCTGTCCAGGCTCCAGCAACCGCGCCTCCACCCGGTACTCCAGGTTGGCCGTGGCCCGGGTCCGGTTTGCCCCAATCGCGACGATCGCGCCGGTGACCGGATCGTGGCGCCAGTCGCCCGAGGCCTCGATCCGCTGTGGCATCCACGGCACCGGCAGCCACTCGCTGGCGAAGTTGGCGACTTTGACCTCCAGGGTCACCGGTTCAGGGTTGGCGGCCGCCGGCCGTTCGGGCATGCCGGGCAGCAGGTCGGTCGGCACCAGGTGGAACCCGTTGGCGTCGAAGGCTGACAGGGCGGCCAGTCTCAGGTAGTGCCCCCGGCCGTCGGACGAGGTGTACTCCAAGATTCGCCGTGGGGTCGGCGTGCGCAGATTGCGGACCAGATCAAGCGTCGGGTCGCCCAACTGCACCGAGGTGTCGAGTGGGCCCGGATCCACCACCGCCGTACCCCGCTCCGGCAGGGCGGCTGCAGCGAGCCCGCTCAGCGTCCAGGCCGCCACGCCGACGACCGCCGCCGAGGCCCCGATCCCGATCGCCAGCCGGCCGCGGCGGGCGGGCAGCTGCCGCGCTGCCCGGCCGTACACCGCGGTGGCCAGCACCAGTAGGTAGCCCACCGCAACCGGCACGAGGTAGAGCGGGGAGGTCTCGTCACTGAGCACGATCGATGGCACCAGGTAGGGCAGGACGAGCAGCGGGAAGGTCCAGCCGGGACGATCCAGGCCGCTGGCCACTGCCTCCGCTGCAACGAACAGGAACCACAGCACGGCCACGGTGAGCACCCGGAAGCCTTCGTGGGGTGGCATTGGCGCGTACGCGGCGGCCACGTACTCCGCGGTCTCGGAGATGATGTCCGGCCATTCCTCCCAGAGCCACCAGACCGCCGCCGCTCCGGGGAGCAGCTGCAGGGCGCGGGCGATCCCGTCCGGCGTGCGTAGCGCGCGGGCCGCCGCGCCGATCCCGACGCTGGCCAGCAGCATGATCGCCAACCAGACCAGGATCATCCGGTCGTCGGTCAGCAGGACCAGGGGGAATCCGGCCAGGCAGATCGCGGCAGCGAGCGCGAGGTTCAGCCGGTTCATGGCGCCGCCTCGCCGAGTAGTTGCCAGGCCTGGGCCACCGAGGTGCCAGGTGTCACCCGCAGCACCCGCCAGTCGGTCGACTCCGGTAGCCGGACGACCGCCGGGTCTGCCTCCGCTGGTCCCCGCAGCAGTGCCCAACAGGCCTGATGGTCCTGACGGGCCTGTGCCAGGGCGGCGTCACGGTCCGGTCGGGGCGCTGCGATCGGCGGGTGCGGGAACTCGGGTTGGACGAAGGCGGGCGACCGGTTGTCGAGCACTGCTGTGGCGCTGGGACCCCAGGCCGGCTCCTCCGGGCGGACCATCATCTCGCCGGTCCGGGCGGTAGAGCGCCACTGGATCCGGCGGACATCGTCACCGGGCAAGACGTCGTCCGACTATGACTAGCGTCCGTGACGCCGCCGCACTCTGCCATGCCGAACACTCCCGCGAGATCGCCGTGCAACCAGCGTACGTCCGTCTTCGTCTGGCAAGGGTTGCACTAGGCAGTATCAACGACCACTTGGTTGCGTATAGCCCGCCGCTCTCCGACGGAACTGCCTCGCCTGTCTTGCTTGGAGAGTAGTGACCCGTCCGATGAACGAGGGACGGTAGGGACGTCCGCAGCCGGTTAGGGTTGGCGCAGAAGTGAGGTGGACGTGACGAACGTAACGAAGTTGACCTTCATCGCCGGCGGTGTGCTGGTGGTCGTGGGCCTGGTCTCCTACATCGCCTCGGGTGCGGCGAGCCTGACGGCGCTGATTCCCAGTGGGCTGGGAGTGCTGCTGTTGATCGCAGCGGTGCTCGCGCGGAATCCGGCGATCAGGCGGCATGTGATGCATGTCGCGATGCTGATTGCCCTGATCGGGATCGTGGCGACCTTCGGCAACACCCTCCGGTTGGGAGAGGTGTTCGCCGGCACCGCGGAGCGGCCGCTGGCGGTGATCGCCAGCGCGCTGACCTTCCTGACCCTGGTGGTCTACCTGGCCTTCGGGATCGCCAGCTTCTTCCAGGCCCGCCGCAACCCGTCCTAGACCGCCGATCACCCGCGTCTCTCCTCCACCCTGTGGCGGCGGGCGACTAGGGCGCGCTCGACGCGGCCCAGCAGCACCGCCGAAACCTCCCACCACCTGATGCGTTCGGTGGTGTGTCGCCCCGTGATCCGCGCAGCGGTCCCTCGCTCGGCCGATAGCTGAGCTCGTGCTTCACCGTCTGGCGAGTTGTTCCCAAACAGCGTCGGCCCAGAGTTCGTGACCTCTTTCGTTCGGGTGGAACCCATCGCCCGCGAACGTTGCCATGTAACTACGAAACGACAATCCGGTGGACGGAGAGTGGATGTCTGCGAAGGCATGACCGTACTGGCTTGCGGCGTGCTGGATTGCCCTGTTCGCTTTCCGCGCGCGGTGCTCGAAAGGCCAGTGCATGAAGTTCGGCACCGAACCCATCACAGCGCCGTCGGGAAGCCGTGCTGAGATCGCCTCCATGTCGCGTGCGAAGTCGTCGGCACGGAACCTCCCTGCCCATGCCACATCGTTGCCGCCGATCACGCAGGTGAGGAAATCAGGTGTGGGCATCTCGGCGAGCTTTGGAATCTGGCGGTCGAGCACATCCCTTGCCTTCGCCCCGCTGACCGCGAGGTTTACTACTCGGATTGTCCCGCCGGTCGACTCGGCGAGGCGCCTGGCGATTACGCCGACGTACCCCTGCCCTGGGTCGTCCACGCCAACTCCGACACCTGCCGAGTCACCGAGCGCAACGTAGGTAAGCGCGCCTTGCTGAGGCTGCGCCCAGTGCTCCATGTGGCGGCGTGATTGCTCTCGACTTCGACGTACTGCGGTGCCCATACCAAGGATAATACCCCAGGGGGGTATATAAAGCCGAGGGCAGCTAGCCCGCGTGCGCTGCCTCGTGGTGATCCTCGTCGGGGATGTTGTCGACGCTGATCGGGCGGCGGAACACCCAGTACGTCCAGGCGGTGTAGGCCACCACGATCGGGACGAAGATGATTGCCGCGACCAGCATGATGGTCAGCGTCGAATCCTGGGACGCGGCGGTGGCCGCGTTCAGCACGTGCTCGGCGCCCGGGGCATTGGCGAAGCCGAGGTTCGGCCACATGGTGAGGAAGACGCCGACCGCCACGCACAGCGTGGTGACGGTGGTGCCGAGGAAGGCCACCCCCGGACGTTCGCCGCGTCCGACGAACCACCAGGCGGCCACCAGTCCGGCTGCGGCGACCACCAGCAGCACCCAGCCCAGCCAGCCGGTGGGATGGATGGCGAGGTTCTGCCAGAGCAGGAAGACGGCTCCGCCGACGATCGCGACCAGGCCGATCACGGCGGCGAACCGCTTCGCCCGCTCCTGGACGATCCCGCGGGTCTTCAGCACCAGGTAGATCGCTCCGTGGAACAGGAACAGCACGACCAGGACGATCCCACCCAGGATTGCGAAGGGACTGAACAGCTGCAGCAGGTACGGCGCCGGGCTGAGCATGAACAGGGTGGTGGTGGCCTCGGCCGTGGCGGGCGGGCGGGCGGCGACCGGCAGGCCGATCATGAAGTTGGCGAAGGCGACGCCGAAGATCAGCGAAACCACGAACGATCCGATGCTGGCCATTGCGTCGAAGGTCCGCTTGGCGGACATCTCGGGGTGCTTGGAGCGGTACTCGAAGGCCACCCCGCGGACGATCAGCCCGACCAGGACGAAGAACAGCGGCAGGTACAGCCCGGAGAACAGGGTCGCGTACCAGGCCGGGAAGGCGGCGAACATGGCGCCGCCGGCGGTCAGCAACCAGACTTCGTTGCCGTCCCAGACCGGGCCGATGGTGTTGATGATCACCCGCTTCTCCTTCTCGGTCTTGCCGAGAATGGGGATGAGCATGGCGACGCCGTAGTCGAAGCCCTCCAGGACGAGGTACCCCGTCCACAGCACGGCGATCAGGCAGAACCAGACGATCTGAAGAGTGGTGAAGTCCATGTCGGCCTCCTCAGTAGGCGAAGCTCAGCGGAGCGTCGTCGTCGGTGATGACCTCGGGTTCGACCACGTCCGGCAGGCCGAGCTTGATGTACTTCAGCAGCAGCCGCACCTCGACCACCGCCAGTGCTCCATAGATCAGGGTGAACAGCACCATGGTGGTGCCCATCTCGAAGGCGCTCACCCCCGGCGAGACACCGG
>JAIUOR010000030.1 GCA_020161795.1 Actinomycetota bacterium | reverse complement strand
GCAGGCGCGTGCCCGGCGGCTCGTCCATCTGGCCGAACACCAGCGCGGTGTCCTTCATGACGCCGGCCTCGATCATCTCGTGGATCAGGTCGTTGCCCTCACGGGTGCGCTCCCCCACGCCGGCGAACACCGAGGTGCCGCCGAAGTTGTGGGCGATGCGGTAGATCATCTCCTGGATGAGCACGGTCTTGCCGACGCCGGCGCCGCCGAACAGGCCGATCTTGCCACCCTGGACGTACGGGGTGAGCAGGTCGAGCACCTTGATGCCGGTGTGCAGCATCTGCGTCCGCGGCTCCAGCTCGTCGAAGGCCGGGGCCGGACGATGGATCGGCCAGCGCTCGGTGATCTCGAAGCTGGCGGCGTCCTCGTTGAGGCAGTCGCCGGTCACGTTCCACACCCGGCCCTTGGTGACGTCGCCCACCGGGACGGTGATCGGGGCGCCGGTGTCGCGCACCTTGGTGCCCCGGCGCATCCCGTCGGTCGGCTTCAACGAGATCGCGCGCACGATGTTGTCGCCGACGTGCAGCGCCACCTCGGCGGTGATGGTGCGGGTGCCGTCATCGGTCTCGATGTCGATCAGCAGCGCGTTGTTCAGGTCGGGCATCTCGTCGGCGGCGAACTCCACGTCCACCACGGGGCCGATCACCCGCGCGACCCGTCCGATCCCGGCGGTCGGCGCGGCGGCGGGGGCTTCGATCGTCTCGGTCATGATCTTCCTCGTCCTATTCCTGTTCGGCCAGCGCGCTGGCGCCGCCCACGATTTCGCTGATTTCCTGGGTGATCTCCGCCTGGCGGGCCTGGTTGGCCTCGCGGGTGAGCCGCTCGATGAGCTGCTGGGCGTTGTCGGTGGCCGACTTCATCGCGCGCTGCTGGCTGGCCAGCTGCGAGGCGGCCGACTGCAGCAGGTAGAACCAGATCCGGCTGCGCAGGTAGAGCGGCAGCAGCGCGTCCAGCACCGTCTCCGGATCGGGCTCGAACCAGTACTCGGGGACCAGTTCGCCCTCGCCCGGGTCGTGAACCCCCTCGACGACCTCCAGCGGCAGCAGCCGCCGCACCCGCGGAGACTGCGAGATCATCGAATCCATCCGGGTGTAGACCGCCCAGATCTCATCGACGCCGCCCTCCTCGGTGGGGCGCAGGAAGTCCGCCACCAGGCGATCGGCGATCTCCACCGCGTGATCGAAGGTGGGGGCATCGGAGAAGCCGTCCCAGCTGGCCTCGATCGGCAGCCCGCGGAACTGGACGTAGCCGATGCCCTTGCGTCCGACGATGTAGCGGACCGGCTCCTTGCCCTCGTCCCGCAGCCGCTGGACGAAGCTCGCCACCATCTTGATGACATTGGACGAGTAGGCGCCGTTCATGCCGCGATCGGAGGTGACGAAGAAGATCGCGATCCGCTTCGGGTTCTCGCTGTCGGAGGTCAGCGGGTGTTCGGTGCGGGAGTACGCCGCCACCGCCGACACCGCGCGGTTGAGCTCACGGGTGAACGGCAGCGCCCGGGCGGCCGCCTGCTGCGCCTTGATGATCCGCGACGAGGCGATCAACTCCATCGCTCGGGTGATCTTCTTGGTCGCCATCACCGACTGTCGTCGCCGGCGCAGCTCGCGCAGACTCGCGCCCATCGATCAGGACCTCTTCTTCTTCACGACGATCTGCTCGGCCTCCAGATCGGCGGCCTCGATCGCGTCCGCGGCCTGCTCGCCGCTGACCAGCGGCTTGCCGTCTCCGGTGATGAAGCCCAGTTTGAAGGCGTCGATCACGTCGCCGGTCGCCTTGGCCAGGTCGTCGTCCCAGGCGCCGGTCTCGGCGATGGTGGTGAGGATCGGCGTGTGGTGGTGCAGATGCTCCAGCAGTTCGGATTCGAAGCGCAGCACGTCGGAGACCGGGACGTCGTCCAGGTAGCCGTTGGTGCCCGCCCACACCATCACCACCTGGTCGGCGACCGGATAGGGCGAGTACTGCGGCTGGCGCAGCAGCTCGACCAGGCGCTGGCCCCGTTCCAGCTGGCGCCGGGAGGCCGCGTCCAGGTCGGAGGCGAACATCGCGAAGGCCTGCATGTCGCGGTACTGGGCCAGACCGATCTTGAGTGTGCCGGAGACCTTCTTCATCGCCTTCACCTGGGCGTCGCCACCGACTCGGGAGACCGAGATGCCGACGTCGATGGCCGGGCGCTGGTTGGCGTTGAACAGGTCGGACTGCAGGAAGATCTGGCCGTCGGTGATCGAGATCACGTTGGTCGGGATGTAGGCCGAGACGTCGTTGGCCTTGGTCTCGATGATCGGCAGGCCGGTCATCGAACCGCCGCCCAACTCGTCGGAGAGCTTGGCACAGCGCTCCAGCAGGCGGGAGTGCAGGTAGAAGACGTCACCGGGGTAGGCCTCGCGGCCCGGCGGGCGGCGCAGCAGCAGCGACATCGACCGGTAGGCCTCGGCCTGCTTGGTGAGGTCGTCGAAGATGATCAGCACGTGCTTGCCGGCGTACATCCAGTGCTGGCCGATGGCCGAGCCGGTGTAGGCGGCGATGTACTTGTAGCCGGCGGGGTCGGAGGCCGGGGCATGGACGATGGTGGTGTACTCCATCGCGCCCGCCTCCTCCAGGGTGGTGCGCAGCGCAGCGATCGTGGAGCCCTTCTGGCCGATCGCGACGTAGATGCAGCGCACCTGCTTGGTCGGATCGCCGCTGGCCCAGTTCGACTTCTGGTTGATGATGGTGTCGACCGCGATGGCGGTCTTGCCGGTCTTGCGGTCGCCGATGATCAGCTGGCGCTGACCCCGGCCGATCGGGGTCATGGCGTCGATCGCCTTGATACCGGTCTGCAGCGGCTCCTTGACGCTCTGGCGGTCCATGACGCCGGCTGCCTGCAGTTCCAGCGCCCGGCGTCCGTCGATGCCCTTGATCTCGCCGAGGCCGTCGATCGGCTCGCCCATCGCGTTCACCACGCGACCCAGGTAGCCGTCGCCGACCGGCACCGACAGCACCTCGCCGGTGCGCTTCACGGTGGAGCCCTCTTCGATGCCTTCGGAGTCGCCCAGCACGACGACGCCGATCTCCCGGACGTCGAGGTTCAGCGCGATGCCCTGGGTGCCGTTGGCGAACTCGAGCAGCTCGTTGGCCATCGCCGAGGGCAGCCCCTCGACGCGGGCGATGCCGTCGCCGGAGGTGGCCACGATGCCCACCTCGTCCCGGCTGGCGGTCTCGGGACTGAAGTTGGACACGAAACGATCCAGCGCCTCCCGAATCTCATCGGGACGAATCGTCAGTTCCGCCATCTGCGCACCCTGTTCTCTCGTTGTCTTCGTGCGGCCTGCCGGCCGAATGTCAGTTCAGTTGTCGTTCGGCGGCCTCGAGCCGCCCGGCCACCGTTCCCTCGATGACCTCGTCGCCGAGCTTGACGCGGACGCCGCCCAGCACCGAAGGATCGACGACCACCTGCAGGCTCACCTCGCGGCCGACCTGCGCCGACAGCGCCGTCCGCAGCCGCTCGGCCTGCTCCGCGCTGAGCGGACGGGCGACCGTCACCTCGGCGATGGCCCGCTGCCGCTGCGCGGCCGCGAGCCTGAGGTAGGACTCCAGCGTCAGCTCGAAGGTGCGATCCGCCGCGCGGACCGCCCGCTGAGCCAGCACGAGAGTCGCGTCCAGTGCCTTGCCGGCCAGCAGATCGGCGATCAGTTGCTGACGCCCCGGGATGCTCGCCGTCCGATCCTCCAGCGCGTCGCGCAGGCCATGGTCGGCCACCACGATCCGGGAGAACCGGAACAACTCCTCCTCCACGGTGTCGAGCTCGCCGGCGGCCTGGGCCGCGTGCATGACTGCCCGCACCCCCTGACGCTCTACCGCGGCCGCCAGTGCACTGCCGGAAGCCCAGCGCAGCCCCGCGGCCGCCTGGATGACAGCGACGGCCCCCGCCGAGACCTGGCCCTTCAGCACGGCTGCGGCCAGCTGCCTGCGGACGTCCTCCGGCGCCGTCAGATCGGACAGCGCCGTTCGCAGCGCCGCCTGGGATTCCAGCAGGTCGGCCACCGCGAACAGCTCGTCGGCCAGCGTCCGGATCGGCTCCTGGGCGTCCAGGACCCGATCCAGCTCTGCCTGGCGGGCTTCGGTGGCAGCACTCATGCCGACGTCGCCTCCGTCTGGGCCTCGAGTTCGGCCAGGAACCGTTCGACGCTGCGCTGGGCACGCTCGTCGTCGGTCAGCGACTCGCCGACGATCTTGCCGGCCAACTCGGTGGCCAGGCCGCCGATCTCGCCACGCAGTTCCTGCACGACGTGCGCCCGCTCGGCCTCGATCTGAGCCCGGGCGTGCTCGACCAGCCGCGCGGATTCCTCCTGGGCGGCCTGCCGGATCTCGGATGCGGCGACAGCCGCCTGCGCCTTGGCGTCCTCCCGGATCTTCGAGGCCTCCTCGCGCGCCGCGGCGAGCTGCGCCCGGTACTCGGCCAGGGCCGCTGCGGCCTCGGCCTGAGCGGCCTCGGCCTTCTCGATCCCGCCCGCGATCTGGTCGGCCCGGTCGGCGTAGGTCTTCTCGAAGACCGGGACGACCTTCTTGGCCACGACGTACCAGATGATCAGCGCGAGCCCGATGCCGGCGAACAGCTCGCTGAGGTGTTCGGGCAGCAACGGGCCGAGATCGATCCCGCCCGTCTCGAGCGGCAACATGCCGGGCCTCACTGCAGCACGAACGCCAGCGCGATAGCGATGATGGCCAGCGCCTCAACCACGGCGAAGCCAAGGATCGCGGTCGACATCATGGCTCCGCGAGCCTCGGGCTGCCGCGCGGTGCCGTTGATCACCGAAGCGAAGATCCAGGCAACGCCGATCGCCGGGCCGAGAGTCGCCAGCGCGTAGCCGATCATGTTGATCGAGCCAGTGATTTCCATTGGGTGTTTCCTTTCGGTGGCTTCGATGACGAAGTCGGTCAGTGCTCCTCGGCGATTGCCGACGAGATGTATTGGGCGGTCAGGACGGTGAAGATGTAGGCCTGCAGGATGGCCACCAGGATCTCCAGGGCGAAGATCGCCAGGCTGAACAGCAGCGAGACCACGCCGGCGGTGTTCAGCAGCGGGACGGGGAAGCCGGCGGTCGGCTCGGTCATGGTGAGCAGCATGCTGCCGCCGACCACGAAGACCATGATCACCAGGTGACCGGCGAACAGGTTGCCGAACAGTCGCATCGCCAGCGTGACCGGGCGGACGATGAAGTTGGACAGGAATTCCAGCGGAATGATCAGCGGCCACAGCGCCACCGGCACACCCTCGGGCAGGGTCATCCGGCGCATATAGGAGCCGAAGCCGTATTTGGCGATGCCGGCCGCGTTGTAGACGATGTAGCTCAGGATCGCCAGGCCGTAGGCGTACCCGATCTTGGAGAAGGTCGGGAACATGAAGAGGAACAGCTGGCCGAATAGGTTGTTCACCAGGATGAAGCTGAACAGCGCCACCAGGTACGGCAGGAACTTGCGGAAGTCGTGGCCCAGGATGTCGCGGGCGATGGAGTTGCGCAGCAGGTTGTAGAGCGATTCGCCCAGGAACTGCTTGCGGCCCGGAACCACCTGCTGGCCCCTGGCCATCCACAGCCAGAACCCGATGACGACCGCCGCGCCGATGATGGCCTGGATCAGGTGGTTGTTCAGCCAGCCCCATTCCGGGCCGAGCGCGGGGAACAGGGGCCGGGAGTCGAAGCTGTGCACCCCGGGCGGCCAGCCGTGCTCATCGCCCTCCATGGGTATCAACAGTGGGACCATCCCCGAGAACCCTCCCGTGCTCACTGCGACCTACCGAACTTGACGACCACGAGGTAGATCCCCAACGCCACTCCAACGATCAGGCCGATGGGCAAAAACCACGCCGTCCCCAGCCAGCGATCGAGCAGCCAGCCGAGCGTGCCATAGGCAAGCAGACCGGCGATCATGATGCTCAGGATTCGGTAACCCTGATCAGCTCCGCCCTGCCCGCTCATAGCGTGTCGGACTCTAGCAAGAATCCGGACCGGTGTTCACCCCGACATACCCCGCGGTGGACCGTCGACGGGGTCGAATACCGGAATCCGCAGCCGGCGGAAGGCCAGAACCTCACCGGTGATCCAACCCACCGTCACCGCCGCGGTCGCCAGTACCAGCGCGGTGGGGTGCAGGACGGCCGTGGCCCCGGCGGCGGTGGCGGCCATGGCCAGCATTCCCAGGCCGACCACCCGCAGCGCGTAGGAGCCGAGCGCCACCACCAGGGCGATCCGCGGGGAGGCGTCGGCGACCACCCACTGCAGGCCCTGTCCGACAGCGAAGAAGCCCAGCACGACGGCTCCGGCGACGACCGCTGCCCAGGCTCCGGGCGCGCCCGCCACCCAGCCGGCGACCAGCGCAGCGGGCACGGCCGCCGCCAGCCCGCCGAGCAGCCCGCCGCGCAGGAGTCGTCCGGCACGACGCCGCGGCTGGTTCATCCGGGATTCCGCGGGCCGGCCGTCCGGGCCGAACGCCGCGCCTGCAGCGCCCGTCCCCAGGTCAGGAAAGCCGTCACGATCAGGGCAAAGATCCACACCGCCAGGGTGGCCGGGTGCGGCACCAGCCCCAGCCCCACCACGCCGAAGCCGGCCAGCGCCGACCACAGCCACAGCAGCGCGACCGCCTGGCCGTGGGAGTGCCCCAGGTTGAGCATCCGGTGATGCAGGTGCTGCTTGTCGGCGTGGTACCACATCTGGCCGCGCAGGGTTCGGCGGACGTAGGCCAGCACCAGGTCGAGCAGCGGCAGCGCCATCACGGCGAAGGGCAGCAGCAGCGGCAGGTAGGCCGCGACCGCTCCGAAGCCCAGGTCGTTCAGGCCCGCCGGGTCGAGCTGACCGGTGAGGCTGATCACCGAGGTGGCCATCAGGAAGCCGAGCAGCATGGCCCCCGAGTCGCCCATGAACATCCGCGCACGGTGGATGTTGTAGGGCAGGAAGCCCAGGCAGATGCCGACCGTGACAACGGTGACCAGGCTGGAGGTGGTCGCCCGCACCAGCTCGTGCTCATAAGACAGTAGATATGCGTAGGTGAAGAAGGCGCCCGCGCCGATCGCGACCACGCCCGCCGCCAGCCCGTCCAGCCCGTCGATCAGGTTGATCGCATTCACCGCGACGAAGATCAGCAGCACGGTGACCACGATGCTGGCGCCCTCGTCCAGCGAGACGATGGCGTCCGGCAGCGGGATCCAGTAGACCTTGACCCCGTTCAGCACAGCCACCCCCGCGGCCAGCAGCTGGCCGGCGATCTTGGCGACCGCGCCGAGTTCCACGACGTCGTCCACCGCACCCACCAGGCAGATCAGGCCGCCGGCGATCAGCACCGCCGTGGCGTCATGGCTGACCACCTCGAAGCTGCCCAGCCACGGCAGCTGGGAGGCCACCAGGAAGGCGGCGGCCAGCCCGAGCCACATCGCGACCCCGCCGAAGTAGGGCACCGGCTTGGTATGGACGTCGCGATCGCGCACCATGGCGACGGCGTTGTAGCGGAAGGCCAGCCGGCGGCACAGCCCGCTCAGCAGATAGGTCACGCCGGCGGCGATCAGCGCTACGAGCAGGTATTCGCGCATGGCGGGTCAGTCGTCCTTGGCCAGTCGTCCCACGACGGCCGCCAGCTCCTCGCTGGTGATCCGGCCCTCCCGCAGTACCCGCGGCGGGTCGCAGGAGACGTCGACGATGGTGGACGGCACCGGGCTGCTGCCCGCGCCGGCGTCGAGGTAGACCGTCACCGTGTCGCCGAGTTGCGCGCGTGCGTCGGCGGCGGTGGTGGCGGCCGGGTTGCCGTGGGTGTTGGCGCTGCTCACGGCCAGCGGGCCGGTGGCCCGCAGCAGTTCGCGGGTGAACCCGTGGTCGGGGATGCGCACCGCGATGGTGTCGCCCCGATCCCCCAGGTCCATCCGCAGGTTGGGCTGGGATTCGACCACCAGGGTGAGTGCCCCGGGCCAGAACGCTGCCACCAGCGCCTCGGCGGCCTCGCTCACCGTCGCGGCGAGCGAGCGCAGCATCGCCGGCTCGGCGATCAGCACCGGGGGCGGCATGTCCCGTCCACGCTGCTTGGCGTCGAGCAGGGACTGGACGGCCGGTGCCGAAAGCGCGTCCGCGCCGATGCCGTAGACGGTGTCGGTGGGCAACACGATGCACTTCCCCGCCGCGATCGCGGCAACGGCCCGGTCGATCCCGCGCTCGGGATTCGCCAGGACGTCGATCAGTTTGCTCACGAACTCATCCTGCCAGGCCGCTCACCCGATCGCGGCGAGCCGCTCCGCCAGGTCGGCGGCCTGCAGCGCGTCGATCACCGCCTGGAGGTTGCCGGCCAGCACCTGATCCAGGTTGTAGGCCTTGTAGCCGATCCGGTGATCGGCGATCCGGTTCTCCGGATAGTTGTAGGTGCGGATCCGCTCGGAACGGTCCACGGTGCGCACCTGGGAGCGACGCGCGGCCGAGGCGGCGTCGGCCGCCTCCTCCTCGGCGCGGGCGGTGAGCCGGGCGCGCAGCATCCGCAGCGCCTGCTCCTTGTTCTGCAGCTGCGAGCGCTCGTTCTGGCAGGAGACCACGATGCCGGTCGGCAGGTGGGTGATCCGCACCGCCGAGTCGGTGGTGTTGACGCCCTGGCCGCCCGGGCCCGAACTGCGATAGACGTCGACGCGCAGGTCGTCGTCGTTGATCTCGACCTCGGTGGCCTCGACCTCGGGCATCACCAGGACGCCGGCGGCTGAGGTGTGCACCCGTCCCTGCGATTCGGTGACCGGGACGCGCTGCACGCGATGGACGCCGCCCTCGAACTTCAGCACGCCGTAGGGCATGTTGTCCGGGTCGGCCTGGGAGGTCGCCTTGACGGCGACCGTGACGCTCTTGAAGCCGCCCAGGTCGGTCTCCTGGGAGTCGAGCACCTCGATCTTCCAGCCGCGGGTCTCGGCGTAGCGGGTGTACATCCGCAGCAGGTCGCCGGCGAACAGCGCCGATTCCTCACCGCCCTCGCCCGACTTGATCTCGATGAGGCAGTCCGCGGAGTCGTTGGGATCGCGCGGGGCCAGCAACCGGGTCAGCAGCTCGGTCACCTCGCCCAGCTCGGCGCTCAGCGTCTCGGCCTCGGCGGCGAAGGCGGCATCGACCTCGGCCAGCTCGGTGGCGGCCTGGAGGTCGTCGGTGAGCCGGCGGTGGGCGTCCAGCGCCTTCACGATCGGGGTGAGTTCGGCGTAGCGGCGCCCGATCCGGCGGGCCTTGGTCAGATCGGAGTGCGTCGCGGGATCGGCCAGCTGGCCTTCCAATTGGGCGAACTCGGCCAGCAGCGGTTCCACAGCCTCGAACATCGCGCCTCCTCGGTCGATCGACAACCCCTGTGATCACAGCAAACGCCGGGTACCGCATGGGTACCCGGCGTTGTGCGAGCTACTTCTTCTTGGCGTAGCGGCGCTCGAAGCGAGCGACCCGGCCGCCGGTGTCGAGGATCTTCTGCTTGCCGGTGTAGAACGGGTGGCAGGCCGCGCAGACCTCGGCGTGGATGACGCCGTTCTTCGCGGTGCTGCGGGTGGTGAACGTGTTGCCGCAGGTACAGGTCACCTGGGTCTCCACGTATTCGGGATGGATCCCTTGCTTCATTGTCTCTCCTGTTCGCTGGCGCCGGGTCGTCTCGATGCGGTGGGGCTGGATGAACCCCTGGACGTGAACCGGAACCGACTGTCTATTCTGCCTTGCCCACCACCCGTAATCCAAACCGAGGACGACGGCTCGCGATCGGACTGAGGACGAAGGCCGGCGACGAGTCCGCGCCCCTCCCGTCCCGTCGTTCCCGCGAAGGCGGGTACCGCACGCGGGGCGACCTACTCCGGCGTGGGCGTGGTCTTGGAGATGAGCATCAGGAACTCGCGGTTGCTCTGGGTCTTGCGCATCCGGTTGAGCAGCATCTCCAGGCCGGCCTGCGGCTCCTGCCCCGAGAGCACCCGGCGCAGCTTCCAGATGATCGCCAGCTCCTCGCGGCCCAGCAGCATCTCCTCGCGGCGGGTGCCGGAGGCGACCGGGTCGATCGCCGGGAAGATCCGCTTGTCGGCGAGCTCGCGACGCAGCCGCAGCTCCATGTTGCCGGTGCCCTTGAACTCCTCGAAGATCACCTCGTCCATCTTCGAGCCGGTCTCGATCAGCGCCGTGGCCAGGATCGTCAGCGAGCCGCCGTCCTCGATGTTGCGGGCGGCGCCGAAGAACTTCTTGGGCGGGTACAGCGCGGCGGAGTCGACACCACCGGAGAGGATACGACCGGAGGCCGGGGCGGCCAGGTTGTAGGCCCGGCCCAGACGGGTGATGCCGTCCAGCAGCACGACCACGTCACGGCCGAGCTCCACCAGCCGCTTGGCCCGCTCGATGGCCAGCTCGGCGATCGTGGTGTGATCGTCGGCGGGACGGTCGAAGGTCGAGGCGATGACCTCGCCGGAGGTGGTGCGCTGGAAGTCGGTGACCTCCTCGGGACGCTCGTCCACCAGGACGATCATCAGGTGCACCTCGGGGTTGTTCACGGTGATCGCATTGGCGATGGCCTGCATCACCAGCGTCTTGCCCGCCTTGGGCGGGGAGACGATCAGGCCGCGCTGGCCCTTGCCGACCGGCGAGACCAGATCGATGATCCGGCCGGTCATGTTCAGCGGGGTGGTCTCCAGCTTGAACCGCTCCTGCGGGTACAGCGGGGTGAGCTTGGCGAACTCCGGACGGTCCTTGGCCTTCTCGGGCGCGTCGGCGTTGATGGTGTCGATCCGCACCAGCGGGTTGAACTTCTCGCGCCGCTCGCCCTCCTTCGGCTGGCGGATCGCGCCGGTGACGATGTCGCCCTTGCGCAGGCCGTAGCGGCGGACCATCGACAGCGACACGTAGGCGTCGTTCGGGCCGGGCAGGTAGCCGGTGGTGCGGACGAAGGCGTAGTTGTCGAGCACGTCGAGGATGCCGGAGATGTCGACCACCACGTCGTCCTCGCCGATGGTCGGCTCGGCCTCCATGCGCTCCAGCCCCAGCCCGCCGCCGGAGCGGTTGTTGCCGCGGCGGTTCTGCCGGTCCCGGTTGCGGCGCCGGCGGCCGCGCCGCCCGGAGCCGAAGTCGTCGTCCATGTTGTCGCGCTCGACGCGCTGCGGCCGCGACTCGGCCACCGGCTCGGCCTCGCTGCGCTCATTGGACTGCGCGGCGGCCGGCTGGCGGTTGCGGCGGCCCTTGCCGCCGCCCTCGGCCCGCAGCGCCTCCAGGCGGCTGGCCACGTCGTCACCGGATGCGTCGGACGAGTCGGGTGCCGATTCCGGCTGTTCGGTCCGGGCGGGACGCTGCTTGGTGCGGGCCGGCTGCTCGGCGCGGGCGGGACGCTCCTCGACGAGGGCTTCCTGCGCCGGCTCGGTCTTGCGGGAGCGGCTGGAGCGGCTCGACTTCGACTCGGCGGCCTCGGCGGCCTGGCCGGCATCGCGCCGCGGGCCCGAAGCCCGCTGACCCGCATTGCCGGCCTTGATCGCCTCCACCAGCGCGCCCTTGCGGAGGCCGGAGGTCTTGATACCCATGGAAGATGCCAGCTGCTTGAGTTCGGGCAGCAGCATCGCCTCGATGCGCTGCGAACCAGAGCCGGATGCCGACGTCGGGTTGAGTGTGTCGGTCACGGAATTCCTTTCGGAAAGGGTAAATGCCTGCGAGGGGCGTGCTGATCGAACAAGCTTGGATGTCCCTCGAATCCAGATCCCGACGACTCGCTCTCGCTGAGGAAGTCACCGTCTCGACGGGGCGGAACCCGTCACGCCCGATCTGGAAGGGGCGTTGCGCGGAATTGCGACAGGACAACCATACCATCCGCCCGGCGTACTGCCTCACAGCGTCGTGAGCGCGTCCTCGATCACGGCCAGCAGCTCCGGCAGAGTCCGCGTCACCTGGAACTGCGGGAACTCGGCCACCACCGAGGCGGGCGGGCGGATGAGGATTCCCTTGTCGGCCTCGGCCAGCATCGCGGTGTCGTTGTAGGAGTCGCCGGCGGCCACCACCTGGTAGTTGAGCCGGTGGAACGCCTGGACGGCGGCTCGCTTGCTGTCCGGCTGGCGCAGCGTGTAGCCGGTGATCCGGTCGCCGTCGGTGTCGAGCCGGTGGCACAGCAGGGTCGGGTAGCCCAGTTGCGCCATGAACGGCATCCCGAACTCGTAGAAGGTGTCGGAGAGGATCACCACCTGGGCGCGCTCCCGCAGGCGGTCGAGGAAGTCGACCGCCCCCGGCAACGGCTCCATGGTCGAGATCACCGCCTGGATCGCCGACAGCCCGATGCCGTGGGCGTCGAGGATCCGCAGCCGATGTGCCATCAGCTCGTCGTAGTCGGAGATGTCGCGAGTTGTCAGGCGCAGGTCGTCCAGCCCGGTCCGTTCGGCGACGCTGATCCAGATCTCCGGGACGAGCACGCCTTCCAGGTCGAGGCAGACCAGCTTCATCGATCCTCCACCCGCATCATCGACACACCCGCGCCCACCTCGGCCAGCTGCTGGAGTTCGGCGATCGTGGCGCAGACGTCGCCGTGCGGGGCGACGTGCGTCATGACGCCCAGCCGGGCGCGGCTCTCGCCGGCCCCGCCGTCCTGGCGCACCGCCTGCAGCGACACCCCGTGGCTGGCGAAACAGGTGGCCACCTTCGCCAGGACACCCGGCTCGTCGCTCACCTCCAGCGCCACGTAATACCGGGAGCGCACCTCGTCGGCGGGCAGGATGCCGCGCGCGGAGTAGGCAGACTCCCCCGGCCCGCTCGCACCGCGCACCCGGTTACGGGCGGCGGTCACCACATCGCCCAGCACCGCCGAGGAGGTCGGCTGGCCGCCGGCGCCCGGGCCCATGAACATCAGCCGGCCGGCGTTGCGCGACTCGATGAAGACCGCGTTGTAGGCACCCGGGATGCTCGCCAGCGGGTGCGAGAGCGGAACCATGGTGGGGTGCACGCCGACCGCGATCCGGCCGTCCTCGGAGAGCGTGCAGTCGGCCAGCAGCTTGATCACGCAACCCATCTGCTCGGCAGCGGCGATGTCGTCCAGGCTCACCCCGGTGATGCCCTCGCGATCGACGTCGTCCAGCTTCACCCGGGAGTGGAAGGCCAGCGACGCCAGCAGCGCTGCCTTGGCGGCGGCGTCGAATCCCTCGACGTCGGCGGTCGGGTCGGCCTCGGCATAGCCGAGCGCCTGGGCCTCGGCGAGCACGTCGGCGAAGCCCTCGCCGGCGGTGTGCATCTTGTCGAGGATGAAGTTGGTGGTGCCGTTGACGATGCCCTTCACCGCCAGCACCTCGTCGCCCACCAGGGATTCGCGCAGCGGGCGGATGATCGGGATGGCACCTGCCACGGCCGCCTCGTAGTAGAGGTCGACCCCGGCCGCCTCCGCGGCGGCGTACAAGGTTCCGCCGTCCGAGGCCAGCAGGGCCTTGTTGGCGGTGACCACCGACGCACCGGCGCCGATCGCGGCGAGCAGCAGGCCGCGGGCCGGCTCGATGCCGCCCATCAGCTCGATCACCAGATCCAGGTCACCGCGGCGCACCAGGGCCTCGGCGTCTGCGGTGAACAACGCCGGGTCGATGCCCTCACGCGGCTTGGCGGCATCGCGGACGGCGATACCGACCAGCTCCAGCGGGCGGCCGATCCGGGCCTGCAGATCCGCGGCCTGGGTCAGCAGCAGCCTCGCCACCTGCGAGCCCACCACCCCGCAGCCAAGCAGGGCGACCTTCAGCGGGGCACTCGTCGTCATGGGGATCCTTGTCAATCGGTCACGCCGGCATCCAGCGCCAGCAGGTCGTCGAGGGTTTCGCGGCGCACCAGGGTGGTGATCAGGCCGTCCTTCACCGATACCACCGGTGGCCGCGGAGTGTGATTGTAGTTGCTCGCCATGGAGCGGCTGTAGGCACCCGACGCCGGCACGGCCAGCAGGTCGCCGGCCCGCACATCCGCCGGCAGGAACTCATCGCGCACCAGGATGTCGCCGCCCTCGCAGTGCAGGCCGACCACCCGGGACACCACCGGTTCGGCGTCCGAGGCTCGCGAGGCCAGGGCGGCGGAGTACTCGGCGGCGTACAGCGCCGGACGGATGTTGTCGCTCATACCGCCGTCCACCGAGACGTAGCGACGCGACATCCCGCCCCCGACCTCGACCACCTTCACCGTCCCCACCCGGTACAGCGCCAGCGCCGCGGGGCCGACGATCGCCCGACCGGGTTCGATCGAGATCGCGGGCGACTCCAGCCCGAAGCCACGCAGTTCGTGCGCGATGATCTCGCGCAACCCGGCTGCCAGATCCTGCGGTGAGGCGGGATCGTCCTCCTTGGTGTACGCGATGCCGAATCCGCCGCCCAGGTCGAGCTCGGCCAGCGCGACCCCGGTGGCCTCCTTGAACTGGCTGACCAGCTTCAGGGTTCGCCGGGCCGCCACCTCGAAGCCGTTGGTGTCGAAGATCTGCGAGCCGATATGGGAATGGATGCCGAGCAGGTTCAGCCGCGGGCTGTGGAAGCAGCGCACCAGCGCCACCAGCGCCTGTCCCCCGGTGATGGAGAAGCCGAACTTCTGATCCTCGTGCGCGGTCGCGATGTACTCATGGGTGTGAGCCTCGACGCCGGTGGTCACCCGGATCATCACCTGGGCGGTGGTGTCCAGTTCGGCGCACAACCGCTCCAGCCGGGAGATCTCGTCGGCGGAATCGACGATGATCCGGCCCACCCCGGATTCCAGGCCCAGCCGCAGCTCGGCCTCGCTCTTGTTGTTGCCGTGCATCCCGATCTGCTCGGGAGGCACGCCGGCGCGCAGCGCGACGGTCAGTTCGCCCAGCGAGCACACGTCCAGGCTGAGCCCCTCGTCGGCGATCCAGCGGGCGATCGTGGTGCACAGGAAGGACTTGCCGGCGTAGTAGACCGTCCAGCCGGCGAAGGCATCGCGCCAGGCCCGGGCGCGCTGCCGGAAGTCGCGCTCGTCCATGATGTAGGCCGGGGTTCCCACCTGGTCGGCGAGCTCGGTCACCTTCATGCCGGCCACGCTCAGCACGCCGTCCTCGTCCCGGGCGACGCCGGAACTCCACAGCTTCGGGGTGAGCGCATTGACGTCGTCGGGACGCGTCAGCCACACCGGAGCCGGCGAGGTCGCGTCGGCGTGAATCGAGCCGGCGACATGCATGTGGGTCATGACCGCTTACTGTGCCAGAGGTTGGGCGTCTAGCCCTACGCCGCCGGATTACTGGTCACCGCCCCGGACGGTGCCGGAGTCGCGCTCGGGCGGCGCTCCGGCTGCCCGGTAGGCGGTCATCTCCGCCGCCGACGGCGTGCGCCGAGCCCCTTCGATCTTTGCTACAGTTGCCGAGGCCCACGCGGCCAGGCCCCCGTAGCTCAGGGGATAGAGCACCGCCCTCCGGAGGCGGGAGCGCAGGTTCGAATCCTGCCGGGGGCGCAAGCAGAAATCCGTAGCCAGATCACGAGGATCGGGCTACGGATTTCCGTTTCTTCAGATCACCGAACCGGTGACGGCATCCACCAGGGTGCGTTCGCGGTTGTTGCCGACGGTGGTGTCGATCTCCCAGACCACGTCGCCGCGGCGGGAGTCGAGATCGGCCTCGACCAGGACCGCATCCGGCGTGGCGGTGACGACGGTGGTGATCGCGTCGGCCATCGTCACCTTGGCCCCCTCGAGCAGGCGACGGTCCTCGGCTTCGGCGCGCTCGGATTCCTGCTTCGTGATGGAGGTGCCGTCCGCGCTGAGGTACACCTCGTGGATGCGGCTGCCGGCGATCAGTTCGATCTCCCAGCGGTTCCGCGACCAGTCCAGATTGAAGGCGATCCCCTCGGTGGCGGCCTGGGCGGTCTCGATCGCGGTCAGCGCGCTCGCGTTGTGTTCCGACAGCGCCGAGCTCGGCGACGGTGACGGCTCGGGCGGCGCCTCGCTGGTGGGAGGCGCGGAGGTTATCTCGGGGGCGGTCGGCGCGGTGGTCGTCTCGGCCGGCGTCGTCTCGACGGGGGCGGTCACGGCAGGGGTCTCGGTGGGCGACGAAGTGGTGGACGGATTGCTCGCGCAACCGGCGAGCAGACGAGCAGAAGGGCGGCTCCCGCCGCGGCGACGGCGACTCGGACAGTGAAGCGTGTCATGGCGCCAAGCTACCCAGCGTCGCTCCACCAGACGGAGGCGGAGGGATGAGAATCCACTCATCCAGATGAGAGTTCTCTCATGAAACCGGCGGGTCGGACGACACGGGCGTGCGCACTCTTGCCAATGGCCGTCCCAGCGACGCGCGCCGGAAAGCAGCGCCCCTGCCGAATCGCTAACCTGGTGAAATGCAGCCCACTCCGGCGCCGACTCACCGTAGCGAAGACGCCGCGGCGAGGTCCGCAGTGGGTAGCATCGTCACGAGGCAAAACTCCTAGCCCGAGCAAGGAAGATGAGGAAAGTGGCCACCACGCCGCAGGACGTGACCCCTGGCGATATCGCCGACTTCGGTGCCAACGACTGGCTCATCGAAGAACTACGGGACCAGTTCCTGGCAGATCCGAACTCCGTGGACAGCTCCTGGGCGGCATTCTTCCGCTCTCAGAGCGCGCACTCCCCTACCTCACCGGACTCCCCGCCGGGCGGTTCGCAAGCCGCTGCCGACCCCGCCGCCGAGACCGAGCCGGTCGATCCGGACGGCACCGTCGCCGAAGCCGAACCACCGGCTCCCCAGCCCTCCCGTGGCCGGGTGGAGCGACGGATCAACCGGGCCGGCGGCCCGGAGGCGCCCGGTTCCGGACGGGGCATCTCCCCCGACCTGCCGCGGATCGCCGACGCCCCCGCCTTCGCTCCGACGGATTCCGCCGCCACCGTGCTGCGCGGCCCCCGGATGCGCACCGCGGCCAACATGGAATCCTCGCTGGCCGTGCCGACCGCCACCAGCGTTCGCGAGGTGCCGATGAAGCTGGCGATCGACCAGCGCCAGATGATCAACGCGCACCTGGCCCGTTCCACCGGCGGCAAGGTGTCGTTCACCCACCTGATCGGGTACGCGATGGTGCGCGCGCTGGCCGCGCTGCCGGAGATGAACAACCACTACGAGGTGATCGACGGCAAGCCGAACCTGGTCACCCCCGCCGCGATCAACCTCGGGCTGGCGATCGACGTGGCCAAGCCGGACGGAACCCGCCAGCTGCTGGTGCCGAACATCAAGAACTGCGCCAACCTCGACTTCGTCGCGTTCTGGACCGCCTACGAGAAGCTCGTCTCCCGGGCCCGCGCCGGCCAGCTCACGGCCGACGACTTCGCCGGCACCACCGCCAGCCTCACCAATCCCGGCGGCCTGGGCACCAACCACTCGGTGCCACGGCTGATGGCCGGGCAGAGCGTGATCCTGGGCGTCGGCTCGATCGACTACCCGCCCGAGTTCCAGGGCATGAGCCAGGATCGGATCACCGCGCTCGGCGTGTCGAAGGTGACCACCCTCACCTCGACCTACGACCACCGGGTCATCCAGGGCGCCCAGTCGGGCGAGTTCCTGAAGCACATGCACGAACTGCTGATCGGCAAGCACGACTTCTACGACGACATCTTCGCCTCGCTGCGCGTGCCCTACACCCCGATCCGGTGGGCCAGCGACCTGGGGGACGACGCGCTGGGCGCCATGCCCCGCGCGGCACGCGTCTTCGAGCTGATCAACTCCTACCGCACCCGCGGCCACTACATGGCCGACATCGACCCGCTGGAATACCGCCAGCGCACCCACCCCGAGCTCGCCATCGAGTACCACGGCCTGACGCTGTGGGATCTCGACCGGCGCTTCCCGGTCGGGGACCTGGGCGGCGTCACCGGCCGCGACCTGACGATGCGGGACATCCTCGCGGTGCTGCGCGGCTCCTACTGCCGCACGGTCGGCGTGGAGTACATGCACATCTCCGACAACGAGCAGCGAGCGTGGATCCAGGAACGGTTCGAGCGTCCCTTCGTCCCGTGGCCGCGTGAGGAGCACCTGCGCATCCTCGACAAGCTCAACGAGGCGGAGATCTTCGAGACCTTCCTGCAGACCAAATTCGTCGGCCAGAAGCGGTTCTCGCTCGAGGGCGGCGAATCGGCCATCGTCTTCCTCGACGAGGTCTGCGAGCGGGCCGCCAACGCGGAGCTGGACGAGGCGATCATCGGCATGCCGCATCGCGGCCGGCTGAACGTCCTGGCCAATATCGTCGGCAAGTCGTACGCCCAGATCTTCCGCGAGTTCGACGGCGGTTTCGACCCGCGGCTGAACCAGGGCACCGGCGACGTCAAGTACCACCTCGGCTCCGAAGGCCAGTTCACCGCGGCCACCGGCAAGAAGATCAAGACCTCGGTCGCGGCCAACCCCAGCCATCTGGAGGCGGTCAACCCGGTGCTGGAAGGCATCGTGCGCGCCAAGCTCGACCAGCACGCGCGTCGCGACGGCGTCTTCCCGGTGCTGCCCATCCTGATCCACGGCGATGCCAGCTTCGCCGGCCAGGGCGTGGTCTACGAGACCCTGCAGATGAGCCAGCTGCGGGCCTACAAGACCGGCGGCACGATCCACCTCGTGATCAACAACCAGGTCGGCTTCACCACCGCCCCGGTCGAATCCCGCTCCACGGTCTACCCCACCGACATCGCCCGCGGCTTCCAGTGCCCGATCTTCCACGTCAACGGCGACGATCCCGAGGCGGTCGCCCGGGTCGCCCAGATCGCCTTCGACTTCCGTCAGCGGTTCGGCAAGGACGTGGTGATCGACCTGGTCTGCTACCGCCGCCGCGGCCACAACGAGGGCGATGACCCGAGCTTCACCCAGCCGTTGATGTACGACCTGATCGAGCAGAAGCGTTCGGTCCGCAAGCGCTACACCGAGGCGCTGATCGGGCGCGGCGACATCTCCACCGACGACGCCGAAGAGGTGATGGCCCGGTTCCGGGCGCGTCTGGAGGGCGTGTTCACCGAGGTCAGGCAGGCCCATCCCGGCAACGACGAGAGCTACCGCCGGGTGCCCTACTACCCGCCGAAGCTGGGCGACGACCGGGGCACGTCGACGACCCCGGAGGTGATGGAGGCGGTCGCCGAGGCGCACCTCTCCTTCCCCGCCGGGTTCAGCGTCCACCCCAAGGTGCTCCCCCAGCTGCAACGCCGGGCCGACGCCATCCGCAACGGCCCGATCGACTGGGCCACCGCGGAGATGCTCGCCTTCGGCTCCCTGTTGCTGGAGGGCCGCCCGGTACGACTGGTCGGGCAGGATTCCCGCCGCGGCACCTTCAGCCAGCGGTTCGCCGCCGTGGTCGACCGGGTGACCAACGAGTCCTACGTGCCGCTGAAGCACCTGGGCGACGATCAGGGCGAGTTCTACGTCTTCGACTCCCTGCTGAGCGAGTATGCAGCGATGGGCTTCGAGTACGGCTACTCGGTGGCCGCTCCCGATGCCCTCGTGCTGTGGGAGGCCCAGTACGGCGACTTCGCCAACGGCGCCCAGACCATCGCCGACGAGTTCATCTCGGCCGGCAACGCGAAGTGGACGCAGAAGTCGGGTGTCGTGCTGCTGCTGCCGCACGGCTACGAGGGCCAGGGGCCGGATCACTCCTCGGCGCGGCTGGAGCGGTGGCTGAGCCTCTGCTCGGAGGGGGCGCTGGCGGTCTGCCAGCCGTCCACCCCGGCGAGCTACTTCCATCTGCTCCGCACCCACGCCTACGTCAACTGGCACCGGCCCGTGGTGGTCGCCACGCCGAAGTCGATGCTGCGCAGCAAGCAGGCAGTCTCGGAGGTCTCCGAATTCATCCACGGCTCCTGGCAGCCGGCGATGGGCGACCCGACGATCACCGATCACGCCGCGGTGAAGCGGATCGTGCTGTGCTCGGGCAAGATCCGCTGGGAGCTGGTGAACGCCCGCGCCGAAGCCGGTCTCGACGGCCAGGTGGCGATCCTGCCGCTGGAGCGGCTCTACCCGTTGCCGACCAAGGAGTTGGCGGCCGAACTCGCCCGCTACCCCCAGGTCAGCGACATCCGCTTCGTCCAGGACGAGCCGGAGAATCAGGGCGCCTGGTGGTTCCTGAAGCTCACCCTGCCCGACGCCATCGCCGCGCAGTTGCCCGGCTACGAGCTGAAGATGACCGGCGTCACCCGTCCGGCCGCCTCGGCACCGGCGGTCGGCGATCTGCGGGTGCACCTGCAGCAGCACGCCGATCTGATGCAACGCGCCCTGGCGGAGTGAGCCATGTACTTCACCGATCGCGGGATCGAGGAGCTGCAACAGCGCCGCGGCGAGGAGGAGGTCAGTTTCGACTGGCTGGCCGAGCAGCTCACCGTCTTCGTCGATCTGAACCCCGACTTCGAGGTACCGATCGAACGGCTGGCCACCTGGCTCGCCCGGCTGGATGACGAGGACGAATGACCTTCACCGACATCCCAACGCGCTTCTACGAGCTGACCGGTCATCACCCCGCTGGGGTGTGGGCGGCGCCCGGCCGGATCAACCTGATCGGCGAGCACACCGACTACAACGGCGGCTACGTGCTCCCCTTCGCCATCGAGCAGTCGGCCCTGCTGGCCGCTCGTCCCCGATCGGACGGACGCTGGCGCTTCAGTTCGCTGGATCTGGATTCCACCGTCGAATCCGGCGACCTCGCCCCTGGCGAGACGGGCTGGCAGGCCTACCTCGCCGGGGTCGTCTGGGCGCTGCGCGAGGCCGGGCACGACGTGGGCGGGGCCGACTTCGTCCTCTCTTCGAATGTTCCGATCGGAGCCGGGCTCTCCTCGTCGGCCGCGATCGAATGCGCCACCCTCACCGCCCTGTGCGACCTGCACGACCTCGACATCGATCCGATGAGCCGTGCCCGGTTGGCGCAGCGCGCCGAGAACGCCTACGTCGGCGCCCCGACCGGCCTGATGGACCAGGCAGCCTCGACGCTGTGCACCGCCGATCACGCGCTGTTCCTGGATTGTCACACCCTGGCGGTTCAGCAGGTGCCGCTGCGGATAGCCGACGCCGGCCTGACGATCCTGGTGATCGACACCCGGACGCCGCACAGCCACGTCGACGGCGAGTACGCCGCGCGGCGCGCCTCCTGCGAGCAGGCCTGCCGCATCCTCGGCATCGACCTGCTACGGCAGGTCACCGACCTGGATGCTGCCCTGACCCAACTGCCGCCGTTGGAAGCCCGCCGGGTGCGGCACGTGGTCACCGAGAACCAGCGGGTGCTCGACACGGTCGAGGCGCTCACGTCCTCCGACTTCGCCACCGTGGGCGCGCTGATGACCGCCTCCCACGCTTCGATGCGCGACGACTACGAGATCACGGTCCCGACCGTCGACCTGGCGTTCGAGACCCTGCTCGCCGCGGGCGCCCTCGGGGCGCGGATGACCGGCGGCGGCTTCGGCGGCTGCGTCCTGGGACTGATCGCGGCCGATCGCGCCGACGCAGCGGCCGCCGCCGTCGCGGAGGCGTTCGCCGCGGCCGGCTACGGAACCCCGGTCAGCTTTACGAGCCATCCGGCTGCGGGGGCTCACCGGATCGCCTGACCGGCCAGCGCAGCCCACGGGTCGTGGCCGGAAGCACCACTGCCACCAGGGTGATCGCCGACAGGGCCACGACGATCCAGGCCTCGGGCGCCGCGCCGGCCATGCTGGCGGCCACCGTGAGGTTGAGCGCCGACTGCACCAGCACCGGCCCCCGTCCCAGGATCGAACCGCGCCACAGCACCACGCCGGCGACCACCCCGACCAGGCCGTAGACCGCCAGCCAGCCGCCGATCGCCCCGCTGAAGGTACCGTGCCCGGAGGCGATCGAGGCCACGGCAAAGCCGATGACGATCAGCCCCGACAGCACTGATCCCACGCTGGCCACGATGCGGGAGCGGGTAGGACGGTCTTGGTCGGCAGGCACCCCGGAAGCATAGGGGTTCGGGGAAACTCATAAACCGCGGAAAACTTCCTCGGCGTAAACTACTGACGTTTCAGAATCCACCGTCTACACTTGTGGGGGCGCGGCTCGCGGGCTCAAGTTGGCTCAGGCGGGTTCGCGTCGAGTTCTGTCAGACCGGACCCTTACCCGGCCACGGTATTCATTCATTACGAGGAGTTGTGCTGTTCATGGACTGGCGCCACCGAGCCGCCTGCCTGACCGAGGATCCGGAATTGTTCTTCCCGGTCGGCAACACTGGACCGGCACTTATGCAGATCGCGGAGGCCAAGAAGGTCTGCCGCCGCTGCGATGTGCGGGAACTCTGTCTCCAGTGGGCGCTGGATGCCGGCCAGGACCACGGCGTGTGGGGCGGGCTCTCCGAGGACGAACGCCGTTCCATGAAGCGTCGCGCCGCGCGGATGCGAGTGCGCGCCGGCTGAGCCGGCTCAGGCCAGCGGCACCCGGACGGTGGCCACCGTCCCCAGCCCGTCCGCACCGGGCACCAGGCTGAATTCCCCGCCCAGGTCGTCGACCAGGGTGGACACGATCGAGAGCCCCAGGCTGGTCGACGAACTCAACGAGAAACCCTCGGGCAGCGGCGCGCCATGGTTGATCACCTCGACCACGAGCTCGCCGTCGGCCTGACTGGGGCGCACCCACACGTGACCGGACTGGTCGCCCAGGCCGTGCTCGACGGCGTTCTGGCACAGTTCGGTGAGCACCAGCGAGAGGCTGGTCGCGACCTCGGCCGGAACGAAGCCGAAGCTGCCCTCCCGGATCATCCGGACCATGCCGCCAGTGGCGGCGACGTCACCCACCATGCGCAGCAGCCGGTCGGCGACGTCGTCGAACTGCACCGAGGTGTCGAAGGCCTGGGAGAGGATCTCGTGCACCACCGCGATCGAGGTCACCCGCTTCATCGCGTCGTCGAGGGCCCCCTTGGCCTCCGGTGAGGAGATCCGCCGGGATTGCAGCCGTAGCAGGGCAGCCACGGTCTGCAGGTTGTTCTTCACCCGGTGATGGATCTCGCGGATGGTGGCGTCCTTGGTCACCAGCTGCCGCTCCTGAGAACGCAGTTCGGTGGTGTCGCGGCACATCACCAGCAGCCCGCACGCCCCCTCCTCGTCGCGCAGCGGCATGACCCGGACGCGCAGCGTGGCCGTGGGGGTCTCCAGCTCGACCTCGCGCAGCACCCGGCCGGACAACGAGGCCGAGATCGGCTGCTCGACCGGGTGGCGATGATCCGGCAGCAGAGATCGGGTGACCTCGGCGAAGCTCTCCCCCTCCAGGTCCCCGGTCAGACCGAGCCGCCGGTAGCCGCTCAGCGCGTTCGGGCTGGCGAAGGTGACGATGCCGGCCCGATTGACCCGGATGGTGCCGTCCCCGACCCGCGGTGACATCCACGGCACCGGGGCGTCCCCCTCCATCGGGAACTCCCGGCGATGGACCATTCCCGCCAGCAGGTCGGCCGCCTCCAGGTAGGCGTCCTCCAGGGCGCCCGGGGCGCGCACGCCCATCTGATTGGTGTGCATCTCTATGACGGCGATGCAGCGGTCGCCGATCATGATCGGAATCGCCTTGATGTCCACCGGGATGCCCGCCTGCAGGCTGTTGCCGCTGGCGTGGCAGATCTCGCCGGAGAGGAAGGCCTCGGTCACCAGGTGCTCAGGGTCGTAGGCGATCTCCTCGCCCACCACATCGTCCTCCAGCGAGGTCGGGCCGGTGGTGGGACGCACCTGGGCGCAGGCCCAGTAGACGTTGTCGTCACGGCCGGGTACCCACAGGATCAGGTCGGCGAAGGAGAGGTCGGCCAGCAGCGACCATTCGTCCACCAGGCGGGCGAGCCACCGCAGATCCGAGTCGCTCAGATCGGTATGTCGCTCGATCACCTGTTCCATCGCCACCATGGCCCCACCCTAGAGTGATTCGTCAGCCCGGGACGAGTTGAGCGCGGTCCCAGGCGGATGACAGAATGGGCCGCCGCGCGCAACCGCGCGAGCTGAGTGAGGAGACACAGATGGGTAAGGGTGGCCGCAAGCGCCGTTCCCGCAGGAAGAGCAGCGCGAACCACGGTAAGCGCCCCAACGCCTGAGGAACCAGCAGACCCCGCCGATCCCGGCGGGGTCTGGCAATTCAGCCCTCGGTGACGATCACCGTGCGGGTGACCGTGGTGCGGATCCGCATCCGCAGGGTCTCCGGCGCCGCCTGGGCGGCGCAGCAGCGCCGGATCAGCAGCCGCAGCGCCTGTTCGACGTCGTAGCGATCCAGGCAGGGCTCGCAGGCCATCAGGTGCTCGCGGATCTCGGTCGCCTCGGCCTCGGTGAGCTCATGGTCGTGGAACTGGTAGAGCTGCTCCAGGATGTGCTCGCAGGCCGCGCTGGTCGCCGGCTCACTCATCGTCTTCTCCCGGGATCAGGCCGTGCTCGACCGCATAGTCGGCGAGCAGGCGGCGCAACTGGTTGCGTCCGCGGTTGAGGCGCGACATCACGGTGCCGATCGGGGTTCCCATGATCTCGGCGATCTCCTTGTAGGAGAATCCCTCGACGTCGGCCAGGTAGACCGCCAGCCGGAAGTCGGGGGCCAGCTCCTGCATGGCCTCGGTCACCGCCGAATCCGGCATCCGGTCCAGCGCCTCCATCTCCGCCGATCGCAGGCCGGTCGAGGTGTGCGCCTCGGCTCGCGCCAGCTGCCAGTCCTCGATCGAGTCACCGCCGGATTCGGCCGGCTGCCGCTGCTTCTTGCGATAGGTGTTGATGAAGGTGTTGGTCAGAATGCGGTACAGCCACGCCTTGAGGTTGGTACCCGGGGTGAACTGGTGGAAGGCGGCGAAGGCCTTCGCGAAGGTCTCCTGCACCAGATCCTCGGCGTCGGCGGGGTTGCGGGTCATCCGCAGCGCGGCGCCGTAGAGCTGGTCGAGGTAGGGCAGGGCGTCGTTCTCGAACCGCAGCGCACGCTCGGCGTCGGTTTCGGTGGTCTCGTCAGGCAGGGTCGGCAGGGTCATCAGCATCGAGGGTAGCTCCTCGACCAGCGACTGGCCCACCGGGGGCGCCATGGTTGAGATCACGTGGTCTCAACGGCGACGGCGGCCTGCGCTATTCCCCCACCGGCACCACCAGGTCGGGTGAGTTGTTGGCCACATTGCCGACCGCGCGGGACACCGGGTGAACGGAGAGCTCCAGTGCCGGATCGTGCAGCAAGGCATGCGGATCCCCGGTGAAGCCGGGATCGAGCCAGTCGTCCCAGGACGGCGGCGCCACCACCATCGGCATCCGGTCGTGCAGGTGCCCCAGCGCGTCGACGGCGGTCGTGGTGATGATGCTGCAGGTGGTCAGCCAGGTGCCGTCCGGGGCCTTCCAGAACTCGTAGATCCCGGCCATCGCCAGCAACCCGGCGTCGGCGGGGTGGATGAAGTACGGCTGCTTCACCGGCTTACCGCGCTGGACCTCACCGGTATCGGTCCACTCGTAGTAGCCGTCGGCCGGCAACAGGCAACGGCGCGCGGCAAAGGCCTTGCGGAAGGCGGGTTTGGTGGCGACCGTCTCCACCCGGGCGTTGATCATCCGCGCACCCCCTCGCGCGTCGGACGACCAGGACGGGACCAGCCCCCAGGTGAGCGCGACCAGCTTCCGGCGTAGTTCGTCCCCCTCCGCCCGCTCGACGATGGCCGGCACCTGATCGGTCGGAGCCACGTTCCAGGACTGCGGCGGCATCGCCACCGTCTCCTCGATGTCGTAGATATCCTCCAGCAGCTCCTGGCTGGCCGAGGACGCGTACCGTCCGCACATGCGCACCACCCTAATCGGCGATTGCCCGCCCCGGATCGGTGGAATCGGCTTGGCAGCACGCCGCCGGAGCGCTAGGAATGAGGCATGACCATTCTGCGCGCCGTGGCCCGGACCATGCTGGCCAGCTACTTCATCGTGAACGGCTACAAGGCCATGCGGCACCCTGAGGAGTTCGCGGAAGCGGCCGAGCCGGTCGCCGAGACCCTGCTGCCGCTGGCGAACAGGACCCTCCCCAAACAGGCGGCGGTCTACCTGCCGCAGGACACCACCGCGCTGGTCAAGGCCACCGGCATCGCCCAGCTCATCGGCGGGCTGAGCCTGGCCACCGGCATCGGACGGCGCGTCGGAGCCGGGGTGCTGGCCGCCACCATGCTGCCGCACGTGGTCGCGTCCAATCCGCTGGCGGCCAAGGGCGGCGAGCGGGAATCCCGCTACGCGCTGCTCAGCAAGAATGTCGCGATCCTGGGCGGCGTGGCGCTGGCCGCGATGGACACCGAGGGCCGGCCCAACCTGGCCTGGAAGGCCCGCGCCCAGAAGGAGATCTTCGCCCGCGAGTCCTCCCGCGCCAAGCTGCTCGCCGAGAAGAAGGCACGCCAGCTGGCCAAGGCCGCGAAGAAGACCGCCGGCAAGGCCACCAAGGAGATTGCGAGCGTGATTTCTTGACAGCGTGGAAGGCGCCGCGGGCGTCTTCGCCGGTGACCGGAGACCTCGTCGTCCCGGGTTCGAAGTCGACCACCGCGCGCGGCTACCTTCTGGCTGCGCTGGCGGACGGCGCCTCCACCCTGTGCGGTGTGCTGCGCGCGCGGGACACCGACCTGATGCGGGCCGGCCTGTCCCGGCTCGGGGTGCGCTTCACCGACCTCGACGACGACGCCGTGCGGGTGTCACCGCCGGCGGCCTTCCGGGGCGGGGCCGTGATCGACGTCGGGCTGGCCGGCACCGTGATGCGCTTCCTCCCGCCGATCGCGGCGCTGGCTTCGGAGACCACCCGGTTCGTGGGCGATCCGGCGATGGCCGATCGTCCGGTCGCTCCCCTGCTGGGCGCCCTGGCCGACCTGGGCGCCGAGGTAAGCCGGCCCTACCGGGTTCCCTTCGAGGTCGCCGGCGGCCCGGCCGTCCGGGGCGGCGCGGTGGACGTGGACGCCTCCGGGTCGAGCCAGTTCGTCTCCGGCCTCCTGCTGGTCGGGGCCCGGCTGCCGGAGGGCCTCATCGTCCGCCATACCGGCAGCACGCTCCCCTCACTGCCGCACATCGAGATGACCGCCCGCATGCTGGCCGAACGCGGGGTGCGCATCGATCGGCCGGGCCCGGCGACCTGGCAGGTCCATCCCGGTCCGATCGCACCGATGGACGCCGATGTCGAACCCGACCTGACCAATGCCGCCAGCCTGCTCGCCGCCGCGGTGGTGACCGGCGGCCGGCTCGTCACCGCCTGGCCCGAGCACTCCCTGCAGGGTGCGGACGCCCTGGCTGACGCGCTGGCCGCCTTCGGCGCCCGGCTCGCCTACACCGGCGCGGGAGCATCCCGGAAGCTCGTCGTGCAGGGGCCGGATCGCCTCCGCGGAGCCGATCTCGATCTGCACGCCATCAGTGAGTTCACCCCGGTGGCGGCCGCCCTGGCCGCGCTGGCCGAGGAGCCCACGACGATCCGCGGGGTGGCGCACATCCGGCATCACGAGACCGATCGCCTCGCCGCGCTGGAGCGCGGAATCCGCGGGCTGGGCGGCCAGGTCCAGCAGACCGAGGACGGATTGCGCATCGAGCCGGCACCGCTGCGCGGCGGGGTCTTCCACACCTACGCCGACCACCGGCTGGCGCACGCCGGCGCGCTGCTCGGCCTGGTGGTGCCGGACGTCGAACTGGACGATGTCGGCTGCACCAGCAAGACCCTGCCCGACTTCCCCGGCCTGTGGGCAGCGCTGGTGGGCCGATGAGCAGGCGCTATCGCGAGGCGATCACCGACGATCCGAACGCCGGCTTCGATCGGCCCGCCCGGCGCACCCGGCCGCGCACCAAGGACCGCCCCAGCTACGACGACGCGGTGCCTGCCCAGGTGGTCACCGTCGACCGCGGGCGCTATCGCTGCCGGCTCGACGACGGCACGCAGGTGACTGCCACCAAGGCCCGCGGCCTGGGCCGCAAGGCGGCCATCGTGGGCGACCACGTCCGGCTCGTCGGCGACACCTCCGGAACCGAGGGCAGCCTGGCCCGGATCGTCGAGGTCACCGAGCGCCGCACCGTACTGCGCCGCACGGCGGACGACGACGATCCCTACGAGCGGCCGATCGTGGCCAACGCCGACCAGCTGGCGATCGTCGCCGCGCTGGCCGACCCGCCGCCGCGTCCTGGGATGATCGACCGGATCCTGGTGGCCGCCTACGACGCCGGGCTGGAGCCACTGCTGGTGCTCACCAAGGCCGACCTGGCCGAACCCGACGACCTGGTCGAGGTCTACGCCCCGCTCGGGCTGCGGATCGAGGTGGTCGAGCCCGGCAGCGACCTGAGCGGCGTCCGGGAGGCCCTGGCCGGGCACACCAGCGTGCTGCTGGGCCATTCCGGGGTGGGCAAGTCGACCCTGGTCAACGCGTTGATCCCGGGCATTGGCCGGGCGACCGGCGAGGTCAACGACGTCACCGGACGCGGCCGGCACACCTCCACCAGCGCCATCCTGCTGGAACTGCCGCCGCCCGGGGGGTGGGTGATCGATACCCCCGGCGTCCGCTCCTTCGGGCTCAGCCACGTGACCCACGACTCGATCGTCGCCGCCTTCCCGGATCTGGCCGAGATCACCGCCGGATGCCCGCGCGGCTGCAGCCACGAGACGGGCTCGGTCGACTGCGCGCTGGACGAGGCGGTCGCCGAGGGCCGGCTGGCCGCCGACCGGCTGGAATCCTTCCGGCGCATGGAGCGCGCCTGGACCACGCTGGGCTACTGAGGCAATAGGTTGAGCCTCATGCCTGACCAATCCCTGGTGGACGATCTGCGCCTGGCCCACGTGCTGGCCGACACCGCCGATTCGATCACCACCAGCCGCTTCAAGGCGAGTGACCTGGTGGTGACCAGCAAGCCGGACCTCACCGAGGTCACCGATGCCGACACCGCCGTGGAGGACGCGATCCGCTCGATGCTGGGCCGCACCCGGCCACGCGACGCCGTCCACGGCGAGGAACGGCAGGATTCTGGGTGGGGGCCGCGCCGCTGGGTGATCGACCCGATCGACGGCACCAGGAACTTCGTCCGCGGCGTCCCGGTGTGGGCCACCCTGATCGCGCTGATGGACGGCGACGACGTGCTCGCCGGTGTGGTCTCCGCGCCCGCTCTCGGACGCCGCTGGTGGGCGCTGCGGGGCGGCGGTGCCTTCACGGGACGCTCGCTGCTGCAGGCCAGCCCCTGCCGGGTCTCGGCGGTGTCGACCATCGACGACGCCTCGCTGTCGTACTCCTCGATCAGCGGCTGGGTGGAATCCGGCCGCGGCCAGCAGTTCGTCGACCTGATGCGGGATTGCTGGCGCACCCGCGCCTACGGCGACTTCTGGAGCTACATGCTGCTGGCCGAGGGAGCCGTCGATCTGGCAGCCGAGCCGGAACTCGCGCTCTACGACATGGCAGCCCCCTCGATCGTGGTCGCCGAGGCGGGTGGTCGCTTCACCAACCTGGACGGGCAGAACGGCCCGCACGGCCCCGGCGCGATCGCCACCAACGGCCTGCTCCACGACGAGGTCATCGGCCGCCTGGCGCTCGATTGAGATCTGGCCGCACTCCGCGGGAGTGACGGAAGTCGAGAGCGCGCTGGGCCTTCGAGCGAGCGCGTTCCTCCGGCCCGGTAGGGTGGGGTCAAACTCCAACGAAACGAGCGCCATGAGCACCCTGTTCCTGATCGGCATCATCGCCGTCGTGGTGGGTGCGATCGCTCTTCTCGCCGACGGAGCCCTCGATTTCATACCCGACACCGACTGGTTCTCGCTCACCGGCATAGCAGCCGGGGTCGCGATGTTCGGCTTCACCGCCGGCATCCTCGAAGGCATCGGCAGCCCGCTGACGATCGCGCTGGTCGTCGGTGGCGCCGCTGGGCTCGGCGTCCTGGTGGGGGTCACCTGGCTGATCTACCGGCTCCGCAACTTCTCCGCCGGCGGAGCCGATTCGTCGATCAACTCGCTGATCGGCGCCACCGGCACCGTCATCACCCCGATCCCCGACGGCTGCACCGGCGAGGTCGACATCCGGTACGGCGGCGAGCGCCACCGGTTCAACGCCGTGGCCGACGAGGAGATCCCCTCCGCCGGCCAGGTCAACGTCGTCGGGGTCGTCTCCCCCACCTGTGTTCGCGTAGTCCACCTCCGATAGAAAGGCAGTATCTTGCTCGACCTGCTCGGCAGTCCCGTCGTAGGAATCATCGGCATCCTGGTCGTCGCGCTCCTGGTGATCTGGCTGATCGCCTCGCGGTACCGCGTGGCCAAGCCGAACGAGGCCTTCGTGATCACCGGTCGCGGCGGCAAGCGCACCATTGATCCCGAGACGGGTCAGACCACGGTCGACCTCTCGGGCCAGAAGGTGGTCCGCGGCGGCGGTGCGTTCATCATCCCGCTGATCCAGCAGCTCAGCGTGATCGATCTCTCCTCGCACCGCATCGAGGTGGGTGTCGGCGGCGCCTACAACGCCAAGGGCATCAAGCTCAACGTCCACGGCGTCGCGATCGTCAAGGTCGGCGGCACCGACGAGGCCATCCGCGCCGCAGCCCAGCGGTTCAACGCCCAGCAGGGCGCCGTCGAGGAGTTCTGCCGCGAGGTGCTGACCGGTTCGCTCCGCTCGATCATCGGCGCGATGGACGTCGACAAGATCATCTCCGACCGCGCGGCCTTCGCCCACAAGGTGGCCGAGGCCGCCGAATCCGACCTGGCCGGCCAGGGCCTGATGATCGACACCTTCCAGATCCAGGACATCGCCGACTCCGAGGGCGGCACCTACCTGCGCGACCTCGGCCGCCCCGAGGCCGCACGGATCCGGCAGACCGCCGACATCGCCGAAGCCGAGGCCCGGCAGCAGTCCGAGCAGGCCAAGGCGGCCGCCGAGCAGGCCATCGCCGTCGCCCAGCGCGACCTCTCGCTGAAGCAGGCCGCGATCCTGGCCGAGACCGACCGCGCGGCAGCCGAGGCCGCCAACGCCGGGCCGCTGGAGCAGACCGCGCAGCAGCAGCGGCTGGTCTCCGCCCAGCAGGAGGTCGCCACCCAGCAGGCGGTGCTGACCGAGCGGCAGCTGGACGCCACCGTCCGCCGCCAGGCCGACGCCAAGCGCTACGAGACCGAGACCCTGGCCGCCGCGCAGAAGGCTGCCTCGCTGCTCGACGCCGACGCCAAGCGCTACCAGACCGAGACCAAGGCCGCCGCCGAGAAGGCCGCCGCCATCCTGGCCGCCGATGCGCAGAAGGCCGCGCGTATCGCGGCTGCCGAGGCGCTACGCGCCGAGGGCGAGGCGGAGGCTGCCGCGAAGGTCGCCACCGGTACCGCCCAGGCCGAGGTCGAACGGGCCCAGGGCGAGGCACGGGCCACGGCCACGCTGGCCACCGGTGGGGCCGAGGCCGAGGTGCTGGACAAGAAGGCCGAGGCCTACAGCCGGTACAACCAGGCCGCCGTGCTCGACATGCTCGTCCACGTGCTGCCGCAGGTCGCCCACGAGGTCGCCGCCCCGATGTCGGCGATCGACCAGCTCACCGTCATCTCCACCGACGGCGCCTCCGATCTCACCAAGAAGGCCACCACCGTGATGACCGAGCTGCCGGCCGTGGTCAAGCAGCTCACCGGCCTCGACCTGAACGAGCTGATCGCCAGCTACGTCAACGGCGCCGAGACCAAGCCCAACCGAGCGGTGGAAGCAGCCGAGTAGGTCACGACTCCGCGTCCCAGAGCGCCCGGTAGTACCGGATGCGCTCTGGGTCCGGAGCGATGCCGTAGGCGTCGAAGAACTCGTCGTCGGCGTGGCCGCGGCCGAAGTTCCAATCGATGCTCATCGACGCGACGGCCAGGTCGGCCCAGCGATCGCCGACGGCCAGGTCGCCGAAGTCGACATTGCCGGTCCACTCCCCCGCTGGCGAGATCAGCGTGTTGGGGGCGCAGGCGTCGCCGTGGACGATCACCGGGTCGGCGAGCGGCGGACGTGGGCCGAGGCGGGACGGGGTGCGGCCCACCCAGCTCTGCCGCGTCCACTCCTGCGGAAAGTCGTCGACCGGCAGAGCATGCAGGGCGCGGAGCCCGGTGGCCATGGCGCGCAGTGCCTCCGGCCGCCGGGCCTGCCAGGTCTGGCCGATGGCCTGTTCGCCGGGAAGCGCGGCGGTCACCAGCCACTGCGCCTCGGCGTCGGCGCCGGCCGCCAGCACCCGCGGGGCGGGATGGCGAGCCGAGATCCACTCCAGCCTCAGCCGTTCCGCGTCCAGATCGATGCCGGCGGCGCGCGGGCTCCATTTCACGTAGCGCTCACCGATCCGGAAGGTGAGCCCGCCGAGTTCGTTGTGCCACACCAACTCCGGTTCGACACCGCCGGCCAGCCCGATCACCACGGCCGGGACGCCGCGCTCGCCGAGCGTGTGCTGGGCGGCGTACAGCGCCGGATCCGGAGCGTCCCTCACCACGCCATGGTAGGGCCGCGCGGCCGCTCAACCGCCGGCGAAGCGCGGGATCGCCGCGAGCAGGGTCTTGGTGTAGCCGGTCCGCGGATCGTCGTAGACCTGTTCCGCGGAGCCGTGCTCGACGATCCGGCCGGACTGCATCACGGCGATCGTGTCGCACAGGTGGCGGACGACCATCAGGTCGTGGCTGACCACGATCAGGGTCAGGCCGCGGCTCGCCACCAGGTCGTTCAGCAGGTTCATCACCTGGGCGCGAACCGAGACGTCAAGGGCGGAAACCGGCTCGTCGGCGATCAGCACGTCGGGACGCGGTGCCAGCGCGCGGGCGATCGCGATCCGCTGCCGCTGGCCGCCGGAGAACTCGTGCGGGTAGCGGTCGGCGAACTCCGGCGGCAGATCGACCTCCGCCATCACCTCGGCGAGCCGGGCCCGATGATCGACATCGGCGGGCAACTGCCGGCGCACCAGCTTCGAGCGCAGCGGTTCGGTGATGATGTCGGCCACCCGCATCCGCGGATTCAGCGACGACCAGGGATCCTGGAAGACCAGCTGGACGGCCGCCCGCAGGAAGCCGAGTTCCCGTTCCGGCCGGCCGGTGACCTCGGTGCCGTCGAACCACACCTGCCCGGTGGTGGGGCGATCCAGCCCGGCCAGCAGGCGGATCAGGGTGGACTTGCCCGAGCCGGATTCCCCCACGATCCCCAGCCGCTGGCCCGGCGCGACCGTGAGCGAGACATCCTGCAGCGCGTTCACCCGGCGACGGCCGTCTGCATAGACGCGGGTCAGGTTCTCGGCGCGCAGCAGTTCCCCACTCATGATCGTCCCACCTGGCCGTGTTCCTCGTTACGCTCGCCGACACCTGCGTCGGCCTCGGGCGAGCTCAAGCGAGCTTGGCTCTCCGCTCGGCTTTCCTGGGTGTAGTAGTCCTCGACGGTAGGCAGCCGCTCCCCCGGCGGCACCAGGTCGAGCCGGGCGGTGGCCACCAGGCCCTGCGTGTACGGGTGGCCCGGCGCGCTGAACAACCGATCGGCCGGCGCCCGCTCGACCACCTCGCCGTCCAGCATGACCATCACCTGCCGGCTCACCTGGGAGACCACCGCCAGGTCGTGGCTGATGAACAGGCAGGCCGCCTGTTCGGCGGTCAGCACCTCGTCCAGCAGTTCCAGGACCTTGGCCTGCACGGTCACGTCCAGTGCGGTCGTCGGTTCGTCGCAGATCACCAGGTCGGGGCCGTTGACCAGCGCCATCGCCAGGATGACCCGCTGCCGTTGGCCGCCGGAGAGCTGGTGCGGGAAGGCGTCGGCGATCCGCTCGGCGTCGGGCAGGCCCACCGCGTCCAGCATCTCGACCGTCCGCGCCCGGGCCGAGCCGGTGGCGTCGCCACGATGCAGCACGAAGGCCTCGGCGACCTGGCGGCCGACCCGCATGGTCGGGTCGAGGGCAGTCATCGGCTCCTGGAAGACCATGCTCATGGCGTTGCCGCGCAGCCTGGCCAGCTCGCGTTCGGGACGGCCGAGCAGTTCCTCACCGCGCCACCGGATCGAGCCGGTGACGTGGGCGTTCTCCGCCAGCAGGCCCATCACGGCCAGCGCTGTGACCGTCTTGCCCGAGCCGGATTCACCGATGATCCCGAGCCGTTCCCCAGGTTCCAGGCCGAAGCTCACCGCGTTCACCGCGCGGGTGCGGCGGCGTCCGAACTCGACGGTGAGGTCGGTCACTTCCAGCAGGCTTCGTGGGGTGATCATTGCACCCCCTCCCGCAGCCGGGGGTCGAGATGGTCACGCAGTCCGTCGCCCAGCAGGTTGAAGCCCAGCACGGCGAGCGCGATCGCCAGACCCGGCCAGACCGCCTGCAGCGGCGCGGTGAAGAAGAAGTCCTGCGCGTCGCGCAGCATCGTCCCCCAGGTGGGGGTGGGACGCGGGGTGCCCAGGCCCAGGTAGCTCAGCGCGGCCTCGGCCAGGATCGCCATCGCGAAGGCGACCGATGCCTGGACGCCCGCCAGCGGGGCGATGTTCGGCAGGACGTGGCGGCCCGCGATCCCCCATCGGTTGGTGCCCGACGAACGCGCGGCCAGGACGAAGTCGCTGGCCATCACCTGCAGCGTTCCGGCCCGCGCCACCCGGGCGAAGGCCGGAATGGTCGCCACGCCGATCGCCACCATCGCGGTGACGGTGGAGGCCCCGAAGCCGGCGGCCAGCAGGATGGCCAGCAGCAGTGCCGGGAAGGCGTAGACCACATCGGAGATCCGCATCACGACCTCGGAGACCCAGCCGCCGGCCTGCCCGGCCAGCATCCCCAGCGGAACGCCCACCACCGTCGCGAGGCTGACTGAGATGATGCCCACCAGCAGGCACATCCGGGCGCCCACCAGCAGTTGGCTCAGGATGTCGATCCCGAAGCCGTCGGTGCCCAGCAGATGCGGCCAGCCCGGGGGCAGCAGCCGCTTCTCCGGTACCACCCGGAGCGGGTCGAACGGCGTCCAGAACAGCGAGATCACGGCCGCCGCCACGACCAGCGCCACCAGCGCGATACCGAGCCAGAGCTGGAAGCGCCTCATCCGATCTCACCCTGCGCGCGTTGACGGGGGTCGATCAGCAGATAGGAGAAGTCGACGAGGGCGTTGATCACCAGCACCGCCAGCACCAGGAACATCACCGTGCCCTGGATGACGAACAGATCCCGCTGCCCTACCGCGTTCAGCAGCAGCCAGCCGAGGCCGGGCAGGCCGAACACATACTCGACCACGATCGCACCGACCAGCACCGCCGAGAGCTGCAGGCCGATCACGGTCACCAACGAGACGGCGGCATTGCGCACGCCGTGCCGCAGCAGGGCGGCGGCGGGCGTCCAGCCGATCGCCCGCGCGGTGCGGTAGTAGTCCTCGCTGAGCACCTCGACGAAGGCGGAGCGGACGTACCGGATCAGCACCGCGCCCTGCACAACGGCCAGCGTCGCCACCGGCAGCACCAGGTGGCGCGCCCATTGCACCGGGTCCGTCCGCAGCGGCACGTAGCCGTTCGGGGGCAACCAGCCCAACCACCCCGAGAAGACGAGGACGATCAGCATGCCGCCGAAGAAGACCGGGATCGCCATGCCCAGCTGGGCCAGCGCGTTCACCGCGAAGCCCTGCCAGTGCCGCCGCTTCAGGGCGGCGACCATGCCTGCCGGCAGCGCGATCAGCAGGGCGCCCAGGATGCCCAGCCCGACCAGCCAGGCGGTCACCGCCAGGCTGGGCCCGATCAGCGCCAGCACCGGCTGCCGGCTGAGGTGGGAGATCCCGAAGTTGCCCGTCAACACCCCGCCCAGCCATTCCAGGTAGCGCAGCGGGAGCGGACGGTCCAGGCCGTACTCCCGGCGCAGCGCCTCGACCCGCTCGGGGGTGGCGTCCGTCCCCAGCAGCACCTGGGCGATATCGCCCGGCAGCGCCGCGGTGACGGCGAAGATCAGGATCGAGGCACCGAGCAGGGTGACGGCGAAGATCCCCAGGCGTCGCAGGTAGCGGCCCATGACCTCACGCGCTGGCGATCGTGGTGAGGTCGAAGCTGAGCGAGGTGGCGTTCTGGGCCACCCCCGTTATGTTCTTCTTGGTGATCACCAGGTTGGGCAGCGCGAACAGCCAGATCGCCGCGGCGTCGGTGGCCAGGTAGCGGGCCGCCTGCTTCATCAGCGGCGGGGCATCCGCCTCGGTCGCTTCATCGGCCAGGGCGAACAGCCGCTGGAACTCCGCGCTGTCGTAGTGCCAGTAGTAGTTCGGGTTGGCGAACTTGGCGATGTCCCAGCCCTCGACGTGCCCGACGATCGTCATGTCGTAGTCGCCGTTGGTCAGCACCTCGGGAATCCAGCGGGTGAACTCCAGTTCCTCGATCGTGGCCGTGACACCGATGTCGCGCAGTTGCGAGGCGACGAACTGGGCCGACTTCACCGCGTACGGGATCACCGGCACTCGCAACCGCAGCGTCAGCCCATCGGGGTAGCCCGCCTCGGCCAGCAACTCCTTGGCCTTGGCGGGATCGTACGGGGTGAGGTTGGAGAGATCCTCCCACCACGGGTCGGTCGGCACCACCATGGAGCCGATCAACGTCCCCTGGCCGTTCCAGACCGTGTCCCGCAGCGCCTTGCGGTTGATCGCCATGGTCAGCGCCAGCCGCACCTCACGCTTGCTCAGCGCCTCGGTGGCATTGTTCAGCCCCAGCACCACCTCGCCGTTGGTGGTGCCCGTGATCGTGGTGAACCGGCTGGTGTCGGAGAACTGCGGCAGCGCGTCGGGCGCCTGCAGATTGGAGATCACGTCCAGGTCGCCGGCCAGCATGGAGGCGTTCATCGCGTTCGGGTCGCCGTAGTAGCGGAACGTCACCTGGTCGAACCGGCCGGGCGTGCCCCAGTAGTCGGCGTTGCGGGAGAGGACGACGCTCTGCCCGCGGTTGTGGGTCTCCAGCTGGTACGGCCCGGAGCCGGCGGTGGCATCGGCCAGATCGCCGGTGAAGGTCGGATCGACGATCATGCCGAGCGTGGAGGACATCTCGTACAGCCACATCAGGGAGGGCCGGTTGAGCTTCATGACGACGTGGGCCGCATCCGGCGCCTCGACCGCCTCCACCACCTCGAGCTGGGCGCGCAGGGTCTCGGTCAGCTTGGGGTCGGTGCGCATCCGATCGATGTTGGCCTTCACGGCCGCGGCGTCCACCGGCGCACCGGAGGCGAACTTGGCAGCCGGGTTGAGGTGGAAGGTGTAGGTCTTGCGATCCGTGCTGACCTCCCAGTTCTGGGCCAGCAGCGGCCGCAGCTTGCCTTCGGAGTCGACCTTCAGCAGCGTCTCGTAGACGTTGTACAGCAGCACCTGCGGAATGGACGCCGCGGTGTTGTGGAAGGGATCCATCGCCGGCGGCTCCAGCGTCGCGCCGACGGTCAGGGTGCGGGCCGGGGTGTCCGGGCCGGATGGGCTGCAGGCGGTGGCGACCAGCAGCAGGCAGCCGGCCAGCATCACTGCCAGTAGCCGCCGCGGTCCGCGCACGAGTCCCCGATAGTCCATCAGCCCTCCAAGGGTTGGCCTCGCCACGCGAGGGAGCCTGGGAATTCTAGTACAGCGCCTTGTCCCGACCGCCGATCACCACCGGTCGAGCCAGCCACCACTCTTCCATGCCGCCGACCACCGTGCCGCGCGAGCCGATCGCGGGCAGCCATTCCTCGTCCGCCGATTTGGGGTTCCGCCGGGGCTCACCTATAGTTGGCAGAGCGACGCGGGGTGGAGCAGCTCGGTAGCTCGCTGGGCTCATAACCCAGAGGTCACAGGTTCAAATCCTGTCCCCGCTACGAAAAAGTGGCCCTGACTAGGTGATACCGGTCAGGGCCACTTGCTGTCTCCGGAGTCGCTCGCCCGACCTTCCTCCGGCCGGCCGAACTGACGGCGGTGTTGTCGCCGGTTCCCCGCCGACGCAGAATGGGGAGATGACGGCAATGCCGGGCGGGGAGCAGAACTCCGCGGCACAGGTCACCGCACCCGTCGCCGAGCGGCGATGGGCCTGGCTCTGCGGGGTCATCGGCGGCGTGACCGGAATGGCCGTCGCCGACGTCACCGCCTACCTGATCGCCCCGGCCGGCGCGCCGATCGAGGCGGTGGGGTCGATGATCATCGACCTGCTGCCGGCCGACCTGGTCAACTGGGGCAAGGAGACCCTCGGCACAGCGGACAAGCCGGTGCTGCTGGCGATCGTCGTCCTGGGCGTCCTGGCGCTGACCGGGCTCGCCGGAAGCCTGGAGCGGTATCGGCCGAACGCGGGCGCCCCGGCGTTCGCCGCCGTGGCACTGGTCGGGCTGATCGGGGTGGGCTGGGCCGGATCCCCCGTGGCTGTCGTCCCCACCCTGCTGGGCCTGCTGTGCGGCTATCTGACCCTGCGGCTGCTGGTGGCCCGGCTCCGACGGTGGCTGACGAACGCCGCCGGCGCCGACCCGGCATCCACCGCGCTCTCCCGTCGCGCCTTCCTGGTGCGCGCCGGCGCCATCGGGCTGGCCGCCGGCATCGGCGCGGCGCTGGGCCGCATCGTGCAGGCGACCGGCAGCGTGGTCGAGGAGGCCCGGGCCCGGTTCCGGCTGCCGGCGCCGATCGCACGCGATCCGGTGCCCGCCGGGGCCGAGTTGGGGCTGGACGGGCTGTCGCCCTACCTGACGCCCAATACCGACTTCTACCGCATCGACACCGCCCTGCGACTGCCGATCGTCGCGGCCGAGGACTGGACGCTCCGCGTCACCGGGATGGTGGCCCAGGAGGTCACGCTGACCTTCGCCGACCTGCTCGCCCGACCGCTGGTCGAGCACGTGGCCACCTTGGCCTGCGTCTCCAACGAGGTGGGCGGCGACCTGGTCGGCAATGCCAGCTGGCTCGGCTACCCGATCCGCGACCTGCTCGCGCAGGCCGGGCCGTTGCCTGGGGCCGACATGGTGCTGTCCCGGAGCGAGGACGGCTGGACCGCCGGCACCCCGCTCTCGGTGCTGACCGACCCCGGACGGCAGGCGCTGCTCGCGATCGGGATGAACGGCGAGCCGCTGCCGGTGGAGCACGGCTACCCGGTCCGGATGGTCGTCCCGGGGCTCTACGGCTACGTTTCGGCGACCAAATGGGTACGCGAACTCAAGGTGACCACCTTCGCGCAGGATCAGGGCTACTGGACGCCGCTCGGCTGGGCCGCGCTCGGACCGGTGAAGACCGCCTCGCGGATCGACGTGCCCCGCCGGGGATCGGTGCCGCCTGGGCAGGTCGTGGTGGCCGGTGTGGCGTGGGATCAGCACACCGGCATCGCCAGGGTCGAGATCGGCATCGACGGCGACTGGCACGACGCCGAACTGGCCGAGACGACCGGGCCGGACACCTGGCGGCAGTGGTTCTACCGCTGGGACGCGACGCCCGGGGAGCACCAGTTGTCGGTCAGGGCCACCAACACCGACGGCGAGGTGCAGACCGCGACCGCGGCGCCGCCCGCACCCGACGGAGCGACCGGCTGGCACACCCGCTCCGTGCAGGTCGGCTGAGCCTGGTGGCCGCCGGCTTCCGAAGGCGTTAGGGTGGCGGCGGACCTGAGTCGAAACCACCCCCAGACCCCAGGCGGTGCCGATGAACCATGACGACACTACGGCGTTCACCGCGCCCCCAGCCTCCCGCAGGGCCCTGCTGGGGCTGCTCGCCGCCGGCGGCGTCGTCGCCTCCGGCCTGGCCGACATCGTCCCGGCCCACGCTGCTCCGCTCCCCCTGCCGGCGGCGGCCCCCGATCTGGCCAAGGGGCTGAAGCTGAAGTCGTCGAAGTACTGGCACCTGGCCCGCCGGGTCTCGGCGGCTCCCACCAAGACCCTGGCCAAGGAGATCAAGAAGGTCGGCTACACCAAGTGGATCGACCGTCAGCTGAAGTGGAAGAAGATCAAGGACACCAAGGTCGACAAGCTGATCAAGAAGCACCTCAGCTACGCCACCATGACCGGCGCGAAGGTACACAAGGCCTCGAAGAAGCAGGCCTGGAAGGCCGGCAAGGCGATGAGTGTCTCGCGCACCATCCGGCAGGTGTTCACCAAACGGCCGCTGTACGAATCCATGGTCGACACCATGGGCGATCATCTCTACGTCGCCGCCGACGGCAAGGCCAGCGAGTACGTCGCATGGTTCGACTGGGCGGTGCTGCGCAAGTACGCGCTCGGCAGCTATGCCAGCATGCTGCACGCCGCCGTCCGGCATCCGGCGCTGCTGCTGTACACCGACAACCACGTGAACTCCAAGGACAGCCCGAACGAGAACCTGGGACGGGAACTGCTGGAGCTCTACACCGTGGGCGTCGGCAACTACACCGAGGCGGACGTGCGCAACTCGGCGCTGATCCTCACCGGTCACAGCGTCGACTGGGAGACCCGGAGCTATCGCTACAACCCCAGCCAGCACCATGTGGGCCGGGTCAAGGTGATGGGCTTCAGCCACCCGAACGCGTCGGCGAAGGACGGCCCGGCGGTCCTCAAGGCCTACCTGTCCTATCTCGCACGCAATCGGAACACCGCGCTCCACCTCGCGCGGCGCCTCGCCGTCCGCTATGTCGGCGACAGCCCCTCCGAGGCCCTGGTCAAGCGCCTCGCCGATGTCTATCTGGCCGAGAAGACCTCCCTGGCGGCGGTCATGCGCAGCCTGCTGCGCAGCAAGGAGTTCGCCGGCTCGGTCGGCGCCAAGTGGAAGCGCCCGCAGGAGACGATCGCCACGATGGTGAAGCTGCGCAAGCCGAGCACCGTGAAGCCGGCCACCACGCAGGCCAAGAACGTGTGGGGCATCACCGGCACCGTCCAGTGGCTGCTCCACCTGGAGAGCCACCAGCCCCGGATGTGGCCGGTCATCGACGGCTACCCCGACCAGGCCACCGACTGGTGCTCCACCCAGGCGATGCTGGCCCACTGGTACTCGGCGAACGCGCTGGTCAACTGGGGCAAGGACAAGGAGTGGCCGTCGAAGTCCTGGGCTGGCGCGCTCGGGGTCAAGAAGGGCCAGCCGATCGCCGAGGTCGCCAGCTCGCTCACCCTCACCCTCACCGGCTACACCTGGCCGGCCGCCCACCTCGCGCCCGTCATCAGCCGGCTGCGGGGCAATGGCTCCGGTTCCACCCTGACCGCCGACCAGCTCAAGCACAACCTGGGCCGCACCCTGCACTTCATCTTCGCCTCCCCCTACTTCAAGCTCCGCTGAGAGGACGCTCGATGCCGAACCTGGATTCGACGCTGCGCCGGGGTGAGGCGCTGCTGCACGAGGATCTGATCACCCCGCTGCACGACCACGAGGAATCCCGCAACCGCCTGCTCGCCACCGTCGACGGCCGGACGAGGGTGGTCACCCCCGCTCAGGCCAACGACCTCGTCGGCGCCCTGCGGCCCAACCGGCGGGTCGACGACCCGTCCGTGCCGCACGCGGCCACCGGACCGAGGCTGGGACGGCGCAGCCTGTTCCGCGGCTCGCTGATCGGCCTGGGCGGGCTATTGGCCGCATCCGCCGCCCCGCGGTACTCCTTCGCCGCCCAGACCGGAGGTGACCTGCTGGTCTGCGTCTTCCTGCGCGGCGGTTTCGACGGCCTCGCGGCCCTCGGCGCGGTCAACGACCCGGCCTACGCCAAGGCTCGCGGCAGCGTCGGCGTGGGCGACGGGCTCGCGCTGACCTCCGACTACGTCCTCAATCCGCACTTCAAGGCGCTGGGCGAGATGTGGCGCGCCAACCAGCTGGCGATCGTGGTCGGAGCCGGCCACCCCGGGGTCTCCCGGTCGCACTTCGAGGATCAGGATCTCTGCGAACGCGCCGCCAAGGCCAACCTGCGCTCGGGCTGGCTCGGTCGGCACATCGCCTCGTCCTCCTCCGAATCGGGCACCTTCCGGGCGATCACCCTCGGCTCCCGGGTCGTGCTCTCGCTCACCACCACCGCTCACCAATCGCTGGCCATGTCCAGCATCGAATCCTTCCGGCTCGAATCCGCGTGGAACGACGGCGATCGCCTGGTCGCCGATCTCGAAGCCCTCTACGGCGATGCCGGCGGCGTTCTCGCCACCCAGGCGCGGGCCACCCTCGGAGCGGTCGACCGGCTGAAGGCGTTGCGTGGCAAGGTCAAGGACGGCAAGTCCAAACCGGCCAACGGCGCGAGCTACCCCGACAGCGCCTGGGGCAACGGACTGAAGGACGTCGCGCGGCTCGCCAAGGCCGACCTCGGGCTCGAGGTCGCCTGCATCGACTACGACGGCTGGGACATGCACCGCGACATCGGCAGCCCCGGCGACGCGAAGGGGCAGTTCAGCCGGCTCGCGAAGGACTTCGCCCAGGGGCTGGCCGCCTTCCGCACCGACCTCGGGAGCCGCTGGAACCGGGTCACGGTGGTCACCATGAGCGAGTTCGGACGGCGGGTGCAGGTGAACGGCGACGGCGGCACGGACCACGGCCACGGCAACCTGATGTTCCTGATGGGCGGCGGCATCAAGGGCGGGAAGGTGTACGGCACCATGCCGAAGCTGACGACAGCCAATCTCGTCGACGGCGACGTCCCGATCACCACCGACTACCGGCAGCCCCTGGCCGAGATCGTCGGCAAGCGGCTGAAGAACGACAAGCTCGCCGAGGTGTTCCCCGGCTTCTCACCGGGAAAGCCGCTGGGGGTGGCCTGACCCCGGTCGCACGGCTCCGTCGCGATCTGCCGATCGCACAGCTCGCTCCAACCGCCGTTGTGGGTAGGGTTCGCGGGAGGAGGCAGTCATGGAGATCACGCGCCTGGTCACCGCCGGCAACCGCGATCCGCGGGGCCCGCGGGACTTCGAGAACAATGTCTGGCTCATCGGAGACGATGCCGAGGTGGTGGTCATCGATCCCGCCCACGACCCCGATGCCATTACGCAGGCGGTCGGGAACCGGCAGGTCGTGGCCGTGCTGTTGACCCACGGTCACTGGGATCACGTCCGCGCGGCTCCGGAGTTCACCGCGTCGGCGGGAGTCACGCCGTGGCTCTCGGGCGAGGACGACTTCCTGTGGCGCGAGAGCAACGGCGATGCCCGGTACCTCCCGCTCGAGGACGGCGCGGAGTTCACCATCGCCGGGGAGTCGCTGGTGGCCGTCCACACGCCTGGGCACACCCCGGGTTCCACGTCGTACTGGCTGCCTTCGAAGCGGGCGGTCTTCACCGGCGACACCCTGTTCCAGGGCGGTCCTGGTGCCACCCGCTGGGGCTACTCCAACTTCGACCAGATCATCGCCTCCATCACCACCCGCCTCTTCCCGCTGGGCGACGACGTCGTCGTCAATACCGGCCACGGGCCGTCCACCACGATCGGCGACGAGCGTCCGGATCTGCGGCACTGGGTCGACCGCGGCTGGTGAGGCGGGGATAGGATGGCGCTCGGCGATGGATCCCGCCGGGGCCGATGGCCCGAACCGCCGGTCTGGCTGATGGTTCCTGTCCCGTCGAACGGGCAGGCGCTGCGCTGCCCTGGGAGGTGGTCATGCGAGAGGTCCCGCAACCCGGACCGCACCGGATCGAGCCCGTGGCCGCACAGCCCGTCGTGGTGGGCGTCGTGCCCGGCCAATCCTCCCTGGTGCCCCTGACGGCCGCCACCTGGGCGCAGGCCGTGAGCGGCCGGCTCTACTTCGGCTACGCCGACCCGACCCGGATCGTCGACCACGAATTCCCGGACGGAACGGTGCGGCACTCCCCCCTGGAACCCGACCGCGCCGATGACGACTGGCGGCAACGCAGCGACGAACTGCAGGCCGGCCTCGCGCGCACCCTTGCCGAAACCCCGGTGAGCTGGGAGTTCCGCTATCTGGCCGGACGAGCGGACCGCGCGCTCACCCACCTGGCGCGGGCGGTCGGAGCCTCCGCGATCGTGGTCGGCGCCCGGCAGGCTCGCGGCGGTGAGCGGGTGCACGACTTCTTCGCCGAATCGGTCGGCCTGCACCTGGCCCGGCACCAGCACCGGCCCGTCCTGGTGGTGCCGTTGAACATCGTCGACTGGAAGGCACCCACCCCGTGGCAGTGAGTGCGTCCCGAGTGATCACCCCCGCCCTGATCGTCGTGGGCGGCAGCGTGGGCACCTTCGTCCGGTGGTGGCTCGAGAGCAGCTTCGGCGCGCCTCCGGGATCGTGGCCGTGGACGACCTTCTGGATCAACCTCAGCGGCTCCTTCCTGCTCGCCGTCCTGCTGGACGCGCTGGCCGCCAGCGGTGAGGACACCGGCTGGCGGCGGTACGTCCGGCTCGGCGCCGGCACCGGGGTGATGGGTGGGTACACCACCTACTCCACCTTCGCCGTGGAAGCCGTCGGACTCGGCGGGGCCGGCCACTGGCCGCTGCTACTGCTCTACGGCTTCGGCAGCGTCGTGCTGGGGATCGCGCTGGCCTACGCCGGCGGCTGGGGAATCCGGCACCTCTACCGCTGGCGGCAGCCATGACCGGGCTCTGGATCGCGCTGGCCGGCGGCCTGGGCGCGCTGGCCAGGTTCGCCCTCGACACGGCGATCGCCCGGCGCAACCGCACCGGCTTCCCGCTGGGCACGATCGTGATCAACGTCACCGGATCGTTCCTGCTCGGGCTGGTCGCCGGCTGGCTGCTGACCGGTGCGCTCGGCCCGATCGGCGCCATCGCCGGCACCGGCTTTCTCGGCGGCTACACCACCTTCAGCACAGCCAGCGTCGAGGCCGCCCGATTGCTTCGCGCCGGGCGCGGCTGGAGCACCGTGCTGCACGCCGTCGGCATGCTGGTCGCCGGCGTGCTCGCCGCGGCGCTCGGGCTGTGGCTGACGGCGGCGTGAACCGGTCCGTCCTGCCCGCAGCGATCGCTGGCTAGCGGCCCAGCTTCTCCATGGCGTCCTGGATCGCCTGCTGGGCCTGCTCGACCTGGCGCTGGTACTCGGCCAGGTCGCCGTTCCGCAGCGCGGTGTCGGCGGCCACGAAGGCATCCTCGGCCCGCTGCAGCAACACCTTGGCCGCCTCCTCGGGCGTGGCCGGCTCGGTCGGCTGGGTGGGCTCGGTCGGCTGAGTGGGCTCGGTCGGCTGGGTCGGCTCGGTCGGCTGGGCGGGGTCGGGGGGTTCCGTCGTCCCGCCGGGCTGCTCTCCGGTCTCCACCCCGGCGTCACCCGCGAAGGTCCGGTCCAGTGCCTCCTGCAGGGTCGAGCCGATCCCCACGCTCTGCCCGAACCGGACGATCACGTAGGTCAGCGCGGGATAGGACCCGTCGGTGCCCTGCCGTTGGGTGTACACCGGCATGACGTACAGCAGGCCGGCGCCCATCGGCAGGGTCAGCAGGTTGCCGTAGGTGGCCGCTGCGGAACCCTGGTTGAGGTAGGGACGCAGCACCTCGGCCACCCGGGTGTCGTTGACCATGGCGTTGAAGGCCTGGCCGGGACCGTCGATCTGGTGGGTGTCCGACATCCGCAGCACCCGCAGCTCGCCGTATTTCGGGCTGGAGGCCTCGGCGTTCACCGCCAGGTAGGCAGCCAGGTTGGCCCGGCCCCGGGGCACATAGACCGAGGTCTGGCTGAAAATCGGCGCATCGTCGCCGGGCCACTTGATCGACAGGTAGTACGGCGGCTCCAGCGCATCGGTGGCGGCCGCGTTCACCGGGTCGACCGGCACCTGCCACAGGTCGGACTGCTGGTACCAGCTGTCCGGGTTGGTCATGTGGTAGCGGCCCAGCACGTAGCGCTGCACCTTGAACAGGTCCTCCGGGTAGCGCAGGTGCGCGAGCAGTTCGGGGGCGATCTCGCTCTTGGGCTTGACCGTGCCCGGGAAGACCTTGGCGTAGGTCTGCATGATCGGGTCGGCCTCGTCCCAGGCGTACAGCTCGACGGTGCCGTCGGTGGCGTCCACGATCGCCTTGACCGAGTTCCGCAGGTAGTTCACCGCCTGATCCGGCTGCAGCCGGTCGTTCTGCGACTGGGCGTCCGAGGTCAGCGTCTGCAGGCTGTAGAGCTGGCTGTTGGGGTAGCTGTCACTGGTGGTGTAGCCGTCCAGGATCCAGACCAGGCGCTCGTCCACGATCGCCGGGTAGGCGTTCTGATCCAGGGTCAGCCAGGGGGCGACCTCCTCCACGCGCTCCTTCGGCGTCCGCTTGAACAGCACCTTGGAAGCCGAGTTCACCCGATCCGACAGCAGGATGTTCAGATCCTTGAAGTAGGTCGCGAACAGCATCCGGGCGCCGAGGTTGCCGATCGGCACGCCGCCGCTGCCCTCGTAGACGTTGTAGACCTCGCGGCCCTCCTCGCCGCCGCCGGGAGTGTCGAGTTCGATGGGCTGCTGGCCCTCCTCGCGTCCGACGATCGCGAACTCGGTGCTCTTCTCGCCGAAGTAGATCCGGCCCTCGTAGGGGCTCAGCGCTCCGGTGGGCGGCAGGTCGCGTTCGATCCACTCCGGTTGGCCACCCGGCTGCCGCCGGTTGCCGTAGGCCGCGACGAGGCCGTAGCCGTGGGTGTAGACGGTGTGGATGTTGTTCCAGTTCGGATCCGGGAGCTTGCTGAGGTTCAGTTCCCGGGCTGCGACCACCGCGTCGGTCTCGTTGCCCTCGATGTGGTAGCGGTCGACATCGAGGATGTCGGCGAAGGAGTAGTAGCCACGCACCTGCTGCAACTGCTCGAAGGTGGGCCCGATGCGCGCCGGATCCATCAGCCGGATGCCCGGCAGCGCCGCCGCATCCTCCTTCAGCTGACCCGGTCTCACCTGGGTGACCGCGGCGTACTCGGTGATCTTGACGCCGTCGATCCCGAACGCCTTGCGGGTGGCGGCGATGTGCGCCTCCATGTACGGACGTTCCTTGTCGGGCTCATTGGGCCTGACCTGGAAGGACTGCACGATGGCCGGGTAGAGCAGTTGCAGGATCAGCCCGGACACCAGCATCAGGACGACGCCGGTGACCGGCAGGATCCACCGGCGGTAGAAGGCGTTGACCAGGAACAGCGCCGCGCAGATGAAGGCGATCGCTGCCATGACCACCTTGGCTCCCAGCCTGGCGTGGTCGTCGGTGTACTGCAGGCCGGTGAACAGCCCGGCGGGATCGACCAGCAGCAGGTTGCGATCGACCAGGTTCTGCAGGCCGTACAGCACCAGCACGACCGCGGCGAGCACGGACAGGTGCGCGCTGGCCGGAGTGGGACGCTGGCTGCGCAGCGCCTGGCGTCCCAGGCCGATGCCACCGGTGGTGAAGTGGACGGCTGCCGAACCCAGCAACGCGAAGACGGTCGCGCTCAGGCCGAAGGCCAGCGCATCGCCCAGCAGCGGCAGCACGAAGACGTAGTAGCCGATGTCCACGCCGAAGTAGGCGTCGGACGATCCGAACGGAGTCTGGTTCAGGAAGGCCAGCACCTCCAGCGTCGTGGTGGCGCCGGTCACACCGCCCATCAGGCCGACGAACAACGACGGCACCAGGATCGCCAGCAGCAGGTTGTGACCCAGCAGCTCGCGGTAGCGCACCAGCACGGCGCTGGTGTTGGGCTGATTGCTCGACGGCCGCAACCGCCAGGCCAGCAGCATGTTCAGCCCCACGATGGCGGCCATCACCACGAAACAGGTGACGAACAGCACCACCTGGGCAACCAGCTGGGTGGTGAAGACGCCGGTGTAGGAGACCGAGTCGAACCACAGCTTCTCGGCCCAGAGTTCGGCGAAGATGAGGAAGCCGACCAACAGCACGCCGGCAACGACGATCGTGAGCATGAGCGGACTTCGGCGGGCGACAGACGTCGTCACAAGATCTCCTCAGTAAGGCCGGAACAACAAGGCTGTCAGTCCAATGTACGCGACAGGGCCGACGCCAAGGCGGGAACCAGGTCGTTACCGCCGATCAGCTCCTGCGCATCGCCGCGAACCCGCGCCACACCGTGCTGGGCTCCGTCGCGGGTCACCCCGACCACCACGCGCAGGTCGAGGCGCTGCGGATGGTCGGCGACAACCCGTGCCGCGGCGGCCGGATCCTCGGGCAACTCGACCTCCGCATCGGCCGGCAGGAAGAGCCGCTCCAGGGCCAGCACGCAACCGGCCACCGTCGGCGGCCAGGCGATCCGGGCCAGCGTCTGGGCCAGGTCGTCACCGGCGACGAACTCCTCCTGCTCGATGGAGGTGTAGCCATCGGCCGGGGCGGCTCCCAGATGCTCGGCCAGGGTCGGCTCCGCGGCCATCAGTTCCGCGGTGCGGACCAGCGCGAACAGCCGCGCGGGCTGATCCCAGCCCAGGCGTCCGACATGCCGCTCCACCTCGATCAGGGCGGCGGTCAGGGCATCACTCATGGGCATACCGGGATGTCGTCGAATTTGGTGGGGTCGTCGAGCATGTCCAGCGCGGCCAGGGCATCGCCGAGGTTGTCGACCGGGATCAGCCGCAGCCCGTCGTAGGAGACCTGGGCGTCCTCGCAGTTCGAGCCCGGCAGCAGGAAGGCCGAGGCGCCGTCGCGCGCCGCGGCGGCGACCTTCTCCTGCACGGCACCGATCTGGCCCACCCGGCCGCTGGCATCCAGCGTGCCGGTGCCGGCGATCACCCGCCCGCCCAGCAGGTCGTCGCGGGTGAGCATCGCGTAGATCGAGATCGCGAACGGCAGCCCGGCGCTGGAGCCGCCGACCGAGGCGTCGATGCCGAAGCTCACCTGGGGGGCGAACTGATACCCCACCGCCCAGCCGACCCCCACCACCGGGGCGGACGGCTCGGTGGACGAGGCACGGGTGGTCACGGTCTTGGCCAGGGCCTCCCCGTCCCGTTCCAGGTCGAACTTGACCGCCTCGCCGATCCCGTGGGCCGCGATAGCCTCCTGCACGTCGCTGATCCGCTCGACCGGCTGGTTGTCGACCGCCGTGATCAGATCGCCAAGCTGCAACTGGTCGTGCGCGGGGCCGGTCACCGAGACCCAGTCCACCATCGGCAGCTCGTTCACCGGGACGCCGGCCGCCCGCAGCGCGGCCACCACCGCCATCGACTGGGAGTCGTCCATCAGCCGGGCGCTCTCCTGCTGCAGTTCGCCGGCCTCGACGCCGGGACGGTACACCACGTCCCGCGGCAGAACCTCGCGAGCCGGAAGCCAGTAGGCCAGCAGCGCCTCCGGGAGCGTCAGCGCGCTGTCGGGGCGGGTCACCGACACGGTCGCCATCAGCACCTCGCCGGTGACCGGATAGGTCTCGGCGCCGTCGATCCGGATCGCGGGCGTCGGGCCGTCCTCGCCTTCGACGTCGCCCAGGAGGTCGACGGTGGATCCCGGGCTCCAGGTCACGAAGGGCACCGGGACCATCGCGATCACCGCGGCCAGCGCGACGAACAGCAGCGCGGCGACAGCCGCCGTCCATGTCTGCTTGGTCACTGGAGCCCCTCCACCGCACCGCCGATCGGCGGTGCCATGCAGCACGATACCGCCGACGCTTGAGAAAACCCTTGGGATGCTGGGAGACAATGGGGGCGAGCACTTCTAGGAGCAGCATGAGCGACGGCAGCAACGACGATCGACTGGGCGGCGACCCCGATCCCGAGGAGGAGGCCCTCCTACGCTTTCTCTCGCAGTTCGGCATCACGCCAGGCCCGGACGGCCGCCTTGACGTGGAGGCCCTGATGGCGCGGATGCAGTCGATGATGACCGCCTTCACCACCCAGCTCGCCGGATTCGGCCCCACCGACTCCGACACCGGGATCAACTGGAACTTCACCAAGGACATCGCCCGCAAGGTGACCGCCGGCGCCGGCAGCGATCCCAGCCCGACCGCCGCCGAGCTGGCGGCGATCCGGTCCGCCTCGGAGTTGGCCGACCTGTGGCTGGACGAGCAGATCGCGTTCTCACCGCTCACCCCGCCGGCCACCGCGTGGAGCCGGGCCGACTGGGTGGAGCACACCTTCAGCACCTGGCAGCAGCTGATCCGTCCGGTGGTCGGTCAGCTCACCCACACCCTCGGCGGGCTGCTGACCAGCCAGTCGGACGATCCGGCCGCCGCGATGATGCAGCCGATGATCCGGACGGCGGCGGCGGGCATGTTCGCCGCGCAGGTCGGGCAGTCCCTGGGCAGCCTGGCGCTGGAGGCCGTCAGCGCCGGCGACATCGGGCTGCCGCTCACCCCGCGGCCCGTGGTGGCCCTGCTGCCCACCAACCTGGCCCGGTTCGGTGAGGGGCTCGACATCCCCGCCGACGACGTGCTGCTCTTCCTCGCCCTGCGGGAGACCGCCCGCCAGCGGCTCTTCGGCGCTGTCGGCTGGCTCGGGCCACAACTGCTGGCGCTGGTCGAGCACTACGCGCGCGGCATCTCGATCGACCCCTCCGCCCTGGAGCAGGCGATCGAGACCCAGCTCAGCAATGCGATGACGCCGGCCGAGATCGAGCAGGCCGGCCAGGCGGTGGCGGGTTCGCTGTTCGTCCCCCAGGTCAGTGAGGAACAGCGCCAGGTGCTGGGCCGGCTGGAGACCCTGCTCGCCCTGGTCGAGGGCTGGGTGGACGAGGTGGTCGACCAGGCCACCCGCTCGCGGATGCCGGCCGCCACCGGGCTCACCGAGATGCTCCGCCGGCGGCGCGCGGCCGGCGGCCCCGCCGAGGCGGCGTTGCGAGCGCTGGTCGGGCTGGAACTGCGTCCCCGGCGCACCAGGGACGCGGCCAATCTGTGGGCGGCCACCCGCGCTGCCCGCGGCGCGGCGGCCCGGGACGCCACCTGGGCCCACCCCGACCTGATCCCCACCGCCGCCGAACTGGACGATCCGCTGGGCTTCGCCGAGCAGGGCCACCAGCCGCAGGCTCCCGACGACCTCGATGCCGAGCTGGCCAAGCTGCTGGATGCCGAGCAGAACGACGACTAGGGGTCTACCGGCACCGGCGGATCACCGGTTGTCGGCGAACTCGATGCCTTCCAGGAAGCCCCGCGCCCGCTCCGCCTGGGGATAGCCGGCAACCAGCTCCCAGAACCGCGCCGAATGGTTGGGCTCCACCAGGTGGGCCAGCTCGTGGAGCAGCACGTAGTCGCCGACCCAGCCGGGGAGCTGCCGCAACCGATCCGAGATGCGGATCTGACCGGTGGCGGCCGTGCACGAACCCCACCGACGCCGCTGGTTCGCCGCCCAGACGATCCGGAACGGGGGCAGCGGCACGCGCAGCCGGTCGGCCAGGTAGCGCTGGGCCAGCTCGATCGCCCGCTCGTGCAGTGCCTCGTCGCCGCCGGACACCCGCCCCCGGGACTCCTTGGCCAGGAACCGGTTGACCAGACCGGGCACCAGATCGTCCACCTGCTGACCGGTGGCCCGGGCCGGGACGACCGCCACCAGCCGGCCCTGTTCGCGGAAGACCGTGAGGGTGCGGCTGCGGCGGGCGCTGCGCCGGATCTCGACCTGTTCTGCCTCCATGGCCGCACCCTACTGGCCCGCTGAGACAGCGGCGGGTTGACCAACGCCCGCCGGGCCACTAGGTTCATCGCCAGCGAGGCCTTCCCGGGCCGGAGCTGCTCGCAGGGGAAGGCGCGCGGCACTGGTGGGCGAGGCCTCGCGGCATGTCCGCCGCGGGAGTGGGCAAGAAAACTCCCCGGGCACGTTACTGGCCAACCTCGCGTCGCTGTGTAAACTGACGCGGCAAGCTACCCCGACGCCACTGGGAACGGGGAACCACCAACATCTGAGGAGAAACCGTGGCACAGGACAGCTACTCCGGTTCGTTCTACTGCGTGAAGTGCAAGGATCACCGCGAGGCGACCGGCGACGTCACCGTGAATGAGAAGGGCACCCGCATCGCCAAGGCGAAGTGCCCCGTCTGCGGCACCAACCTCACCCGCTTCCTGCCGAAGCAGGCCTGAGCCCGTCCTGCGAGAGCGCCGGCGCCCTACTGGGCCCGGCGCTCTCGCATGTCCGGACCACGATGTTGCCGGGCCGGACGCCGGTGTTGCCGACTCGCTCCCTGGGGTTGTCTCACGCGTGCGATGACGGTTTGGGTGGGGCCATGCCCGAACTCCCCCGCCGCTACCGGTTGGCCGGCCGGCTTCCCCTCACCTGGCGCGGCGAGGGCGTGCTGCAGCTCGGGCTCGATGCCGCCGGGATCGTTCTGGAGGGAGTGCCGGCCGGGGTGGCCGATGCGGTGACCGCGCTGGCCGAGCCACGGACCATTGCCGAACTCGAGCGGCTCGCTCCCGGGTTGCCGGCGCCGTGGCTGCCCTGGCTGCTGGCCCGGCTGGATTCCGCGGGCCTGCTCGCCACCGATCCGGGGCGCAGTCCGCGCTTCGGGCTGATCGGGGACGGCGTCCTGGCCGATCAGATCGCGGACGGCGTCACCCGGGCCGGGCCGGCCGAGGTGGTGCGGTTCTCGCACGCCCGCCGCCCCCGGCCGAACGACTCGCCGCTCCCCCACTGGGGCCGTCTCACCGATGAACTCCCTGCCTTCGTCGTGATCGCGACCGACACCCAGGAGCCCGACCGGATCCTGACCGATGCGCTGGCCCGCACCGGGCGCACCCATCTGATCGTCCGGCTGGAGGCGGACCGCGCCGTGGTCGGACCGCTGGTCAGCCCGGGCAGCACTCCCTGCGTGCGCTGCCAGGATCTGCTGCGCTGCCGCTACGACCCCGCCTGGCCGATACTGGCCGCCCAGCTGTGCCGGGACCGTCCGGTGCCCGATCCCACCCTGCTGGCCTGGGCGGTGAGCACCGTCGTGGTTCAGATCCAGTGCCAGCTGCGCGGCGGTGAACCGGATGTCACCGGACGCACCCTCGAGCTTCACGCGACCGGTCTCACCCTGCACACGCGGGAGTGGCCGGTGCATCCGGGCTGCGGGTGCACGCTGGCCGTTGCCTGACACCAGGCACACTGGAGCGGTGACCGATCCCCGCGCCAGCCGTCCCGTCCTGCCCGAAGGCTCCTTGGGCCGGGCCGCCAGGTTGCTGAGCATCCCGCTCGGCGCAGCCGGGCGGGCCACCCTGGGCGCCGGGCGCAAGCTGCTCGGGGAGCCGGCCGCCCAGGTGGAGGCGGACCTGTCCCGCGCCGCGGCGGAGCAACTGTTCGCCGTTCTGGGCGAGCTCAAGGGCGGCGCGATGAAGTTCGGCCAGGTGCTGAGCATGATGGAGGCGATGCTGCCGGAGGAGTTCGCGGCACCGTTTCGCGCCAAGCTCGCGGCGCTGCAGGATTCGGCTCCCCCGATGCCGACCTCCCGCGTCCACGGCGTGCTGCGCGCCGAACTCGGCTCCGACTGGCGCTCCCACTTCGCCGAATTCGAGCCGCGGCCGGCGGCTGCCGCGTCGATCGGCCAGGTGCACCGTGCCCGGCTGGCCGGTTCGGGTGATCCGGTGGCGGTCAAGGTGCAGTATCCGGGCGCGGACGCCGCCCTGCGCAGCGACCTGAAGCAGATCCAGCGGCTCGCGGCCGCCGCCTCGCCGGTGACCGGCGGGCTGGACGTGGTGGCGCTCACCCGCGAGGTGGCCGCGCGGATCGCGGAGGAGGTGGACTACCTTCACGAGGCCGAGGCCCAGAACCAGATGGCTGAGGCGGTCATCGGCCATCCGCGCTTCGTCGTCCCCCGGGCCCGGATCGCCACCACCCGCGTGCTGGTCTCGGACTGGGTGACGGGAACCCGGCTCAGCGCCATGGCCGCCGCACCACCGGACCAGCGCAACGCCACCGCGCTGGACTACGTCACCTTCCTGTTCGCCGGTCCGGCCCTGGGCGGGATCCTGCACGGCGACCCGCACCCCGGCAACTTCCTGGTCACCCCGGACGGTCGGCTCGGCGTGGTCGACTTCGGGCTCACCGCCCGGTTCCCCGACGGCCTGCCACGGCCGATGGGAGAGCTGATCCGGCGCGCGGTGGCCGGCGATGCCGAAGGGATGCTGGCCGGTCTGGCGGACGAAGGGTTCATCGCCGGTGAGGTGGCCGCAGCCGAGCTTTTAGACTATCTCAACCCGTTCGTCGAGCCGGCCAGCGTCGAGGAGTTCCACTTCGACCGGGAATGGACCCGCTCCCAGTTCGGCCGGGTGCACCACAGCATGGGTGCAGACCAGATCCCGCTGAAACTGAACATCCCGCCGGAGTACGGCCTGATCTACCGGGTGTGGCTGGGCGGGATAGCCGTGCTGGCCCAGCTCGACGTCACGGCGAACTTCGCCGCGGTGCTGCGGCGCTATCTGCCCGGCTTCGCCGCCTGAGCGATCAGTTCCAGCACCTGCGACCCGTACAGCCCGGTCTTGGCCGGCCCGACCCCGGGGATCTGCCGCAGCGCGGCGTCGTCGGCCGGCATCGCTTCGGCGATCGCCATCAGGGTGGCGTCGGTGAACACCACGAAGACCGGGACGCTGCGTTCCGCGGCTCGCTGCGCCCGCCACTGGGTCAGCCGGGTGAGCACCTGCTCATCGTAGGCCGGGGTGCAGTCCAGGTGGCGCCCCAGCTTGCGTTCCGCGCCGGAGCTCAAGGGACGATCGCACACCCGGCAGCTCGCGGTCTGCGCGGTTCCGCGGCGGGTCCGGGGCACCGGGAGCGGCTCCGGCGCGGGCGCGGCCGTGCTGAACCCGTCCAGGAAGCGGGAGGCCTGACGCGGGCCGCCGCCCCGGCGGCTCCGCGACCAGGTCAGCAGCAGGTAGCGGCGGGCCCGGGTGACGCCCACGTAGAACAGCCGGCCCTCCTCGGCGACCTGTTCCGCGGTGGCTGCCAGCGAGAGCGGCAGGGTGCCCTCCTGGACTCCGACCACCGCCACCGCCTCCCACTCCAGGCCCTTGGCGGCGTGCAGGGTCGACAGCGCCACGCCCTCACCGACCGGCGCGTGTTCGGCGGTGGCCCGCTGCTGGAGTTCCGCGGCCAGCGCGGCCAGGTCCGCAACGACGCGGCCGGATACCAGGTCTTCGGCCAGCCCCAGCAGCGCTGCCAGCGACTCCCACCGCTCCCGCACCCGGCCCTGACCAGCGGGCGCGGTGGCCGTCCAGCCCAGCCGCTCCAGCACCTCGCGACAGGAGCCCACCGCATCCGCCGACGGATCGCGCTGGGCCGCCTTCCCGAGTGCTCCGATCGCCTGGCGCACCTCGGGCCGCTCGAAGAAGCCGTCGCCACCGCGGATGCTGAACCCGATGCCGGCTTCGGTCAGGGCGGTCTCGAACAACGGCGACTGGGCGTGCACCCGATAGAGCACCGCCATCTGGCGCCAGGGCACGCCGGCGGCGTGTCGTTCCCGCAGCCAGGCGACCACCGCCTGCGCCTCGTCGGCTTCGGTCTGCGTCTCGACGAGGCGGGGCGGAGGCCCGGGTTCACACTGGGATTCCAGCTTGACGGTGCCGGCGATCCGGGCACGGACCGAGACCGTGTTGGCCAACTCGACGATCTGGGGCGAGGAGCGGTAGTCGCGTACCAGGCGGATCAGCCGGGCCTGCGGGAAGCGGGTGGTGAACCCGGTGAGGTAGTCGGGGCTGGCGCCGGCGAAGGAGTGGATGGTCTGCGCCGGATCGCCCACCACGCACAGGTCGTCGGAGCCGCCCCGCCACAGCTCCAGCAGCGTCTGCTGGACGGGGCTGACGTCCTGGTACTCGTCCACCACCAGGTGCTGGTAGGTGGAGCGAATCTCCTCGGCGATGCCCGGGTGGTCGCTCAGCAGGGCGGTCGTGCACAGCAGGATGTCGTCGAAGTCGATCACACCGCGATCGGCCTTGACCTGCTCGTAGCGGCCGACCACCCGTCCCACCCAGTCGGCCTCCAGACCGGCCACCTCCCGTCCGGCGGCCGTCGCCAGTTCGGCGTAGTCGCCGGCCGAGACATTGCTGACCTTCGCCCAGGAGATCTCGGTGAGCAGATCGCGCACGACGGGCGGCTCGACGTTCAGCCGCAGCCGCCGAGCGGCTTCGGCGACCAGAGGCAGCCGCGCCTCGCTGACCGGCGGCAGCTGCGTCCGGTACGCCCGCGGCCAGAAGTACTGCGCCTGCCGCAGCGCCGCGGAGTGGAACGTCCGGGCAGCGACGCCCTGCGCGCCCAGCGCCCGCAGCCGCGTGCGCAACTCACCGGCGGCCCGGGTGGTGAAGGTGACCGCCAGCACCGCCCGCGCCTGGTAGGCACCGGTATGGACGCCGTAGGCGATCCGATGGGTGATGGCGCGGGTCTTGCCGGTGCCGGCGCCGGCGATGACCCCGACCGGCACGCCGAAGCTGGTCGCGACCTCGGCCTGCTGCGGATCCAGGCCGGCCAGCAGGGAGTCGGAGTCGGTCAGCACGCATGACACTGTAGGAGCCTTCGCCGACAAATGTCGGAGCGCGCCTCTAGGGTGGGACCACCATGACAGCCGCACCACCCGCCGCGAACGCGACCGGCCTGCGCGTCCATCATCCGGCGACCGCCGAGGCACTGGTGGCCACGCTGCGGGAGTGCTGGTCGGCTCCGCGCGCCGATCTGTTCGACTTCGACCTGGCGGTGGTTCCCGGCCCGGGGTTCCGGCGCTGGCTGTCCCAGCAGTGGGCGCTGGCCGACGGCATTTGCGCGGGGATCGGCTTCGAGTCCCTCCCGGGGCTGCGCCGTCGTCTCGATCCCGACGACCCCTGGCAGCCGGAACGACTGGTCTGGCCGTTGCTGCGGCTGGCCTCGGCCGATCCGGGGCCGACCGTCCTGCAGCGGCATCTGGAGGCCTCCCGGGAGCCGTACTCGGCCTGCCTGCGGATCGCCCGGCAGTTCGCCGGCTATGCCACCCATCGCCCAGGCATGCTCCGAGCCTGGGAGCTCGGCGAGGATCAGGGCCCCGAAGGTGAGCCGCTGGCCCAGAACGCCTGGCAGGCGCAGCTGTGGCGGACCGTCGCCGGCGCACTGGGAGAGACCCCGGCCGGCCGCCGGGAGCGGCTGCTCGCAGGCCTGCTGGCGGCTCCGGCACCCGGCGTTCCGGCTCGGATGGCGATCCTGGCTCCCACTCGGCTGGACGAACCCGACCTGGAACTGTTCGGTGCCCTCGCGCACCATCACCGGGTCGACCTCCTGGTGCTCTCACCCTCCCCGCGACGCTGGCCGACGGCTACCGGCGGTCTGCCGCGCCGGGAATACCACCGTCCGATCGGTCACCCGCTGAACGACGCCCTGGCAGCGATCTCCGACGAGCGCGCGCTCCTCATCCCGGGCCCTCCGGCCGACCTGAGCGAGGCCGTCGACCGTCCCGACACGCTACTGGGCCGGTTGCAGGCGGATCTGGCCGCCGACCGGTCGCCGGCCACCCCCTACCGGTGGCGCCCCGAGGATCGCTCGGTTCAGCTGCATCTGTCGCACGGGCTGCACCGCCAGGTCGAGGTGCTGCGCGAGGTGATCGCCCGCGAGCTGTCGGCCGACCCCGGCCTGGAACCGCGGCAGATCGCGGTCGTCACCCCGGCGGTCGACGACATCGCCCCGCTGATCACCGCGGCCTTCATGCTGCCTGCCCAATCCGGGGATCATCCCGGTCACAGCTTCCGGGTGCGGCTCGCCGACCGGTCGGTCGCCCAGACCAACCCGCTGGTGGGCCTGCTGCTGCAACTCCTGGAACTGCCCGACGGACGCTTCGAGGCGTCCACCCTGCTCGATCTCTGCGCCCAGCCCGCGATCGCCACCCGGTTCGGCTTCACCGACGACCGGCAGGCCCGGCTGGTCGAGTTGGTCGAACGCGCGGGGATCCGCTGGGGATTGTCCGGGCCGCAACGCGCCACCTTCGGGCTGGGCCGGTTTCCGCAGAACACCTGGCTGGCCGGGGTCCAGCGGATGCTGCTCGGTGTCACCCTGTCGGAGACCGACCTGGTGACGGCCAAGACCGTCCTGCCGCTGGACGACGTGGGCTCCTCCGACATCGAACTGATCGGCGGGCTGGCCGAACTGCTCGGCAGGCTCTCCCGGCTGCTGACGACCTTCGAATCGCAGGCCTCGATCGCCGAGTGGGCCGAACGCTGCCGCTCCGCTGTGGAGTCCCTGGTCAGGCTGCCGCCGGATCAGCAGTGGCAGCTGGCCGACCTGTGGGCCGGGCTGGCCCAGGTGGCCGCCCGCGACGACTCGACCCCGCTGGGCCGGCACGGCGCCACGAGGGTGTTCACCGCCGAGTTCGGCGACCGGCCGGCGCGCGGGTCGTTCGGCGCCGGGTCGCTGCTGGTCTGCGGGCCCACCTCGCTGCGCCACGTCCCGCACCGGGTGATCATCCTGCTGGGCTGGGACGCCGACCGCTACCCGCGATCGGGGCGCGCTCACGGCGACGATCTGCTCGGCGCCGAGCCGCGCACCGGTGATCCGTCACCGGTACTGGCCGACCGGCAGCTGCTGCTGGACACTCTGCATGCTGCGCGGGAACGGCTGATCGTGATCGCCCGAGGCCGCAGCGACACCACCAACGAACCGGTGCCCCTCGCCGCTCCGCTGCAGGAACTGTTCGACGCCGTCGACGCCACCGTCGCCGGACCGGACGGCCCGGTAAGCGCCGAACTCACCGTGTCGCACCCGCTTCAGCCGTTCGATCCGGGCTACTTCGATCCCGATCGTCCGGAGCTCTTCAGCGTGGATCCGCTGGCCTTCCGCGGAGCTCTGGCCGCCGCCTCCGAGCCCCGGCCGGCCCGGAACCGGTACCGGTTCGACGCGCTCGCTCCGCCCGAGCTCAGCGCGGGGGTGTCGCTGGACGAGCTCTCCGCCTTCTTCGGCCATCCGGTTCGGCAGCTGCTCAAGCATCGAGTGGGCTTCACGATGTCGGAGCCGAACGCCTCCAGCGACGTCCTGCCGCTTCAGCTCGATCCGCTGGCCCGCTGGAAGATCGGCAACCGCGTGCTCCGTCAGCTCAGCGAGCGGATTCCGGCGCAGACCATCCGTCACGCCGAATGGCTGCGCGGGGAGGTGCCGCCGGCCGAACTCGGACGCCGCGAGCTGGATCGGATCTTCGCCGAGGCCGAGTCGGCGTTGCACCGCGTCCCCACCGACCTCGGCGAGCCGGCCACCCAGGATCTCGCCCTCACCGTCGACGTGCCCGGCCACGGTCCGCTCGGCCTGCACGGGCGGGTCACCAGCCACGGCGATGACCTGCTCCAACTCGCCTTTTCCAGCCTGGGAGCCAAACACCGCATCGAGGCATGGATCCACCTGCTGGCGCTCACCGTGACCGAGGGCCGGCGGCCACGAGCCGTCGTGGTGGGCAAGAACCGGGCGGTGGCACTCTCCGCCCCACCACCCGATCAGGCAGCGGCGCTGCTGGGGCGTTACCTCGCGCTCTATCGGCTGGGTCTGAGCCAGCCGCTCCCGATACCGCCCCGCGTCGGCGAACGGCTGGCGCAGCTTCGGCGCCGCAGCACCGAGGCCGAGCATCCCGTCCGGATCGCCCGCCCACTGACCAAGAGCTGGGAGTGGGATCGCGATGCGGCATGGTCGGCCTTCTTCGACTTCCCCGACCTGCTGACGATCCCGGCCACCGTGCTCGAACTCCCCGAACCCGTTCCCGCCGAGCCGACCCTGATCGGAGCGCTGGCGCAGTTGATCTGGGCGCCGTTGCTGGAGTGGGAGGTGGAGCGGTGATCGGCTTCGACCCGGCCGGTCCGCTGCCTGCCGGAACCGTCCTGCTGGAGGCCAGCGCCGGCACCGGGAAGACCCACGCCATCGCCGCCCTCGCCACCCGATACCTCGCCGAAGGCGCGGTGTCGGCCGATCGCCTCGCGGTGATCAGCTTCAGCCGGATCGCCTCGGCGGAACTTCGCTCCCGCGTCCGCCAGCGGCTGATCGCCACCCGCGAACTGCTCGCGGCGACCTTGCGCGGACAGGCCCCGGTCGAACTCGATCCCACCGACGCGCTACTGGTGATGGGCGGCCGAACCGAACTGATCGACCGGCACGCCCGCCTGGTGCGAGCACTGGGCGAGCTCGACGGCAGCGCGATCATGACCATCCACGAGTTCTGCCAGGCGATGCTGGCCGAGTTGGGAGTGCTGGCCGACTCCGATCCTCAGGCCAGCCTGATCGAGGACGCCGGCATCCTGCTCGACCAGCTCACCGAGGATCTCTACCTGCAGCGCTACGCATCCCTGCCCGACGGCCCGCCCTTCGAGCTGAGCACCGCCCGGGAGCTGGCGCGCGACGCGATCGAGCTGATCGAGGCGCCGCTGGTGCCTCGCGACACCGACGCCGAGTCCGCCGAACGGCTCTCCTTCGCGGCGGCGGTGCGCACCGAGTTCGCGCTTCGCAAGCAGCGGCTCGGGGTCTTCACCTTCGACGACCAGCTGCTGCGGCTACGCGACGCGTTGCGCCATGCCACCGGCGAGGAGGCGGTGGCGCGACTGCGACGACGCTGCCAGGTGGCGCTGGTGGACGAGTTCCAGGACACCGATCCCGTCCAGTGGTCGATCCTGCGGCAGGCCTTCGACGGCCACCGTCCACTGGTGCTGATCGGCGATCCGAAACAGGCGATCTACGGCTTCCGGGGCGCCGACGTCGCGGCCTACCGGGACGCGGTCGCGACCGCCGCCCAGACCTTCTCGCTCACCACCAATCATCGGGCCGACTCCCCCGTGGTGGCTGCCACCAACGCGCTGTTCTCCGGTGTCTCGCTCGGCGAGGGCATCGACGTCCCCGCTGTCGAGGCCAGGCAGACCGGGTGGCGGTTGCGCAGCCAACTGTCCGCGCCCGTCCGAATCCGATGCATCGCGCCCACCGATCCGCTGGACGCCACCACAGCCCGAGCGCGGGTGACGGCCGACCTGGTCACCGAGGTCGTGGGCCTGCTCTCCAGTGGCGCTCGGCTGCAGACGCCGTCCGGCGACCGGGAACTGCGCGCCGAGGACATCGCCGTCCTGGTCACCACCAACCGGCGGGGACGGGAAGTGGCCGAGGCGCTCGCCACCGCAGGAGTGGCGGTCGCGTTCGCCGGCTCCGACTCGGTATTCGGCTCGGCGGCCGCCGACGACTGGCTCACCCTGCTGCGCGCCCTGGAGGATCCCCAGCGGCAGCACACCAGGGCGGCGGTGCTGACCGACTTCCTGGGCGGCGATCTCGCGGCGCTGGCCACCGCCGACAATGCGCAGCTGGCCGACTGGGGAGGCGTGCTGCAGAACTGGTCGCGGGTGCTGGAGCGCCACGGCGTGGCCGCGCTCTTCGAGGCCGTGCAGCAGCAGAGCCGGTTCACCGAGCGGATGCTCTCTCGGCCGTTCGGCGAACGGCAGCTCACCGACTACCGCCATCTGGCGGAGTTGCTGCACGCCCGCTACACGGCCGGCTTGCGCGGCCAGGCGCTGGTGGCCTGGCTGGCGGAGACCATCCAGACCGCCGAACAGGCCGCCGACCGCACCCGCCGGCTCGAGACCGACCGCTGGGCGGTGCAGATCATGACCGTGCACAAGGCCAAGGGGCTGCAGTTCCCGGTGGTCCTGATACCGCAGGCGGCCGACCTGTACCTGCCGGAGGACGAGGGCGGCAAGCTGGTCTTCCACGACGACGGGACCCGCGTGCTCGATCTCGGCGGACGCTCGGCTCCCGGCCGCAGGGACAGGCTGCGCCAGCACGACCTGGAGGCCGCCGCCGACCGGCTGCGGTCGCTGTACGTGGCCGTGACGCGCGCCGAGAGCCAGGTCACCCTCTGGTGGGCGCGCACGAAACGCAATACCGAGGCATCCCCGCTCCACCGCCTGCTGTTCTGCGAGCGCCCGGAGGCGGGAACCCCCGACCCCTGGTATCCGACCGTCCGCCATCCCCGGGAACTCACCTGGCTGGGCCAGGCCGGGATCGCCGTCGAGGACTGCCCACCGCCCGCACCGCCGGTGCTGCCGGCCGGCGACGGTGCCGCGAGCACGCTCGTGGCTCCCGTCTGGAACCGGCGGATCGACCAGCTCTGGCGGCGGACCTCGTACTCCGGGCTGACCGAGGCGGCACACGCTCACGGGCCGGTGTCCTGGGCGGCGGAGCCCGCCCCGGGCGACGAGCCGGTGGAATCGGCGACGGCGCTGCACGAGGTGTCCGGCCCGGCATCGCCGATGGCCGAGTTGCCGGGTGGGACGGCCTTCGGCAGCCTGGTGCACCACGTCCTGGAGAACCTCGACTGGCACGCCCCGCAGCCGGGCGACGAACCGATTCTCGCCGAACGGCTGGGCCTGGCGGCGGCCGCGGCACTGGAGCAGTACCCACTGGCCGAGGTCGACGCCGGCTCCTTGGGTGAGGGGTTGCTGCCGAGCCTGGTGACACCCCTCGGACGACTCACCGGTGGCCGGGCACTCGCCGAACTCCCGATCACCGATCGGCTCAGCGAACTCGACTTCGAGTACCCGCTCAGCGGCTCGACCACCACGCTGGGCGACGTGGCACGGATGCTGCGGCGCTGGCTGCCGGCCGGCGATCCCCTGGCCGGGTACTCCGACGAGCTCGACCAGCCCGGCCTGGGCACGCAGGCGCTGCGCGGCTTCCTGACCGGCAGCATCGACTCGGTACTGCGGGTGCCCGGTGCCGAAGGCCCCCGTTTCGTCGTCGTCGACTACAAGACCAATCGGCTCAGCCCGAGCGCTGACCTGCGCCTGGCGCACTACCGTGCCGAAGCGATGGCGGCGGAGATGATCCGCACCCACTACCCGCTGCAGGCGCTGGTGTACTGCGTGGCCCTGCACCGCTTCCTGACCCTGCGGCTGACCGGCTACGACCCCGAGCGTCACCTGGGCGGAGTGGGCTACCTGTTCGTCCGCGGAATGGCGGGGCGCGCGGCCGCCCTCGATGCCTCCGGTGAGCCGGAGACCGGTGTGTTCAGCTGGTTCCCACCGGCCGGGCTCGTCGTCGAGCTGTCCGACCTGCTCGCCGATCGGGGGGCACGATGATCACCGATCCGGCGGTCAGCCTGGCACCCGGCCTGCTGCGCGAGATGCACGCCACCGGCCTGCTGGCCTGGGGCGACGTCCACGTCGCCCAGAAGCTGGGCTTCCTCTACGACGAGCCGGATCAGCGGGCACAGCTGGCGCTGGCCCTGGCCGTCCGCGCGCTGCGGGCCGGTCAGGTCTGCCTCGATCTCACCGAGGTGAGGGAACAGACCTTCGAAGCCGATGAGGAGGCGGTGACGGTGCCGCCGGAGCTCTGGCCGCAGCCAGACGAGTGGCGCGGCGTGCTGCTGGCCAGCCGGCTGGTCTCGGTCGGCACCGAACCCACCGGCGAACGCCCGCTGCGGCTGGTGGGCGACCTGCTGTACCTGGAGCGGTACTGGCAGGACGAGAGCACGGTCGCCGGCGAGCTTCGGCGGCGGCTGCGGAGCCCGATCGAACCGGTCGATCTGGCCGCGCTGCGCGAAGCCAGGACCGAGTTGTTCGGCGTCGGCTCCGATCCCGGCCAGGAGCTCGCCGCGGTGGTCGGCTCCCTCGCCAGCGTCGCGGTGATCGCCGGTGGGCCGGGGACGGGCAAGACCACCACGCTGGCCCGCGTGCTCGGCATGGTCGCGCGGAGCCGGCCCACACCGCCGCTGATCGGGTTGGCCGCGCCCACCGGGAAGGCCGCCGTCCGAATGGAGGAGGCCCTGGCCGACGCGCTCGGCCGGCTCCCCCGCGACCTGGCCGAGACCCTCGGCGGACTGAACGCCTCCACCATCCACCGGCTGCTCGGCTGGGTGCCCGAGGCCCGTAACCGGTTCGCCCACGACGCGGCCAATCCGCTCCCCCACGACCTGGTGGTGATCGACGAGGCGTCGATGGTTCCGGTGAGCCTGCTCGCCCGGCTACTGGAGAGCCTACGACCGCAGGCCCGGCTGGTGCTGATCGGCGACCCGGAACAGTTGGCACCGGTGGACGCCGGCCCGGTGCTGCGCGACATCGTGGCCGCGGAGCCACCGCCGACCCCCGAGTTGGCACAGGCGCTGCGAACGGTCGGATCCCCGGGGAGCGGGCCGGTGGTGCGACTCCGGCGGAACTATCGCTCGGTTCCCGCGCTGACCGAACTAGCCAAGGCCGTGCTGGAGCAGGATGTCGAGACCGCGGTCGCGCTGGCCACCTCGGGGACGCCCGGCATCACGCTGGCCGGGTCGGCCGCCGGCACCCGGTTGCGGGAGATCGTCACCGATCAGGGCATTCGGATGGTCGCGGCGGCGCGGCAGGGCCGGGTCCAGGAGGCACTGGAGGCGCTGGAGGAGCATCGGCTGCTGTGTGCTCACCGGCGCGGTCCGTACGGGGTCGCGCTGTGGGCACGCCAGGTCGAGGAGTGGCTGACCGCGGCGATCGTCGGTTTCGACCCCGGCCAGGACTGGTATCCGGGCCGTCCGCTGCTGGTCACCCAGAACGCCTCCGATCTGGGGTTGTTCAACGGCGACACCGGCGTGGTCGTCGCCGATGCGGCCGGGCTCCGGGCTCATTTCGCCCGTGGCCATCGCGTGCATTCGGTCTCGCCCTTCCTGCTGGACGCCGTGCAGACCGTCCACGCGATGACCGTCCACAAGGCCCAGGGCAGCCAGTTCGAGCGGGTGACCGTCGTGCTGCCGCCACCGGATTCGCCGTTGCTCACCCGCGAACTGCTCTACACAGCGATCACCCGCGCCCGCTCCGAGGTCATCCTGATCGGCAGCGCCGACTCACTGGCCAAGGCGATCGTCAGCCCGGCCCGCGGCGCCACCGGCCTGCGCGCACGCCTGATCGCCGCTACCGACGAAGGTCTCGGCGACGCCAGGCAGTGATCATGCGATGGGCGATCGACGTGCCCATCGGCAGACTCACCTCGCCGGCTTCCAGCGCCGCGTCAAGCTCGTCGCGCGTGAACCAACGGGCCGCCTCGATCTCGGTTTCATCCAGCGTCAGCGTGGTATCGGTGGCATCGGCGGCGAAGCCGAGCATCATCGAGCGCGGGAACGGCCAGGGCTGCGAGCCGAAGTAGCGCGGCGGGCCCAGGCGGAGGCCGACTTCCTCGAACACCTCGCGATGGACGGCCTGCTCCAGGGACTCCCCCGCCTCGACGAAGCCCGCGAAGACCGACACCCGCCCCTTCGCCCACACCGGCTGGCGGCCCAGCAGCAATCGGTCGTCGGCGTCGGTGACGGCCACGATCACTGCCGGATCCACCCGCGGGTAGTGCTCGACGGCGCAACTCACGCAGAGCCGTCCGGCGCCGGCCCTGGTCGTCACGGTGGTTGCGCCACATTCCCCGCAGAATCCGGCTCGCCGGTGCCAGTCGGCCAGGGCGGCCGCCGTGAACGCCACCTGCAGGTCCGCTCCGTCCAGGCCGTCCATCACCGTGCGGAGAACCGGCGCTCCGGGCAACTCTGCACCAGTCTCAACGAAGACCGGTACGGAGCCGACCAGCCCGGCCAGCAGGTGCCGTTCGTCCCGCGCTCCCGAGACCGGACGAAGGTCGAGCCCGTCGTCCGCCCAGGCCAGCCGGCCGTCCTCGCTCACCGCGAGCACGCGGGCCTGCGGCGAGGCCCACAACCCGGCCACCCAGGCGTCGTCGCCGCGTCGGTCCTCGACGCGATCCAGCTGGCTCGGGCTCTCCCAGATCGTCACCCGGGTCAGGCTAGCGCCCCGCCCAGCAGCGCTTCGAGCTGGCCGCGATCCGGCAGCGACGGCCGGAGGATCCGACCGCTGGCCACCTCGTAGAACACCGCGTCGACCTGCTCCTGCGGCACTCCGGCGAGATCCGCCCAGGCCCACCGATACCACGCCAGCTGCAGCGGATCGGCCCGTCCGGCCCAACCTGTCTTCCAGTCCACGACCTGGTAGCGGAAGCCGTCGGCGCCGGCGAAGACCGCGTCGATCCGGCCCCGCACCAGCCGGCCGTCCACCGCCAGGGTGAAGGGCACCTCGACCGCCACCGGCACCGCGTCGGCGTACGGGCCGGCCAGGAACGCCGCGCGCATCCCCTCGTCGACCTGCGCCAGCTCGATCTCCAGGTCGTCGGCGAGCGCCGACTGACCGGCGAAGCGTCGTTCCAGCCAGCGATGGAAGCCGGTTCCGCTGCGCTGTTCCTCGCCCACCAGCCGGGGCATCGGTCGCAGCAGGTCGGCCTGGTAGCCCTCCGGATCGTGGCGCAACCGGGAAAGCCCGGTCACCGACAGGTACGGCGGAGGCGCTGCCTGTCGGTGACCGATCGCATCGGCTCGGGCCTGGACGGTCAGCGCCCACCGCCGCTGCCGCCAGCCGGCCACCTCCGCCGCCAGGTCGAGATCCGGCAGCGGCGGCGGCTCCGGGCCGGCCGCGACCAGTTCGGCAGCGAGCCGGCGCCGGTGCCAACTCTGGGAGCCGTCCACCGCCGGCCAGCGGGCCGCGGCCTGATCGAGGGTCAGCGGATTGGCGGTGGAGAACTCCGCCGGGGCCCCGGTGGCATCGGCGTGCTCGGCCAGCACGCGCAGATAGTCCGAGGCGCGGCGCGGCTTGGCCAGCTGGACGTCCCAGGCATGGCTGCTGGCGTAGAGCCGCCGTTTGGCACGGGTGACCGCGACGTAGGCGAGCCGATCCTCGGAAAGCCGCTGGTCGGCGGTCAGCGCGGCGGCGAACTGTTTGAAGCCGTCGTTGGTCGTCTGTCGCAACTGCGGGACGGCGTCGGCATCGCCGCGCAGCGGGTTGGGCAGTGAGGCGGCATTGCGCAACCAGTTGCCGCTCACCCGATCGGTGGGAAAGACGTCGGTGGCCAGCGCGGGCAGGAAGACCGCCTCCCACTCCAACCCCTTCGCCCGGTGGACGGTCAACAGCTTCACCGAGTCGTCGTCGGAGATCACCGTCTGCTCCAATCCGACGCCGTACTCCCGCTCGGCTTCGAACCAGGCCAGCAGCCCGCCCAGCGATGCCTCGCCGTCGATCTCGCTGTACCCGGCAACGGCCTGGACGAAGGCCGCCAGCTGACCCGGATCGGCTCCCTCCGCCAGCAGTTCGACCTCCAGCCCCAGGGTGTCGATCACCCGGGTCACCAGATCGACCACCGATTCGGACGCCCAGCGGCGTAACCCGGCGAACTCCGTGGCGAAGGCCCCGAAGCGCTCCAGCGCGGCCTGGCTGAACTCCAGCTCGCCGGGCGAGCCCACGGCCTCCAGCAGGCTCGGGACGGCCGCTCGGTCGCTGCCGGCCAGCACCGCTGCCAACGCCTCCTCCAGGCTCGGATCCGCCCCCCGGGTCGTGCGGCCGGCGAGCTGCACCGCCCGCCGTCCCAGTAGTTCCAGGTCGGCCGGCCCGACGGCCCAGCGTGGTGAGGTGAGGAGCCGGACCAGCGCGGGGTTGTCGGCCGGATCGGCCAGCAGCCGCAGGGTCGCCACCACCTCGGCGATCGCCGGTAGCTCCAGCAGCCCGCCGAGGCCGACGATCTCAGCCGGTACCCCGCGGGCGGTCAGTTCGGTGTAGAGCGCGGCAATCGTCGCGTTGCGACGGGCCAGCACCGCTATCTGCGACCAGGAACTCGCCTGTCCCGAGTCGTGCTCGGCCACCACCCGGTCGGCGATCCAGCCGCGTTCGGCCGGCCAGGTGTCGAACTCGGCGGTCTCCAGTCTGGCCGGCGGGGTGTCGGGCGGGCAGCTCAACGCGAGGTCGAGCCCGGCCAGCACGGGATCGCTGCGAATCGGCTCCGCGAGCTGGTTGGCCGCATCCAGGATCTGCTGCCCGCTGCGGCGGTTCACCGTCAGCGCGAAGACCTGCGCGGGCTCACCGTCGGCATCCGGGAATTCCACGGCGAAGCGCAGGATGTTACTGGCAGCGGCTCCGCGCCAGGTGTAGATCGCCTGGCAGGGGTCGCCCACCGCCGTCACCGGGTGGCCACGCCCGTGCCCGGCGTCCGAGCCGGAGAAGAGCCCGGCCAGCAGCCGCGCCTGCGCGGCCGAGGTGTCCTGGTACTCGTCCAGCAGCACCACTGCGAACTCCTCGCGCAGCGCCTGCGCCACGACGGGCACCTCGCTGGCCAGGCGGGCGGCCTGCGCCATCTGGTCGGCGAACTCAACATAGCCGTGACGCTGCTTGAGGGCTTCGTAGCCGGCGACCAGGCCGGCCAGTTCGACGCGTTCTGCGGCAGCGGCCCTGGCCCTGGCGAGGTCGGCGTACAGCTGGCCACGCCAGGTGGGCGCGGCCTCCACCTCGGCCCGGAACCGTTCGGCGTGGGCCACCAGGTCGGCCGGCTCCACCAGGTGGGAGCGCAGTTCGCCGGCCAGCTCGACCACCCGCTGGGTGACCGAATCGGGACGCAGCCGGGAGAGTTCCCGCAGCGGCGACGGCGGATCGGCCACCACCCGGGCGGCCAGCCGGAACCGGGCCGCACCGGTGATCAGCCGGGCGCTGGGTTCGATGCCGAGCAGCAGGCCGTGCTCGTTCACCAGCCGGCCGGCGAAGGCGTCGTAGGTGAGCACCAGTTCCTCGCCCTCGGAGTCGGCCAGGCCGGCGGCGACCAGCGCCCGGCGCACCCGGCCGGAGAGCTCACCGGCGGCCTTGCGGGTGAAGGTGAGGCCGAGCACCTGCTCCGCGCGTACCGCGCCCGAGCCCACCAGCCACACCACCCGGGCCGCCATCACCGTGGTCTTGCCCGAGCCGGCGCCGGCGATGATCACCCCGGGTGCCAGCGGGGCGGTGATTGCGGCGAGCTGCTGCTCGGAGAACGGGATGCCGAGCAGCTCCACCAGCCCGGCGGGATCGCGAAGCGTCATCGCAGTACCTGCTCTCCCCGCCCGGAGGCCGGGCAACTGTCGGCGAACGGGCAGCGGCGGCAGTGCAGGCCCGGCGTGGCACCGAAGCTCCCCTCGGCGACGACCGCCGCCGCCTGGGCGATCCGGTGGTGCGCCCAGGTGGGATAGCCGGCCTCCTCCGGGTCGTCACTGAGGTGCGGACGCTGCGCCAGCGGATCCTGGGCGAACTCCCGGGGCAACGACTCCTGCCGGCTCGGGTGCCGCAGGTACACCACGCTCGCACCGGCCGAGTCGGCCCCGGGGCCGGCGATCTCCGCGAAGCCGCCTTCGGTGACCGCCAGCTGGTAGATGCCGAGTTGATCCATCCCGGCCACCTCGTTGCGGGTGGGCACGGTTCGTCCGGTCTTGAAGTCGATCACCTGCAGGCGGCCGTCGGGCAGCCGCTCCAGCCGATCGACCGCGCCCACCAGACTCACCTGCCGTCCGTCCACCTCCAGCTCGACGTCGAAGGGCGCCTCCACCGCCAGCGGTTCGGTCTCCCGCCCGGAACGCCAGGCCAGGAAGCGCCCGATGGAGAGTTCGGCCTCCACCCGCTCCACGGCAGACAGCCAGCCGGTGTCGAAGCGAAGATGCTGCCAGGCGGTGTCCAGGTAGTCGCCGACCGCGGCATCGTCCAGGGCACCGGTGCTGGCGTGCTGCACCAGCAGGTGGATCACCGAGCCCAGCGAGGCCCCCACCGCCGGTGGTGGATCGGCGTGCGCCTGCCGGCTCAGGAAGTAGTGCCGGGGGCAGGTGAGCAGGGCGCTGACCTGGCTCGGGCTGAGCCGGATCGGCCCAGCGGTGGGACGGCTGCCGCTGGAGAGCTCACGCACCCCCCACCAGGTCGCCGGGTCGGCGGCCGGCACCAGCGGCCGGTCGTCGTCGAGCCGTTCCGCGGCCAGCGCCGCCAGCTCGGCCGCGGCGGCCATCCGGCGCGGTGGCGCGCTGTCGGGAGATGCCAGGGCCCGGCGCAGCATTCCCACCAACCCACCGGTCGTCACGGGCGGATCCGCCACCGCCGGTTCGGGTTCGACTCCCAGTTCGGCCAGGAAACGGGAGGGCTGGTCGGCCTCACCTTCCGTCCCTGCCGCGGCGGTCACGATCAACTCGCCGCGCGCCCGGGTGCAGGCCAGCCGGAACAGCCGGCGCTCCTCGGTCAGCCGCTCCCTGGCTCCCGGGCGGGGGCCGATCGCCTGGCTCAGCAACCGCTCGGGCTCCAGCACGGCGCTCGGCCGGCGCACCGCCGGCCAGCTGCCCTCCTGCACCCCGGCGACGATCACCAGTTCCCATTCCCGGCCCTTGGCCCGGTGCGCGGTGAGCAGCGCGACCCCGCCGGAGCCGATCCGCGACTCGCGCTCCCGGTCGGCCGGGATCTGCTGGGCGGCGACCTGCTCCAGTAGCGCGTGGACACCCGCGACACCGGATGCCGTCGACTCCCCCGCCACCTCGAAGAAGGCCGAGACCGCGTCCAGGTCCCGGTCAGCCTGCCGTCCGGAGGCGCCCCCCGCCAGCGCCTCAGCCCGCAGCCGGGCCGGCCACCGGGTGCCCTGCCACAGCCCCCAGGCGACGGCGTCTGGGCGCTCGCCCGCCTGGACGGCGTCGCGCGCGGCCGCCAGCAGCGCCGCCAGCCTGGCCAGCCGGCGCCGGGCCGCGGTGGGTTCCGCCTCCTCCAGCCACCCGGGCTGGTTCACCGCGGCCGCCAGCGCCTCCTCCGTCGCCGGCACCTGGCCTAGGGCATCGCGCACCTCGGGGTGGGCTCGGCGCCACTGCCGCACCGCCTGGCGCAGCGCGGACGGGTCGAGGCCGCCCAACGGCGAACCGAGCAGACGGATCGCCTCGCCGGCGTGCAGTTCGCCGCGAGCCGCGACCTCCAGCGCGAGCAGCAGCGGACGGACGGCCTGCGCCTGGGCCAGCGCGATCTCGTCCCCCGCCAGGCTCACCGGCACTCCGGCCTGGGCGCAGGCGCGGGCGATCTCGGCCAGGCCGCGCCCGGAGCGGGTCACCACCGCCATCTCGCGGTAGTCGACGGCGCGTTCGATCCGCGATCGCCGCAGTTCCGCGGCGATCGCGCGGGCCTGGGCCGCCTCGCTCGCGCAGTGCAGCACCCGCACCGCTCCCGCCCGGTCGGCCGGATGCAGCTCACCGGCCAGCCTGGGCGCTGCCACCGGCAGCCGCCGCTCCAGCCGGACGATCGCGGCTGCGAGCTCGCCGCCGAACCGGTGGCCCTGCGCCAGCACCTCAACCCGCGCCGGGCTCCCGTCCGCCTGGACGAAGATGTCGGGGAACTCGGCTGCCACCCGGGGGTGCGCGCCCCGGAAGGTGTTCACCGCGGCCAGCGGATCGGCGGTGGCCAGGATGCGGCCGCCGTCCGGCACGATTTCCCGCAGCAACCCCAGCTGGGCGGGATCGAGGTCGGTGACGTCGTCCACCACGACCGCGTCGAAGCGCTCCCGCAGCGCCGACAGCACCTCCGGCGAGCCGAGCAGCAGCCGGGCGCGATGAACGAGTTCGGCGTAGTCGAGCACCTGTTCGGCATCCAGCACGTCGAGGTACTCGGCGAAGAACTCGCCCACCGCCTGCCAGGCCGGCAGGCCGGCCTGCGCCCCGAGCTCGGCGACATCCTCCGGATCGAGCCCCAGCTGCCGCGCCCTGGCCAGCACCGCCCGCACCTGGCGGGCGAAGCCGGCTGTCGGCAGCGCCGGACGAAGCACCTCGGGCCATCGGTCGCCGGTCTCGCCCGCCAGCAGCTCGCGCACCCGGAACTCCTGCTCGGGCGCGGTGAGCAGGCGCCAGTCGCTGTGCGCGCCGTACTGGTCGAGCAGGGATCGGGCCAGCGCATGGACGGTGGTCACCGTGAGCTGGGTGACACCACCGGCTTCCGCGGCGATCCGGTTGCGCAGGGTGCTGGCCGCGGCGCGGCCGGGAGCCAGCACCAGTGGCCGCCGCCCGGCCCGCAACTCGGCGACCGCCGCCCGCGCCACGGCGGTGGTCTTCCCCGTCCCGGCGCCGCCGAGCAGCAGCAGCGGCCCCTCCCAGTCAGTCACCCCACCATCGAAGCACCTGGCACCGACAACCGCGCCCGCCGACGCGGAGTGGGTCCACGACGTCCCGGCCGGTGGTGCGGATGGACGCCGACCCTCGGGGTTGTCCCGGGCGCTTCCCTCGCCCTGGCCGACGCGGCCCGCCGCAGCCACCACGTGTCCGCCCGGACGGCTAGATTGGTGATTCACAATCACTCGACCCGCTGAGAGGCCCGCGATGACCACTCCCGCGCAACCGGCAGCCGGTGCGGCGCAAGCCGCACCCCTCGCTCCGCCCGACATGCTCACGCTGACCGCCCCCGCGCCGCCGCCCCTGGTGGTGGAGACCCAGGCGCCTGCGATGGCACCCCAGGTGGGCGCCGAGCAGGTTCCGGTGCTGGACGCCAAGGTGGAGGAGTTCCTGGGTGCGCTGAGCGGCGCCGAAGCGAACTCGCCCTCCTTCTCGGCCCAGGCCGACGCCGTCCGCTCGATGGGCGACGCCGACATCCGCAAGGCGGCCGAGACCTCCAACCGGCTGCTGCAGACCCCGGTTCGCGCCGTCCAGACCGGTGGGCTGGCCGAAGGCTCGAAGGTGGGCCAGACCCTGCTGCAGCTGCGGCGCACCGTCGAGGATCTCGACCCCAGCGCGGCCCGCGGCTCGAAGAAGTGGTTCAAGAAGATGCCCTTCGGCGACCAGATCAACGACTACTTCCGCAAGTACCAGAGCTCGCAGGATCACCTCAACGGCATCCTGCACGCGCTGCGCAACGGCCAGGACGAGCTGACCAAGGACAACGTCGCCCTCAACATGGAGAAGCAGAATCTCTGGACGGTGATGGGCCGGCTCAACCAGTACGTCTACATCGCCGAACGGCTGGATGCCAAGCTCTCCGCCCAGATCGCCGAGCTGGAGATCGCCGACCCGGAGAAGGCCAAGGCGCTCAGCCAGGACGTGCTGTTCTACGTCCGCCAGAAGCACCAGGACCTGCTCACCCAGCTGGCCGTGTCGATCCAGAGCTACCTGGCGATCGACATCATCATCAAGAACAACATCGAGCTCATCAAGGGTGTCGACCGCGCCTCGACGACCACCATCTCCGCGCTGCGGACGGCCGTGATCGTCGCCCAGGCGCTGGGCAACCAGAAGCTGGTGCTCGACCAGATCACCGCGCTGAACTCGACGACTTCGGACATGATCCAGCGCACCTCGGAGATGCTGAAGGAGAACTCGGCCAAGATCCAGGAGCAGGCCGCCTCCTCGACCATCGGCCTGCAGCAGTTGCAGGCGGCCTTCGCCAACATCTACGCCACGATGGATTCGATCGACGAGTTCAAGCTCAAGGCGCTGGACAGCATGGCAGCCACCATCGGCACCCTGGAGGTCGAGGTGGTCAAGAGCCGCGCCTACCTCGACCGGGTCGCCGCGCAGGATTCCCGCGCCTCCCAGCTGCCCAGCATCACGATCGATCGGTAAGCATCGCAGATGGGCTTCTGGGACTGGTTGCGGGGCGGCGAACCCGAGCCGGAGCCTGCTGTCGTGGAGATCGCAACGGCGCCGACCGAGGCGGACATCGCGCTCGCGCTGGCCAGGGTCGAGGAGCTGGTCGCCGATCCGGCGATCCCCGGGGTGGTGCGCTCCCGCGCGCTCGGGGTGACCGGCACGGTGCGCAAGACCCTGCCCCGCCTCGGCCTGCTGGGGCTGGGCAGCTACGACTCGTACTCGGTGGTGGCCACGGCGACCGACTACCTGCCGGAGGCGATCGGCGCCTACCTCCGGCTCCCCCGGGACTGGGCCGATTCCCGTCCGGTGGAGGCCGGGAAGACCTCACTGATGCTCCTCATCGACCAGCTCGACCTGCTGGGGATCACGATGGAGAAGATCTACGACGCGGCGAACCGGACCGACGCCGAGGCACTGGTCTCCCACGGCCGGTTCCTGCAGGAAAGGTTCGGCCACGGCCCGGTCGTCCCCCCGCCAGTGGCCGCCCCGCCGGCCTCCAGCAATCCCCTCGACCTCGGAGCTCCATGACCACGGATCTGCGCGCCACCCTGGCAGCCCTGGATGTCGCCGCCCGCCACGCCGGCATCGACCCGGAAGCGGCGGCCGACGATGCCCGCGCGTTGTCCGCCGCCGTCGCGGAGTCGAACCGGGGTTCCTACCTCGCCTGGTGCGAGGCCTTCGGCCTCACGCCCTCGGCCACGCCGTTCTACGACGCCGCGTCCAGGGGACGCCGCTACCGCGGCCTGCCCACCCCGACCGCCACCCAGGCCGCGGCGCTCAGCGGGGCTGCAGCGGTGGCCTACCGTCAGGCGCTGGTGGACGTGTGCACCGCCGCCGCCCTGCTGGGCGAGCCTGGCCCCACGGCGATGGGCGCGGCCCAGCTGGCGGGGGCCGCCCAGCTCGGCGCAGCGATGCCGGCCCCGCCCGCCCCGGGGTTGCCCACCGACTCGGCCCACCAGGATTTCGCCCGCCAGGCGCCCGCGATCCTGGCCGACGTGCTGGCCCGGCTGGGCGAATCCCAGCAGCGGATGCTCGACCTGAACCGCGGCGATCCGCTCACCCCGGGCGCCATCCCGGGCCTGCCCGGCTCCGCCCTGCCGACGCCGAACCTCGGCTCCGCACCCGCCCCGTCCACCCCCGCGCCGGCTCCCGTGACGGCCGCGCAGCCACCTGAACCGGACCCGGCCGAAGCGACCCCCGAACAGCCGAAGAAGAGCGTCGAGGAATGGCTCGCCGAGCTCGACGAGCTGATCGGCCTGGCCTCGGTCAAGACCGAGATCCACCGGCAGACCGCGATCCTGCGGGTGGACGCGCTGCGCGCCAAGGCCGGCCTGAAGTCGCCGACGATCACCCGCCACCTGGTGTTCACCGGCAACCCCGGCACCGGCAAGACCACAGTGGCGCGGATGGTGGCCGGCATCTACGCCGCCATCGGCCTGCTGAGCAAGGGTCAGCTGATCGAGGTCGACCGTTCCGAACTGGTTGCCGGCTACCTCGGCCAGACCGCGATCAAGACCGCTGAGGTCGTCGCCAGCGCGACCGGCGGCGTGCTGTTCATCGACGAGGCATACTCCCTCAACGGCGACCAGTACGGCGAGGAGGCGATCAACACCCTGGTGAAGGAGATGGAGGACAAACGCGACGATCTGGTCGTGATCGTGGCCGGCTACACCAGCCCGATGATCGAGTTCGTCGCCAACAATCCGGGCCTGGCCAGCCGGTTCCGCACCACCATCGAGTTCTCCGACTACACCGACGACGAACTGGAGAAGATCTTCACGCAGCTCGCCACCCGGGCCGACTACGACCTGGACGAGGCCTGCGCGGACGAGTTCCGTCGCCAGCTCTCCCGCCAGCTCCGCGACCATACCTTCGGCAACGGACGCTGGGCGCGCAACCTGTTCGAGGCCGCCATCGGCCGCCACGCCTGGCGGCTGCGCGAGGTCGAGGAGCCCACCCTGGAACAGCTCCGCACCCTCGCCGCCGAGGATCTGATCCCCGATCCGGCCCCGGCGATCGACTGGGAGCCGGTCGGCGACGACGAACCGCAGGAGCAGCAGGAGTGAGCACGCCCTCGCCCACCCGCCCCGCTCCGCCGGCGGCCGCGCAGCCGCCCCAGGCGGCGGCGACGCGCAGCCGCGCCGACCGGGCCTCCCAGGCACTCACCGGCCGCGGCAGCGGTGCCACCCCACGCCGGCTTCGGCTGGCTCGCCTGGCCCATGTCGCCATCGCGCTCGTCCTCGGCGTCGGAGCGGTGGTCACAGGTGTCGAGCTGAGCGAACGCGAGCAGATCGCCACCGTCCACGCCGAGCAGTACGAGCGCGCCACCGCCATCGAGGCCGGGCTGCAGGAAGCCCAGGCCGGCGCTTCCGCGACACCGGCTGCTCCAGCGGCGTTGCCGGAGGCCACCCGGACGGCACTGGACGAGGTGTCGACCCTGCTGGTCGACGTCGCGGCGCAGCGCACGGACGACCCCGCCGACCTGGCGGAGATCAGCCGGCTGGTCTCCCGCTACACCGAGTCCCTCGCGGCCGGCAAGTCCGCTCCGGCCAAGGAGCTGCTGTCCGAGGAACTGCTCCCGGCCGTACAGCGCCTTCAGGAGGCGCACAACGCGGTCTCCAGCGCCGTGGTGACCTGGTGGATGTGGCTGGTTCCGGTGGGGGCCTGGCTGGCCGTGGCCTTCATCGTCGGCATCGCGTGGTACGCCGCCCGGATCAGCCATCGCGTCATCAACCCCGGGCTGGCGATCGCCGCGGTCGCCACCGTGACCCTGGCGGTGGGCAGCGGATCGTTCCTGGCCGCACATCAGGCGGGAACGGCGGCCAATCCGGGCTTCCTCGCACTGGCCGTCGGCTGCGCCGCGATCAGCACCGTGGCCGGCGCCTGGGGGCTGCACCAACGGCTGAAGGAGTACCGATGAACACCCCCCGAAGTTCTTCTCCTCCACTGCGCTCCCCCGAACAACTCCGTGGGGACCCCGCATGACCGGCACCGTCTCCCCCGCCGCCCCCGGCCAGCTCGGCGTCGCCGCCAGGCCTGCCGAGATGCTGGACTACCTCGGCAGGCTCGACGCCTGGCTGTCGCAGCGCCGTCAGGAACTCGACTCCCTGGACAGCCAGATCCAGAGCACCGGCCGGCAGGCCGAACTCACCGGTGACGTCACCCTGGCGCTGGCGCTGTGGCAGGCGGTCAAGACCCGGCAGGATCTGATCCTGCGCACCTGGGATTCGGGCCGAGTCGGCCAGGTCGAGCTGGAACGCCTCTCCGGGCTGATCTGGGGCAGGCTGGACACCCAGGCCGCCTCGGTCGACCAGCTCCGCTCGATGGCGGTCTCGCTGCCCGAGGCCGGACGGCTGTGCGACGCCCTGGTCGCCCAACTGCGCACCCGGCTCAACACCGATCCCAACGCCGAGCAGCAGCTGATCCGGCTGCGCAATCTGCGCGCCCAGTTCGAGCGGATCCGCGACCAGATCGGTCTGGAGCCGCCCGCCCAGCAGCCCGGCGCGCTCGCCAAGCTCGACTCCCTGGCGCAGCGCGCCGCCGATCTCGCCGGCAAGCGGGAGCGCGGCGGCGACATCGGCGGCCTGCTCGGTCCGCTGGAGATCGACGCCGCTCGCTACGAACGGGATCTGATCGTCACCGCCGCGCAGCGCCGGGAAGCCCGTGATCTCGTCACCCGGGCCCGAGAGACCCACACCGCGCTGGCCGCCCGCGAACTGGCCGTCCGCCAGGTGGCCGCCCAGGCCGCGGCGACCTGCTGGCCGCTTCCGGTCACGCCGGTGCCGGCGCTGGCCGCGCTCGGACCGATCCCCAACACCAGGGCCGCGCTGCAGCCCTACCTCGCCCAACTGGACGGCTACGCGGCCGCGCTGGCCACAGCCCACCGCGATCTGGCCGCCGCCATGGAGGAGGTCGGACGCGCCCGGGATCTGCTGTCCGCGCTCATCGCCAAGGCCGGAGCGCTGGGCTGCGCCGACGATCCCACCCTGACCTCGATCGCCGCCCTCACCGCCGCCCAGTTCGACACCGGGGAGCCGACCGTCCTCCCGGTCGTCAACGAACTGCTCGCCGCCTATTCGGCCCGGCTCGACTACCGCAAGACCAACCCCGGGAGCGGCGTGTGAGATGCGGCCAGCCGGGTTGCACCGGCACCATCGTCGACGGCTACTGCGACGTCTGCGGCATGCCGCCCACCCCCGGCACGATGCCGGTGGGCCGCGGGGTGCCCGGCTCCCGTCCGTCCACCACCGCCACCGGCCCCTGTCCGCAGCCCGGCTGCGGGGGACGGATCGTCGACGGCTACTGCGACGTCTGCGGGCTGCCGCCCGAACCCGCGTCCTCCCCCGGCACCGCCGCGTCCAGCGCGAGCTCGCTCACCCGGGCCTCCGCGCAACTCGGCTCGACCGCGCTGGGTTCGGCCCGCGCGAGTTCCTTCGGTGCGCCCGCCGTCCGCCGCCGCCCGCCCCGCAGGAGCGGACCGGGCCGCATCGGGGCCGGGCTCACCTACGTTCCGCCGGCCCCGGCGATCGACCCGTCCAAGGCCGTGCTGGTCTCCCCGGTGGTGCCCGAGGACCGCCGGGTCTGCCCCAACTGCGGCGTAAAGGTCGGCCAGTCCTCGACGGTGGGCTCCGGACGCAGCGAGGGATTCTGCCCCAACTGCGGCGCCCCCTATTCGTTCACCGCCAAGCTCGCCGCCGGCGACGTCGTGGCCGGTCAGTACCAGGTGGAGGGGGCCCTCGCGCACGGCGGCATGGGCTGGATCTACCTGGCCCGCGACCTCAATGTCTCCGGGCGGTGGGTGGTGCTCAAGGGGCTGCTCAACACCGGCGACTCCGACGCCCTCGCCGCGACCATCAGCGAGCAGCAGTTCCTGGCGCGGGTGGAGCACCCGCTGATCGTCGAGATCCACAACTTCGTCACCCACGACGACGCCGGCTACATCGTGATGGAGTACGTCGGCGGCCGCTCGCTCAAGCAGCTGCTCAAGCAGCGGATGGAGGCCAACGGCGGGGAGCCCAACCCCCTCCCGCTGGATCAGGCCCTGGCCTTCCTGATCGAGATCCTGCCGGCCTTCAGCTACCTGCACGAACTGGGTCTGCTCTACTGCGACTTCAAGCCTGACAACGTGATCCAGGTGGGCGACGCGCTGAAGCTGATCGACCTGGGCGGCGTGCGCCATGCCGGCGACGACGACTCGGCGATCTATGGGACGGTCGGCTTCCAGGCGCCGGAGGTGGCGACGGCAGGCCCGTCGGTCGCCTCCGACATCTTCACCATCGGCCGGACCCTGATGGTGCTGTGCGCCGACGTCCCCGGGTATCAGACCAGCTACGAGTTCACCATTCCGCCGGTCGACGAGATCCCCGTCTTCGCCGAGCACGATGCCGCCTACCGGCTGCTGCTGAAGTGCTGCGCGCGCGACCCCAACGACCGCTTCGCCTCGGCCGACGAACTGCGCACCCAGCTGATCGGGGTACTGCGCGAGGTGGTGGCCGCCCGCACCCAGGGCGTCGCCACCACGGCCGCAGCCTCGGCATTGTTCGACCCGCCCACCGCCACCGGCGATCGCTTCAGCTGGCGCCAGCTGCCCCGGCTCCGGCCCGACGAGGCTGATCCGCAGCGGGCCTGGGTGGCCCGCATCAACATCGACGACCCGGCGCAGCGGCTGGCCGCGTTGGGCGGGGCTCCCGCCCAGACCGCCGAGGTGCTGCTGGCCCGCGGCCATGCCGCCCTCGAGCTGGGCGACGCCCGGGCCCTGGACGCCTGCGTCCAGCAACTGCTGACCGCGGACCCCTGGGAATGGCGGGCGGTCTGGCTGGCCGGCCTGGGCTCGCTGGCCGCCCAGGACTACGCCACCGCGCAGTCCTCCTTCAACGCGGTCTACGGCCAGGTGCCGGGCGAGCTGGCTCCCAAGCTCGCCCTGGCCGTGGCCTGCGAACTGGGCGGCGAACCCGACCTGGCGCAGACGCTGTACCTGGTCTGCGCCTCGACGGACGCCAACTACGTCACCCCGGCTGCCTTCGGGCTGGCCCGGGTGCGGGCCGGACGCGGCGACGCCGCCGGAACCCTGACCGCCCTGGAACTCGTCCCGAACACCTCCCGGGGCTACCCCGAGTCGCAGCGGCAGCGGGCCGTCCTGCTGGCGACCCAGGCCCACGACATCCCCGCCATCGACCGGGCGCTGACCGCGATCGGCGCGTCCCGCCTCGAACCGGTCGCGCAGGCCGAATACGAGCAGTTGCTGCTGGAACGGGCTCTCGACCTGGCCGGCAAGGGCCCGGTGCGGCTCGGCGGCCAGGACTTGGACGCAGCGGGGCTCCGCGGCCGCCTGGAGCAGGCCTACCGCAACCGCGCCGCGCTGACCTCCGATCCGGCCGAACGCGCACACTACGTCGATCTGGCCCTCTCGATTCGACCCTGGAGCCTGCTGTGAGCAACGAAGAACCCTGGCCGCTGCTCGATGGCGGCGGCACGACACCTCCTTCGGCGGTCGAAGGCCGCTGCCCCACCTGCACCTACCCGGTGACCGCCTGGGCGAGCTTCTGCGAGGGCTGCGGCGCTCCGCTGCTGCCCACCGCGCCGCCTCCTCCGCTGCAGCCCAGCGGGGGGTCGACCGCGACCCGGCGCCTGGGCGCCGAGGCACAGCCGCGCAGCTGCGCCCAGTGCGGCGGGACGATCGACGCCGACGGCTACTGCCAGACCTGCGGCACCAAGGCGCCCGACCCGCGGGATCACAGCGAGGCGGCGCCGGCGCCATGGCTGGCCGGGGTCTGCGATCGAGGGGTTCAGCACACCCGCAACGAGGACGCACTGGCGCTCTGGGTCTCCCCGGAAGGGGATCGCGCCGTGCTGGTGGTGTGCGACGGCGTCTCCAGTTCGGCCGAGGCGGATGTGGCCTCGACCGCGGGCGCCGAACAGGCCTGCCGGGTGCTGGCCGAGCAGGCCGTGGGCAGCGATGACGCGATCGCCGAGGCCCTGGTCGCCGCCGCGGCCGAGGCCAATGCCGCCATCGCCGCAGCCACGACCGGTGAGGGCGTCAGCGCCGGATCGGCCACCTTCGCCGCCGCCGTGGTCGTCGCCGGCTCCCCCGGCCTCGATCCCGGGATCCACTACGGCTCGCTCGGGGACAGCCGTGTCTACTGGATCGGCGACCCCGGATCGGCTCCGGATCAGGTCGAGCGGCTGCTGCTGACCCGCGACGACTCGATGGCGCAGGAGTTCATCGAACAGGGAATGCCCCGCGACGAGGCGGAGGCGATGCCCAAGGCACACGCCATCACGAAGTGGCTGGGCAGCGATGCCACCGACGTGGTGCCTCGCACCGGCGTGCTTCGTCCGGGCTCCGACGGCTGGCTGGTGGTCTGCTCCGACGGTCTGTGGAACTACGCCTCCGAGCCGGCCGCCCTGGCCGAACAGCTCGACGCCGCCGCCGTGGCCGACCCGTCCCCGCTGGCCCTCGCCCGGGCGCTGGTGGCCTGGGCGAACGCCCAGGGCGGGCAGGACAACGTGACGGTGGCGCTCGCCCGCCACACCGTTAGGCTGGAGGAACCGGCCGCGGACGTCGCCGCCGGGGAAGGGAAACCCATCGATGGCTGAGTTCACCTCTGCGGTCTACCAGAACGAGTACCTGCCCGACGGTGGCACCGACGTGAACGCGATCGTGACGATCTCGTGCACCGGCGCCGGCGAGGCCGGGAAGACCGGGGCTGGCGACGCGGGCGAGATCATCATCGTCGACACCTCGGGCTCGATGGGCCAGGCGAACATGAACGCGGCCAAGCAGGCGGCGATGGTGGCCCTGGATCACATTCTCGACGGCACCTACTTCGCGGTCGTGGCAGGCAACCACAAGGCCTACCTGGCCTACCCGATGGTGCAGACCGGCGCCGGCATGGTGCGGATGGATCCGCGCACCCGCGCCGAGGCGCGCCGGGCGATCAGCTTCTTCCGGGCCGACGGCGGTACCGCCATGGGGACGTGGCTGAACCTGGCCAAGGCTCTGTTCGCCTCGGTCGGGCCGCTCGGCAACAAGCACGCCATCCTGCTGACCGACGGGGAGAACCACAACGAGACCCAGAGCCAGCTCGACACGGCGATCGCCAACTGCGTCGGCCATTTCCAGGTGGACGCCCGCGGCGTGGGCGTGGACTGGAAGGTGGCCGAGATCCGCAAGATCGCCCAGGCGCTGCTGGGCACCGTCGACATCATCCCGAACGCCAGCCAGTTGGGCGCGGTCTTCACCGAGCTGCTGCGCAACTCGATGGCCCGCGGCGTGGCCAACGCCGAGCTCCGGATCTGGATTCCGCAGGGCGCGCAGGTGCAGTTCGTGCGTCAGGTCTCCCCCACCGTGGAGGATCTCACCCACCGCGGCACCCCGGTCAACCAGCTGACGATGAGCTATCCGACCGGCTCCTGGGGAGACGAGGAACGCGACTACCACCTCGCCATCCGGCTGGCTGCCAAGACCGTCGGCCAGGAGCAGCTCGCCGCACGGGTGCAGCTGGCCGTGGGCAACGAGCTCCTCACCCAGGGGCTGGTCAAGGCGAAGTGGTCGGCGGACACGAACCTGACCGCCCAGATCAATCCCGAGGTGGCGCACTACACCGGCCAGACCGAGCTGGCGCAGGTGATCCAGGAGGGCCTGGCCGCCCAGGCGGTGGGCGACGAGGCGACAGCCACCACCAAGCTGGGCCGCGCCGTCCAGCTCGCCACCGAGACGGGCAACGCCGAGGCAACCGCGAAGTTGCGCAAGGTGGTGGACGTGACCGACGCCCGCACCGGTACCGTCCAGCTGCGGCGGGCGGTCGACAAGGCCGACGTGATGGCGCTGGATACCGCCTCGACGAAGACAACGAGAATCAGGGGCTGACATGCCGATCTGTCCAGCAGGGCATACCTCCACCGCGACCGACTTCTGCGACACCTGCGGCCTGCCCATCCCGGCGGGGGCGCCGGCGACCCCGGTTCCGCCGCCGGCAGCGGAACCGCTGCAGCCTCCGGCGGCGATGGTCTGCCCGGCCTGCGGCACGCCCAACGTGGCCGACGCGCTGTTCTGCGAGGCGTGCGGCCACGACTTCATCGGCGGCCCGGCCGCGCTCGCTGCGGAACCCGCCGAATCGCCCACCGAGCCGGTCGAAATCCTCCCTGAGCCCGCCGAGACCGTCGCCGAGCCGGCCGAGGCGACCGCCGTTCCCGCGGTGGAATGGATCGCGGAGCTGTGGATCGACCCCGACTGGTATGCCGCCCAGGGTTCGGCCGATCCGCTGCCCTCCCCCGGCCTGCCCGACATCGTGCCACTGGTGAAGGAGACCAACCTGATCGGACGGATCTCCACCAGCCGCAACATCTACCCCGAGGTCGACTGCGAACTCGACACCGGCTGCAGCCGCCGCCACGCCCGGCTGACCACCGACGGCAGCCGCTGGTGGATCGAGGATCTGGAGTCGGCCAACGGCACCTTCATCGGCACCGCCGCCGGCCCGCTGCCCGCCATGCCCATCCCGCGCGGCAAGGTGGAACTGGCCCCGGACCAGCGCATCTACCTCGGCGCCTGGACCCGCATCGTCGTCCGCCGGGCCACCGAGGACGAGAGGGCGGCGTTTGCCGGAGTGTCCGCCTGACTCCTGGTTGCGCTCTGGGCGTACTCCGGCCGGATTCGCGGCATCCCGCGTATAGATTGGCGGGGCAGACTCACAAGGAGGCATGGTGGAGATCAAGGTCGGCATTCAGCACGTGGCACGGGAGATCGCCGTCGAGACCGACGAGACGGCAGCCGACGTCGAGAAGAACCTGCTGAAGGCGCTGGCCGACGACAGCATCCTCACCCTCACCGACGCCAAGGGACGCAAGGTGCTCGTCCCGGTCGACAAGATCGCCTACGTTGACCTCGGCCAGGAACACGTCCGGCCGGTCGGGTTCGGCACCGGATAGGCAGGTCGGGCTAGACTGGGCGGGCACGCAACACCTGCGTCCCCGCTGTGGCTGCCTTTTCGCGCTGCTGGCGGGTTCCCTGACCAGCGTCAACCCGCTGGATGACGAAGAGGCATGACCCTGAGCACCGACACCATCGACTCCGCCCCGGTCGCGGACCAACAGCACACCTTCGCCGATCTCGGCGTGATCGAACCGATCTCGGCGGCGCTGGCCGCCATCGACATCACCCACCCGTTCCCGATTCAGGCGCTGGCGATCCCGATCGCGCTGGCCGGCACCGACATGATCGGCCAGGCCCGCACCGGCACCGGCAAGACGCTGGCCTTCGGCATCAGCCTGCTGCAGCGGATCCTGGTCGCCGGCGACGAGGGCTACGACGACATGCCCGCCAAGGACCTGCCGCAGGCCCTGGTCATGACGCCCACCCGCGAGCTCGCGCTGCAGGTGGCCCGTGACCTCGAGGTCGCCTCGGCCGTCCGCAAGGCGCGGGTGCTCACGGTCTACGGCGGCGTCGGCTACGAGCCGCAGCTCGAGGCCCTGGCGGACGGGGTCGACGTGGTCGTCGGCACCCCGGGCCGGCTGCTCGACCTGGTGCAGCGGCGCAACCTCAACCTGGCCCACGTCAAGGTGCTGGTGCTCGACGAGGCCGACGAGATGCTCGACCTTGGCTTCCTGCCCGACGTCGAGCGGCTGATCTCCAAGACCCCGAAGTCGCGTCAGACGCTGCTGTTCTCGGCCACCATGCCGTCGGCCATCGTCGCCCTGGCTCGGATGCACCTCAACCAGCCGGTGAACGTCCGCGCCGAGAGCCACGACGCCCAGATGACGGTGCCCGACACCACCCAGTTCGTCTACCAGGCGCACGACCTGGACAAGCCCGAGATCATCGGGCGCGCGCTGCAGGCCGAGGGCCGCGGCCGCACCATGATCTTCACCCGCACCAAGCGGGCAGCCCAGCGGCTGGCCGACGAGTTGGTCGACCGGGGCTTCCAGGCGACCTCCATCCACGGCGATCTCAGCCAGGTGATGCGCGAGAAGGCGCTGAAGAAGTTCCGCGAGGGCAAGGTCGACGTGCTGGTGGCCACCGACGTGGCGGCCCGTGGCATCGACATCACCGACGTCACCCACGTGATCAACCACGAGTGCCCCGACTCGGAGATGACCTACGTCCACCGGATCGGACGGACGGGTCGCGCCGGCGCGACCGGCGTGGCCATCACCCTGGTCGACTGGGCCGACATCACCCGCTGGAAGGTGATCAACAAGGCGCTCGACCTTCCCTTCACCGAGATCCCGGAGACCTACTCCACCTCGCCCCACCTGTTCGCCGATCTGGGCATCGCCGAGGGCACCCGGGGACGCCTGAAGGAGGCCGAGCCGAAGCCGCCGCGCGAACCGCGGGAACGGCGCGATCGCGGCCGTCGCCCCGAAGGCTCCACCGGTGAGGGCGACAAGCGGGAAGGCTCGCCGCGCCGCAAGCGGAGCCGTCGCCGCACCCGCAACGGCCAGCCGGTCGAGCAGGCGCCCGCGGCAGCCGCGACCGAGTAGGTCCGGCGACCCGGGATCTCCTGCCCGATCGGGGGATCCCGGCCCGCTCCGCGCATGACGAAAACGCCGTTGTTCGGCCCGTTACCGGTGCCCGGACAACGGCTATCTCATCGGATCGTCTCTTCGGTTGCGTTCCCCGACGGGGTAATCAGTACTGCATCCCCATGGCGGTGCGGACCTCGTCCAGGGTGGCGTCCGCGATCTGGTTGGCCCGCTCGTTGCCGGCGCGCAGCACCGAGAGCAGGTGGCCGGGATCGGCGGCCAGTTCGGCGCGCCGGGCCCGGATCGGAGCGAAGTAGGTGTTGATTGCCTCGGTGACGAACCGCTTCAGTGCGCCCCCGCCGCCGTCGCCGATCTCGGCGGCGATCTCGGCCGGATCGCGGTCGGCCGCCAGGCCGCCCAGCAGCAGCAGGTTGGCGACCTCTGGCCGGCGCTCCGGCTCGTAGGTGATGAAGCGTTCGGAGTCGGTCACCGCCTTCTTGATCAGGCGCGCGGTGGTGTCGGCGTCCATCCCGATCTCGATGGTGTTGCCCTTGGACTTGCTCATCTTGGTGCCGTCCAGCCCCAGGATGCTGGGTGCCTGGCTGAGCAGCGCCTCGGCCTGCGGAAAGACCGGACGATCCGGGTTCGCGCGTCCGTACCGCTCGTCGAAGCGGCGGGCGACCACGCGGGTCTGTTCCAGGTGCGGCAGCTGATCCTTGCCGACCGGCACCAGGTTCGCCTTGCAGAACAGGATGTCGGCGGCCTGGTGCACCGGGTAGGTCAGCAGCAGCCCGGAGAGCGGGCGGTCGCCGGCTGCCTCCTGCTCAGCCTTCACCGTCGGGTTCCGGCGCAGTTCCGCGTCGGTCACCAGGGAGAGGAAGGGCAGCATCAGCTGGTTCAGCGCGGGCACGGCCGAGTGCGCGTAGATCGTGGTGCGGCTCGGATCCAGCCCGACCGCCAGGTAGTCGGCGATCAGCGAGAGCGCCCGCTCCCGGATCGGGCCGGTGCCGTCGCGGTCGGTGATCACCTGGTAGTCGGCGATCAGGATCAGCGTCTCGACGCCAGCGTCCTGCAGCCGTACCCGGTTGGCCAGCGAGCCGAAGTAGTGGCCCAGATGCAGGTTGCCGGTGGGCCGGTCCCCGGTCATGATCCGGAATCGGCTGGGGTCGACCGCGATCTCGGCCTCGATCTCCGCGCTGCGGGCCATCGTCCGCTGCAGGGAGGCGTCCGAGGTCGACGAGGCAAGTTGCTCGCCGGCATCGAAGGCAAGGTCGGTCATGGTCGTATCCTCCCGGGCTCAGACGGCGAAGATCGACTTTAGCATCGGCGGTCAGCCGCTGAGTGCCCGGCCCCCGGCGGCGGCGATCCGGGCATCGATCTCGGCCAGAACCTCGGGCGGCGTGGTGTGGGCGCCCAGCGGGTGGCCGGTCTTGCCGGTGCCGTGATAGTCGGAGGAGCCGGTGGCCAGCAGCCCCAGTCTTCCGGCCACGGCGCGCAGGTCGGCCCTGGTCTGGTCGTCATGGTCGTTGTGGTCGACCTCGACGCCGTCCAGGCGGTGCCGCTCGGCCAACGCGGCCAGATAGGGCTCGGGCAGCACCGCGCGGCTCACCCGTCCCCAGGGGTGCGCGATCACCGCAACGCCGCCGGCGGCGTGGATCAGGTCGATCGCCGCCGGAAGGTCGGCGGCGTAGCGCGGCACGAAGGCTGGCCCGTCGTCGGCCAGGTACGTGGCGAAGGCCTCCGCGCGGTCGGCCACGTGGCCCTGGGCGACCAGCGCGTCGGCCAGGTGCGGGCGTCCGATCGAGACCGCGCTCCCCCGGGTCGCGGCCAGGACCGCCGGGTCGAGCGGCATCCCCAGCCCGGCCAGCGCCGCCAGCATCGCCGGGATCCGGCCGTCGCGGCCCCGGCGGATCCGGGCCAGCTCTGCCAGCAACCCGGGATCGTCGGGCCGGCAGCCGTAGCCCAACAGGTGGACGCTCACCTGATCGACCTCGGCCGACAGCTCGACGCCACCCAGCACCCGCACGCCGGCCGCCGGGGAGGCGGCCAGCGCCTCCGGCAGACCGTCGAAGGTGTCGTGATCGGTCAGCGCCACCACGTCGAGGCCTGCTGCCGCGGCCGCCACGACCAGCTCCGCCGGCGTGTCGGTACCGTCGGAGACCGCACTGTGCGCGTGCAGATCGATCTTCATGGCCGCAGGCTATGCCAATCCCCCACAAACCCGCCCCGGCAAGGGCGAATCGGAATATCCTTGGGGTGTCCCACAGGAGAGGAACCATGAGCGGCATCGCGAAGATTGAAAAGGCCACCCTCACCCCCAGCAAGCTCGACCTGCTGCGGAGCTGGCTTACCGAGCAGTCCTGGTTCGACGGCGATGCGAGCGACCTGGAACGGGTCGGCGCCTTCCGGTTCGTCGATCCCGACGGCGAGGTGGGAATCGAGACCCTGCTGGTGCGTTCCGGTGGCACCACCTACCAGGTGCCGCTGACCTACCGCTCCGAGCCACTCTCCGAGGGCCAGTTCGGGTTCGTCGGCAACCTCGAGCACTCCACGCTCGGCACCCGCTGGGTGTACGACGCGGTGGCCGATCCGGTCTACGTGGTCGAGTTGCTGCGGGTGATCCACGAAGGCGACACCGAGGCCGATCTCTCCCAGGGCGAGAAGACCGCGACCGTGCAGGGAAGCGGCATCGTCCAGGTCTCCAACGCCGCCAGCGAGGCGGTCCGCCTGGTGCGGGTGCTGGACGGGCACCACATCCCGCACAACATGCCGTTGGGCACGCTGATCGGCACCTGGCGCGAGGGCGACACCGAACGCAGCGAGATCCTCGCCATCCTGCGCTGACGCGGGCCCGCGCCTTCATCCGGGGGCCTGGTCCGTCGATCTCTCCAGACCGCGACCGATCGGCTACGCCAGCAGCGAGCGCACCACTCCGAGTCCGACGCTCATCCGGGCCAGTTCCGGTTCGCCGTCGCAGACCTCGCGGAGCGTGGCGACCCGCCCCGGCACGGCCGGGTTGCTCCGCAGCCAGGCGGTGACCAGCTCGGATCCCCGCTCGTCGCCGGTCGCGGTGGCGACGACCGCCGCCGTGAGTTCGTCCTGCGCCTCCAGCAGTTCGTCCCGCAGCGCCGCCCGTGCCATGGCGTCCCAGCGCACCTGACGGGGCAACTGGTCGACCTGGTCGACCAGGCGGTCGATCCCCAGCTGGTGGCCCAGGCTGAAGAAGACCTCGGCGACCAGTTCGGGAGAACGGTCGCTCCGCCGGGCGATCGCCGCGATCCCCAGCGCATAGTGCGCCTGGCCGGCGGTGGCCATGCTCGCCGCCAGCGGTTCGGGGGCACCCTGGTCGAGCCAGGAGCGGTACTGCGCCTCGATCGCCTCCTGCTGCCGGGGTGCGACCCAGCGCTGCAGCTCGCCGCGAAGCCCCGCGACCGGGTCGGCGAACTCGTCGATGGCGGCCCTCACGTCCAGCGGTGAGCGCCGGTTGTGGAGCAGCCAGCGCGCGGCCCGCTCCACCATGCGGCGCAGCTCCATCCGCAGCTCGGTCACCAGGGGTGCGTCCAGCTCGGCCATGCGCGCCAGTTGCACCTCGGAAGGCCCGACCGCGTAGATCGCACGGGCGGCCAGCTGGGCCCGGACGACGTCGGCCACCTGTGCCCCGGTCTCGGTGGCGAGCCGGTGGTAGGCGGTGATTCCCTGGGAGTTGACGAACCGGTTGACCGCCACCGTGGTGATGATCTGGCGGCCCAGGGCGTGCCGGGCGATCTCGTCGGGGAACCGCTGCTGCACCGGCCTGGGGAAATAGCTGACCAGCCGATCGGCCAGATAGGGATCGTCGGGCAGGTCCCCGCCGAGCACCCATTCCTTGAGCGCGATCTTGGTGTAGGCCAGCAGTACCGCCAGCTCGGGGCGGGTCAGCCCGCGTCCCTGCGCGATGCGTTCCGCCATGCCCGCCGAGTCGGGCAGGTCCTCCAGCTGGCGATTCAGGAAGCCGGCGTCGGTGAGCACCCGCATCCAGTCCTCGTGCTGTCCGGCCAGCTCGACGGATCGCGACTCGCTGTTCGACAGCGCGACGTTCTGGTCGACGTTGTGCCGCAGCACCAGCTCGGCCACCTCGTCGGTCATCGACGCCAGCAGCGGATCGCGCTCGGCAGGCGCCAACCGGCCCGTGGCCAGCGCGTCGCTCAGCAGGATCTTGAGGTTCACCTCGTGGTCGGAGGTGTCCACCCCGGCGGAGTTGTCGATGAAGTCGGTGTTGATCCGGCCGCCCTTGGCGGCGAACTCGACGCGCCCTGGCTGCGTCCAGCCCAGATTGCCACCCTCCCCCACGCAGCGTGCCCGCACCTGCGCACCGTTCACCCGGATGGCGTCATTGGCCTTGTCGCCGACCTCGGCGTGGAGCTGGCCGGTGCCCTTGACGTAGGTGCCGATCCCACCGTTGAAGAGCAGGTCGACCGGCGCGAGCAGGATCGCCCGGATCATCTCGTTCGGAGTCAGCTCGGTGACTCCCTCGGCCAGACCGAGAGCCCGGCGCACCTGCCCGGTGACCGGCACCCGCTTGGCGGTGCGGGGGTAGACCCCGCCGCCGGCCGACACCAATGCCGGGTCGTAATCCGCCCAGCTCGACCGGGGAAGCCCGAACAGCCGGCGCCGCTCGGCATGGCTCACCGCGGCATCGGGATCCGGATCGAGGAAGACATGCCGGTGGTCAAAGGCCGCCACCAGCCGGATGTGCGGCGAGGCCAGCATGCCGTTGCCGAAGACATCGCCCGACATGTCGCCGATCCCCACGACCGTGAAATCGGTCGTCTGGGGGTCGAGACCGAGTTCGTGGAAGTGGTGGCGGACCGAGACCCAGGCGCCACGGGCGGTGATACCCATGCCCTTGTGGTCATAGCCGCTGGAGCCGCCGGAGGCGAAGGCGTCACCCAGCCAGTACCCGCGGGCCACCGAGATCTCGTTGGCGATATCGGAGAAGCTGGCCGTCCCCTTGTCCGCGGCCACCACCAGGTAGGGATCGTCGCCGTCGTAGCGCAACACCCCCGGCGGCGGCTCGACCACCCCGCCACGGGAGTTGTCGGTGACGCTCAGCAGCGCGTCGATGAAGATCCGGTAGCAGGCCACCCCCTCCGCCAGCCAGCCGGCGCGGTCGCTGCCGACATCGGGCAGCCGTTGCGGCACGAAGCCGCCCTTGGCGCCATCGGGCACGATCACGGTGTTCTTCACCGTCTGGGCCTTCACCAGCCCCAGCACCTCGGTGCGGAAGTCCTCCCGGCGATCCGACCAGCGCAGGCCGCCGCGGGCCACCTTGCCGAACCGTAGGTGAACCCCCTGCACCCGTGGCGAGTAGACGAACACCTCGTAGGCGGGCCGGGGCTGCGGCAGCAGCGCGAGCTCGCGCGGCAGCAGCTTGTAGGCCAGCGCCTCGGTGTCGGTGAACGCGTTCGTCCGCACCGTGGCGTGGATCACCGCGGCGAACATGCGCAGGATCCGGTCGTGATCCAGGCTGGCGACCCGGTCGATCCGGCCCTCCAGGTCGGCCTCGGCCTGTTCCAGGGCGGCCGCGCGCGTCAGGTGATCGGGGTACAGGGCCGGGTCGAACTTGGTCTGGAAGAGCCGCACCAGGGCGGCGGCCAGCCCCGGGTTGGCATGCAGCGCCGCGGCCAGGTACTGCTGGCTGAAGCTGACACCGGCCTGCTGCAGATAGCGGGAGATGCCCCGCAGCCACCCCACCTGCTGCCAGGTCAGCCCGGCGGTCAGCACCAGCCGGTTCAGCAGCCTGGCCTCGCACAGCCCGCGCCAGGATGCCTCGAAGGCCGCCACGAACCGCGCCCGGGATGCCTGATCCCACTCGGTCACCGGCGGCGCGTCGGACGGCAGCCGCAGGCCGAAGTCGTAGAGCAGCACCCGTCGTCCACGCAATTGCCACTCGAAAGGACGCTCGTCGATGACGTCCACGCCGAGCACCGCCAGGTGCGGCATCACCTGCGCCAACTCGATCGGCTGGAACGAGAACACCGACAGCCGGACGTCGCACGGGTCGTCGGGGTCGGTCGGCGACGCCAGCGAGAACCGCAGATCGTCCTCGGCGCTCAGCTGGTTCGCGATCGCCAGGTCGGCCACGGCCCGTTCGGGCGTGGTCGCCTCCTGGTAGGACTGGGGGAACTCCACGCCCCGCTGCTCGCTGGGCAACTCCGCGATCGCCGCCACGAAGGCGTCCTCCCAGGTGCGGGTCGCGGCTTCGATCCGGGCCTCGATCCGCGCCGGATCGGGCTCGCCGCGATCCGCCGCGGCCGGCAGCCGGATCACGGCGGACAGGCGGGTCAGCACCGACTCGCTCACCTGCAGGTTGTAGTCCAGCGACTCCCCGCCGAGTTCGGCCAGCAGGATGTCGCTGATCCGGTGCCTGACGTCGGTGTTGTACCGATCCCGCGGGAGGTAGACCTGCGCGGTGACGAACCGCCCGTACCGATCGCGGCGGAGGAAGGCGCGCACCACGCGGCGCTCCCGGAGCCCCACCAGCGCCGTCACCACCGGCACCAGATCGTCGACGTCGGCCTGGAACAGCTCGTCGCGCGGGTAGGTGTCGATCACCTGCCGCACGGCGTGCCCGCCATAGGACTCGGGGTCGTAGCCGATGCGCGCCGCGATCTGGCCGGCTTTGGCCGCCAGCACCGGGATGTGGTGGATGGATTCGGCGTAGGCCGAGAGCGCCAGCAGCCCCAGGAACCGCCGCTCGGCCACCGGACGGCCGGACGCATCGTGAATGCGGACGCCGAGGTAATCGAGGTAGGCGTTGCGGTGAACCCGGGAGCGCCGCGGATCCTTGGTGACCACCAGGACCTCCGGCTGGCCCTCGATCGGTACCGCGCCGAAGACCTCCGGGTCGTCGTCGCCGCGCAGGATGCCCAGCCCGCTGCCGGGCACCGGCACGAACTCCGGGCCGTCGATCCGGTACTCCCGGTAGCCGAGGAAGACGAAGTGGCCTTCGGCCAGCCAGCTGAGCAGCTGGATCGCGCTCTGCGTGCGGTCCTGCCCGGCGGGAGCCGGCGTGGCCCCCAGCTCGGCGATCGCCCGCTGCGCGGCCTCAACCATGGCGCGCCAGTCCGCCACCGCCACGGTGGTGTCGTCCAGCGCCGCGCGCAGCCCCTCCAGCAGCCCTCCGGACACCTGGTCGGCTGCGACTCCGAGCGGCGGGTACACCTCCATCGCGATCCACGACTCGGCCAGGGCAGGCCCGTCGCCGGCTCCCAGCCCGGCGATCGCACCGGCCGGATCGCGGCGTACCAGCAACTGGGGGTGGAAGAGGCGCCGTAGGCTCCAACCCTGCCGGGAGAGTTCCATGGTCAGGCTGTCGACCAGGAAGGGACGGTCGTCGGTGACCAGTTGCACGATCGTGGCCGCATCCCGTCCGGTGAGCGCCAGGACGTGCTCACCCGGGCTGCGAACCCGTCCGAAGTCGCGATGATCCTCGATCCGTTCGGCCAATGCCGCGGGGCTCAGCCCGGAAGTCTCCTCCGGCGGCAGCTGCTCCAGATAGCGTCGCCGGAATTCGTCCCGCTCCTCGTCGTGGGCGGTGGACACCACCGTGGTCATACCTGTCCTCGCTGACTACGCCGTCGATGACATCCAGCCTATCCAGACCCGGTGAGCCCGTCGGAGCACGACGCGGCGATGCCCCACAATGGTCTGCCATGGACATCACCTCCACGCACCAGTTGCCGCAGCCGCCTGGCGAGGCGTTCACGATGCTCACCGACCCGGCCTTCCTGGAGGCGGTCTGCGCGGCCACCGACCCGCTGGACTACACGGTCTACGTCGAGGGGCTGCGAACCGGCGCCCGCCGGACGATGCGCAACCATGCCTCGATCGAGCGGTTCACCGGCCCCACCATCACCGTGACCGACGAGGTCGAGTGGGAGGAGTCCGATGCCGAGGTGCGGCAGGGCCGCACCCTGGTGACGGTCGAGGGGATGCCGGTGACGCTCAACGGACGGGTCCGGCTGGAACCCTCCGGCGCCGGGTCGAGCCTCAGCTACGACGGCGACCTGACCGTGGCGATTCCCCTGTTCGGCGCGGCGCTGGAGCGCCAGGCGGCTCCGCTGCTGATGGAGGCACTGGCCATCCAGGCTCAGGTCGCCCAGACCTGGAGCCGTCCGGAATAGCGCCCGGTCACGCCCGGTCGAACGACCGCCACTCGGCCGGGCCGTACCACAGCAGATCACGCTCGGCCAGCAGCGCCTGTGCCGTCACAGACTCCCAGGCCTGATCCAGCGTCATTCCTCGCAGCGCGACCGCCGCTTCGGTCGCCTGACCGGCCTCGGTGTCCTCCCCGAAGAGCGCGGTCACCGCGGCATAGCCCGGATCGGCGATCTCCACCGCGCCGAACTCGTCGTCGCCGGGCCGGTGGTCGAGCTCCAGCACGGCGACCACCCGTTCGCCGTGGGCCAGCAGCCCGGCGATCGAGGCGATCGACAGCGCGGTGTACTCGGCGTCCTCCGGGTCGCTGAGGCCGAAGGCCTCGGTCATTGCCGCCGTGACGGCGTAGCCCCGATGGCGACCGGGCAGGATGCCGCCGGACGCCCAGCCGCTCAGCTGGGCGCGCGAGATCGGGCAGAACACCAGTCCGGTCATGTCACTGTCCTCCTCGTAGCGCACCCAGTTCGTTGCTCACGTCACGGGCGAACTGCCGCACCGGCGCCACCGCGGTCACCCCGATCGTCACCCGGTGGCGGTAGCTGTTGATCGACACCGTGCAGCGCTGCTCGTCGGTGGTCGCCAGCAGGCTGTAGAAGCCGCTGACCCCGGCCTGGCCCAGGTAGCGGCGTTCGGCGGGGCCAGGGGCATTGCCGATCCAGACGCTGTGCGGTCGCCCGGCGGCGACGGTGCCGGCGGCCAGCGAGTGCAGGGTGGGCGGAGCGAAGCCTGCCAGGTCGCGCAGGTCGCTCACCGGCACCGACAACCCGGTATCGGCCCGGGCCTGGGTGAGGGTGGCGATCGCCTGGAGCCGGGCCACCGGCGACGGCTCGGTGATCGGCAGCACGATCCACTGCGGGGCGACCCGGGCGCCGACAGCGGAACCGAGCGCATCGGCCTCGGTGATCGCCAGCGGCACCAGCGCGACCTGATCCTCCAGTACGCCGCCGGCATCGATCAGCCAGCCCCGCACACCGGCGGTGACGACCGCCACCAGGACGTCATGGGTGGTGCAGCCGTAACGCTCCCGGACGAAGCGCAGGGTATCCAGTTCGACCTCCACCCCGGCGACGTGGTGCGTCCGCGGGGCGGCGGCCACACCGCGCACCGCGTTCTCCACCATGCCGGTGAGGCCGGCGCCGGCGTCCCTGGCCACCTGCAGCGGGTTCCCGAGGCGCGCCAGCAGCCCGCCCCAGCCCGGCTCCTCCGCGGCCGGCTGCCAGCCCGGCTGAGCCGGGGCGATCGGCACCGGATGCTCGTCGAACAGTTCCTGGAGCAGGTGGACGTTGTCGTAGCCGTCGACCAGGGCCGGGTGGGAGAAGACGACGAGCGCCGGCAGGCTGCCCGCGGCACCCTGGACGAGCCACGCCTCCCACAGCGGATGGGCGTGGTCGAAGGGCGTGGCCAGCCGGGCGGCCAGCCACTGCTGCAGGGTCTCCCCCGCCGCCAGCGCGGCCTCGCGCACATGGCCCAGTACCAGGTAGCCGGGGTCGTCCGTCCAGCCGGGCAACGGCCAGCCGTCGACCTTGCGGCGGAAGCGGGGTGCGTAACCGATCCGTTCGGCGATCCGGTCGGCGAGGTGATCGCGGCTCACCGGGCGATCCAGCAGGCAGACGAAGGCCTGTTTCCAGGGCTGCGCGGCCTGATCGCGGGCCAGCAGCGCGGCTTCGGCGACCGACAGCATCTCACTCACGTCCACCACCCTAACCGCTGCCGCCGCAGCGTCGACGGCCGGTGGGCGGGACGAGGAAATGCCGCGGGGTTGTCCACAGATGCGACCGGACGCGGTTGCATCGCCGAACCGATGCCTCACAGTGGTGGCCTCACCCCAAGGAGGCATGATGACCGTTCTCGCCACCTGCCGCCCGGCTCCCGATTCGCGGCCGCCGGCTCGGCGCCTGCTGGAACCGCTGCGGATCCGCACCACCCAGCCCACCCTGCCGCTCGACGCCCCGGCCGTGCTCGCCGAACCGGTCGATCTCGACCCGACGCTGCGCCGGCTGGCCACAGCGGCGGTCTCGGGCGTGGTCGAGATGCTGGCGGGCCGTCGCCCTGCCGAGCAGTTGGAGAGCTGGATGGAGCCCGAACCACTCGCCCTGCTGTCGCACCTGCGGGGAGCCGGGGCGACGGCGGGTATCCGGTTGCAGTCGGTGCGCATCCAGCAGCCACGCCCCGGGGCGCTCGAGGTGACCGCGCACCTACGCCAGGGCAGCGCGTCCCGGGCCGCCGCCCTCCGGTTCAGCCGTCGCGGCGAACGCTGGACGGTCACCCGGATCGAACTGGCGCTCCATGCCGACGTCATCCACCGCGCCGGCCGGCTCCGCTGAGTTCAGCTGTGCCGTCCGTGGCACATCTTGAACTTCTTGCCGGAGCCGCAGGGGCACGGATCGTTGCGCCCGACGTTCGCGTAGGGATCGTCGGTGGCCGTCTGGCTGGCAGCCTGTGCCTCACCGGTCTCGCTGGGCGCCGAGTAGGACATCGGACGCTGCTGCCGGGGCTGCAGCCCCTTGGCCTGCAGGGTCGGACGCCGGGTCAGCGCCGGCTCGGGGGCGGCCGCCTTGGGACGGGCCGGGGTCACCTCGGTCGCACCGGGCACATCCGGATCCGGCCCGCTCTCCACGGTGACCTGCGGTTCCGCCGGCTGCACCTGGACGTTCAGGTTGTACAGGTAGCCCACGACCTCTTCCATGAACGCGCCCATCATGGCGTTGAACATGTCGCCGCCCTCGCGCTGGTACTCCACCAGCGGGTCGCGCTGCGCCATCGCGCGCAGGCCGATGCCCTCGCGCAGGTAGTCCATCTCGTAGAGGTGTTCGCGCCACTTGCGATCCAGCACGGTCAGCAACACCTGGCGCTCGAACTCGCGCATGGTCTCCTCACCGAGCTGTTCGGTGCGGGCGTCGTAGGCGGCCTGGGCGTCGGCCTTGAAATCCTCGACCAGTTCGTCGGCGGTCAGTTCCGGACGGGCCTCGTACTCCTTCTGGCTGAGCGTCACCGGGTACAGGGTGCGCAGCTGGGCCCAGATGGCATCGAAGTCCCAGTCCTCGGTGAAGCCCTCGGTGAGGCTGCGGATGTACTGCTCCACCACCGTGTCCACGGTGGCGCGTAGCTGCGCCTCGACATCGGCCCCCTCCAGGACCCTGCGGCGGTCGGTGTAGATCGCGTGCCGCTGCCGGTTCATCACGTCGTCGTACTTCAGGACGTTCTTGCGCATCTCGAAGTTCTGCGCCTCGACCTGTTCCTGGGCCTGTTGCACGCTCTTGCTCACCCGGGCGTGCTCGATCGGCACGTCGTCGGGGATCTTCAGCGCCATCATCACCCAGTCGATCACGTCCGACTTGAACAGCCGCATCAGATCGTCTTCCAGCGACAGGTAGAACCGGCTCTCGCCCGGGTCGCCCTGACGTCCGGAACGACCGCGCAACTGGTTGTCGATCCGGCGCGACTCGTGCCGCTCCGAGCCGATCACGTACAGCCCGCCCAGCTCGACGACCTCGTTGTGCTCGTCGGCGACCTGCTCCTCGATCTCGGCCAGCGTCTTCGGCCAGGCGTTCTCGTACGCCTCGCCGTCCTCCACCGGGTCGAGCCCCTTGGAGCGCAGCACCTGGTCGGTCAGGAACTCTGGGTTGCCGCCCAGGATGATGTCGGTACCACGGCCGGCCATGTTGGTGGCCACCGTGACGGCGCCCTTGCGACCGGCCAGGGCGACGAACTCGGCCTCGCGCTCGTGCTCCTTGGCGTTCAGCACCGAGTGCTTGACGCCGGCCTTCTTCAGCGCCCGGCTCAGCAGCTCGGACTTGGCCACCGAGGCGGTGCCGATCAGCATCGGCTGGCCCTTCTCGTGGCGTTCGGTGACGTCCGCCACGATGGCGTCGAACTTGGCCTGCTCGGTGCGGTAGATCAGGTCGGCCTGATCCGCCCGGATCATCGGCCGGTTGGTCTCGATCGGCAGCACGCCCAGGCCGTAGATCTTCTGGAACTCGGATTCCTCGGTCTTGGCGGTACCGGTCATGCCGGCCAGCTTGTTGTACATCCGGAAGTAGTTCTGCAGCGTGATCGTGGCGAGGGTCTGGTACTCATCCTTGATCTCGACGTCTTCCTTGGCCTCCAGGGCCTGGTGCAGGCCCTCGTTGTAGCGCCGGCCGATCAGGGTGCGCCCGGTGTGCTCGTCGACGATCAGCACCTCGCCGTCGAGAATGACGTAGTCCTTGTCGCGCTTGAACAGCTCCTTGGCCTTGATCGCGTTGTTCAGGTAGGAGATGAGCGGGGTGTTGCCGCTCTCGTAGAGGTTCTCGATGCCGAGCCGGTCCTCTACAGCCGTAATGCCCGGTTCGAGTACCGAGACCGTCCGCTTCTTCTCGTCCACCTCGTAGTGGAGATCGCGCTGCAGCCCCTTCACAAGCTTGGCGAACTCGGGATACCAGGCCGAGTTGTCCTCGGCCGGGCCGGAGATGATCAGCGGGGTGCGGGCCTCGTCGACCAGGATGGAGTCGACCTCGTCGACGATCGCGTAGTGGTGGCCCCGCTGCACGCAGTCGTCCAGCGAGAGCGCCATATTGTCGCGCAGGTAGTCGAAGCCGAACTCGTTGTTGGTGCCGTAGGTGATGTCGGCGGCGTAGGCGGCCTTCCGCTCGGCCGGCGTCATCTGCGACAGGATCGCGCCGACGCTCAGGCCCAGGAAATGATGGACGCGGCCCATCTGCTCGGACTGGAACTTGGCCAGGTAGTCGTTCACCGTCACGACGTGGACGCCCTTGCCGTCCAGCGCGTTCAGGTAGGAGGCCATCACACCGACCAGGGTCTTGCCCTCACCGGTCTTCATCTCGGCGATGTTGCCCCAGTGCAGGGCCGCGGCGCCCTGAACCTGGACGTCGAAGTGCCGCTTGCCCAGCACCCGCCGGCTCGCCTCCCGGACGGTGGCGAAGGCCTCGGGCATCAGCTCGTCCAGCGATTCGCCGTCCTCGCGGCGCTGCCGCAGCTCCGCGGTCTGGCCCTGCAGTTCCTCGTCCGACATCTCGAGGTAGTCGCCCTCGATAGAATTGACCTGGACGGCCACCGCCTTGAGCTTCTTGAGGGTACGACCCTCACCCATGTGCAGCAGCTTGTCGAGTAGAGCCACGGTGTTCGCTTCCTGATCGGGGCAACGCATCCAGACCGCGCCTGGCGCGGCAGCGGAGATCATCCTACCCTGCAACCCCAGCCCTCCCGGGCCGCGGGGGGCCCGCCACACCGATGAAGAGGGTCCGGTTCGCGGGGCGAACCGGCGCCCGGCGGGCCACCGGCCCGTCACGCCTGATGGGATGCTCTGTTCCGGTTGTCGCACGACTGCAACAATCGAATGGCACTATCACCGGGATGTCCCGATCAGGAAGGACCCGCATGAAGTCCATGCTCCGCGCCGCCGGCGCGACCGCTGCGCTCGCTCTCGTCCTCACCGGCTGCGCCAATTCGCAGCCCGCCTCTCCGGCGCCAGGTGGTGAAGCCCCCGCCGGCATCACCGGCCTGGCCGATCTGAAGGGCAAGATCCTGGCCGTCCAGACCGACACCACCGGCAAGGTCTACGCCGAGGAGCACCAGGCCGAGTTCGGCTATGAGATCAAGGTCTTCGACGACCTGCCGGGCACCGCCAACGCGGTGCTCGCGGGTACCGCCGATGCCGCCATCAACGACAACGGCGTGCTCTTCGACTTCGCCGTGCAGAATCCCACCACCAAGGTGGTCGCCGAGTTCGACACCGGTGAGCAGTACGGCTTCAACGTCAGCTCCGACAACCCCGGCCTGCTCAGCGTGGCGAACGCCGCCTTGGCCGAGGCCAAGGCCGACGGCACCTTCAACGGCATCTACCAGAAGTGGTTCGGAACCGACGCCCCGGCCGACCTGCTCGGCGACTCCACCGAGGCCACCGGCGAGCCGAAGCTGATCGAGGCCGGCGCGCTCACCGTCTGCACCCACCTGGCCTACCGGCCGTTCCAGTACCTCGACGAGGACAACTCGACCATCATCGGCTTCGACGTCGACCTGGTCGACGTGATCGCCAAGAAGCTCGGCGTGACCCAGAAGATCGTCGACATCGAGTTCGGCCAGATCACCTCCGGCGCCGTCTTCGCCGCCGGCAAGTGCGACCTGGGCGCCGCCGCGATCACCATCACCGAGGAGCGCCAGGCTGCGGCCCCGTTCACCGATCCCTACTTCAACGCCACCCAGGCCCTGCTGGTCAAGGGCTGAGTCACCACCGACCCGGGTTGGGGCCGGCCGACCGGCCGACTCCAACCGGGTCAGTCTCCGGAGGCGAGATGACCACCATCACGACGACGACGTCGCCCAAGAAGAAGCTGTCACCCCGCAAGCGCGCCCAACGCATCCGCATCGTCCAGTACATCGTGCTGGCACTGATCGTCGTCCTCGCCATCGTCACCGTCGACGGCCAGGCGATCCAGCAGGTGTTCTTCCGGCCCGATCTGGTCGTCCAGACGATCAGCCCGGCACTGGGCCGGGCCTTCCTCAACACCATCATCTACACCGCCGGCGCCTTCGTTTTCGGGCTCGTGCTGGGGACGATCCTGGCGCTGATGAGGCTCTCCCAGGTGGGCCCCTACCGATGGCTGGCGACCATCTACGTCGAGTTCTTCCGCGGGCTGCCGGCGATCATCGTCTTCCTCGCGTTCAGCCTGCTGGGCACCGCGCTGAAGGGCTTCCAGTTCCCCTTCGATCCGTACGGAACCGTGTGGACGGCGCTCGGCATGGTCTCCGCGGCCTACATCTCCGAGACCATCCGGGCCGGCATCCAGGCCGTCCCGAAGGGCCAGATCGAGGCCGCCCGCTCCCTGGGCATGCCGCCGGGGATGTCGATGCAGCGGATCGTGCTGCCGCAGGCCTTCCGGATCATCACACCGCCCCTGACCAACGAGCTGGTGCTGATGACCAAGGATTCCTCCCTGGTCTACGTGATCGGCCTGACCACCAGCGCCTACGAGCTCACCAAGTTCGGACGCGACATGGCCAACTCCAACGCCAACATCACCCCGCTGGTGGTGGCGGGGTTCTGCTATCTGATCATCACGCTTCCGCTGAGTTACGTCGTGCGGCGCATGGAAGCCCGGCAGCGGAAGGCAACCCGATGACCCAGCAGATCCCCACCGGTGACCGCGAGGACGAGATCCAGATCTACGACCTCCACAAGTCCTTCGGCGACCTCGAGGTGCTCAAGGGCATCACCACCACGATCCACCGCGGCGAGGTGGTGTGCATCATCGGCCCCTCCGGCTCGGGCAAGTCCACGCTGCTGCGCTGCGTGAACATGCTGGAGGAGCCGACCAAGGGCCGGGTCTTCATCATGAACGAGGAGATCACCGACCCGGATGCCGACATCGACCGGTTGCGGATGATGGCCGGGATGGTCTTCCAGCAATTCAACCTGTTCCCCCACCTGACCGCGCTGCAGAACTGCACGATCGCGCTCATCCGGGTGAAGAAGCTGGATCGCGCCGAGGCCCAGCGGATCGCTCAGGAGAACCTGGAGAAGGTGGGGCTCCGCGACCGTGGCCATTCCTACCCCGCCCAGCTCTCCGGCGGCCAGCAGCAGCGGGTGGCGATCGCCCGGGCACTGAGCATGGATCCGGAGATGATGCTCTTCGACGAGCCCACCTCGGCGCTCGACCCGGAGCTGGTCGGCGACGTGCTCTCGGTGATGCGCGATCTCGCCCGCGAGGGCATGACCATGATGGTGGTCACCCACGAGATGGCCTTCGCCCGCGAGGTGGCCGACCGGGTGATCTTCATGGACGGCGGTGTCGTCGTCGAGGAGGGTCCGCCCGACGAGGTGATCGGCAACCCGAAGGAGGAGCGCACCCGTTCCTTCCTGGCCCGCGTGCTCGACCCGACCCGGGTTCACGCCGGGGACGAGGATTCCGCCTACGCCGAGCGGCACCGCAGCGACAACCCGGAACTGGCCCGCCAGCAGGCGGGAACCGTCGGTCTCAACCCGCAGAGCACCGGCATCGGCCGCATCGGCTGACCTGGCGAGTCCCGACCCGAAGACCCCGGGCCGTCTCAGCCCGGGGCGGCTCTGGTGAGGGCGGGCGCCAGTGTTCCGACCGGGCGGATCACCACCTCGCCCAGCTCCAGCCAGTCGGCCATCGAATGAAGCGTCCCGGCCAGCCGGGCCGCGGTCTCGGCCTCGGGAGCACCCGGCTCCAGCCAGGAGGCCTGGACGAGCAGCGCTCCGGCGGCGCGGTCGGCCTTGAGATCGACGCGGGCGGCGATGGTCTCGTCCATCACGAACAGGTAGACGTAGTAGCCGTAGCGGCGCTTGGCGGCCGGGGTGTAGATCTCGATCCGGTAGTCGACGCCGAACAGGTCGGCCAAGCGGGAGCGTTCGAAGACCAGCGAGTCGAACGGGCTCACCAGGGCGTCGACCTGAAGCCGACGCGGCAGCCGGGCCTGGTGCCACAGGTAGCTGCGCCGAGCCCAGCCGCGCACCGGTGTCTCGATCAGCTCACCGGCCTCAACCAGCTCGGCGATCGCGGCCTGGGCGGTGGCCAGACTCAACCGGAAGTAGTCGGCCAGGCAGCGGTCGGTGGCGATGCCCAGCGCCGCGGCCGCATGCCGGACGAGGATGCGCGCGGACTCGGCACGGTCCGGCGTCGGAGCCGCCACCACGGCCGCCGGCAGGACGCGTTCGGGCAGGTCGTAGCAGCGCTCGAACTGGCTGTTCCGGCTGGCCGCGGTCAGCTCGCCGGTGGCGAACAGCCACTCCAGCATGTGCTTGGCCTGCGACCAGTTCCACCACGGAGCGCGTTTGCGATCCTCGGGGTGTTCGATCTGGCGCGACGTGACCGGGCCGTTGGCGGCGACGAAGTCGAGCACCTGCTGCTCCAGCCCGGGATGCTCGGCCCGGATGGCCTGGATCGCCGGCCAGGGCTCGGCCCGGCGCTGTCCGTCCATCCGGAACCGCAATGCCGGCTGCAGCCCGACGTCGATCAGCGAGGCCGCGTGGCCCCAGTACTCGAAGAGCCGGCGTGGCGCCCGTCCCGCCGCCCGATCGAGCAGGGCACGGTCGTAGGGTCCGAGCCGGGCGAACAGGGGCATGTAGTGCGCCCGCACCGCCACGTTCACCGAGTCGATCTGCAGTTGGCTGATCCGGTCGACCACCTGCTGCACCTGCCGGGATGTGACGGTGCCGGGCCGGCCACGCCCGAACCCCTGCGCGGCGAGGGCCACCCGCCGCGCCTGGGCCGGGTTGAGCGCCGCCCTACTCAGCGGGGTGCTTGCCGACGCTGAGATGGATCACGCCGTAGTCGTAGGCCTTACGGCGGTACGCCACGCTGGGCGCTCCGCTCTCGGCGTCCACGTAGAGGAAGAAGTCGTGGCCGACCAGTTCCATCTCGTCCAGCGCCTGGGCCAGCGAGAGCGGGGTGGCCTCGAAGAACTTCTCCCGCACCACCAGGGGTCCGTCGCCCTGCACCTCGAGCCCGCCGGGCAGGGTCTGGACGTCCAGTTCCTCGGTCTGCAGCGGCTCGAAGGTCACCACACCGGCCTCGCTCAGCGCCGGCTCGGTCTTCAGCGCGCGGTGCGCCTTGCGCCGGTCGGAGGCTCGCCGCAGCTGCGCCTTCAGGCGATCCAGCGCGCGATCGAAGGCCACCAGCTTGTCCTCAGCGGTCGCCTCGGCCCGCACCACCGGGCCCTTGCTGCGCAGGGTGATCTCCACCTTCGTCGACTGGTCGGGCTGACGCTTGTAACTGTTGGCGGTCACCTGTACGTCGATCCGGATGACGCGGTCTTTGAGCTTCTCTATCGAGGCGAGCTTCTCTTCCACGCGGGCGCGGTAGTCGTCCGGAATCTGGCAGTGCCGACCGGTCACAAGGACATCCATGTCAACCCTCCTGCTCAACGGTGTCGGGGTCAGCACCCCTCGGGACGAGGCGTGCCCGAAGACAGCCGTGGCACCGGGCCTGCCCCTGCCGCGAAGCGGAGGGAACCGGCCTGGGTGCCATACCCCCACCGTAGTGCCGTGAGGACGGCGGGACAATCGTCCTTCCGCCTCGGCGCGTCGGCGCACCACGGCACCCGTCGGCGTTAGCCACCCGTGCTGCCGCAACAAGGCTGTAACAGCGGCTAACCGCGCCGTAACACCGCACGCTCATCGGCGTAACAGGGGTGCTACAGGCTGACTCCCATGATTCTCGAACTCAACTCCGGCGACACCGCCTGGGTTCTCACCAGTGCGTCGCTCGTGCTGCTGATGACCCCCGGTCTCGCTCTCTTCTATGGCGGCATGGTCAGGGCGAAGGGCGTCCTGAACATGATCATGATGAGCTTCCTCTCGATGGGAATCGTCGGCGTGCTGTGGGTGCTGTACGGCTACAGCATGTCCTCGGGCACCTCGATCGGGGGCCTGATCGGCAACCCACTGGAGTACCTCGGCCTGGCCGGTCTCGTGACCGATCCCGACCCCGGTGCCCTCGCCGGCGTGGCCTTCGGCTCGACCTTCGCGATCATCACCGTGGCGCTGATCTCCGGCGCCATCGCCGATCGCGTGAAGTTCAGCACCTGGGCGGTGTTCAGCGTGATCTGGGCAACCCTGGTCTACTTCCCGGTCGCGCACTGGGTGTGGGGTGACGGCGGCTGGATCGGCAGCCTCGGCGTGATCGACTTCGCCGGTGGTACTGCGATCCACATCAACGCCGGTGCCGCCGCCCTCGTCCTGGCGATCGTGGTGGGCCCCCGGATCGGGTTCGGGACCCGGCCGATGCGCCCGCACAACATGACCCTGGTCATGCTCGGCGCCGCCCTGCTGTGGTTCGGCTGGTTCGGCTTCAACGCCGGCTCCGCCTTCGCCGCCGACGCGATCGCAGCACTCGCCTGGGTGAACACCCTGGTCGCCACCGCGGCCGCGATGCTCGGCTGGCTGGTGGTCGAGAAGCTGCGTGACGGCCACGCCACCTCTCTGGGTGCCGCCTCGGGCATCGTCGCAGGCCTGGTCGGGATCACCCCGGCGGCCGGGTCGCTGAATCCCGTCGGCTCGCTGCTCCTCGGCCTGGTCGCCGGCGTCGCCTGCGCCTACGCGGTCGGCCTGAAGTACAAGTTCAACTACGACGACTCGCTCGACGTGGTCGGCGTCCATCTGGTCGGCGGCCTGGTGGGCACCCTGCTGATCGGCCTGCTGGCCGACCCGGCGATCCCCGACAATGCGACCGGCCTCTTCTACGGTGGCGGCTTCGGACAGCTCGGGCTGCAGGCCCTGGGCGCCTTCTCCGCGATGGCCTACTCGCTGGTGGCGACCCTGCTGATCGCGCTGGCGCTGAAGGCAATCATGGGCTGGCGGGTCAGCGCGGCCGACGAACTCGGCGGCATCGATCTGGCCGAGCACTCCGAGGCCGGGTACGACCTCAGCCCGGTGTACTACTCCAGCAAGGTGCAGCGCACCCTGGTGCTGACCAAGGACGACCTCCCCGAGACCGCGAAGACAGGAGCCTGACAAGTGAAGCTGGTCACAGCAATCATCCAGCCCGAACAGCTGGAGAACGTCCAGAAGGCGCTGGTGCGCCACGGCGTCGCCGGCATGACGATCACCGAGGTCTCCGGCTACGGCCGGCAGCGCGGTCATGTCGAGGTCTACCGCGGCGCGGAGTACACCATCGACTTCATCGCGAAGGTCAAGGTGGAGGTGCTGGTGGACGACGCCGAGGCCGAGACCCTGGTGGGTGTCATCCTGCAGGGTGCCCGCACCGGATCGGTCGGGGACGGCAAGATCTGGGTGGTCGACGTCGGCATCGTGGTGCGGGTGCGCACCGGCGAGAGCGGCAGCGGAGCCATCTGACCCAACCGAATGACGCGACGCGGGAGCCCTACCGGCTCCCGCGTCGTGCTGTGTGGGCCACCGTCGCCGCACCGACGGGGAGGCATCCAGCGGTGCGCAGCGCCGTCGCCATGGCGGCCAGCGTCGCGCCGGTGGTGACCACGTCGTCCACGATCACGACCGAGCCCGGCGGCGGCTGGACGCACCGGTAGGCACCGCTCGAGTTCACGATCCGGGCCGTCCGGCCCAGCCCGGCCTGGTCGGCGGGTGTGCGCTCCAGCCGGACTGCGAACCGCACGCTGACCTCGACGCCGCAGCGTCGCAGGCGGCGGGCCGTCCCGGCCGCCAGGGTGCCGGTCAGATCAATCCCCCGCTCGATCACCCGGGCGCGAACCGACGGCACGGGGACGAGGCAGACCGGGCCCACCGGGCGTTCGCCCAGCAGCAATCCGGCCACCGCGCGGGTCAGCAGCCGGCCGAGCAGCGGGAGCTGGCTGAGCGCCTGCCGCTCCTTGGCGGCCAGCAGCACCCGCCGCAACGCACCGGCGTACTCCCCCGCCGCCACCGTCGGCGGGAAGCCGGCCAGCGTCCGCGTTACGGCGCCGGGCTGCAGCGCCCGCAACCCCGCGGCGCACTCGCGGCACATGCCCAGCGCCGGGTGGCCGCAGCCGGGGCAGCACGCTCCGAGGACGAGGTCTCCCCAGGCATCAAGGAATGCACCCATGCCCGGTGATCCTGCGCGTCGTGCGTTCCCGGTGCCACTTGTCCACAGCCGGCCGTCGAGCCGTCAGGAATAGCCGATCGCGTCCACTGCCACCGTGATCGGCTTCCAGTTGAACGGGCCCTCATAGCGGTAGAGCGAGGCGCTGCCACGCACCACCGCCTGGCCGGCGGGGACGACCGCGAGCTCGACCAGCCCGGAGATCTCGGAGGGCCCGATGTCCTCCGGGAGCGCGGAATCCTGGTCCACGCGCACCACGCTGGAAGTCACCCGATGCGAGAGCAGCACCAGCAGTTCGGTCGCGGTCTGCCAGCCCACGTCGACGATCCGGCGCCCGGCCTCGGCCGGCGGGCTGACGGAGACCGTCCGGAAGGCCTCCAGGCGTATCCCCTCGGCGTCCCGGACGATCCGGGCCACCCCGAGCTGTTCGACGGCCTCACCGTCGACCACCAGCCCGTCCAGCACCAGGGCGATCCGGACGCCGTCGGGCGAGATCCGGAAGGCCCGCACCGTCTCCACCGGGATGTCCTGCGCGGTCACGGGTATCGGGGCGTGGTCTCCCGCGGCGAAGACGGTGAACCCGGCGGCATCGGCATCGTTGCCGATCGCCCACAGCTCCCGCTGCCGGGAGTAGTCGGGACGCAACAGGTTCCGTCCCTCCAGCAGCACCGTCTGGGTGTCGGAGCCGGCCACGGTGACGGCCAGGGTCGTGCCGTCGGCGGTGACCCCCGCCACCTCCGAGAGGTTGCCGACCGCCGCGACCGTACCGACCTCGGTCAACGCCGGGGCGATCTGGTCGCCTTCGGTCCACGACGCGGTCCGGGTGACCACCCGCACCGAGCCGTCACGCACGGCCAGCAACTGGCCGGCGCCCGGCTCGGTCGCCGGCGCGAGCTCGGAGAAGTCCTTGGTGGTGAGGGTGACGGCCGTCGTGCCGGGCAACGGCAGCAGGGTCGACCCGACCCCGAACTGGACGGCCGTCACCTCGGGCAGTTCCATCAGGGTCTGGGTCATCTCGGCCATCACCGTCAACCGCTCGGCGTCGGTCAGCCCGAGCGCGCTGGTGCTCAGCTGCACCAGGGCCACACCCTGCGGTAGCGAGTCGACCTCCTCGATCCGCAGGCTCGGCCAGGTCGTCCTGCGGACCGCCGGAGCCAGCCAGTCTCCCGGCCCGCTCAGCACCGCCGCCGCGACCGTCTCCGGGGTGAGCGAGTTCACCGCGAAGAACCGCTGATCCGGCACCAACGCGGAGCCCGAGAGATCCAGGAAGTTCAGATCGACGGCGGTGTAGTTGGTCAGGAAGTGATAGCGCGAGATCAGCAGGCCCTCCGGCGGCCGGGAGATCCGCCACTGGCCGTCCTCGTCGCGCACGACCCCGAAGTCGGGCCGTAGGCCGCCACTGGCCTCCCGGTACTCGCCCTTCGCGTTCAGCGTTCCGGTGAGCACTGCCTCCAGGGTGATGACCGGCTGATCCTCGGTGCTCGTCTCGGCCTCTCGCAGCTGGTAGCCGTCGGCGTAGATGGAGGTGCCGTCCTCGGGTCGCCAGGCCAGGTCGGCGGCGGGCGTCAGGTACTGCCGGGCGACGGCGAAGTCGGCCTGGTCGGTGCCCATGGCGTGAAGGAATCCCTCGACCACCAGCATCGCCGTGGCATCGGGCGCGGGCGGCACCGGTGCCACCCGCACGCTGGAATCGACCTGCTCCTGACGCGAGCCGTGCTCGCGCACCGGTCCTACCGTAGGCACCGCTGCGCAGCCGCCCAGCAGCATCGTGGCGGCGACTGCCGCGGTCAGCTCACGCCACCGCATCGGAACCTCCCTGGGTGTCACGCGGCCGTTTCGGCCAGGGCGATTCGGTCACCTGGTCCCCCGCCCGCCGCGGCAGGGTCAGCACGAACTGCGCGCCTTCAGCCGGCCGGCCCCAGGCGGTCAGCCGCCCGCCGTGCAGCCGCGCGTCCTCCAGCGCGATCGACAGGCCCAGGCCGGTTCCGCCCAGTCGCCGCGCCCGGGCCGGGTCGGCCCGCCAGAACCGGTCGAAGACCAGCTTGGCGTCGGTCTTGGACAAGCCCACCCCGTGGTCGCGCACCGCGATCGCGACCGCGTCGTCGTTGCCGCGTACGTGAATGCTGATCGGCCGCCGCTCGCCGTGCTCGATCGCGTTGGTGAGCAGGTTGCGGACGATCCTCCGGATCCGCCGGGTGTCCACCTCCGCGTGGCATCGCTGCGGCGCGTCCAGGATCAGTTCGGTCCCGAACTCACCGGCCAGCCGTGCCACCGCGGCCACCTCCTCGTGGACGACGGCGGAGAGATCCACCTCGTCCAGCGACAGCTCGGCAGCGCCGGCATCGAAGCGGGAGATCTCCAGCAGGTCGGTCAGCAGCTCCTCGAAACGATCGATCTCGGCGGCCAGCAGTTCCGCCGAGCGGGCCGTCAGCGGATCGAAGGCCGAACGGTTGGCGTGCAGCACCTCGCCGGCCATCCGAATCGTGGTCAGCGGGGTGCGCAGTTCGTGGGAGACGTCCGAGACGAATCGCTGCTGCACCAGCGAGAGGCCCTCCAGCTCGGAGATCTTGCGGGCCAACTGCTCGGCCATGTGGTTCATCGAGGTGGCCAGGGATGCCTGGTCCTCGGTGCCGACCACGGCCATCCGGTCGTCCAGGTGTCCGGCGGCCAGCCGTTCGGCGGCCCGGCGCGCGGCCCGCACCGGCTGCAGCACCTGCATCGAGATCAGGTACACCATCAGCGACAGGCCGAGCAGCAGGAACAGCCCGGTGGCCAACGTCGCCTGCTGGACGACCGCCAGGGTCTGCCGCTCGGCGGCGGTGGAGAAGATGAAGAAGACCGGGTAGAGCTGCTGGCCGGGCGGCTGCAGGTTGGAGGCCACCACCAGACCGGGTTCGCTGTCGCGGCCGTCGGTGAACCGGATCAGCGTGGGAGTGCTCCACAGCCCGTCCCCGGCGGTCATCGACTGCTGGATGCTCTCGGGGATGCTCGCCGCGTCGAGTCCGTCCGGGGCGATCGTCGAAATCGGGGTCTCGACCACGACGAAGTACTGATTGCCGTACTGCCCCCGGGTGGCGGCTTCCCGAGCCAACCGGGTGATCCGCTCGTTGATCGAGGTGGTGCGCAGGTCGGTGCTGTTCAGCCCGGTCTGCATCGACTGGAGCACCGCCGACGCCTCGGCCACCGAGGCCTGGGTCTTGCCCTCGATGATGCCCCGGCTGGACTGGTCGAGCAGGAACCAGCCGGTGGCCACCAGGATCGCGATGGACGCCCCCAGCGTGAGGATCACCACGCGGAACGGGAGCGAACGGGCCCACAGCCGGACCGGCGCGAACCTGGCGATGCCACTCACCGCTACCGTGGCTCACCGGCGCGGTAGCCGACCCCCCGGACCGTGACGATGATCTCGGGTCGTTCGGGGTCGCGTTCCACCTTGGAACGCAGCCGCTGCACGTGGACGTTCACCAGCCTGGTGTCGCTGGCATGTCGATAGCCCCATACCTCCTGCAGCAGCACCTCGCGGGTGAAGGCCTGCCGCGGCTTGCGGGCCAGCGCCAGCAGCAGGTCGAACTCCAGCGGGGTGAGCGGGATCTCCAGCTCGCCCCGGCGGACGGTGTGCTCGTCCACGCGAATCGCGATGTCGCCGATGCGCAGCACGTCGTCGGTGGCCTCGGTGGAGACATGCCGACGGAGCCGGGTCTTGATCCGGGCGACGAGTTCCTGGGTCTTGAAGGGCTTGGGAACGTAGTCGTCCGCGCCAGCCTCCAGGCCCTTCACGACGTCAGTGGTATCGGATTTGGCGGTAAGCATCACGATCGGGACGCCCGATTCGGCCCGGATGTCGCGGCAGACGTCCACCCCGTCGCGGCCCGGGAGCATCAGATCGAGCAGCACGAGATCGGGCCGGTGTTCGTGGAAGGCGGCCAGAGCGGTGTCGCCGACATGGCACAGCCGGGCGTCGAAACCCTCCGAGCGCAGCACGATGTCGAGCATCTCGGCGAGCGCTTCATCGTCGTCGATCACGAGGATCCGCGGCGGACCCTCATAGGCCTCGGACATCAACCACCCTCCCTTGGTAGCCCGACGTTCCCGAGTGTAATGCCGCCGACCCAGCCCGGGGGCGGCTCAGTTCGACTCCGCATCGGCGGTCCAGGTGGAGAAAAGTGCCAGATTGCCACCCTGCCGACGCAGCACCCGCCGCCACAGGGTCGCGGGATCCGGGTCGAAGGCGTCGGCCTCCAGGGCCGGCACGGGGTACCACATCTCGGCAGCGAGCTCGGTCTCGAGCTGCCCGGCGTCCCAGCCGGCATAGCCGGCGAAGATCCGCAGATCGCGGTAGGCGCCTTCGGCGATCTCGATCGGGGTGTCGAGGTTGAGCAGGCCGACGTGCTCGAAGAGCGGACGCCAGCCGGGTGGTTCGTCCGCCGGATCGGCGGGCCGCGCCAGGCAGATCGCACCCTGCTGTGAGACGGGTCCGCCGTCGAACAGGGCATGCGGGACGCCGACCAGTTCCGCCCACTGCGGGAGGGCACGTTCGAGTTCGATGGTGGTGAGCTTGTTCAGCACCACGCCGACGGTGCCGCTCTCGTCAGCGTCCAGCAGCAGCACGACGGAGCCGTCGAACACTCCGTCGGACAGCCCGATGCTGGCGATCAGCAGAGTGCCAGGCGCAATCGCGACCTCCATCCCGACCTCCTCCTTCGACCCCAGTCTGGCATGATCGCGGGGTGCCGGGGAGGCTCCGGGTGGCGCGGCGGCGGACCACCTGGCAAGGTGGCTCCCACCCCAGCCCGAGGAGACCGAGCATGGCACACGAGCGCGTGTTCGCGATGAGCTTCGCCAGCATCTACCCGCTGTACGTGGAGAAGGCCGAGCGGAAGAACCACGCGGCAGGCGAGGTGGACCAGGTGATCTGCTGGCTCACCGGCTACGACGCCGTCGGGCTCCAGCAGGCCATCGCCGACGGGATCGACCTGCGGACCTTCTTCGCCCAGGCACCCGCGCTCAACCCCAATGCCTCGCTCATCACCGGCGTGATCTGCGGCTACCGGGTGGAGGACATCGAGGATCCGCTGATGCAGCAGATCCGCTACATGGACAAACTGGTCGACGAACTCGCCCGAGGCAAGAAGATGACCTCCATTCTGCGGGGCGGCTGACGATCCGCTGAGAAGTCGATCCCTGCGTTGCCTATTGGGCGGCACCGGCGAAAACAGACCACTCTGTCTCGGGCAGCATTGAGAGCTGGGACCGGCCCGAAATGATCACCTCGTGTCCTGACAAGAAAGCAACTCTCGGCTGAAGCTACTGGCTGTACGTAGCTGGAGCCGAAAGCGCTTAGCTTGTGTCTCTTTGCGACCTTCGCAGTGATCGAGGTGGAGACCTCGACCGCGATGTCCCTCGCAGGACTTGACCTCTCTGATGCAGCGGCGAGTCGTCGCTGCATGTCTCCTGGCCTTGACTCTGCCGGCGAATGGACGCGGCAGCCGTCCCAGGGATACGAACCGTCTGGTTGCACGGCAAATGCCTCGCCAGTTGCTCGTATCAAATCCGAGCTGGAACTGATGATCATCGATCGAAGGCACCTTCGAAGGCGTCGGCCGCACGGACTTCCATCGCCATTGGTTGTCAACTACCACGCCCGGAGCTAAGGGTCGTCGTGAAACAGATCCTTCCTCATGATCGGATCTATGGCAGTGCTCGCTGCCGGAGCGATGCACACCGTCGTGTGTCAGGTGAAGACATCTCCCACCGTGTTCGATTACCGATCGTTTGCGTATTCCCAGCCGCAACGCTATTCGCGATGGAGCGGATGACGGGAATCGAACCCGCATGACCAGCTTGGAAGGTTGGTGTCCGCCCGCTTGACCGCGAGCGTGACGCTGGAGACTTACGACTGACGACCACTGGAGACGACCCTGTACGACTCGGATAAGCCGAGTTTGCTGATCTGCTCGGCTTATCGGCGCCTGTGGTGTTCGATTACAGTGAGGTATGCCCCCAAAGACAGATCTCGACGATACGCCCACCCGTCGTGCAAAGGGAACGGGAACCCTCAAGGACAGGCCGGACGGCCGCTGTGTCGCGACAGTGACCGTTGGCCGCACCGAAGCAGGGCGTCAGCAACGGATCTCACGAGTGTTCCCCTCCCGGAGGGCCGCTGAGCAGGGCGTTAAACGCCTGGTGGCCGAAGCGGAGGTCTCAAGAGTCAAGGGCGAGCGGCCGGGTTCAGCGCGCGGCAGGCGCAAGACCAAGCCCACAGAAGAACCGCTGACTGTGCGCACGTGGATAGAGGACCACTACCTGCCGGGCTATGTCCGGCGGGTGACACCACAGACATACAGCACCGTCCGCAGCGCCCTAGGCCACGCGGTGGAGGCCTACGGTAGCCGGACCCTCGAGACCATCACCCCCGGCGACTTCGCAAAGCTTGTCGTCAAGGTGAAGGCCCTTACTTCGGATGTCAACGCGTTCAACGCGATCCGCTACTTCCGCACCGCCCTGATGGCAGCCGGCGCGCAAGGGCACGCGGTGCCAAGCTTCCTCCCTTACTGGCAACCGGGACGGCAGGTGAAGGTGAAGAAGCGTCGCCGCGCCAGCTTCACCGCGGATGACGCGAGGGCGATGTTCGATGCGAGCGAGGACGATCCACAGGAGCACCTGAGGGTGAAGATTGGCATCTACTACGGCCTCCGCGGAGGCGGAGTTAGGGGGCTCCGCTGGACCGAGGTAGACCTTCTCGGCAAGCGATATCTGGTCCGGTGGCAGCTTGAGCCGCTGCCCTACGAAGGTCCCCGAAAAGAGGGCCGGTTCCGGGTGCCGGACGACTTCGAGGCGATCCGCCTGGTCGACTCACTACATCTCACGCGACCGAAGTGGATGCGAGACGTGGACGAGAGGGACTTGCCAGTTCTGCCCATGCCGGATGACCTCGTGTTGGCATTTAACCGTTGGCGAGCCGTCGCTCCGGCAAACCCTTGGGGGCTAGTGTTCACCGACAACAACGGTGGCTATCCGCGACGAGAGTCGACCGACCGGGAGAACTGGCGAGCGGTCCAGGAACGCGCAGGGGTGTGCAAGCCGAACGGCCAGCCGTACCTGGTCCACGAAATGCGCCACTCACTCGCAACGCTCCTGGCAGATCTGAAGGTGCCACGCGAGGTGATCGCAAGCATCCTCGGACACACTGACGTCTCTACGAGCAACATCTATACGAAGGAGTCGGCAAGGCAGCGGGAGAAGGCACTCAAGAAGGCAGAACGGGCTTTCAGGAAAGCAGCAAGACCGCCTGGCGGCGAGACGAACGGGATCGGCTGACCACAAACCTGCCGGTCGACCTTCTAGCTGCCGTAGGCTACCGGGCAAGCACATGTTGGAGCGCTTCGGATAGTTGGCTAGCGCCGGTGTAGTCCTCGAAGACATGCCAGCCCCTTCAGTGGGACTCCGTGCAGGGAGGCAACCTACCTGGAATACGTGTCTGCGAGTTGTTCCACAAGGACGTCGAAGCCGGAGCTTCCAGCCCGGGCAGCGGTGGACCACCCATCGGCTTCAACAAACTCCTGCTCGGCCACACCACTGACATAGGAGCCATCCGCATCCTGGAGCAAGAAGCCCTGGGACAGCGGTCGCACCGCAAACTCCTCTTTCCCAGCGAGGCTACCCAGCCCAACCACTCGCTGGCCCGGCTCAGTGGCGATCTCCTCTGGAGTAGGAATCGGAGCGCCGATCAGGATGACTCTGGTGCCGACCGGCGCGGCCTTCTCGAGATCCGCTACAGACCGGATGTCGTAGCGCGCACCTCTCTCAAGCGGCACCTCAGCGCCGGTCTCATCCACGATGACGCCGCCTCGACGGAACTCGACCTTCACCTCTCCGCCTGGGGCTTCACCCTTGAACTGGTCGGTGACCTTGATGGTCAAGACCGCGAAATGGAGAAGTTCGTCGCCATCCAGGATCGTCCGGCCGTCATCCCAGCTCTGGATCGCACCGACAACCGCGACAGCGCCCCGCTCGGCCAAAGCGACCACCGATGCGGCAGGCTCAAAGTCGTAGTGAGCACTTCCTCTCAGCGGGCCAGGGTCCACATCAGGCAGCGCGGTCTGCGAACCCGTTGTGGAGACTCCTGATTCGGGCGCCGCAACTCGATCTGCAACCGCAGACTCTGAGTCCGGTCTGGCCGCACATCCGGTCGCCCCGAGAGTAACGGTCATCACCAAGGCCGCCACCACAGCAAGTGTGCTTCTCATTGACTGCCTCCGCCCTTAGCCGAACCAAGGATCGATATGGACTTCTCGGTGATGCCTTCCGTACAACAGGGTGCCAAGCTGCCGTGTTGTTGGTGACGGCACCCGAACGCATGCAACTGTGAGTGGTGTCGTTCACGCCGCCTCCGGACGGGTAGTTGGTCCCGGAGTAGTGAGATACACCGACAGTGTGGCCGAGTTCGTGGCACGACGTCTTGCTTCGCTGTCTGGTCGGGAAGTCCGACGCGTTGATCTCATCCATATCGAGCGTGATCTGGTAGCGATCACACCGGCCGTTGCTCGCCCAGACCCTGCACTCCGCCATGCCGTAGGCGTCCACAAGATCGCCCTGTGACCAGCGCACATCGGTCTTCGTCTGGCAAGGGTTGTAACAGGCAGTGTCAACGACCGTTTGGTTGCGTAGGCGAGTCATCGCCGCGTCTGCCGCGGTCTGCTGTGAGAACCCGCTCGTGTAGCACCAGGAGTGCAGTCCCTTGTCTGGCGGTCCATCAATGAAGACAGGATCCGCACTCGCCGGAGCTGGCACCAACACCATGCTGATGACGCAGGCCATCAAGATCGCAGCGGCGCGCAAGGCCCGCAAGAAAGACGACAGGTGTCATTGGCCATCCCTTCTCGGGGTGTGTCAAAGGATACCCGCTATGACGCCATCGCTTCGGACGCCTTCGAGTCCATGGCTAGCACGTGACCACCCACCGCACCTGGACCGCCGCAGCATTGTGGTCGCTCACGCCACGAAGCGGACTAGGCCGGTCAACCAAGCATGTAGATCATCGGGCCAGATCAGATACTGGCCACGTGCACCGTGGCGCCCTGCGACTGGCATGGGTGGCGGATAGCGTCCGTCATCGACAGTCTTTCGGATAGCTCGGCGGATCGTCTCGGGGCAGCACCTGGCAACACTGGCGGCCTCCTCGACAGTGAGCACCATTGTCGGCAGAGCGACTAGCGCGTTGGCCTCTTCGGGCCTCCTGGCGGTGGTCATGGATGGCCTGAGCGACACACGGCCGGTGGGCTGGTGGCCATCGCCTGACCTACCTGTCCAACACACTCGACGCCAGCCTCACTCCGCTCCATGTGCTCACTAAGCAGGTGAGCCGGCCCCGACTCGGACCCACGGCTTCGCGAGAGAAGGAACCGGCTCCCTCAGCTGCCCGATCTCACCTCCGGGAGTCCGGTCGCCACCGGGAGGAACAGCTTGATTCACGGTGAATCACCGCCTACCATGGGGCGTGGAGGTTCACCATGTCACTCGCCGCCGCGGTTCGCGGGCCGGACCTGAAGTTGTCATACGCGCGCGCTCGCCTTGCTGAGGTGGAACGTATGCGTCAGGTGTATTTGGCCGCACTGGACGGGATGCCGCAGCGAGAGATTGCCAACGCCGCCCACCTGTCACAGGCCACCGTGCACCGGATGATCCTGCGCGCCAAGGCACTCGACCTCGCCCAAGATCTGATCGAAGAAATCGCCCTCCAGCGGTTCGTCGGACAAATCTCAACCGAAGTGATGTTGGAGCGGCTGAGAGGGTACGAGAACTGGCGGCCGCGGGTCGTGGACCCGGTGGACGGAGTCATCGGCGAGGACTCCCGGGGCGAACTTGAGGCATTGCTCGACGACGGACTCCTGGCCGAGGCGGAAGTCGATCTGGTGCTTGATGCACACGAATGAAGCGCGAGACGATACACACCGGGCGCTGATCAACACGATCCGAACGGGCCCTGGGCTGGAGTCCTTGTTGTCACGCGGCGACCAGCGACGGCTGGTTCGCGAGGTCAGCGAGTGGTACCTAGATAGCCATGGGAGAGCGACGCATAACGGCAGCTGCGTCGTGGTCACAGCTGGCCCGCCTGGCGCTGGGAAGTCGAGCCTGCTGACGTCTGCCATCCCTGACGTGGCGGATCGGCTGGTCATTGATCCCGACATCGCCAAGGCCTATCTGGCGCAATGGTGCGTCAACCACGACCTCTATGGCGAACTACTGAGTACAGGTCTGCCTGATGGCGGGACCATTAAGCAGCTGGAACTCTCCCCTCTGCTTCAGACCATGTCCACGGAGTCCTGCAACACGGTCCGACGCCTCGCCCTAGCGGCCCACACGGACGTAGTGGTCGAGACAACTATGGCCTCACCGGCATTTGGCGAACGGCTTCTGCTTTCTCTGGCCAAGGCGGACTACGACAAGCTCGTTATCGTCTCGGTCGAGGTAGACCGAGACACCGCACAGTCCAGGGCGGTAGACCGGTGGTGGCAAGGGCGCCAAGAGAACCTGGATCAAGGTGGACGTCTTGTGCTGCCCGAGACCATAGAAGCGGCCTACCCGCCTGACGGTCGGTCGAGCCTCTGCCGGCAGAATGCACGCGCCCTCGTCAACACCATCCGAGCGGGCGGCACGGTCATCGACACGGTGACCATCGCCGAGTACGACGACCGCGCGTTGACCAGACTCGACGCGGATCGACCGCGCACGGTCGGTCAACCCTCCCCGCCGACACCAGGCGATGGCACGCAGCACCAGTAGATAGGAGCCGAGCGTCTGGCCGTTGCTGGTAGTTGAGCTGACCCTGACCCTTTTGGACCCCTTTAGCCGAACTCCCCTATTATCGAACGCATGTTTGATAAAAGAAGTTGTCGTCAGTGCCTGGGCACACCCGCCTCGGCCCTCTTCCGTACCCGTGCCCGAGCCCGGGCATGTACATCGATGAGGGGTGCCTGATGTACACAGAGCTACCTGTGTTGCCACCGGGCGTACAGATGCTGGAGCTACCGCCGCTGTCCCGGCGTACACGCAATCACCTGCCGCGATGGGCTGTGTGGCTGGGACAAGACCAAATCGGCCTGATTGAACAGTGGAGGGTCGACAGCGCAGCGGCCACGTTCTATCGAGCGACAGGGTTTCATCCGGTTACCCGCGAGGAGATTCGGCTGGAGTCATCCACTGACCTGCGGGAGAGAGTAGACAAGGTAGTCGCCTGTTGGCATGACCCAGTTTCCTTCGTTCCCAGATGGTCGTGGGACTAGGCCGGACCTGAACCTGACCACCACCTGCATCAGTGGCCAAGGGCCTGCTCGCTAGACACGCAGCTCAATCCCAGGCTGTGCCACGGTGGCCACAGGTGCGTGGATCGAGGCAGAAGGCTCAGCTACGGTCTCCCAGCTGGCCAGGCCAGCAGTCCGACCGTCACTGCGGTCTGCCGCGGTGAGCCTTCGGCCCGACCGGGGTGCAATTACTCTATCGGCGCGCGCATCGATCAGTTCGTCCTCGGCGGTGGGTTCAGGTTGTGTGTGGGCGAGGATGCGGTGGGCGGCGGTGATGACCTTCTCTCCGGTGGCGCGGATAATCTCGTCGATCTTGCTGCTGTCACCGCGTGCTGCCTGGCTGGCCCAGCCGGCCACGTAGTTGAAGGTGTACTGGCTGCTGTCGATGTTGTGGGCTTGAAGCACGACGTAGGCGACGCTTTCGGCCTCGACTTCGCGTAGCCCTCGGCATCCCTGTTCTGCGTAGGTAAGTCGTTCTGCGGGGCCCATGGTGTAGACGTGACCGAGTTCGTGGATGAGGGTCTTGGTCTGCGCGAGTTCGTCGATGTCGTCACGCACGCCGATTACGCCGGAGTCGAAGCTTGTGAAGCCGTTGGCTCCGCCGCAGTCGCCGCGTTCGAGCGTGAAGCCCTCTTTCGCGGTGAGTTCGGCCAGGGAGTCCCACAGACCGGGAGGGGCTTGGCCTTGGAGCAAGATGGGGGCTGGCGGCGTTGGTGGTGGTGGTGGCTCCACCTGAGAGACGTCGAACACGCTGGCTGGCTTGACACCGACGAGTTCGCGGGTGAGACGCGGGTCGCCGTTCGCATCGAAAACGGGATTGCCTGCGCTGTCGAGGAGGGGCACCTTGCGCAGGATCGGCGCCATTACTTTGATCGCCTTCTCACCTTTGCGGACTTGGTGACCTTTGGCCTGCCATGCGCGGTAACCGGCGACCAGGGTGGCGTGTGGTGCCTGGATCTGGATCAGCAGGCAGTTGCTGAAGCTGTACCGGTGGAAGTTGCGGCTGAAGGTCAGCCAGTTCTGCCAGTTCTCTCGGTCGTCGAAGGTCTTCATCCGTTCAGCCAGCTGCTGGTGCATTTGCTCGATCTGTTCTCGGCGGGCTTGATCGGCTTCCTCGCGCTGTGCCGCGGTGTAGTGGCGGGCGGCCATCACTGGCCCCGCAGCTCGCGGTACTCGACCTCCAGCTCGCCGATGACTGGGTGACGTCCTTCCGCCGATCGCTGGGCCTCGATCCGGTCCAGCAGGTCCTGCAGGATCAGCGGCAGATCCGTCACATCTGGGCCACTCGGTCGGTTGTCGTTGTTCGCCCTCATGAACCTCCTAAGCAGATTCGGGAGGGGTCACTCGGACGCAGGCCTCGATGTGGCCATCTGGTTTGACATGTCCTGAGGCTGCTCAACCGATGCGCGCTCCGAGTTCCGGCGGTCCGAGCGCGACCATCAAGGCGAAAAGGTCATCCGAGCCTTCTCCCGAGGGGCATCGAGTGCCTGTCGGGCGGAATGGGAGTGCTCGGCTTGAACCGTCTCCCAGCCTGTGTCCACATTGGGAGGCGGCGATAGCGCGGGCCGCGCAGCAGTTCCTGGCGCTGGCACCGGTCGGAGAACGCGTTCGACGGCGGCCACGTGCTCCGCACCGCGTGGCTCGGCAGGTGGTTGTCGCTCAATGTCGGCTATCTGCGCAGTGATCCGCTCGAAACGGTGGCGTGCCGCTTTGAGGCCGTCGGCGTGTTCGAACGGCTTGCCGAGTAGGCGTTGGCACTGATCGACGGAGTGCTCCAGTTCACTGCGGCGGAGCCTGAGGTTGGCGATGTGCGTCGGCAGCGACTCGACCAGGCCTTCCAGGCGTGCGATGACGCCTCGGGTGACCTGTGGCTGGTGGCGGGAGGCATCGACGAGGACTCGGAGGGTCGGGTCAAGCTCGGCGTGCCAGATCCAGCGGCACTGGCCGTAAGGGACCATGTGGTGGGTTTCGTCGACTTCAAGGCTAAGGCCGCCGAGCACGACGTGGGGGCGCGTGCCGCGCTGCAGTTGGTCGTTGAGGTGGTCGGCGGCGTCGCCTCGGCTGTGGAACAGTCGCCCGTCGGAGCTGAGGGCGAACGCGGTTCCTCTGGTGGCTGTCAGGTTCCCTTGGATCGTCTCCAGTTCGGGTAGAAGGCGGTCCAGGTCGGTGATCTCTCTGGTGTTGGAGCGGATCCGGAACTCGAGGTTGCGCTGGCTGGTTTGGTGGGCGCGTTCGAGGCGGGTGAGCCGCTGGAGTTCTTGCTCGGCGGCTGCGCCTTCCAGAAGGAGAGGGTTGCCTGACGCGATGGCCTTGACCTCGGCGAACGTCAGGGTGTCGTCGCCTATGTCGCTGATCTCGCGGTTCAGTGCCCGTCCGGACATGACTTGGGCGATGAACCGGCTCTTTCGTTCAAGGACTTGCCACATGAAGCTGTCGAAGCTGCCGTCGGTCACGATGTTGGTGACGATGACTTCGCTGTTCTGGTTCAGTTGTCGGATCCCGCGGCCGTTGCGTTGGGTGACGTCCGCCGGCCGCCAGGGCGCGTCGAGGTGCAACAGGTGGACGACTCGATCCTGGATGTTGACGCCTGTGCCCATCTTCTGGGTTGAGCCGATCAGTACGGCAACCCGGCCGGCACGGCAGGCCTGGAAGAGCCTCGCCTGCTCTGCGGGCGTGTTCGCTTCGTGGATGAACCGGACCTTCTCCTGCGGCAGGCCCCGGACGGCGAGGGCCTGTCTCAGCGCGGTGTATACGTTCCAGCGGTCCCCGGGTGTTCCGAGGTCGCAGAAGACGACTTGGAGAGCGCCGGGGATTGGGGAGAGGTCGCCGGTGGCGCGGTCGAGGTAGCGCCAGTCGTTGGTGTGCTGCCAGACCCACGCCAGTTCGTCGGCTGCAGCGTCGATCTTCGTGGGTCCAAGGGCGAGATGGCTTGGGTCGATTAGGCGCATGTCGAGGGCGGCCTTGCGGCCGTCTGAACTGAGTTTGAGCATGTTGTCTTGTGTCGGATCGACAGACCCGGCGGCGATTCTGTCGGCACGCTGACCCATGTCCTGGATGTACCTGGTGAGTTCAGGACTCCGTTCCACCACGACCAGCCGGGGTTGCCGTTCACCGGTGTCGGGCCGGGCCGCGACCAGTGGCACCGGTAGATCGAGGTCTTCCTCGGTGCGGACGTCGGCGAAGCGGTGGAAGAGACCGAGGAGCTCGGGGACGTTGGTGAAGCTGGCTAGTCGGGACTTCAGGATGAACCGTGTGCCGCCCGCGACGGACAGCTCCATCGAGGTGGAGACGGTGGCGAAGGTTGCGGCCCAGGCGTCGAAGTCGGACAGCCCCAGGTCGTCCAGCGTGTCGGGGTCGAGGTAGCGCATCATGACGTGCATCTCGGCCAGCGAGTTGGCGATCGGGGTGGCGGTCGCACCGGTCACGACGCGCTGACCTTGGGTGTGGCGCAGGTAGTCGATCTTGGCGTAGAGGTCCATCGCTCGTTTCGAGCCGGCGATGCTGGCGTCGCTGATCTGGGAGGCCGTGGCGAGGTTCTTGAAGTCATGCAGCTCGTCGATCAGCAAGTAGTCGATGCCTGATTGTTCGAAGGTGACTCCGGCGTCGACCGGAACGTCACGCATCGCTTTGAGCCGTTCCTCTTGGCGCAGCACGGCCTTCTCGATGCGGCGCAGCGCCGCACTGGATCCGGAGGCGGTCTTGAGGGTTTCGAGGCGATCGCGCGCGGCGGCGATCTCCCGCATGAGGAATGCCTGCTCATTCTCAGGCGACAACGGCAGCCGCTGAAAGGCAGTTCTCGTCAGGATGATCGCGTCCCAGTCGTTGGTCGCAACCTGGGCCACGAATCGGCGGCGTTGGTCTCCGGCCAGGTCGTCGGAGCCGGCGGCCAGGAGCCGGGCTTGGGGGTAGAGCTGCAACCACTCGGCGGCGATCTGCTCGAGCATGTGATTGGGGACGACGACGCCGGGTTTGCGGACCAGTCCTAGGCGCTTCAGTTCGCTTGCGCCTATTGCCATCTCTGCGGTCTTGCCTGCGCCGACCGGGTGAAAGAGTCCGACGGAGGGTTCGGCCAGCATCCTGGCCACCGCGGTGCGCTGGTGTTGTCTCGGTGTGAAGGTCCGCGCGAGCCCTGGAAGAGACAGCCGCTTGCCCTCGTCGGTGTAGTCGCGCGGTGCGTTGCTGTTGAACATCTCGTTGTAGGTCTCTGCCAGACGTGCGGCTCGGGCGTCGTCTTCCCACACCCAGGTGGCGAAGCGCTCCTTCATCAGGCGGCCCTTCTCGACCGCGGCTGCCGTCTCATCGGGGTTGAGGACTGGCTTGTCGTCGATCTTGTCGTAGACCGCGATCCGTTTCTGTTCCAGTAGGAGCCGCATCAATGTCCCGGCTGGGCACCGCTCGGTGCCCCATTCCGAGGTCGCTTGGACTCCCCAGTTGGCGTAGTCGATCTGCCAGGTGGTGCCGACCAGCCGTCGCACGTTCGGCCTGCCGCCCACCAGGTCTCGCAGGAAGTCTTCATGGTCCTGGTCCGAGATCCACACCGCGCCGAGGTTGGCGGTGATGTCGCCGGGTGGAATGTCGACGGGTAGCACCTCTTCCAGGGCTGACACCTGGCGCGACCATCTGCCGGGTACAGCTAGCTCAGCGGCTCTGGCTTGTCGCAGCTTGACTCTGACGTTGCCCGACACATACTCCGCGCGGGTTTGGTAGGAGCCTTCGTTGCCGGGCACCTCGAACACCAAGCCGTCCAGTTCGGAGAGCGCCCGGTCCACGTCGGTGCCCATCAGGCGGGCGATCTCGTCCACGTCGACCCGGCCGAGGGTATCGAGGACGACGGCCAGGCCGTCGGCTGCTGTCTCCACGCCATGCACGGGTTCGCGTGGCAGGACCTGGCGCTCCCGTAGGATGCCGGCCGGCTCCGCGGATTGGGTTTCGGCGTCGAACACCTCCAGCGCCATCACCAATGTGCCGTAGGGATCCCGGCGCAAGGTTCGGATCGCGGCTGGGACGATCCGGGCAAGCTGTTCCTCGCCGTCGTCCTTCCTTCGACCGGTACGGCGTAGCGTGTAGCGGTTGATCGGGCCGAATCGATCGACGTAAGACCGCCACTGCTTCGCGAGCCGGGAGCGTTGCTGGTCCAACTCCGCGGTGTCGTCAACGGTGGCCGACTCCGCTGCGATCAGGCTTCTGATCTGGTCCCGCATACGAAGCAGCTCCGCAAGCTCAACCTGTTGCGACTTGGGCACTGACAGGGGGACCATTTGCCCGCCCTCGACTATCGAGAACGCGCCGTCCTCACGAAGGATCACCCCGTCAAGTTCATCAGTCATCACCGGAGTTGGCAGTTGTTCTGCGGCCTGCTCCGGGCGTGCTGTGACACCGAGGCCGCTGGCGAGTGCCTCCTCCGCCACAGCGTCGAGAATCCTCTCCAAACGGGCACCTGTCTGGCCCAGATCACCAGTGAGCGCCACCAAGCCAGCCACACCGTGCATACCGACAGCCACTTCCAGGCGGCCCAACACATGATCGGGGTGCGCCGCCCAGTACTCGTTCAGGTCGACCTCCTCCGGGCCGTGCGGACCCGGCAACTCGCATCGAACGGCCTTGTCCCACTCCGCGTCCCGGGGCGGCTCGTCCACACCCCGTCGGCGGAGCACCACCAGGTCGGTGACAACATCAGTACCCGCAGCCCGACGATGGGCGCCGGTCGGCAGGCGAACAGCGGCGATCAGGTCAGCCCGTGCAGCCATCGCCCGCCGGGCCGCCGGGTTGACAGCATCCATCGTGAAGCTGGAGGTCAGAAAGGCCACAACCCCGCCAGGCCTGACCAACTCCAACGACTTGACGATGAAATAGTTGTGCATAGCTAGCCGGGCCTGGTTGTAGCGAGGGTCATGCAGCACCACATCGGCAAACGGCACGTTGCCTACCGCGCCATCGAACCAACCTGCCGTAAACCGGGTATCAGAGAACGACTCAGCACGAATAGTTGCCAACGGATACAGCGCAGCTGCGATCGAAGCAGTCAGGGGGTCCAGCTCAATACCGGTCAAGCTCACCCCGGCGGGGGCCATGCCGATGAACGTACCGGCGCCGCATCCGGGTTCGAGAACACGTCCCTGAGACAGCCCCAGCCGCTTCAGCAGACCCCAGATGGGCGCGACTAGCGCCGGGTCGGTGTAGTGCGCGTTGATGGTGGTCAGCCGGGCAGCCTGGTACTCCTCCTCAGACAGCAGCTCCTTCAGGCGGCTCCGCTCTTTCGACCAGACCGACTTGTCCTCATCGAACACCTGCCACAACGCGCCCCAGCCACCCCAGCGCGCGAGCACCAACTGCTCATCGGGCGTCGCCGGTCGACCCTCAGCCCGCAGCAGCCGGACGGTCTCAATCGCCGCGACGTTTGCGGCGAACCTCGACTTGGCCCCGTGCGGAGCCAAAACATCTTGGGATGTCGGCCTGAAGGCCGATGCGGCTAGACGTCCGTGTCGGTCGCCGCTGCCACCTCGCGAGCCAGCTGATGCACCAGACGGCTCGTCTGATCCTGCTCGTCCGCCGAGTCCTCCATCGCCGCTGCCGGTGGCCGACACCAGTCGTTGATCACCAGTTCCGCCGCCTGTCGCTTGGCTGACTCCAGCCGGCTCACTCGCTCCAGGTAGGTCTCCTCCGGAGGCATCGGTCCTGCCAGCTGGGCTGACAGCTCCAGCCACGCTGTCTCCGCCTGACTGGCCAACTCCGAAAAGAACAGGCTGGGATCCTCCAGGGTCGCGACTGCGCTCGGCGCCAGTTCGGCCCACGCCTCGCGTGCGGCCCGCTCGAACCTGTTCATCTCGATCCTCCTCGCCCTCGCTCCACCAGACCTCCAGAGTAGGTTGCAGATCACCCCCACGAGTGCGGCGCGCCATGACCAGTGCCCTCCAGGCTCACGCCGGACGATCCAGCTGCCCCCGGCGGTCGCGGCCGCCGAGAGGAACTCTCGGTCGGCTCGATGCGCTCTCCTTGATCGGCGAGCGGTTCCGCCGGCCATGGGTAGAGGCTTCCGAGCCGCGGGAATCCCATGCGAACCCCGCCTACCAGGTAGCGGCCCACCGGATCGGGTGCTGGTGGACCGCTGTGCTCATGCGCACCGCCAGCGTGCGAGATCGCCGCCAAGACAAGCGCGATGTTCTCGCGGTCGAGCCCGGCGATACTCGAGTAGAGGTCAACCGGCGGTCCGGCGAGAAGGGACGCGGCGATCCTCAACAGTCTGGTCTCACCGCCAGACAGTGCGCCCAAGTTCTCCTCAGTGACTTCCTCGACGTTGATCCACCAACTGCCGGCGACACTGCCTTCCTGGACCCAAGGCCATCCCTTCGCGGCGAGTCGGCCGCCGCCAGCTCGGATGAGCAACTCGACCCCCGCCTCCATGGGGTAGGAGCCCTTGGCCCACCGTCGAAGTGCCTGATGCGTCGCACTCATGAAGCAGCCCTCATCGAGAAGCCCACAAGCCCGCGACGTAGCGAGCAGGTGCTAGAGCCGCCGACGACCCGCTCTGTAGGCCTGTGTCCCTGACTACACCCGCAGTAGGACGTTCATGTGCCACCTGACCGTGCATGTCTGAACTCAGCTCCCTGTCCAACAGATCGTTGGCCCACTAAACAGACAAGGCCGCTCCCATTCGGACATCACAGCCTGAAAGCCACGGCGTCAGGCAACTCGGGGATCCTTACCCCATGCCAACGTCAGCGGGAGACAGAGCTTCGGGTTCCGCCCGGCGATTCGGGGAAAGTGCACGCTAGGTTCCGGCGCTCACTCTCGCCGGCAGCCAGCGATGGTGGAGTCACCGTCTCGTGCGGCCCGTGGGTTACCTGACTTTGGCGGTGTCCAATGCTCGTCGCAGCTGTTGATGCTGCGTCGGGGGTTCGGGGTATCACATGCACCAGCAAGTCGTCGTCGTTCTCGGTGGTTCGCCAGCGCTCAACGAGGCGCGCCACCTGCTCTAGGCCGCACGGCACTTCTGGCCCGCACTCGTCCAGGGCGCGGCGGATCAGGTTGATGTCAGGACCGCGCAGAACCAGGTTCGGGTCTGCTTCGACCGCGACGGCGAGAGCACGAGCGTCATCTGCGATGCCGAAGAACCTGCCAGCCTGGTCGAGGCATGAAGCAATCACTGAGTCGCGCGCCGGATCATCGAAGTCCATGCCTGTCCATGACTCACTGGTCTCTGAGCCCCACACCTGCATCACGAGGGCGTAGCTGCGCAGTTCAAAGCCGAGCGACTCGCGTTCAAACTCGTCCAGCCTCATCATCAGCGGCATCGGACCATCATCAGAGGAGGGACCCCGCGGGCCGGTCACCTGGCGTACTGTGACCAGCCGGGACGTCGCGATGGGCTGGGCGGGAAGGTTGCCCTTGATGGCGAGGACCCCCTCGCCGGTGGCGGTGTGTAACTGCTGCCATTGGTCGATGAACTCCGTCACCTGAGGTTCCCCCCGGATCGTGGAGGCATCAGCTATAAGGAGTAGCTATGCCTGAGAAGCGCAAGAAGTACGATCCGGAGTTCCGTGAGGGAGCGGTCCGGATTGTTGAGGAAACAAACAAGCCGATCGCGCAGGTGGCCCG
>JAIUOR010000029.1 GCA_020161795.1 Actinomycetota bacterium | reverse complement strand
GGCATCGGGAGTGGACTCGTACAAGTCGACGGCCTGCCGGCGGAACTCATCGGAGTAGTTCTTCCTGGCCATGATCCTGATCATCTCGCTTCCTCCAGCAACTGCTGGATTCCACGTGTCCAAGATCCGGGGTCAGGGTCCTCTGGCATTTCAGGCTCCACCCGAACGCTCGCGCTGCAACCGCCGGACGTTGCGTCCCAACACGACCATCCGGACCGTTCCGACCATCGCGGTGATCAGGGCTCCGGCGATGGCGGCGAACAGCATCGCGACTCCCATCGGAGTGGTGAACGACCAGAACCTGACCCGATCCTCACGCCAGGCCACGGTCGGCGCACCCGGCGACGGGATCTGACCTCGATACGCCCGAGCGCGTGCCTGCTTCGCGCCGATCACCAGAGCAAGCCAGGCCGCACGCGAGATGCTGCGCCCCTTGGCAGGGGCAGCAACCGCCGCGACCGGCGATGGCTGCTCCGGAGCCGGATCCGGGATGGTTCCGGGCGGTGAAGCGGGGTCGTGGAGGCTTTGTGCCTCTGGTGGATGCGTTTCCGGATGACTGGTCATGAGCCCTCCAAGTGGAGTCGCTGGTGGTTGTACCAGTAGACCCAGCTGGCGGTGGCTTGTTCGACTTGGCGCCACGTGTGCCAGATCTCGCGTTCGTGGAAGATGACCTCGGTCTTGAACAGCCCGATCGTGGATTCCATCAGCGCGTTGTCCAGGGCGTCGCCGACGGTGCCGATCGAGCCGGTGATCCCGGCCTCCATCAGGGCCTCGGTGAACGCCAGCGACGTGCTGGCTGCCCGCGTCGCTGTGGTGCAGCAGCCCGTCGGTGGTGAACTCGAAGCTGCTGCGGCGGCGGGTCGCCATCGCCCCTTCGAGCGCTGAGAGCACCAGCGGGGTCGTCTTCGATGTGGTGACTCTCCAACCGAGGATCCGGCGGGAGAACACGTCGGTGACGAACGACACATAGCAGAACCCGTTCGGGGTCCACACGTAGGTGAAGTCCGCCACCCACCAGGTGTCCGGAGCGGTCGGTGCTCCCCACTGGCGCTTGATGTGGTCGGGATGCCGGGGCGCTTTGGGATCCGCCTGGGTGGTGATCGTGTGGCGTTTCCCGCGGCGTACACCGTCGACGCCGAGGATCTTCATCAGCCGTTCGACCTGGTCCCGGCCCCACGGCTTGCCAGCCCGGTGGGCGGTCTTCCACAGCTTGCGGCGACCGTACAACCTGCGGTTGGCGACCCACAGGTCGAACAACTCGTTGGCCGCATAGGCGTCATCGAGTTCGGCATTGGTCGGCCCGAAACCACGCTTGGCGTGGGCCCAGTAGGTGCTCGGGGCGATCGTGATTTCGTGCTCGGCCAGCACGGCACAGATCGGCTCGACCCCGAAACGATCCGCGTACTCGCGGATGTAGGCGATCACTGTCCGAGTTTGCGGTCGAGCTCCGCTGCGGCGAAAAACGCCGACGCCGTCTTCAGGATCTCGTTCGCCCGCCGCAACTGAGCAACCTCCTTGCGGAGCCTGACCAGCTCGGCATCAACCGGGCCGCCCGAAGCCGCCGGCGGCGTGACTCCCTCGCCCAACTCCCGACGGATCCAGTTCCGCATCGTCGACGGATTCACCCCCAGGAGAGCACCCACCTCCTCTCGGGCCGCTCGCTGCGACACATCACCCTCAGCGAACCGGTCGACATACATCCTGACCGCCCGAGCCTGGGTCTCCTCATCGTGCTTCTTCGGTGCTGGCATGATCCCTTCCCTGTTGAATCATGCCCTCCACCAAACCCAGGCCGGTTCAGACCATGGGCTGGGGACACCCCGCCGGACACCTGCTCACCGACCAAGCCCACGCCGCACACAACGCGCTCGCCGTGGCTGCCGAAGCACTCGACCAGGCAGTCCTCCCCGGAGCACCATTGCGAGGCGATGCAGGCCGGATCGAACTCGTCGGCAACCGCATCGTCGCCGACTGGTGGGAAGCCATCGAGCCGAGCGCCAAGGCCCGCGAACCCGAGAACGAAGCACAGCGTGCCTGCCCATCGATGGACCGCGCAGTTGCCCGGTGATCTGGCTGCCGGCAGGCCACAGTCTCATTTCAAGCCATTCCTTGTCGAGGCTTATCGTCCAGCGCTGACTACGGGGAACGCTGTTTCAAAGGGGGCAGGGTCACGGCTTCCGGGGCTGAGTCGGTCGGTGAGGCCGGAGGGACCGCTGCATCCCGACTAAGCCGAGTCGGCGGCGAGGTGTTTGCCGAGCCACAGCAGCGGCGTACCAGATGAGCGCAGCGCGGAGGTGGACGAGACCATGAGTGATCTGCCCGATCAGATTCCTCCACGGATCGTGGAGGAACTGCCTGAGTCTCTTCGACGCACCTGCTCCACAGACCGTTGAGACCGCCCCGCCAGATCCTGCAGCTCCGCTTGCCGTGGCCCGCCATTGCTCGGATCGCCGGACGATCCGTGGCTGGAAGGAAGTGCGTCTGTGACCCCACAGGAGGAGCCAGGATCAGATCTTTCGGCAGTGCCGAAGGATCTGATTGCGGTTGCGGACGACGCGGAGTTCGCCGAGTTGTCGACGACGGTCGAATGCTAGGCCGGTAGCGCCGGGGTCGTCACGAATTGCTCGCCATGATTGAGCAAGCCAGGGCGAGGGCTGCGCGTGCCATCAACCTTGAACTCGTCGGCCTGTACTGGAACCTCGGTGCCTACGTCAGCGAGCGCACGCGGACCGAGGGCTGGGGCAACGCGGTGATCGCTCGATTCTCCGATGGATCGAACTCGTCAGCAACCGCATCGTCGCCGACTGGTGGGAAATCATTGAACCCATCGACCGGGCCAACAGGGCTTCTGCGTGGGTTGCGAGTCAGCCGCCCTCGTTGGCTCGGCGCGTTGACCGATAGCTTCGGAAAGGAGGGGATGTGCCGGCTGGTCGCGGAACGAAGAAGCCCCGGTCGCATCATGGTTCAAGACCAGCGAGGCGATATCCGGGGACTTCTGCGTTTAGCGTAGGTCCCATGCTCGGCAACGGCCAAGAGCAGCTGGCATGGCTGGCATGACGCCACCCTCCATCGCAGCACTCGGTGGCTTCCGCGTAGGAGGCTGCGCTCGGCAGATCGCTGGCAAGGGGACCCGCCAAGTCGGTGTCCGGTTCCCAGGGGCAGCCTTGCCGACAGGCTTGAACAGGAGGGCAGTTCAGTCGTCTGTCTCGTCGTCTTGGATGCTGTCGGAGAGCGTGGCCGTGATGCCTCTGCGGGTGAGGCGTTCTTGGGCGTCCCGGACGATCTGGCGCAGCTTGGATTCGAGTTCTGCTTTGGGTGGCAGCGTCGTCCAGTACTCCATGACCGCGATGCCGTCCTTGTGTAGTTCGAGGAACTCGACCTCTTCGCGGTCGGCTTCGGAGCACAGGATCAGCCCGATGGGTGCTTCCTCGCCGGGTTGACGCTCGTAGGTGTCGAGCCATTTCAGGTAGGCCTCCATCTGGCCCTTGAAGGCTGCGCGGAAGGCCCCAAGCTTGAGTTCCACGGCCACCAGGCGCCGCAGTGGACGGCTGAAGAACAGCAGGTCGAGTCGGTATTCCTTGGTGCCGACTGTCATGCGTTTCTGGCTGGCGACGAAGCTGAAACCGTGGCCCACTTCCATCAGGAAGATCCGGAGGTCGTTGAGGATGGCAGCCTCAAGGTCCCTTTCCAGGTAGGTGTCGTGCAGGCCGAGCATGTCCAGGAAGATCGGGTCGGTGAACGTGTCGCGCGGAACGGCTGAGCCTTCGGGGATCTGGCTGTTGGCGATCTCGCGTCGTTCCCAGGCTTTGCGGGCGATGGCGTGGCGCAGGTCGCGGACCCCGAGGCGTTTGAGGGTGGTCTGCTCGATGTAGAAGGCCCGGGCTTCGTCCGAGGTCAGCGGAAGCAACTCCTTGAGGTGGCTCCAACTCAATTGTCGCGACACTGTAGCGACAATCTCGTAGTCGGGGAACTCCTGGCAAACTGGACCATGCGGCGCAACGAGGCGAGTTCGAAGCCGCGCCCGAAGCGGGTCGTCAATTGTCGCGACAGCGTAGCGACAATTTGTTTACCGTAGTCAGCGCGCTCTTGACGGAGCATGTTCATCGAGATCGCTCGACCGATCAGCCAGTAGGTCACGGTGAGCGTCGCATTCGCCTGGGAGGAGGCGACGTGGCGCCCTTGCTCGATGAGGTCGGCCACGTAGTGGAACAGGCCGTCCTCATCGTCGGGGATGTCATTCCTGGGTACGAGATCCGTCATGTCGGCTCCTTCCGTCGGGTTCCTGACCGGCCTGCCGGCGTCAGGCGTCGGCGCAGATCAAGTCTTCCTCGTCCCGGCCAACGTTCTCGGCAGCGGTGGACGGCGTGGCGAGCGTACGCGCTGATACGAGGTGGCGTGCGTTCGGGCCCTGTCGCGGAGGAGTTCATCCCACAGCATTCAGCACGAGTCCAGGGGATGCGGGCGCGTGCCCTTCGGTCTCGATGGCGTCGGTGACGCCCAGGTTCCGCAGCACCTGGACGGAGGCAACGAGGATGGACAGTGGCTCGGTCAGCCTGACCGTGAGCGTCGGCCCGGTTGGTGTGGTGCGCACGCGTTCGTTCCGCTCGGCCATGGCTTGCACTTCCTCGACGACTTCCGGCGAGCCGCCCAGCTTCTCGGGTGACCAGGTGAGGGTATAGGTGCCGGCGTGCAGGCTCCAGGTGACGGGGGTTATGCGGCTGGAGAGGCGTTCGGCCATCTGCTGGTCGCGTCCGGCGGCGGTGTGCTGGTAGACCAGCGCCGCCTTGGGGGTGGCGTGGCCGAGGCGGTCCATGAGTTCGGCGATCGTGGCTCCTTCCTGGGCGAGCATGGTTGCTCCGGTGTGGCGTAGGTCGTGGAACCGCAGGTCGGGTCGGCCGGCGGCTTCTCTGGCTTTGTTCCACCAGTTGCCGAAGGTGCGGTGGTGGAGGCTGCTGCCGCGTGCGGATGGGAACAGCAGTCCGTCGGCGCCCCATTGGGCGTGGGTCTTCAGGTGTTCCTCGAACTCGCCGATGAGCGCTGGCGGGATGTGGACCTCCCGGGTGCCCTTGTCAGTCTTCGGGGTGTCGATGACGACCGCGCCCTCGATGTGCTGGACGGTGCGGCGTACCCGGATCACGCCGACCGCGAGGTCGGTGCCGTCCGGGGTCTTGGTGTGCTTGATGCGGATGTCGCTGCGGCGCAGTTCGAGGATCTCGCCGATGCGCAGTGTGCACCACAGCGCGATCTGGACGGTCAGCCGGTAGCGCTCGGGCATCACGGCCAGGATCGTGGACATCTCCTCGACGGTGGCCATCTGCACCTTGTGTTTCACCGGTGCCTTCCCGGCTCCTTTGACCCGGCAGGGGTTGACCGGGATCAGTTCGTCCTCGACGGCGGTGGTCAAGATGGTGCGGAACAGGGAGTAGGCGGACGCCTGCTCGGTGGGTGTCTTGGAGTAGCGCATGTACCACGCGTGGACGGCTGCTTTGGTGATGTTCTTGATCTCCAGGTCGCCGAAGGTCGGGTTGATCTTTGCTTTCAGCAGCCGCCGGTAGTCGGCCTTGGAGCGGGTCTTCAGCGGTTGGCCCTTCTTGTTGGTGCGGGTCTCCAGCCACTGATCGGCGTAGTCACGGAAGTGGATCTGCTCGGCGTGCTCCTTGAGTTCCTCTTGGCGTTCGATCTCGAGGCGGTCGTGGGGTGATGTCCACCGGCCCTCCTCGATGAGCCGGCGTTCGTCGCGCAGCCAGATCGCGGCGGTCTCGCGGTCGGTGTAGAGGTAGGGCGCGTTGTGTCGTTCGCCTTCCCATGCGTAGCTGGCGTGGTACTTGCCGGACCGGTGCCTCTTCACGGTGCCGAACCCGCGTCGCTGCCGAGGTTCGGTGACCATGTGGTAGTAGCAGTAGCCGTTCGCCTTCTTTTCCTTGGAGACCGGACGCCGGCATCGAGACCCGTCCGCCTTGCTCGCACGGCAGGTCTCAGGGTTCACTTCCCTGCCCGTGTTGGGAGTCATCCCGGCCTCCGATCAGGTTCCTTTATGGTTCCTTTATACGACCGAGAAGAGCCTATCTCGCCCTACTTGGTGACTCAATACACGGGCAACAGGGTAGCCTAAAACACCTAGTCAGTGAGGCATAATCAAGGGAAGTTGCGCTCTTGGGCGGCTAGGAGCCCTCACGAGTTCGAATCTCGTATCCTCCGCCAGTTCGATTCCCGCCCTGACTAGGGCGGGAATCATCGTTTCAGACTCAGTTGGTCAACCAAAGCCGGGTCTGTGCGCTATCTTTGCGCTAATTTTCGCCAAGGCCCCACCGCGCACTCTGATCGGAGGTCCCCCCGGCTGAACCACCTCAGTGCCAGACTTCCCGCGTGACTGCGTCCGAAAGGGTGTGAGCTGGGTGTCGGGACTTTGGGTTCGGTGGGGTGCTCTCACCCGTTCGCTGATCAGCACCCGGATCGCAGTCGAGCGCGAGCGATCGTTCTGGGAGAGCCTCAACTTCACGAACCGGTCGAACCTGAAGATCAAGGCCAAGGCACGTGGTGGTGCGTTCACGATCCGTCTCGTCGACCACGTCAACGCTCTCGACGACGAGGGAACCGTGCTCGCCGCTGCTCTGGTGCTGTCCTACTCACTCGCCGAATCGGCCGTGACAGACCACCTCGGTCTCGATTCTCGCCGCGTCGCCGGGATCGAAGACTGGGGTGGAAGGCTGCTGAAGGCCGCGGGCCGCGACTGGAGCCAGGTTGAGGGCGGACTCGCTGGTGCCGTGGAGGTCGGCGTCGTCCGGAATCTCATCGTGCACGGAGTCGACAGTGTCGACGCGAAGAGCCATCAGCGGCTGGTTGCGGTGGGATGTGGCCGGTTCGCGACCGGCTCCCCACTTGCGCTCGACTACGAAACAGTCGGCGTATACCGCGCACGACTGCGAAGCCTGCTCATGGCCGGCGGGCTCGGCTCGAACCCTGCTGTAGAACACCCTCGGGCAGAGCGGCTGCGCTCCGAAGGTCCTTCGCGCGGGTTGCACCGCCCCGGGCACCCTCGCATCGTGTTGGCGTCGACGAAGGGGCGGTTGCTCGACCCGACTACGCGGTGGCTGGGGTGGGCTGGAGGAGCGCGCTGAGCGCGTGGAGCGCGTCGGGTTTGATCCAGTAGTAAACCCAGGTGCCGCGGCGTTCACCGTCGATCAGACCGGCCTCGCGGAGGATCCTGAGATGATGGCTGATGGTCGAACCGGACAGCTCGAACTGAGGAGTCAACTCGCACACGCACATCTCGGTTTGGCTGGCGATGAGGGCGGCGAGGCGGAGGCGGACGGGGTCGCCGAGGGCTTTGAACATGGGTGCGATGCGTGCGGCGTCAGTCTCGTCGATGACGCCGGTGGCCAGGCCGCAACAGACGTTGGCTTGGATGGTGGGCAACTCCTTCACAGCCCTATCTTGACATATGTCGAAACAGCAGGGAAGGATGCTGTTTCGATGATTGTCGATTCAAGGTGGTGTGTGGTGACCGGACAGACGGAGATGCGGGAAGCGGTGCGGCAGCGGTATGCAGCCGCCGCGTTGACGGTGCTGGAGTCGGGCAGCGCCTCGTGTTGTGGCCGTTCGGGGTGTGGCTGCGGGTCGAGCGATCCGGTGACGGCAGGCCTGTATCAGCCGGGAGAGGCGCCCTCGGAGGGTGCGCTGGCGGCGTCGCTGGGGTGTGGGAACCCGACCGCGCTGATCGACCTCGCGCCGGGTCAGGTCGTGCTGGACCTGGGCTCGGGCGGTGGGCTGGACGTGCTGCTCTCGGCCCGCCGGGTGGCCCCGGACGGGGTGGCGTACGGCCTGGACATGACCGAGGAGATGCTGGCTTTTGCCGAGCGGAACCGCGCGGAGGCGGGGATCGAGAACGCCCGATTCGTGAAGGGCGCGATCGAGGACGTGCCACTGCCGGATGCGTCGGTGGATGTGGTGATCTCCAACTGTGTGATCAACCTGTCCACTGACAAGGACAAGGTGCTCGCCGAGGCATTCCGGGTGCTGCGCCCCGGTGGCCGGTTCGCGGTCTCCGACATCGTGCTGCTGCGCCCTTTGCCCGCCGAGTTGGTGTCGCTTGTGGGCTTGTGGACGGGGTGCATCTCCGGCGCCCTGCTGGACACCGACTATCTGGCCAAGCTCAGCGCCGCGGGGTTCGCCAACCCAGCGATCCAGGTAACCCGCACCTATACCCGTGAGGACTTGGCTGAGATGGCGGGCCAGTTGGACGCAGAGTCCTTGCCGGATGGGGTCACGCCCGGCGGGGCGATCGCGGTGTTGGAGGGAGCGTTTGCGAGCGCGTTCATCCGGGCGGACAAGGAGCAATGGCGCTAATGCTGCTGGTCTGGTCGAGCCACGGGTAGGAGTTCGTCCAGGAGGACCTCGACCCGGCGGCGGATCTGGTCGCGGATCGGTCGGACGGCGTCGATGCCCTGCCCGGCCGGGTCGTCCAGCACCCAGTCCTCGTACCGCTTGCCGGGGTAGTACGGGCAGGTGTCGCCACAGCCCATGGTGATCACCACATCGGAGACCCTCACTGCGTCGGTGGTGAGGATCTTGGGCTGCTCGCCGGCGATGTCGATGCCTTCCTCGGTCATCGCCGCGACCGCGACCGGGTTGATCGCCCCCGCCGGCGCCGACCCAGCCGACAACACTTCCACCCGATCCCCACCCAGGTGACGCAGATAGCCCGCGGCCATCTGGGAGCGGCCGGCGTTGTGTATGCACACGAACAGGACGGTTGGTCTGCTCATCGTGGCCTCGTTTCCTCCCGCACGCGGGGTTGACGTGGGAAATTATCTCAGTAATTATTGACTTAATGGTTATGGAGGTATTAGCGGATGTCAACCAGTCTGGAGACACGAGCCACTGCGTACGCTGCTCTGGGCGAGTTGTCCCGGCTGGCGATCGTCGACCTGCTCGCCGACGCCGACCTGGCCCCTGGAGAACTCGCCACGAGGCTGGACCTGCCGACCAATCTGATCGCCCACCACCTCCAGGTCCTGCAGCAGGCCGGACTCATCGCCCGCCGCCGCTCCGAGGGCGACGCCCGCCGCAGCTACGTCGCCCGCACCGAGGTCTGCAATCAACTCCTCGGCGCCAGCCGCCGTCCCCGGCCCAGCAAGGTGGCGTTCGTCTGCTCACAGAACTCCGCCCGCTCCCAACTCGCCGAGTCATACTGGCGCACCGTCAGCAACGTCCCGGTCGCCTCTGCCGGAACCCACCCCGCCGAACGAGTGCACCCCCGCGCGATCACCGTCGCCCGCCGCCACGGGCTCGACCTGACGGGTGCCACACCCAAGCTCGTCGGCGATGTGCTGACCGGGGACGAACTCCTCATCGCCGTATGCGATCGGGCCCACGAGGACCTTCACAGCCCCCTGCACTGGTCTGTTCCCGACCCCGCCAAAGCCGACACCCTGCGGGCTTTTGACATCGCCTACGACGACATCGCCAGCCGCGTCAGCCAGTTCGTCGCCAGCTTCGAAGGAGCAGCCTCATGACCCTCTACCCCGTCTCCAAACCCACCGGGAAAGCCTCCACGTCGACAGCGAACTCGCCCCTCGAACAAGCCGCTGGCGTGCTGCGTGAGATCGATGCCCGATCCTCTTCAGTCGATGGCCTCGTGGGGCTGGGTGTTGTCGACCACGAGATCGGGCTGTGACACCGGCTCTGTGGGAGGTCCTGATGGGTCATCGTGAGGATCGCTCGGCTCGGACCGTGATGGCTGGGGCGGCGCCTCGTCAGGAGTGTCGAGCCAGATGGAGAGGTCCCATAGCTTGTGGGCCTCAGTACAGCAAGGGGCCTGGTGGAGGCCCAGGCCTTCGACGAGGATGACGGCCTGTTCGTCGGCGCATTTCCATCGGGGGTGGCCGTGGTCGTCGGTTTCGGGGGTGCGGTAGCGGCCGGAGCCTTCGTTGCGCAGGGGCTCGATCACGTCCTCGATGAAGGTGCGCACCTCGGCCGCGTTGCAGTCGCCGAGGTTCCCGTCCAGCCCGTAGTCCTGGAGGGAGATGATGAGGGTCTGCTGGCCGCCGTCGGCCAGGAGGGAGGCGAGTTCCTCGGCGAAGCCGTCCTTTCCGCTCCCTTCGGGGCCGTCGATGCCGACCAGAGTTCGGCCGGGGCGTAACCGGACTCGGGAACGCAGCCAGCGCAGTGCGTCGGTGGCGTCCAGGCAGGCCGGGTTGGTCTCAGTGGTCGTCATCGTCGCTCCCGATCACCGCTGCGTTCTGGTCGGGGACGCCGTCGGCGTTCATGTCCGCGGTGCGGGCGATACGGGCGTCCCAGCGCAGCAGGACGGCGCCGAGGATCGCTGCGAGCAGGCTCCCCGCGAGGATGCCGACTTTCGCAGCGCGGAAGTGGGTGCCGTCCTCGAACGACAGTTCGCTGATCAGCAGCGAGACCGTGAACCCGATACCGCACAGGAACCCGATCGGCAGCAGGTCACGCAGCCCGATCGAATCCGGCAGCCGGAACGGTGTGAGCCCGGTCACCAGCGCGGTCGTCCCGAGCACGCCGAGCAGCTTCCCGGCGACGAGCGCCACCATGGTGGCGAGGAACACGGGCTGGGTGAAGACCGACTCCGATCCTCCGGTGAAGGTGACGCCGGCGGCGAAGAAGGCGAACACCGGCAGTGCGAAGCCGGCAGAGAAGGGCCGCACCGCGTCATCGAGCTGGTGGGTGCGTGGGTGGGTTTCGTCGTGGACGGCGAAGGCGGGGACGGTGAACCCCAGGGCCACTCCCGCGATCGTGGCATGGACGCCGGAGGCATGCATGAAACCCCAGGCCACCATCCCGATCGGGATCAGCAGCCACCACCTGAGCTTGCGCAGTCGTACCAGCAGGCCGAAGGCCGCGATCGCGGCGAGGGACGCGAACAGCGACAGCGGGTGGATCGAGGCGGTGTAGAAGGCGGCGATCACGATGATCGCCAGCAGGTCGTCCACCACTGCCAGGGTGAGCAGGAAGGTCCGCAGCGCGCGGGGCAGCCCGCGTCCGAAGATCGCCAGCACCGCGAGCGCGAAGGCGATGTCGGTGGCGGTGGGGATGGCCCAGCCGTGCAGCGCGCCCGGATCGCCCAGCCCGAACAACATCACCACGAACAATGCAGCCGGTACGACCATGCCACCGACGGCGGCGAAGACCGGAACCGCGGCTTCTTTCGGTTGTCGCAGGCTGCCGGCGAAGAGTTCGTGTTTGAGTTCGACGCCGACCACGAAGAAGAACACCGCCAGCAAACCGTCCGCCGCCCATACCGACAACGGCAGATCCAGATGGAGCGCTGCCGGGCCCACCCGAAGTGCCGACAGTTCGGCGTAGAACCCCTGCAGCGGCGAGTTCGCCAGAATGAGCGCGATCGCGGCAGCCGCCAGCAGCAGGATCCCGCCGGTGCTCTCACGGGTGACGAAACGGCTCAGCCGCGTCAGTATCGACGAGGTGTCCACGGGGCCTCCAGGGTCATCGGAAGCACCCACCGTGTGGATGGGCGCTGCGCCGACCAGGCTTCCCGGCTCACCAGCAGTCGAGTGTAGCCCTTGTTCCGGAATGGGGTGACCTGTAACCGCCGCCGCGTCCAGGGGTACACTCGCGCCTGGTGAGCCGGGAAGCCTGGTCGGCAGTGGGCGCCTCGCAGCAGGCGGGCATCCACGCATGACACTGGAGGTGCCCGTGCTTGCTTCACCCACTCCCGTGGTGCGCCCCGCGTCTGTACGCGTGCAGATCAGCCGTATCGGGGCGTCATGAAGGCGTTGCTGATCGCTGTCGGCGGTCGGGGGAAAGTGGAGCCGTTCCTGGCGCTGGCCGGGGGTCTGCAAGCGGCTGGTCATGGGGCCGTGGTTGCGGCACCGGGGCGGTTCTCGGTGCTCGCCAGCGCTGGCGGTGTGCCGTTCGCGGGACTGGACGATTCCCTCTTGACTCTGCAGGAGCAACTGGATGCCGCGGGTGTCGGAGCGCCACGGACCCCGTACCTGACCGAATCCAGTCTGTGGCGGTGGTTGGAGAGTCTTCGACCGCTGCTCGGGCTTGACCCGGACGTGGTGGTGGCCGGCCCACGGGCTTTGGGTGCGCCGGCGATCGCGGAGAAGCTGGGTGTTCCCCTGTTGCCGGCCCAGTTGACTCCAGCCGCCCCGGCAACCGCGGAGTTCGCGGCGCCGACGGCTCCATCGTGGACGCCGCGTGTCCTGTATCGGTGGTCCTGGAAGACGGCTGGCGCGATCCAGCGGCCGTGGCGCTCGATCATCGCCCGGTGGCGTGTCGAGCGCCTCGGCTTGTCTCCGCAACCGGTTGGCTTTGCCCGGCTCGCTGCCGAGCACGGTGTGCTGAGCGCGTGGAGCCGCCATCTCCTGCCAGCGCCGGCGGATTGGCCGGCGTCTGCCCATCCGCTGGGCTTCTGGACCCTGCCCGCATCTGACTCGGCGGTGTTGCCCCAGCACGCGCGGGAGTTTCTGACCGGCGGCGCACCGCCCGTGCTGGTGATCCTGGACGACCTCTACGGCGCCGGGTTGAAGCGGCTTGCGCGATCGATCGCCGCGGGCCTTGGCCTGGCCGGACGCCGGGGTTTGTTGGTCGCGCGGGGATCTGGACTGGAGCCGGGCCTGGTCGCGGAAGATCTGTATCTGGTCGATCAGCTGCCGTTCCCGGCGGTCATGCCGCACGTCGCCGCGGTCGTGCACCACGGCAGCATCAGCACGATCGCGGCAGCGTTGACCGCCGGAGCGCCTCAGGTCACCAACCCGTCCTTCGAGGATCAGCTGTTCTGGGCCAGGCGTCTGCACAGACTCGGGATCGCGCCGGAGCCGCTGGACCGGATCACCGGACAGAGCCTCGCCGACGGGATCGAGGACGCCATCGACCGGCAGCCCGCTGTGACGGCGTTCCGGGAGGCGCTCGGCGACGAGGATGGCGTCGCCGCCGCGATCACCCGCATCGAGAACGCCTGCCGGTCGTGAGGACCGCGCCGGTCTAGATATCGTTGAGCGTTCGCCACTGCCGGGCCACCGTGAGGATGGCGACGGGGGCCAGGGCGGCGGTGGTCGCCAGCGCCCAGGGTTGGAGCGCGTCGGCGGCGTCGGGTCCGCCCATGCCGGCGAGCAGGGAGGGCACGGCGTAGGGGAACCAGTTGCCGGCTCCGAGCACGACGAGGATCTGCGTCAGCATCACGACCGCGATCAGCACGCCGATGGTGCCGAGCGGGCTGCGGGTGAGCGTGGCGACGCAGGCGAAGGGCATCACCAGGGCCACGACAAGCAGCGCGGCCAGCGTCGCGGTTACGGTGTTCTGCCAGGCTTCCTCACCTGGTTGGCCACCTACGGCTGCCGATAGCAGCAGTGTGAGGGCGAGCGAGATGATCGCACTGGCGGTCAGCCAGACCGCGATGATCAGGGCTTTCGCCACCCCGATCGTCCATCGGGGCGCAGCGAGCCCGGTCACGGCGCCGGCGGTGCCCTCGCTGAACTCGCGTCCATAACTCCACGCCACTGCGAATCCGCCGGCGAGCAGCACCCCGACGGAGAGCAGTTGGCCGGCCACCAGCAGGTGGGTGGCGGCGAGATCACCGGTGGCGTACGGTGCGAACTTCACCGCTGCCGTCCCTGGTAGTTCCGGTGACCGTGCCAGGGCGACAGCCCCGATCGAAGCCAGTGGCACCAACCCGATCAGCAGGGGCGTGATCAGCCGGGCAACCAGCGAACGTCGCAGTTTCAGCAGCTCCCAACCCCACGCCGCGCCGAATCCGCCCCTGAACTTTGTGTCGGCGCCTGACAAGTTCATGCGGACTCCCGTGGGGAGGAGTCGGCGGCCAGCACCATGGCGAAGAACTGTTGCTCGAGTTCCGCGCTTCCTGGGGCAAGGGGGCCGACGATCCGGCCGGCGTGTGCCACCAGGATGCGGTCGGCGATCCGGGATACCTCATCGAGGTGGTGGCTGGAGACCAGCACGCCCGCGCCGTCGTCGGCGAGAGAGCGGACGAGCTCGCGCACGATCACGACGCCTGCCGGGTCCAGCGCGCTGGTCGGTTCATCGAGGATCAGCGCAGTTGGTCGATGCAGGCTCGCGCAGGCCAGACCGAGCCGCTGGCTGTTGCCGGACGACAGCCCGCCGGCCGCCCGGCCCGCCCAGCGCCCCAACTCAAACCGCTCCACCGCAGTCGTCGCGGACTCGATGGCTTGCGCACGACTCAGTCCGTGCAGCCGGGCGGCGGCCACGAGGTTCTCCCGCACGGTCAGTTCGCGGTACACCAGTGGAGCGCCCACCAACTGCCCAAAGCTCTGGGCGGCCTCGGCCGGCAGGGTCGCTGGATCGTGACCCAGAACGCGCGCAACACCCGCATCGGGCCGCAGCCTGCCGGCCAGCACCCGCAACGCAGTGGTCTTGCCGGCACCGTTGAGGCCCACCAGCGCCACCACCTCACCGCCAGCGACACGAAGGTCGAAGCCATCCAGCGCACGCAGGCGACCGAACGCATGCCGGACCCCGTGAAGCTCCAGCGCCGTCATCGCGCCTCACCGGCCACCAACAGCCCCAGGGCGTAACGGACCTGCGACCCCAGCGTGACGTCATCGCCCAGCCTGGGCCAGACCAGCAGCGCGGCCGAAATCGCACCCAGACAGGCAGCGGTCACCACGGCCGCATCGAGACGATCAACACCCTGGCCGACCAGCCGATCCACGATCGCATCCTGGGTGGCCTGCGTGGACGCCATCAACGCGCCCCGCAACTCAGGAAGACCGGCGACCACCGCCACCCGCCGCCGAGCGGTCGCGTCCTCCACCGGGGTGATCCCGTCCAGCGCGGCAAGAAGACCCCGGCGGACCCTCTCCAGCGCGGGCAGGTCGAGCGGCTGGGCGGCAATCGCCTCCGCGATCAACGGATCGTAAGGGTCGGTGACGAGGACCGAGTCCTTCGTCGGGAAATGCCGGAAGAAGGTCATCGACGTCACCCCGGCAGCAGCAGCGATCTGCGCCACCGTCGTCGACCGGTAACCCCGCTCCTCGAACAGATCCAGCGCGGCAGCAAGAATCCGAGCACGGCTACGCAGCGCACGAGGGCTTGCCAGTTCAGTCACCCCACAAATGTTAGTCAATAACATTCGCCAGGTCGAGGCGACGCTACCGACCGCAGGGCACTACTGCACCCTGAGCTGAGCGATCGCACAGGCGCCCTGATTCTACGTCTGCCTGGGCGTCAGCTGCCGCCGTCGTCGCGAAGCGCCGGTAGATATTCGATATGGCTAATAATGAAAATTAGGCTAGCCTAACTATCAACAGTCCGGCCTGGTTGAGTGGATGAGGTGCTTGATGATTCATTGGTCCCCTGTTCGGGTTCTGGTCCCCCTTGCTGTGGGCACTTGCTTGTTCGTCGGTTGCGCCGCGGCCGCCGATCCCGGGAGTCCAGCGGAGAGGCCATTGACGGTCTACGCCACGACCGGCTACCTGGCGGACGCGGTCGCCAACATCGCTCCCGATGCCCAGGTCACCACCATGGTGGGGCCGGGCGGTGATCCGCATACGTACCAGCCGTCCACCAAGGACATCGAGGCGATCCAGTCGGCCGATGTGGTGCTGTGGAACGGGCTGCACCTGGAGGCGCAGATGATCGATCAACTGACCTCGCTGGGCGAGCGGCAACTCGCGGTGGGAGACCAACTTCCGGCCGACCTGCTGCTGGACTGGCCGGAGACCGACGACCAGGGCAACCCGCTGCACGATCCGCATGTCTGGAACAGCCCTGCGGCCTGGTCCATGGTGGTCGAACGGGTAGCCGCGAAGCTCGCCGACGCCGATCCAGAGAACGCCGCTGGCTATCGGGAGAATGCCGCCGCCTACGTGCTGAAGATCGAGGAAGCCGACGCCGAGGCCAGGCGCCTGCTGGCGACGATTCCAGAGGGATCCCGTATCCTGATCACCGGTCACGATGCCTTCAACTACTTCGGCGCGACCTACGGCCTTGAGGTGCACGCCACCGACTTCGTCTCGACGGAGGCCGCCCTCAGTCCGCAGGAACTGAGCCAGTTGGCGGCGCTGATCGCCGAGCGGCAGGTTCCGGTGATCTTCCAGGACAACCAGGCCAACCCGCAGGCGATCACGAGCCTGAAGGAGGCCGTGCGTGCCCTCAGTTGGGACGTGCAGGTCTCCGGTCAGGAGCTCTACGCCGACTCGCTCGGTGCCGAACCGGGCGTCGACACCTATCTGGGCGTCTTCGCCCACAATGCCCGGGCGGTGGCCGAAGCGCTGGGGACGCCGTGACCGCAACAGACGATCGCCCGAGGGCCGCGCCCTCGTCGGTTCACCCAGTGTGCCCCGTTGCCTGCCGTACCCGCGATCTGAGCTTCGCCTATGGCGTGGACCCGGTGTTGCGTGGGGTGGACCTCGTCGTCCCAACCGGTGTCGTGATGGGGATCGTCGGGCCCAACGGGGCCGGCAAGTCGACGCTGATCAAGGCCATGCTCGGACTGCTGCGGCCACTCAACGGCGGCGCGGAGTTCTTCGGCCAGCCGCTGGCGGCGGTACGTCAGAAGGTGGGCTACATGCCGCAGTCCACCACGGTGGACTGGGACTTTCCCGCCCGGGTGCTGGACGTCGTGACGATGGGCACCTACAGCGGGTTGGGCTGGCTGCGACGCCCCGGGCGTCCCGAACGCGACCGTGCCCTGGTGGCGCTGGAACAGACCGGTATCCCCGAGTTGGCTGGACAGCAGATCGGGGAACTCTCCGGCGGCCAGCGACAGCGGGTCTTCCTCGCCCGCGCGCTCGCCCAGGCTCCCGAGCTGTACTTCATGGACGAACCCTTCCAGGGCATCGACGCTCGTAGCCAGCAGGCGATCCTCGGCGTGCTTCATCGGCTGCGCGAACAGGGCCGGACGGTGGTGATCGTGCACCATGATCTGGCGACCGTGGCCGACTACTGCGACCATGTCACCCTGCTGAACCGGCGGGTGATCGCCGCCGGGTCGGTGGCGGAGGCGTTCACCCGAGCGAACATCCGGGAGGCCTACGAGGTGCCTGACGCGGACGACTCCGGGTTCCTGCGATGAGCCCGATCGAGTTCTTCGGCGACCACACCTACCGGATGGTCTTCTTCGGTACCGCGGTGATCGGCCTGGTGGCCGGCGCATTGGGCAGCTTCGCCTACCTGCGCAAGCAGTCGCTGATCAGTGACGTGATCTCCCACGCCGCGCTGCCGGGAACACTCCTGGCCTTCCTGGTAGCGGTCGCGATCGGGGCTGATGGACGCGCCATGCCCGCACTGATCCTGGGCGCTGTGCTGGCCGGCACCGCCGCCGTCTGGTCGGCCAACGGCATCGCCCACGGTTCGAAGATCCGAATCGACACCGCGATGGCGATCACGCTGACGATCTTCTTCGGCGTCGGCATGCTGCTGATGCGGGTGATCGCCAACGGCGTTTTCCCCGGCAAGGGAGGCATTCAGGACTACCTCTTCGGCAATGCCTCGGTGATCACCGTCGCCGACCTAGTCACGAGCCTGGTGGTGGGCGGGGTTGCGCTGGCGATCATGGTCGCGTTCTGGAAGGAGTTCGCGCTGCGCACCTTCGACCCCGATCACTCCCAGGTGGTGGGGTTCAGTGGCCGCGCGGTCGACACCTTGATGTTCACCATCATCGCGATCGCCACCGTCAGTGGGGTGAAGGCGGTCGGGCTGGTGCTGATGGTGGCCTTCGTCGTCACCCCGCCGGCGGCCGCCAGGCAGTGGACCCGCAGCCTCCCCGGGACGGTAGCGGTGGCGGCAGCGTTCGGGGCCGTCGGGAGCGGCGTGGGCGCCTATCTGTCGATCGCCCTGGGCAAGGTGCCGACCGGGCCGTTGATCGTGCTCACTCTGTTCGCGATCCTGCTGGTCTCGCTCTTGTGCGCGCCCAGGCGGGGCATTCTCGCCCGGGCCTTCGCCCGGGCCCGTGCCCGGACCGCGCTACGACACGAACTCGGATCATTGACGGGAGCGGCATGAGCTTCCTGGTCGGCACCGTGCTGCTCGCGGTGGTCACCGCGGTCGCCTGCGCTCTGCCCGGCGTCTTCGTCGTGCTGCGACGCGGCTCCATGCTGGTGGACGCGATCAGCCACGCCGTCCTGCCGGGAATCGTGGTCGGCTACTTCTTCACCCATGACTTGGATTCGCCGCTGTTGATCCTGGGTGCCGCCCTCGCCGGGCTCGTCGTCGTGCTGGGCAGCGAGTACCTCGGCCGCAGCGGGCTGGTGACCGGGGACGCCCCCCAGGGTCTGGTCTTTCCCGCCTTGTTCAGCGTGGGGGTGATCCTGGTCACCCTGAATTTCGCCAACGTCCACCTCGACACCCACGCGGTGCTGGTCGGCGACCTCAACCTGGCCGCCTTCGACCAGGCCACTCTCGCCGGGATCTCGATCGGGCCGTCCTACCTCTACGTGATGCTCGGCGTGCTGCTGCTGAACCTGACTTTCATCGCCGCCTGCTATCCCCGGCTGACGGTTACCAGCTTTGACCCGCTGTTCGCCAGGTCGCTCGGGATCGGCGTCCGGCGATTGGATACCGTCTTCATGTTCCTGGTGTCCCTGACCGTGACCGCAGCCTTCCATGCCGCCGGTGCGATCCTGGTCGTGGCGCTGGTAGTGGTGCCGGCGGCCACCGCCCATCTGCTGGCCAGCCGGCTTCTGGTCATGCTGGCCCTCACCGTCGGGATCGCCGCCGGAGGTGCCCTGGCTGGCTTTTGGCTGGCCTATGCGCTGGACGCAGCGACCAGTGCCGGAATGGCCGTCTTCTGCGGGCTCTGCTTCACGCTCACGCTGCTCGGCACGCGGCTCGACCGCCGGCACCGTCGGCGGGCAGCCAGACGGCAACCGCTACCAGTGAGCTGAGCACCTCGCCAAGCCGGACGACGTTGATCCGCTGACACTGTCCCGCCACGCTGGTCGGTCAAGGTGAACCAGGGGCAGGGCCAAGCGGGGTCACCCAGACCGCGTCGGTCGCCGGGCCGCCCAGGGCAAGCGGTTCCGCTGTCCCGTCGACCAGCACAGCCAGTGACTCCGAGAACGGTGCTCCCGGCCGCACCGTCAACAAGATCCCAAGCCCGATGCCGTGATCGGCGAAGAACAGCAGCAACTCTGGCACGGCATCAGAGATCCGTTCCACCCGCACAACCGTCCCGGGCGGCACCTGAGAAAGCAGGATCGCCTCCGGGATCTCCACCACTCGTCCGTCGGCACCGGGGATCGGATCACCGTGAGGATCCCGCTCTGGGAAGCCAAGAAACTGATCGATCCGGTCCACCATGAGATCGGACACCGCGTGCTCCAGGATGTCCGCTTCGTCATGCACCTCGTCCCAGCGATAGCCCAGAGCGCTGACCAAGAAGGCCTCGATCAACCGATGCCGACGCACCATGGCCAGCGCATGGGTGCGGCCCTGCTCGGTCAACGTCACCGCCCCATAAGGGGTGTGCTCTAACAGTCCCTGCTCGGCAAGCCTGCGCACCGCGTCCGACACCGTCGGCAGCTTCACACCCACCTTCGCCGCCAGCGCGGACGCCGTGACCGGCACGTCAGACCACTCCTGCAGGCTCCAGACCGCCTTCAGATAGCCCTGTGCGCTCGCCGACAGGCTTGAGACCGACACCGCGTCATGATAACAAGCACCCACCCCCCGCAGTCCCTCCCCAGCCGTTGCGCGCTCGTTGAGTTCGGCGGCCGCGGGTGAACTGGCCAATCAATGGCGCGCCAGGGTTACTTGCTGCACGGGCCGCCCCGACTTTGCGGCTACTCCTGGCGCAGGGCCTCGATCACGTTCAGCCGGGCGGCCTGGCGGGAGGGGCCGAGCGCGGCGAGTAGCCCGAAGACCAGGCCGACGACGACGGTGACCAGCAGGCCGTCCCAGGGGAAGGCGTAGGGCATCTGCCAGCCGATCGCCGACATCGCCGCCACCAGGGCGTAGCCCAGCCAGAGCCCGGCGACCAGGCCGAGCGCGGTGCCGATCAGGCTGAGC
>JAIUOR010000028.1 GCA_020161795.1 Actinomycetota bacterium | reverse complement strand
TTCACGTCTGCGAAGTCGACGTTGATCAGACCCGGGGTGGTGATCAGGTCGGTGATGCCGGAGACGCCCTGCATCAGCACCTGGTCGGCCTGCCGGAAGGCGTCCAGGATGGCCACGTGGTGGTCGGTCATCTCCAGCAGCTTGTCGTTGGGGATGACGATCAGGGTGTCGACCTCTTCGCGCAGGGCGGCGATGCCGTCCTCGGCCTGGGTGGAGCGGCGCTTGCCCTCGAAGGAGAACGGACGGGTCACCACGCCGATCGTCAGCGCGCCCAGCGAGCGGGCGACGCGAGCCACGACCGGTGCGCCACCGGTGCCGGTGCCGCCGCCCTCGCCGGCGGTGACGAAGACCATGTCGGCGCCCTTGAGCACCTCTTCGATCTCGTCGGCATGGTCGTCGGCGGCCTGGCGTCCCTTCGCCGGGTCGGCGCCCGCGCCGAGACCACGGGTGAGGTCACGGCCGATGTCGAGCTTGACGTCGGCGTCGCTCATCAGCAGGGCCTGGGCGTCGGTGTTGACCGCGATGAACTCGACCCCGCGCAGGCCGGATTCGATCATGCGGTTGACGGCGTTCACACCGCCCCCGCCGACCCCGACCACCTTGATGACCGCCAGGTAGTTCTGTGATGCAGTCGCCACCGGATTAACCCACCTTCTGTTCCAGATCTGGTGCCGGGGCGGGAATAGCAGTTGGAGGGGAAGGCACGACCATCCTGCTCGGCGCTCGAAAGGCTATGAGACGGCCGGAGGGTTCTCCAAGCAACCAGGCGTCCCTCGGCGTGTACCTCAAGTAGTGGTTCAGGGTTGGGCTTCCCGGCTAACGACGGGTGGGGTGCGTGGGAGCCGAGACGTCGAAGACCTTGCCGTCGCCCTCCAGCAACAGGTCGGTCACCTGTGACTTCAGCTCGGACTGCTCGGCGCTGCCCCAGAACACGCGGATGCCCGAGCGCAGGCGCAGCGTGATGGCGTCCGGCCCCTTGACCTCGATGGTCGAGACCTCGCCGGCGGTCTGCTTGCTCAGCGACGAGAAGACCACCCCCGCGTCAGCCAGGGTCTGCGGCTCCCGGGTGCTGGCCTCGAGCCGCACCAGCCCCTTGGGAAGCGACTTGGCGGTGTCGAAGACGACGCCGCTCGCGTCGGCGATCAGGTAACCGGTGCCGGACTGGATCGCCAGCTTCGGCTGCCGCTCGGTGATCGCGATCCGCACCTGGTCGGGCCACTCGCGGGTGACGCTGACCTCAGCGACGGGTGGCAGGCCGGCCACCCGCTCGGCGATCCCCGCCACATCCAGCCGCACCAGTGGCAGCCCGAGTGGAACGGCGGCGGCCTGGGTGACCTCCTTCTTCGACACCACGTCGGTTCCGGAGATCTCGACTCGCGCCACGGCCAGCACCGGCGAGAACGCCACCAGGTAGACGGCGCCGGCGACGGCGGCCAGCGCCAGGGCGGCCACCAGCCAGCGCAGCCAGCGCCGGCGACGGTCCTTGCGCCGGCGCAGGGAGAGCCGGACGGTCGCGTCGAGGGGCGGCGCTGGGCTCACCGGCCGGCCTCCAGCAGCCGGGCCAGCTCCGGGCCCACCACGGTGACGTCACCGGCGCCAAGGGTCACGATGAGGTCGCCCGGAACAACCAGGGCTGCCAGGGCCGCGGGAGCGTCGGCGAGGGCTTCGACGTAGCGCACCCGCGCCGGGCCAAGCAGTTCGCGCGTGGCATCGGCGACCAGCGCGCCGGTGACGCCCGGGATCGGATCCTCCCGGGCCGGATAGATGCCCAGCACGACAACCTCGTCGGCCAGCGCCAGTGCCCGTCCGAACCGGTCGGCGAAGTCGCGGGTGCGGGTGAACAGATGCGGCTGGAAGCAGGCGACCACCCGCCGCTGGCCGGCGTAGACCCGGGCGGCGGTCAGGGTGGCGACCACCTCGGTGGGGTGATGGGCGTAGTCGTCGACGACGGTCACGCCGCCGACCTCGGCTACCTGCTGGAACCGGCGGTGGGTGCCGTTGAAGGCCGCCGCGGCGGCGCGCAGCCGGCTACCGTCCACCCCCAGCGCTCGTCCCACCGCGTAGGCCAGCGCGGCGTTGTGCAGGTTGTAGCGGCCCGGGACGGCGAGTTCGAGCGGCCCGACGTCGCCGTCGGCCTGCAGCACGGCGTGTCCGGCGGCGCCGGCGAAGCCGAGCTCGGAGATCCTCACGTCCGCCGACTCCGACTCCCCCACCCGCACGATCCGCTTCCCCGAACCGGCGAGCTCGTCGGCCAGCGAACGGGTGCCGGGATCGTCGGCGTCCAGTATCACGGTGTGCACCGACGGCTGCAGGGCGAGCCTCCGGAAGCCGTCGGCATAGGCCGCCGCCGTGCCCCAGTTGTCGAGGTGGTCGGCCTCGATGTTGGTGACCACCACGATCTGCGCCGGGTACTGCAGGAAGGAGCCGTCGGATTCGTCGGCCTCGATCACGAAGGCCTCGCCGCCGCCGAGATGGGAGCTACGGCCGCCTGCCGCCAGAGGTGAGCCGATGACGTACGACGGGTCGGCGCCGCTCTCGGCCAGCAGCACCGCCGCCATGGCGCTGGTCGTGGTCTTGCCGTGGGTGCCGGTCACCGCCACGCCGGTCCGTCCCAGCATCAGGGCGCCCAGTGCCGCGCTGCGATGCCAGATCCGCAGGCCACGCCGACGGGCCTCGGCCAGCTCGACGTTCGATTCCCGCACCGCCGACGAGACGACCACCGTCGTGGCATCGCCCAGGTGGGCGACGTCGTGGCCGAGGTGGGCCACGACTCCCCTGGCCTGCAGCTCTCGCAGGGCTGCGGAATCGGCCTGGTCGCTGCCGGAGACGGCGATGCCGAGGTCGGCGTAGAGGGCTGCTATCGCGCTCATTCCGGCGCCCCCGATGGCGATGAAGTGGACGCTGCCCAACTCGGCGGCGGGCAGCAGCGGAACCGGAGCGACCAGCGGCACGTCAGCCCTCCTTCCCGGCACCCAGCACGATGCGGGCCAGCGCCTCGGCAGCCCCGGACGGAACCAGTTCGCGGCACCGCCGCGACATCGCCGCCAGGCGGTCGGGGTCGTGCGCCAGCCCCAGCACCGTGGCGGCCAGCAGCCCCGGGCTCAGGTCGGCATCGGGCACCAGCACCCCGGCTCCGGCCTCGACCAGGAAGCCGGCATTGCGGGCCTGCTCGCCATTGCCGTGGGGCAGCGGGACGAAGACCGTCGGCAGACCCACCATGGCGGTCTCCATGACCGTGCCGGCGCCGGAACGTCCCAGCATCAGGTCGGCGGCGGCGTAGGCCTGTTCCATCCGGTCCACGTAGGCCAGCGGACGGTAGGCCGCGCCGGTGCCGGCGTGGGTGCGCGCCACCAGGTCGTCGGTGAAGTTGGCCTGCCCCAGCACGTGCAGCACGCTGACGCCGGCCGCCAGGAGCTCGTCCACCGCCCCGGCCAGAGCGGTGTTGATCGAGCGCGCCCCCTGGGAACCGCCGCTGACCAGCAGCACCGGAAGACCGGCCGGCAGGTCGTAGGCCGCCCTGGCGGCGGGCGCCGCGGCGGCACGATCCAGCCCGGCGATCGCCTCGCGCACCGGCAGCCCGAGGTACTCGGCGCGCGGCAGCGCGGTGTCGGGGAAGGAGACGGCCACGTGCGCGGCGAAGCGGGCGGCGATCCGGTTGGCCAGCCCCGGCACGGCGTTCTGCTCGTGCAGCACGATCGGCAGCCTCGCCCGCCTGGCGGCCAGATAGACCGGTAGCGACACGTAGCCGCCGAAGCCCACCACGACCTCGGCGCGATGCTGTCGCAGCAACTCCCCCGAGCGGCGGACCGCGCCCCACAGCCGGCCGGGAACCTTGAGGAGATCGACGGTCGGACGGCGCGGCAGCGGCACCGGGGGGATCAGGGCCAGCTCCAGCCCGGCCTCGGGAATCACCCGGGTCTCCAGGCCGCGGGGCGTGCCGACGCACAACAACGACGAGTCCGGCGCGAGCCGGGTGAGCTGCTGGGCGGTGGCGATCAGCGGCGAGGTGTGACCGGCCGTTCCGCCGCCCGCGAGGACGATATTCACGCCCGACAGGCTACCTGCGACCGCCGACCACGGCGGTCACCCGGGTGGCGCGGCGGCGCTTGCGCCGCCCGGTCAGCGCGCGCGCCTGCGGTTCCAGCCGCGCGCAGGCCAGCAGGATTCCCACCGCGCACAGGTTCGCGATCAACGCCGAGCCACCGTAGGAGAGCAGCGGCAGCGGGACGCCGATCACCGGCACCATCCGCAGCACCACGGCGATGTTGAGCAGCGCCTGGATCATCAGCCAGGAGGTCACGCCCGCGGCGGCGAACCGGCAGAACAGGATGTCGGAGCGCATCGCGATCCGGAAGCCGGCGTAGCCGAGCACGGCGAACAGCGCCAGCACCGACAGGGTGCCGACCAGGCCGAGTTCCTCGCCGATCACCGCCAGCATGTAGTCGGTGTGGGACTCCACCAGACCCCCCCACTTCTGCCGGCTGGCGCCGAGACCGAGCCCCCACCAGCCGCCCGAGGCGAGCGCGAACATGCCCTTGATCGGCTGGTGGTTGACGCCGAGCGGATCGATGTCGGGGTTCAGGAAGCCCAGGATCCGGTCCACCCGGTGCCCGGAGTTGATGACCAGCGCGCCGATGGCCGCGGCCACCACGGCCAGGATCGACCCGAGCACCTTCCACGAGGCTCCCACGAACCACAGCACGGCCAGGACGATCGCGCCCAGCACCATGCCGGTACCCAGGTCGCGCTGCAGCACGACCAGGCCGATCAGCACAGCGGCGACCGGGACGAACGGGAAGAAGAGGTGCTTGGGCCGGTGCAGCAGGTCGTACTTGCGGGCCAGCAGGTCGGCTCCCCACAGCACGATCGCGAGCTTGGCGAACTCCGAGGGCTGGATGCGGCCCAGGACGCCCAGATCCACCCAGTTGCGGTTACCGTTCTTCGCCCACCCCATCGGGGTGAAGGTCAGGATCTGCAGCCCGGCGGCACCGACGACCGCCAGCCAGCCGAGAACCTTCAGCCGCGAGATCGAGCTGCTGGCCAGGAACCAGGCCGCAGCGCCGCCCAGCACGAGGAAGACGAGGTGGCGCTTGACGAAGTAGTAGGTGTCATCGAACTGCACCTGGGCGTAGACGCTGGAGGCCGACAGCACCATGACGCCGCCGAGCAGCAACAGCAACAGGGCGGGTGCCAGCACCAGATAGAAGCTGGCCTGCGGGTGCGCCAGCCATTCGACCACGAGACTGCGCCGGCGTTCGGTGCCAGGACCGATCTTCGGCGACTGCCCGCGGCGATCCGTTGAAGGGGAAGTAAGGATCGCCACTGGCTCGGGCCTCCTCTCAGGTCTCCAGGGCGGCCACAGCCGCGGCGAAAGCCTCGCCGCGGGCCGCGTAGTCGGGGTACATGTCCTTGCTGGCGCAGCCGGGGGCGAGCAGCACCACATCGCCGGGGTTCGCCCGGTTCGCCGCCCACGCCACCAACTGCTGCATCGCCCCATCATCGGTGGCATCGGTAACGAATACCGGGACATCGGGGGCGTGTCGGGCCAACGCGTCGGCGATCACCTGCCGGTCGACGCCCAGCAGGGCCACCGCCCGCAGCCTGCCGGCGAAGCGCTCCACCAGGTCGTCGAAGCTGGTGCCCTTGGCCTGTCCCCCGGCGATCCACACCACGTCGTCGAAGGCGGCCAGGGAGGCTGCGGCGGCATGGGGGTTGGTGGCCTTGGAGTCGTCGATGTAGCGGACGCCGGCGCGCTCGGCGACCTGCTGGATGCGGTGGTCGCCGAGTCGCAGCCGTTTGAGCCCTTCGGCCACCGCCTGCGGGGGCACACCGTAGGAGCGGGCCAGCGCGGCCGCGGCCAGCGCATTGGCGACATTGTGCGGGGCGGCCGGCACCACATCGGCGACCTTGGCCAGTTCGACCGCCGAGTCGCGCCGCTGCGCGATGAAGGCCCGGTCGACCAGCAGGTCGTCCACCACGCCCAGCATGGACGGCGCGGGGATGCCGAGGGTGAAGCCGATCGCGCGGGCGCCCTCGATCACCTCCGCCTCCTCGACCATGCGCTCGGTGGCCGGGTCGGCGACGTTGTAGACGCAGGAGTGCCGGACGCGCTCGTAGATCCGCGCCTTGTCGGCGGCGTAGGCCGCCATCGGGTCGGTGACGCCGTCCGGCCAGCCGGCGGGATCCCGGTGCCACTCCAGGTGATCGGGGGCGAGGTTGAGCACCGCCGCGGAGTGCAGCGAGAGCGAGTTCGTCCAGTGCAGCTGGAAGCTGGAGAGCTCGACGGCCAGCACGTCGTAGGCCACCTCGTCCAGGACAGCCTCGACGATCGGACGACCGATGTTGCCCACCGCCGAAGTGGTCAGCCCGGCCGCGGTGAGCATCGACTCCAGCATCGAGACGGTGGTGGTCTTGCCGTTGGTGCCGGTCACCGCCAGCCAGGGGACGGCGCGATCCGGCAGGCTCATCCGCCAGGCCAGTTCCACCTCGCCCCAGATCGGGATGCCGCGGAGGTCCGCCTGCCGCAGCAGCGGGGCGGATGGCCGCCAGCCCGGTGAGGTGACGACCAGGTCGGCGTCCTCGGGCAGGGTCGCGGTCGACCCTGGGCCGAGCCGCACCTCGGCGTCCAGCATCTCCAGTAGGGTCGCCTTCTCACGATTGCCGGAGGTCTCGGACTCGTCCAGCACGATCACCCGCGCGCCGAGGTCGAGCAGCCCGTCGGCGGCGGCGAACCCGGAGGTGCCGAGGCCGGCAACGACCACCGTGGCCTGCGGCCAGGGTGACAGCCGGTCGGCGGTGGCCAGCCAGGGCTTCACTGGCCGACGACCCATTCGGCGTAGAACAACCCGACCCCGAAGGCCACGAAGACGCCGCAGATGATCCAGAACCGGATCGTGATGGTGACCTCGGACCAGCCCAGCAACTCGAAGTGGTGCTGCAGCGGCGCCATCTTGAACAGCCGTTTGCCCTTGGTGAGCTTGAAGTAGCCGACCTGGAGCACGACCGACATGGTGATGATGAAGAACAGGCCGCCGACGATCAGCGTCAGCAGTTCGGTACGGGTGAAGATCGACAGCGCGGCCAGGCCGCCGCCGATCGCGAGCGAGCCGGTGTCGCCCATGAAGATCTTGGCCGGGGAGGCGTTCCACCACAGGAAGCCGAAGCAGGCCGCCGCCAGGGCCATCGCCACCGCGGCCAGGTCGATCGGATCGCGCACCTCGTAGCAGCGCGGGCCGGCATCGCCCCAGGCGCAGGACTGGTTGTACTGCCAGACGTTGATGAGGGTGTAGGCGGCGAAGACCATGGTGGCCGCGCCGGAGGCCAGCCCGTCCAGCCCGTCGGTGAGGTTGGCGGCGTTCGACCACGACGAGATGATCAGCACGATCCAGATCACCGCCAGCCAGACCGGCAGGTGGAGCCAGTTGATGTCGCGCAGGAAGGAGATCGCCGGACTGGCCGGGGTGAGACCGCGCTCGTCGGGGAACGTGAACGCCAGCACGCCGAAGACGATCGCGATCGTGGTCTGCAGCGCCAGCTTGGCGGTGGAGTGCAGGCCGAGCGAACGGGCGCGGGAGATCTTGATCCAGTCGTCCAGGAAGCCGACCCCGCCCAGGGCGGTGACCAGCCCCAGCACCAGCAGCGCACTGGCGGTCGGCGGCGTCCAGGTCGCCAGGTGGGCGACCGCGTAGCCGATCACGACGGCCGCGATGATCACGATCCCGCCCATCGTCGGCGTGCCGCGCTTGGTGTGATGGGTCGTGGGACCGTCGTCCCGGATGAACTGGCCGTACTGCCGGTTGACCAGGAACCGGATCATGTAGCGGGTGCCCAGCAGCGCCAGCAGCATGGCCACGCCACCGGCGAACAGCACCGTCCTCATGCCCACGGCTTCTCCCCTTCGGCTAGCAGCTGTGCAGCGACGGACTCCAACGCTAGCCCCCTGGAGGCCTTCACCAGCACCACATCGGTGGACGAAACCACGGCTGAGGCTGCCACGACGGCCGCCTGCCGGTCGACCGCCACCTCGGCGGCGCAGCCCTGCCGGCGGGCCCCGGTGGCGATCGCCTCGGCGTAGCCGCCCACCGCGATCACCCGATCGACACCGAGCCGGCCGGCCAGTTCGCCGATCGCGACATGGGCCGATTCCGATGCGTCCCCGAGCTCCAGCATGTCGCCCAGCACGGCCACCAGCCTGCCGGAGGGACGGCGCAGCCCGGCCAGCGCCCGCAGCGCGGCAGCCATCGAGTCGGGGTTGGCGTTGTAGGCGTCGTTGACCACCAGCAGCCCGTCGCCGCGTTCGGTGAGTTCCATCCGCCACCGGGAGGCTGGTTCGGCGGCGGTGAGCGAGGCGGCGATCGCCGGGAGTTCCAGGCCGAGGGCGAGCCCGGTCGCCGCTGCCGCGAGGGCGTTGCCGATCTGGTGACGACCGGCCGCCCGCAGCGACACGGGCGCGGTACCGGCACCGCTGACCAGGACGAAGTGGTGGCGCTGCCGGGAATCCGCGCCGACCTGCTCGGCCCAGACCCGGAGATCGCCTCCGGCCGGTTCGCCGGCGACGCCGAAAAGCGCGATCCGGGCGGTGGTGCGATCCGCCATGGCGGCCACGTGCGGATCCTCGGCGTTCAGCACCGCCCAGCCGCCGGCGTCCAGGGATTCGACCAGTTCGCCCTTGGCGCGGGCGATCGCCGCCACCGAGCCGAACTCGCCCAGGTGGGCCTGACCGACGTTGATCACCACGCCGACGTCGGGCGGGGTGATCCGGCACAGCGCGGCGACGTCCCCCACCGCTCGCGCGCCCATCTCCGAGACGAGGTAGCGGGTGCCGGCCGTCACGCCGGTGGCGGTCAGCGGCACCCCGACCTCGTTGTTGAACGAGCCGAGCGGCGCGACCACCGGGCCTGCCGCACCGAGCACCGCGGCGACCAGATCCTTGGTGCTGGTCTTGCCGGAGGAGCCCGTGATGCCCACCACCTTGAGTCCGCCGGCTTTGGCCCGCTGCACCAGCCCGGTGGCCAGCGCGGTCAGCCCGGCCAGGGCATCGGGCACCACGAGCTGCGGGACGGGGAGGGACAGCTCGCGGGCGACCAGGACGGCCGCCGCCCCCTGTTCTACAGCGGTAGAGGCGAAGTCATGGCCGTCCACGTGCTCACCGGGCAGGGCCACGAACAGCGCACCCGGCGCGGCCTGACGGGAATCGATCACCACCTCCGGACCGACCAGGGCGGCGGAATCCCCCAGCAGACGCGCTCCGGCCAGCTCGGCCAACTCGGCCGCGGCGAGCCTATCCATGGCTGGGCTCCTCTCCGGACGGTGCTTTGTCGGGCCCGGCTCCGATCGTCGCATGCAACGACGCCCAGGCCTCGCCCACCACCGCGACGTCGTCGAAGGGGGTGATCACCCCGGCGATCTCCTGGCCGCTTTCGTGGCCCTTGCCGAGGATGGCCACCCAGTCCCCCGGCGCGGCCTGCGCCAGCGCCGTCCGGATCGCGCTCCGCCGGTCGCCGCCGTCCAGGACGAGCGCGCCGGTCGTCTCGGCCTCGGCGTGCGCGCCGGCCAGCACCGCCTGCCGGATCAGCGCCGGATCCTCGCTGCGGGGGTTGTCGTCGGTCACCACCACCACCTGCGCTCCCCGCGCGGCGGCGGCACCCATCGGCCCGCGCTTGGCGGCATCCCGATCGCCGCCGCAGCCCAGCACCACCAGGGTGCGGGCCTCGGGCAGGGCGGCCAGCGCGGCCGCCACCTCCTCGGGGGTGTGGGCGAAGTCGACGACCACGTTGGGTGTGACGCCCGGCAGCGGCACCCGCTCCATCCGGCCCGGAATGGACGCCGTCGCGAAGCCGGCCAGCGCGGCGTCCAGTTCGACACCGGCCTGGTCGATCATGGCTGCCGCGGTGAGCGCATTGGCGAGGTTGAACCTGCCCACCAGCCCGAGGGTGAACTCGGCTTCGCCGGACGGCGCGGCCATGCGCACCCGGCTGCTGCCGTCGTCCTGCACCCGGTGGGCGACGATCCGGTAATCAGCCTCGGGGCCGCCGGTGGTGACCACCGTCGCGCGACCCTCAGCCCGCAGTTCGCCGGTCAGCCGCCGCCCCCACGGGTCGTCGGTGTTGATCACGGCACGGCGGGCGCGGCCGCCCAGGAAGAGCGCGGCCTTGGCCCGGTAGTAGCTCTCCTGATCCCGGTGGAAGTCGAGGTGATCGTGGCCGAGGTTGGTGAATCCGGCCACGTCGAAGGCGATGGCGTCCACCCGGTGCAGGGCGAGCGCGTGCGAGGAGACCTCCATCGCCACGGCCTGCGCCCCGCGCTCGCGCATGACGGCCAGCAACGCCTGCAGATCGGGCGATTCGGGCGTCGTGACGGTGGAACGGACGGCCGGCAGCGCCTCCCCGCGCAGCCGGAAGCCGATCGTCCCTATGGTGCCCACCGCGAGACCCGCTGCGGCCAGGCCGGCTTCGAGCAGGTAGACGGTGCTGGTCTTGCCGGCGGTGCCGGTGATCCCCAGCATCAGCAGTTCCTCGCTCGGTCTGCCGTAGACCTCCGAGGCCAGCCGGGCAAGCTCGCCGCGCGGGTCGGCCACCACCACGACCGGCACGGCAGGTGATCCGCCGAGCAGCTCGGCACCGTCGGCATCGGTGAGGATCGCAGCCGCTCCGGCCGCGATCGCCGCGTCGGAGAACCGGGCGCCGTGGGTGGTCAGCCCCGGCAGCGCGACATAGAGATCGCCTGGAAGAACCCGGCGGGAGTCGGCCGACACGCCGCTGATCGGGGTCTGCCCGCCGGCCGGCGGGATCAGGTCGCCCAGGGCCAGCGCGCCGGTATGCCGCGGGCGCAGTGGGGCGGCGGGTTCGGTCATGGCGGGTCTCAGGGTGTGACGGGCAGTTTGGGTGGCTTCGACTTCGACGGTGCCACACCATACCTGGCCAGGGCCACCTGCATGATGTCCTGGTAGGCCGGGCCCGCCACGCTGCCACCGAAGGAGCCGCGCTTGGGGTTGTCGACCACCACGTAGACCAGGATCTGCGGATCCTCGACCGGGCCGACGCCGATGGTCGAGCCGACGATGCCGCCGCTGCGCCCGCCGGTCTTGGCGTCGATCTTCTGCGAGGTACCGGTCTTGGCGCCCGTGCGGTAGCCCTCCACCACGAAGGTGCCGGCGGAGTTGTTGGTGACCATGGCCTCCATCATCGAGACCACCTCTTTCGAGGCCTCGGGCGAGATCACCCGGCGCGGCTCCGCCGCCTCGGGCTCCTCGACCACACCGTCGGCGTTCACGGTGGAGGCGATGATCCGCGGCGGATTGTAGATGCCGCCGTTCACCACGCTGGCCACCGCCGCGGCCTCCTGGATGGCGGTCACCGCGACCGCGCTGCCGCCGAAGGCCAGGCCGTCGCGGGAGTAGTCGGGCATATCCGGCCCCGGCAGGATTCCGGCCGATTCGCCGGGCAGGCCGATGCCGGTCTTGGTGCCCAGCCCGAAGGACTTCAAGTAGGCCTGCAGGTCGGCCTTCTTCATCTTGCGGGCCAGGATGATGGTGCCGACATTGGACGACTTGGCAAGCACGCCGCGGGCGTAGTACTCCTCGGTGCCGTGGTTCCAGGCGTCGGCGACCCAGTTGTTGCCCGACTTGATCTTGCCGGGCACCTCCAGCACGTCGGTCGGCCGGATCGTGCCCGAATCGAGCATCGCGGCGAAGGTGAGCACCTTCTGCACGCTGCCCGGCTCGTAGACGTCGGTGACCGCCCGGTTGCCCAGGTCGTCGGGATCATAGGAGCCGTAGTCACCCGGGTCGTAGGAGGGGAAGTTGGCCAGCGCCAGCACCTCACCGGTCTTGACGTTGAGCACCACCGCGGTGCCGGAGCGCGCCTCGGCGACCCGCACGCGATCGGCGATGATCTGCTCGGCCTGCCACTGCAGGCCGAGGTCGATCGTCAGCCGGACGTCGCGGCCGTTCTGGGCCGGCACCAGCTCGCTCTCCCCCAGCGGGATCTTCCCGTTCGGCGAGGTCTCGTAGAACTCCTGCCCGTCGACGCCGGAGAGCACCGAGTCCAGCGCCAGCTCCAGCCCGCCGGAGGCCTTGCCCTCCTTGTTGACGTAGCCGACGATGTTCGCTGCGACCAGCCCGTTGGGATAGCGACGCGTCGGGGCGCTCTCACGGTGCAGGCCGATCAGGCCGGCCTCCTTCATCGCCGCGGCCAGCCGGCTGTAGCTGGCCGCCGAGACGTTGCGGGCGACGATGGAGTAGCGCTTGTCGGGCACCGTCAGCCTGGGCAGGTAGTCGTCCACCACACCGCCGAGATGGGTGACCATCAGATCGGCGATCTGCTGCGGGGCGGTGGCGGCGACCTCCTGATCCCGGCTGGTCATCCGCTCGTCGAACTTGCCGTTGGTGCGGATCATGTCGGGGTCGGCGATCACGGTGACGGTCGCCTCGGTGAACGCCAGCACCTCGCCGTCACGGTCGGTGATCTCACCGCGGAAGGCGGGAAGGGTTCGCGAGACCGTGATCTCCTTGGCGGCCTCGGCGGCGACGGCATCGGCGTCCAGCGCCTGAACCTGGACGGCGCGTCCGGCGGCCAGCGAGAAGACCGCGGCGACCACGATCAGCATCACCCGCAGCCGGCCGGTCGTGGGCGCCAGCGGCAGGTGCTGCCACCGGCGCGGGCCGGGACGAGCGGTGCGCGGCCGGCTTACCGCCGGCTTCGGCGCGGCCGCGGACTTCGCGGGCTTCGGCGGCGCGGGCTTCGCCGCGGCGGCCTTGCGCGCGGCCGGCTTCGGGGCGGACGACTTCGCGGGCGGCTTGCCGTAGAAGAACCGGTCGAGGGGGCGGGTCACTGGTCACCCCCGGCGGCTGCGGCCCCGGCGGCGTCGGCCTGCTTCTTGGCCTCAGCCTGCTTCTTCGCCTCCGCCTTCCGCTTGGCCTCGGCCTTCTTCTCGGCCTCGGCCTTCTTCTTCGCCTCCGCCTCGGCCTTGCGCTTGGCCTCGGCCACGTGGCGCGCCTCGAGTTCCCGTTCCGCCTGCTCCTCGGTGATGTAGCGGACGCTGGGCACCTCCCCACCCAGCACCTTGGACGGCTCGCCGACCAGCTTGCCGTCGGTGAGCCGCAGTTGCACGGGGTTCGGGTTGGGCTTCATCCCGAGCTTCTGCGCGGCCACCGCCAGGCTCTGCATCGACCGGGCCTGGGTGACCTCCGCCTCCAGATCGGAGAGTTCGTTGGCCAGGGCGTTCGCGGTCGACTGACGGCGTTGCACCTCGAACGCCTGATCCTGCAGCACGGTGGTGAGGATCAGCACCCCGACCATGCCGATCCCGAGAATGGCCGCGACCACGGCGACGAACCCCGCGCGGCGCAGCTGACGCCGCGGCGCCGCCACCGGCCGCAGCCGGGGACGGCTGCCGAGCTGACGATCCGGTTTCGGGGCGAGCAGAGCCGTCATGCGGCCACCTCCTGGTTGCGCGCGACGGCCCGCAGCCGGGCCGAGGCCGCCCGCGGGTTGTCGGTGATCTCGTCCGGGCCGGGACGCTCCGCGCCCCGGGTGAGCGGCCGGAACTTCGCCTTGAGGGCGTCCGGTACGGCCGGCAGGCCCGGCGGCACCCGATCCGCGCAGGCTTGGGCGAACTGCCGCTTGACCAGCCGGTCCTCGCCCGAGTGGTAGGCCAGCACGGCGATCCGTCCACCGGGCGCGAGAGCATCCAGCGCGGCGGGCAGGACGCCGGCCAGGGAGTCGAGTTCGGCGTTGACCGCGATCCGCAGGGCCTGGAAGGTCCGCTTGGCCGGGTGCCCGGAGCGCGCATGCCGCGCCGCTGTCGGGATCGCGTCGGTCACGATCGCCACCAGTTCCGGAGAGGTCCGGATCGGCCCCTCGGCGCGGACGGCGACGATCCGGCGGGCGATCCGGTCGGCGAACTGCTCGTCGCCGTACTCCCGCAGCCAGCGGGTGAGTTCGCCGGCCGTGGCCGTGTTCACCAGGTCGGCTGCGGTCAGCTCCTGGGTGGTGTCCATCCGCATGTCCAGCGGCGCGTCCGCGGCGTAGGCGAAGCCCCGCTCGGCGGTGTCGATCTGCAGCGAGGAGAGCCCCAGATCCAGGCAGATCGCGTCGACGGCGGTCGTGCCGTCCTCGTCCAGCACCTGAGGCAGCTCGTGGTAGGCGGCGTGGTAGAGCCGCACCCGATCGCCGAAGCCGGCCAGCCGGGCCGCGGCCAGGTCGAGGGCGGCCGCATCCCGGTCGATGCCGATCAGCCGGGCCTGGGGGCAGTGGTCGAGGATCGCCGACGCATGACCGGCCAGGCCGAGGGTTCCGTCGACGTAGACCGCATCGGGACGCGTCAGCGCCGGGGCGAGCAGTTCGACGATCCGGGCGCGCATCACCGGAACGTGCGTGGGGTTCACCACCTCAACGCCCATTTCCACCTGCCTTGCCCTGACGGCTCGTGCGTCCCGGTTTCAACCCGGGGGTCCCGCCTGGCACCGGGGAAGGTGCGCCAGGGGTTTCCCCTCGGGTTGAAGCCGCGTCGCACGGGCCTCCTCCTACTCGCTGTCCTCGTCCAGATCCGCGAATGCCTCCTCCTGCGCGGCCGAGTACTCCGCCCACTTCGCCTGGTCCCACACCTCGAGGCGGTTGATCGCCCCGATCACCACGATGTCCTTCACCAGGCCCGCGTAGCCGCGCAGTGCCGGTGGCACCGTCACCCGGCCCTGGTTGTCAGGGGATTCGTCCGAGGCCCCGGAAGCCACCATCCGCTGGTACTCCCGGATCCGCTGCGACGTGGACGGCCCAGCCGCTGCCCGTTCGACCTCCGCCGCGAAGACGTCGGCCGGCCAGATCGCCAGGCACCGCTCCTGCTGCCGGGTGATCACCAGGCCCTTGCGCAGTTGCTCGCGGAACTTGGCGGGCAGGAAGAGCCTCCCCTTGTCGTCGAGCTTCTGCGTGAAGGTGCCCAGATACATGGCGTTCCTCCTCCGCTCTGCTCCACTTCACACCACAATACTCCACATTGCACCACCAAGGGCAAGAGCGCCGGCCAGGAATTCCGTCCGGACACCACTGGTCCGGTCGCGTAGGGTGGGGACGGTCGAGCGGGAGGAGTGGCGATGGAGGCTGGCGTCGCGTCGGTGAGCGAGGTACGGACCGTCCAGGCGACGGCAACCGCCATCGGCGAGGCGGTGGGGCAGGTGATCGACGGCAAGGACGACGTCATCCGGCTCACCATCACCGCCCTGCTGGCCGAGGCCCACCTGTTGATCGAGGACGTGCCCGGCGTCGGCAAGACGATGCTGGCCCGGGCGCTGGCGCGTTCGATCGACGCCAAGGCCAGCCGGATCCAGTTCACGCCCGATCTGCTGCCCAGCGACATCACCGGCGTGGCGGTGTTCAACCAGCACTCCAGGGAGTTCGAGTTCAAGGCCGGCGGGGTGTTCGCCAACGTGGTGATCGCGGACGAGATCAACCGCGCGTCACCCAAGACCCAGTCGGCTCTGCTCGAGGCGATGGAGGAGCGCCGGGTGACCGTGGACGGCACCACCCACCCGCTCCCGCGGCCGTTCGTGGTGGTGGCCACCCAGAATCCGGTCGAGATGGAGGGTACCTATCCGCTGCCGGAGGCGCAGCGCGACCGGTTCGGCCTGCGCCTCGATCTGGGCTACCCCAGCGCCACCGCCGAGGTCGCGATGCTGGATCACCACGGCGAGGCCGAGCCGCTGGAGCAGCTCTCCCCCGTCACCGACGCCGCGGCCGTGCAGCGGTGCATCTCCGTCACCCGGCGGGTCTTCGTCCATCGCGCGGTGAAGGACTACCTGGTGGCGCTGGTCGCCAGCACCCGGGATTCCGGCGACATCCGACTGGGCGCCTCGCCACGGGCCAGCCTGCAACTGCTGCGCGCGGCCAAGGCCCAGGCCGCGGTCGATGGACGCAACTACGTCACCCCGGACGACATCCAGGCCCTCGCCGTGCCGACCCTGGCCCACCGGGTGATGCTGAGCCACGAGGCCCAGCTCGGCCGCCGCAGCGTGGCGGACGTGGTGGAGCAGGCGGTGGCCGCCGTCCCACTGCCCCAGCGGCGCAGCTGACCCGATCATGACCACCCCGTCACCCAGGGTCGCCGACGGCGGACGCCGCTGGCGCGGCCCGCTCCTGCCGGTCCCCACCCGGCAGGGCTGGGTGACCGCCCTGGGCGGGCTGGTGTGGCTGACGGTGGCGTGGCTCACCGGGCAGCGCGACCTGATCTGGCCCGGGCTGTTCGTGCTGTCGCTGCCGGTCGCCAGCTGGTTGCTGCTCACCCTCGGCGCGCGGCCGCCCGAGGCGCGGCGCACCGTGACTCCGTCCGAGGTGAGGGTGGGAGACCGGCTCACCAGTCGCATCGAGGTCACGGCGGGGCTGGATGCCGGCGCCGTCGTCAGCTATTCCGACGAACGCTCGCCCGCCCTGCTGGGCGCAGCCCAGGCCCGTTTCCCGCTGGGCAGCGGACGGCACCGGATCGAGCATCAGCTGACCGCCGGCTGGCGGGGCCGCCATCGGCTCGGGCCGTTGCGGCGGAAGGTGACCGACGCTCTCGGGCTGGCCCGCGCGCAGCAGGTGCTGCCCGGCACGGTGGAGGTGCTGGCGCTGCCCGTGCTCCATCCGCTGGATTCGCTGCAGGCCGCGTCCGGGATGGGGGCGGCCACCGACCAGACCGTGCTGAAGACCTCGCTGGTGGGGTCCGACGACGTCCTGGTGCGGGAGTACCTGCCCGGCGACGACGTGCGCCGGATCCACTGGCGCTCGACCGCCCGCACCGGTGAGCTCATGGTGCGCCGGGAGGAGCGAGCCTGGGATCCCAGCGCGGCACTGCTGATCGACAACCGGGAAGAGGCCTTCCCGGCCCCGGAGGATCTCGCCACCGGGGAGTTGCCCGCCGGCGCGGAGCCAGCCTCGGACTGGCCGGAGCCGCGGTTCGAGTGGCTGGTCTCGGCGGCCGCCTCGATCGCCGCCCACCTGGTCGACCACGGCTTCGCGGTGGCGCTCAGCGACACCGACGCCACCACCGCGGATCGCGCCGAACGGCACAGTCAGGGCGTCATCGCCCTGAGCCGCCGGCTGGCCGAACTCGAGCTCACCGCGTCCGGCAGCCTGGATCGGGCGGTGGCCGCCTCGCCGACGGGCGCGCGCGGCCAACTGCTGATCGCGCTGCTGGGCCGGCTGGACGGCGGGGACGCCGGGGTGCTGGCCGAGGCACGTCGCGATCACCAGGCCTGCTGGGCACTGCTACGCGAACCGGCGGTCGTCGACCCCGAGGCGCTACGGCTGCTGGAGGTCTCCGGCTGGCGGGTGCTCCGGGTGAGCCCGGACACTCCGGTGGCCACCGCCTGGCGCCTGCTGGGGGAGGTCGCGCGATGAACACCCCACGACGTTCTTCTCCTCCGCTGCGCTCCCCCGAGCAACGTCGCGGGGGCCCCGTATGAGCAGGCTGAGACTCGCCTTGACGGCCGCCATCCTGCTGAGCGGCATCGCGCTGTTCCCGCTGACCGACGACCGCGCCTATCTGGGGATGCTGGCCGCGCTGACCCTGGGCAGCACCGCGATCGGTGCCCTCGCCGCCCGGCTGCGCGTGCCCGAGCCGCTGGTGCGGGTGCTCCTGCTGCTGCCGGGCATCCTCCTGATCGCCTGGAACTGGGAGGGGCTCCCCGGACTGCTGGCCGAGACTGCCGCCCACGCTGCCGAGTCGTTTGCCCCGATGGCACCGCATGACGGCTTCCGGCTGCTGAGCGCGGTGGTGCTGTGGTTGTTGTTCATCGTCACCGAGGCGATCGCCGTCGGGCTGGACCGGCCGGGCTGGGTCTTCCCGGTGCTGATGCTGCCCTACCTGGTGCCGGCCATCGTGTTGAGCGACGAGGCATCGCCCCTCATGCTGGCTCCGGCCTGCCTGGGCTATCTGATCGTGCTGGGGACGGCGGTCTACAACCGGGCGGTGGACGGCGCGGAGCCGGCTGGGCGTCGCGGGCTGGCGCGCGGGATCGTTGCCTCGGGCCTCATCGTCGGGGTGCTCTCGTGGGTGCTGACCGGGCTGGCCTCGGCCGTGATTCCCGAGCGGGGGGCCGCGTACTTCGATCCGGCAGGGATCGACCCGTCCGTCCAGCTGGGCGACCCGACCCTCGATCTGATCCGCAACCTGCGGTCACCGAGCGGCCGTCACATCATCAGCTACCGCTCCTCCGACGGCCAGGGCCACTATCTCCGGCTGGCTGCGCTGTCGGCCTTCGACGCCTCCGGCTTCAAGCTCGTGCCCACCGACCTGATGGCCGGACCGCTCGGCCTGCCGACCGGCATCGCCTCCCGGCCGCTGATCGACGTCGAGGTCACGGTCGCCGACTTCGGCAGCGAGTGGCTGCCGGTGCCGTGGGTGCCCCAGGCGGTGAGCGCCGAGGGTGAGTGGCGCCACGATCCCGCCACCCGCTCCATCGTCGCGGTCGGCGACAACCGCCGGGTGGCGACCCGCTTCCTGGAGTACGCGGTGCAGAGCTGGCAGCTGGAGCCGGGTTCGGAGGAGATCTCCGCGGCCCAGGCGGGCGATCCGGGAGATGCCGGGCTCACCCTGCAGCTTCCCGACGAGCTGGATCCGGCGGTACTGGACCTCGCCGCCGAGCTGACGGCGGGCGCCAGCACCGACGGCGACAAGCTGCTCACCCTGCTCAGCTGGCTGCGTTCGGACGCCTTCACCTATTCCACGGCGACCATCCAGGGCTCCACCATGGCGACCGTCAGCGACTTCCTGCTCTCCTCCCGCAGCGGCTACTGCGAGCAGTTCGCCGGTTCGCTGGCCATCCTGGCCCGCGCCGCGGGGATTCCCTCCCGGGTGGTGATCGGATTCCTGCCCGGGGTGGCGACCGAGGACGGCTTCGAGGTCACCACCAAGGACATGCATGCCTGGACCGAGGTCTTCCTGGACCCGCTGGGCTGGGTGGCCTTCGATCCGACCCCCAGCGGAGCCCCCGGAGCGGCCCCGGTGCCGACGCCCAACGCCAGCGCCAGCCCGACCCCGTCGGCCAGCACCCCGGCGAGCGCCACTCCCCAGCCCTCGCCGTCGGCGACCAGCACCGCTCCGGCGCCGGAGGCGGGCGGCGGCGCCGGAGTCCTACCCGGCTGGGTCGCCGGCGTGGCGGGGGCCGCGCTGCTGGCGGCGGTCCCGTCCGGTCTTCGTCAGGGACGGCGCTGGGCACGTCTGCGGCCGCTGGGCGATCCGGCGGTGGACGCCGAGAACGCCTGGGACGAGGTGCGCGACACCGCGCTGGACCTCGGCCGCTCCTGGCCGGACGGCACCCCGCGCCAGGTGGCCGCCGAGGTGGCCGGCTGGCTCGACCCGGCCGCGGCCGCGGCGATCGTCGAACTGGGGCATCGGGTCGAGCTCGCCCGGTTCGCGCCCACAGCCGGCGCCGACGTCGCCGACGGCCCGCCGCCGGCGGCACAGGCACGGCTGATCTCGTCCGCGCTCGCCGCGACCCGACCGGAGCGCAGCGCGCTCAACCGGGTGTTTCCGCGTTCGCTGCTTCGCCTGCCGCGCTGACGGTGCCGGGCAGCAGACAGCCCGGGCGTTGGGCCCGGGCTGCGGTCGTGGGTGAATCGGATCAGAGGCCTTCGTCGTGGCGACGACGCCAGCGCTCCTCCATCCGATCCATGAAATCGCGTTCGGAGGTGGAACCCCCGGATTCGCCACCTTCGGATTCGTAGCCGACGTGCTGCCAGGCGGTGACGGCGACCACGGTGGCGGCCAGCATGACCAGGAAGCCGCCGACGCTGAGAGCCGGATGCACCTCCATACCCGCGATCAGCAGGCCGATGCCCACCAGGAAGGCCAGACCGGCGACGGCGGCGCGACGACGGTGCAGGCGGCGCGTGGTGGTGCCCCGAAGGGTATTGGCCAGCTTGGGATCCTCGGCCTCGAGCGCGGCCTCCATCTGCTCGAGGAGCCGCTGTTCGTCCTCAGAGAGGGCCATCGTCGCCTCCTGGTTTTCGTAGTGGACGAAGTGTATGTCCAGTCTAGGCGCGGGGACGGCTTTTCGGAACCAGAGCGCAGATCACCGCTCGGCGTCCCGGGTCGTCTGCGGTCCGGTCTCCGGCGTCCAGCTGTCGGCGGCGAGTTCGTCCACCACCGCGCCCTCGGCGTCCCACTCGCCGTCGCGGTAGGCGGTGCGGGAGACCAGGTGGCCGGAGGCGGGCGCGGTCAGCATCTGCAGCAGGACGGCCAGGCCGAGCAGGCTGAAGGCCTTCGGGTCGCGCAGGGTCAGCGTCACCCCGATCAGGACGAGGATCAGGCCGAAGACGATCGGCTTGGTGGCCGCGTGCATCCGCGTCATCACGTCGGGGAAGCGGACCAGCCCGACCGCGGCAGCGAGGCAGAAGAAGGCGCCGAAGGCGATGACCACCGCGCCGGCCAGGTCCAGGATCTGATCAAGCGTCATCGGAGTCCTCCTCCTGCCGGGCCTGCCGCCGGTCGAAGCGGCGCCGGACGGTTGACGGTGAGGCGATCAACCGGGCCACTCCGACCGCCCCGCTGAAGCCGACCAGGGAGAGTCCGAGCAGGATCGGCAGCCCGGTGGAGTTGCGGGCCAGCACCGAGTACAGCCCGACAGCGGCGATCACGATCCCCACCAGCACGTCCGAGGCCACGATCCGGTCCAGCGGGCTGGGGCCGGTCATCATCCGCCACACCACCAGGCAGGCGGCCGCGAAGAGCATGACGCCGGCCAGGCTGATCACGACGATCATGGGGATGCCCCTTCCCGGCGCTGGTCTGCCGCCCGCACCTCGTCGTCGCTGCCGAAGGCGTGCAGCACGCGATCCTCGATCATCAGCGCGTGCTTGCGCTGTTTGCGTACCGCAGCGGCATCCGGCAGGTGGAAGACGTGCAGGTAGAGCAGCCGCGGCCGCCGCATGGTCTCCACCACCAGCGTGCCCGGCACGATCGAGATCAACTCGGCCACGGCGACCTGGTAGAGATCGCTGTTGCTCTTCAGCCGCACCTTGATGACGCCGGGCCGCAGCTTCAGCCCGGGCTGGAAGGCCATCGCGGCCAGCTGGATCGACGCCGTCGCCAGATCCCACAGCTGCAGCACGGCCAGCTTGATCAGCCCGCCGAGGTGGACGGTTCCGTAGTAGCGGATCGGGGCCAGCCAGAACACCACCGACACGATCCAGCCCAGCACCAGCCCGTAGAGGATGTTCAGCAGCGAGAACTCTCCCCACAACAGCACCCACACCAGCGCCAGCAGCAGCACGGCACGCCACTGCAGACGCCAGCGCAGCTTGCGCGTCGACTCGCTCATCAGCCACCTCCGCCCAACACGCTGAGTACGTAGCTGCCGTCCAGCAGGGCGGCGGCAGAGCGGCTGACGTAGCCGTACATCGGCCCTGCCGCCACCGTGAAGCCGGTGGCCAGCGCCAGCAGCCCGAGGGTCGTCCCCATCATCAGCCCCGGCATCGCCGCGCCGATCGCCGGGTCGGCGAAGCGCCGGATGTTGCGCAGCGTCCGCTGTGGGGCCTCGCCCCAGAACGCCCGCGCCCAGACCTTGGCCATCGCGTACAGGGTGAGCAGCGAGGTCAGCACCGCGCCGGCGACCAGCGCCCAGGCCAGCGGCGTCCCCTCGGCCACGCCGGCCTGCAGCAGGGCGAGCTTGGCGATGAAGCCGGAGAACGGCGGGATACCGGCCAGGTTGACGGCCGGGACGAAGAAGAGCACGGCCAGCATCGGCATCACCTTGGCCAGGCCGCCGAGCCTATCCAGCGCGGTCGAGCCGCCGACCCGTTCGACCAGCCCGGTGACCAGGAAGAGCGTGCACTGGATGGTGATGTGGTGCGCGGCGTAGAAGATCGCGCCCGCATAGCCGGCGGCCGAGCCCAGCGAGATGCCGAAGACCATGAAGCCGATGTGGCTGACCAGGGTGAACGACAGCAGACGTTTGATCTCGACCTGGGCGATCGCGCCGAGGATCCCGACCACCATGGTGGCCAGGCCGGCGATTCCGAACAGCAGGCTGAGCGAGGAATCGGGGAAGAGCAGGGTCTGGGTGCGGATGATCGCGTAGACCCCCACCTTGGTGAGCAACCCGGCGAACACCGCCGTCACCGGGGCCGGCGCCGTCGGGTAGGAGTGCGGCAGCCAGGCGGACAGCGGGAAGATCGCGGCCTTGATGGAGAACACGCCCAGCAGCAGGGCCTGCAGCACGCCCTGCACCTCGGCCGGCAGCACCGCCAGCCGCTCGGCCAGCTGGGCCAGGTTGACCGTCCCGGCGGCGGCGTAGATGGTGGCCAGCGCGATCAGGAACAGCGAGGACGAGACCAGGTTCACCACCACGTACACCGAACCGGCACGGATCCGGTCCCGGGTGCCGCCCATGGTGAGCAGGACGTAGGAGGCGAACAGCAACAGCTCGAAGCTGACGAACAGGTTGAACAGGTCGCCGGCCAGGAAGGCGTTGGAGACGCCGGCGACCAGCAGCAGGAAGGTCGGGTGGAAGATCGACACCGGGGTCTCGCGGCGGACCTCGTCCTCGTCCTGGCCGGTGGAGTACACCAGCACCGCGAGCGACACCAGCGAGGCGACCAGCAGCATCAGGGCCGAGAGCCGGTCGGCGACCAGCACGATGCCGAGCGGCGCCGGCCAGCCTCCCACCCACAGCGTCAGGGTCTGGGTGTCGGTCATCCCGACCAGCACGGCGGCGACGATCGAGACGCCGGCCACGGCCGAGATCGAGATAGCGCGCTGCAACGCCGGGTGGCGGCCGGCCAGGAAGGTGGCCGCCGCGCCGAGCAGCGACAGCAGGACGGGGACCGCGAGCACGTTGTTCATTCGCTCACCACATCCTCGCCGGTGTCGCTGAAGCGAATCTCCTCGTAGCTCTCCGAGGTGCTGTCGGCCTGGGCCAGCGCGCGGATCCTGGCGTCCTCGACGTCGTCCTGCACCTCGTCATGGCCGTTGATCTGGAAGCTGCGGTAGGCCATGGTCAGCACGAAGGCGGCCACCGACAAGGTGATCACGATCGCGGTCAGCACCATCGCCTGGGGCAGCGGGTCGCTCATCTGGCTCTTCTCGGTGTAGCCGATGATCGGCGGCCCGCCGGCCGGCCCGGAGGCGATCAGGAAGAGCAGGTTGATGCCATTGCTGGCCAGCACCACCCCGACCAGGATGCGGCTCAGCGAGCGTTCGGTGATCAGGTAGACCCCGGCTGCCACGAGGCAGCCGGCGACGATCGCGAGGGTCAGGTTGGCCGGCATCACGACCACCTCACGCCGGGCGCGGCACGGGTGGATTCCGGCTCGGGCGCGGGAGCGAGTTCCTCGCGCTCGTGGGCGTCGATACCGGCTCCGAGGCTGCGCCCCAGGTCGAGGATCATGCCGACCACCACCAGGTAGACCCCCAGGTCGAAGGCCGTGGAGGAGACCAGGTGGATGTCGCCCAGCAACGTCCAGGTGCCCCACGGCAGGGTCAGGCTCTCCCAGCCGGGCACCATGAGGTGGACGTCGAAGCTCTGGAAGACCGTCCCGCCGAAGAACACCGGGGTGACCGCGGTCAGCACCGAGATCGCCAACCCGCTGCCCAGGATGGCGCCGGCCGGCACCGGCATCGCCTCGTCGAGTTCGAGGCCGCCCGCCGCCAGGTAGCGGATCAGCAACGCGGTGCCCGCCACCAGGCCGCCGGCGAATCCGCCGCCGGGCAGGTTGTGCCCGGCCAGCAGCAGGTAGACCGAGACCACGATCATCACGCCGAACAGCAGCCGGGTGACCACTTCGAAGATCAGTGACCTGGCATGCCGGGGCAGCATCCGGCTGGCACGCAGCCAGCCCTCCAGCTTGCCTTCCGGAAGGGTCATGGGACGAGAGATCCGTCCGGTCCGGCCCCGCAGGAAGATCAGGCTGGCCACGCCGGTGGCTGCGATGGAGAGCACGGCGATCTCCCCGAAGGTGTCCCAGGCGCGGGTGTCGACCAGCACGACGTTGACGATGTTGGAGCCGTAGCCGTAGTGGTAGGCCGCCTCGCAGAAGCCGTCCGAGACCGGGATGTCCACCCGCGACCCGAGCGCCAGGATGGCCAGCAGCGTCACCGCCAGGCCGGTGGCGCCCGAGAGCACAACCCGCCACCAGCGGGCGGTCTGCAGCGGCCGTTCGGTGAAGTACTTGGGCAGCTTGCGCAGCACCAGCAGGAAGACCAGCAGCGTGATGGTTTCGACCAGCACCTGGGTGAGGGCGAGATCCGGCGCGCCGTGCAGGAGGAACAGCAGCGCCGTGCCGTAGCCCGTGACGCCGAGCAGCAGCACGGCCCGCAGCCGGCCGCGGGAGGTGGCCACCAGGAAGGCCGCGACCACCATCAGCCCGCCGATCGCGACCTGTCCCCAGTGGTCGGCCAGGTAGAACGCGGGCCAATCGGTGACCATCGTCATGCCGATGAAGATGGAGCCGATCACCACCAGCAGGATGGTCTCGACGTAGGAGGCCAGGGAGCCGCGCTGGGTGCGGTCGGTCACCTCGACCGCCAGCCGGTCGAGCCGCAGCATGGTCGCCGAGTAGAAGTCCGCCGCCGCCGGAACCGGCGGGAAGGTCTGCTGCACGGCGGCGATCCGCTCCCGCTGCCAGAACAGCACAACGCCGCCCGCGATCGCGATGAGGGAGGCCAGCAGGGGCGCCCCCCAGGCGGGCAGCAGGCTGAGGCCGTGACCGTGCTCCCCCGCCGGAAGGGTGGCGGCGTAGGGTTCGAGGACGCTGGTCAGCGGGCCGCCGAGGAACCCCGCGACCAGCACGGTGAACCCGAGGAGCACCGGGGCGGCGACGAACCCGATGCTCGGCGGATGCCCGATCTCGGTCGGTTCGACGCCGGGCTTGGTGCCGAAGGCGCCCCACCAGAACCGCAGCGTGTAGGCAACGGTGAGCGCCGAGCCGAGGACGACGGTGGCCACCAGCATCCAGGCCGGCAGCGGAGCGATGCCGGTGCCGTCGCCGCCCAGCGCGAGGTTGGTGAGGCCCTCCAGCCCCGCTTCCTTCGCGGTGAAGCCGAGGGTGGGCGGCAGCCCCGCCATGGCGGCACCGGCGACGGCCGCGACGGTGGCGGTGATCGGCAGCTTGCGGGCCAGGCCGCTGAGCTTGCTGAGCTGGCGGGTGCCGGCCGAATGGTCGACGATGCCGACCACCAGGAACAGGGTCGCCTTGAACAGGGCGTGGGCGATCACCATGGCCAGGCCGCCGAGCGCGGCTGCCTGGGTTCCCGTGCCCAGCAGCAGCATCAGGAAGCCCAGTTGGCTGACCGTGCCGTAGGCCAGCAGCAGCTTGAGGTCGTCCTGGCGCAACGCCCGCCAGCCACCCAGGAAGAGGGTGAGCGCGCCCAGCGTCCACACTGCCGGCCGCCAGCCGGGCACGTGGGCCAGGATCGGGGCCAGCACGGCCACTAGGTAGACGCCGGCCTTCACCATCGCCGCCGCGTGCAGGTAGGCCGACACCGGCGTGGGAGCCGCCATCGCCCCCGGTAGCCAGAAGTGGAACGGCACCAGCGCCGACTTGCTCAGAGCCCCGACCAGGATCAGCAGCGCGGAGACGGTCAGCGCCGTCCCCTCGGGCGGATCGGCCAGGATCGCGTGCAGGCTGTAGGTGCCGGCCGCGTTCCCCAGCGTGAGCAGGCCGACGAGCATGGCCAGACCACCGGTGGTGGTGACGATCAGCGCGGTGAGCGCGGCGGCCCGGTTGGCCCGGCGGGTGGGGTCGTGGGCGATCAGCAGGTAGGAGAAGACCGTGGTCAGCTCCCAGAAGACGTACAGAATGATCAGGTCGTCGGCGGTGACCAGGCCCAGCATGACCCCGGCGAAGGCGGTGAGCAGGCCGACCGGGCGGGTCTGCGGCGGGTCGTCGGCGAAGTACCACCGGCAGTACACCAGCACCAGGGTTCCGATCCCGGTCACGATGAGGCTCAGCACCCACTGCAGCAGCCCGAGGTGGAAGGAGAGCGCGACGTTCAGGCCGGCGATCCACTCGTAGTGCTGGACGATCGCACCACCGGCCAGCACCACCGGCGCGACGGTCACCAGCCAGCCGAACGCGACCGCCGGGAAGGCGGCCGCGACCAGGAATGCGCGTTGCCCGAGCCAGCGGGTCAGCAGCGGGGCAGCGAGCGCGATCAGCAGGTGGGCCACCACCAGTCCGATCAGCACCCGGCAACCTCCCAGTCAGGTCAATCTCTCACAATGGGTAGGCAGCTGAGGGGGCTGTCGCCTTACGACGTCACCAGTCCCCGGGGCCGACCGACCCGCGAATCCTCACGCGCAAAGAGTAACGGTTCGAGCCGCCTGGATGGGCATCGACCGGCACGCGGTCCCCGACAGCCTGCGCGTGGCAGCTCGCCGGAAGCCGCGAAGAGCGGGCCCAGCAGCGAACCCGCGTCCATACCGGGAATGGCGTCGGCGGCGGCTCCCCAGTCGATAGGGTCGAGACGCCATGGTCGACATCCTCACCGGCTTCGCCGTCATCACCCTCGCGGTGCTGGCCGGCTACCTCACGGCCCGGCTCGGCTTCCTGGGCGACGGCGCCGGGCCGGTCCTGTCGCGGCTCAGCTTCTTCGTGCTCGCCCCGTTCCTGCTGTTCTCGGTTCTGGCGACGGCCGACGTCCGCGCCCTCTTCTCGTCGCTGCTGCCGGTGTCGGCGATCGCCGCGTTGACCACGATGGCGAGCTTCGCCGTGGTGGCCAGGCTGGTGTGGCGGCGGGATCTCGGCAATACCGTGATCGGCGCCCTGGGCGCGGGCTACGTCAACGCCAACAACATCGGCATCCCGATCGCGGTCTACATGCTCGGCAACGCCGCCTACGCGGCGCCGATCGTGCTGCTCCAGCTGCTGATCTTCGCCCCGATCGCGCTGGCCTGCCTGGACGGGCAAGTGATGGGCCGGCTCTCGCTGGGAAGCCTGGTGCGCTCGGTGGCGACCAATCCGATCATCATCGCCTCGCTGGCCGGCCTGGTGGTCGCCCTGCTGGGAGTCGAGCTGCCGCAGATCGTGCTCGCGCCGATCGAGTCGGTCGGGCATGCCGCCGTCCCGGTGATCCTGATCGCCTTCGGCATGTCGCTTCACGGTCAGCGGGTGCTCGAACCCGGATCCGGACGGCGGGACGCGGTGCTGGCCGGCGTGCTGAAGCTCTTCGCGATGCCGGCCGTGGCCTACCTGGTCGGGCGGTTCGGCTTCGGGCTGGACGACAGCGCGCTCTATGCCGTGACCGTACTGGGAGCCCTGCCGAGCGCCCAGAACGTGTTCCTCTACGCCCAGCGCTACGGCGTCGGGGAGACGATCGCCCGCGATGCCGTGTTCCTGACCACCCTCGGTTCGCTGCCCGTGCTGTTCGGGATCGCGCTGCTGCTGGGGTGACGCACACCCGCCTCGCGGCCCGGAGTCAGTAGTACACAGCGATCCGGCCGCGCGGCCCTTCCACCACCCGCACCTCCGTGTCGAAGATCGCGGTCAGCACCTCGTCCCGCATCAACTCGTCGGGAGCGCCGAAGCTGACCACCCCGCCGTCCTTCACCGCGCAGATGTAGTCGGCGTAGTGGCTGGCGAAGTTGATGTCGTGCAGCACGATCACCACGGTCCGGCCGAGTTCGGTGGCCGCCCGCTGCAGGTGCTGCATCATCTGCACCGAGTGCTGCATGTCGAGGTTGTTCAGCGGCTCGTCCAGCAGGACGTACTCGGTGTCCTGGGCCAGCACCATCGCCACGTAGGCGCGTTGCCGCTGGCCGCCGGAGAGCTCGTCGAGGTAGCGGCCCTCCAGGTCGGCGAGGTCGAGGAAGTCGATCGAGCGGCTGATGATCGCCTCGTCCTCCGCCTTGATTCGTCCCTTGGAGTGCGGGAAGCGTCCGAATCCGACCAGCTGCCGGACGGTCAGCCGGGTGACGAAGTGGTTTTCCTGACGCAGGACCGACAGGATCTTGGCCAGGTCGGCCGAGTGCGTCCGCGCTATGTCGTAGCCGGCCACCTCGATCGTGCCGGCGTCCATCCCGAGCAGGCGCCCGATCATCACCAGCAGGGTCGACTTGCCCGCCCCGTTGGGCCCGACCAGCGCGGTGATGCCCCCGGGCGGGATGCTGAGATCCACCGGCCCGATGGCGACCTCTGAGCTGTACGTCTTCAGCACTCCGGAGAGCGTGATCACAGGCGGCCCTTTCGCAGGATGTAGCTGAGGAAGAAGCCGCCGCCCACGATCTCGATGATCACGCCGATCGAGCCGGCGGCGTAGAAGACGTGCTTCAGGACGAAGTAGGCGCCGGCGAGCACCACGAAGCCGGTCAGCCAGGCCACCGGGAAGAGGTGGCGGTGGTCGTGGGTGTCGGCCAGCTGGTAGGAGAGCATGGCGACCAGGAAGCCGAGGAAGGTCAGCGGGCCGACCAGCGAGGTCGAGACCGCCATCAGCACCGAGGTCAGCAACAGCACCACCATGGTCTGCCGCTGATGGCTGACGCCGAGGTTGATCGCGGTCTCCCGTCCCAGCGCCAGGACGTTCAGCCGCCGGGTCTGCGACCAGAGCAGCCCGCCGGCCACCGCCGCCAGCGGGACGGCGACTCCGAGGTAGGTGGCGTCGGCGTTGGCGATGCTGCCGATCAGGCGCGCCATCAGCAGGTCGAACTCGCTGGGGGTGAGCAGCCGTTGCATGAAGGTGGAGGCCGCGCCCATCGCGGCACCGAGGATGATGCCGACCAGCAGCATGATCTGCATGTTGCCGCGGCGTCCCGAGAGCAACCAGCCGTACAACAGGGCGGCGAAGCCCACCATCAGACAGACCTGCAGCAGGTACTGCCCCACCCCCTGGACGGCCATGATGCCGGCCGCGCCTAGGAAGAACACCGCGCTGGTCTGCACCAGCACGTAGAGGGCCTCGAACCCCATGATGGACGGGGTGATGATCCGGTTGTTGGTCACGGTCTGGAAGCTCACCGTGGCGATCCCCTGGCAGAAGCCGACCACGGCCATCACGGCGAGGCTGGTGGCCCGCATCCGGGCGATGGTCCAGAAGCCCTCGCTGCCGAGGGGCATCGGGTTGTCCCAGGCGAGCACGCCGAACCCGAGCAGGACGGCCCCGAGGGCCAGCGCCGTCACCACGGCGGAGTAGCGGCGCCGGGAGCGGGCCGTGGGCAGCGGGCCGGAATGGCGCACGGGCGCGATCGTCAGGTCAGCCATGGTTGCGCTTCCGCAGCAGCAGGCCCAGGAAGACCACCGCGCCGATCATGGCCAGGATGGTGGAGGCGGGCACCTCGAAGGGCATGATGATCACCCGGCCGATGATGTCGCAGACGGTGACCACCGAGATGCCGACCAGGCAGACCCAGGGCAGGTTGGAGCGTAGGTCGTCGCCACGGAACAACGAGACCAGGTTCGGCACCACCAGCCCCAGGAAGGGCAGGTTGCCGACCACCACCGTCACCACCCCGGTCGCGATGGCGATCAGGCCGGTGCCGAGCAGTACCACCCGGTTGTAGTTGAGCCCGACGTTGGTGGCCACCTCCTGACCGAGCCCGGCGATGGTGAACCGGTCGGCGGCGATGAAGACCCCGACGGCGACGGCGACCACCACCCACAGCGGCTCGTACTGGCCGCGCAGGACCGAGGTGAACGAGCCGGCGAACCAGATGCCCATGCTCTGCAGCATGTTGGTGGAAAGGGCGATGTAGGTCGAGAAGGCGCCCACCACGGCGCCCAGCATCATGCCGACGATCGGGACGATCACGGACGATCGCAGTGTCACCCGCCGCAGGAAGGCGAAGAACACCATGGTGCCGATGAAGGCGGTGATCACGGCCACCGTCATCTTCACCAGCAGCGAGGCCTCCGGTACCAGCACCATCGTGAGCAGCAGGCCCAGCCCGGCCCACTCGGTCGTCCCGGTGGTGGTCGGTTCGACGAACCGGTTCTGGGTCAACTGCTGCATGACCAGGCCGGACATCGCCATCGCGGCCCCGGAGAGCACCAGCGCGATGGTGCGTGGAACGCGGGTGATGGCGAACATCTCCGATCCGTCCTCGGCGCCGAAGACGTCATAGACGCCGACGAAGAGGGAGAGCACCACCAGGCCGGCTGTGATGACCAGCCCGATCAGCAACGGCCACGTGAACAGTCTTCCCCGGGCCGGCCGGGGACGCGGCTCAGCCGCCGGCGGTGAGGCCGGCGGCTGAGCGTGGCTGCGGGTCAGCGCGGTCATCGTGCGCTTGCAGTCATCGTTCCCCTTCGGGTGTCAGGCCTTCTCCAGCACGTCCGCGAAGGAGTTGAAGAAGGTGGTGTAGGTCTGGATCCCTTCGTTCACGTAGGTGTACTGGGGCATGTAGACGATCCGCTGCTCCTTCACCGCCGTGACGTTCTGCAGGGCCTCGGAGTTGGCGAGCAACTCATTGGCCGGCTTGTAGTTCGGATCCGCAGCGCTGCCGCCGACTCCGGCGTCGCGATCCATGACCAGGATCCAGTCGGGGTTGGAATCCGCGATCGCCTCGACCGAGATGTCGTCGCCCTGGTGGTCGGTCGAGCCGTCCACCGACAGCGCCGGGGTGAGGCCGAGGATGTCGAAGACCGGGCCGAGGGTGCGGCCGTTGCCGGGGGCGGCATAGTTGATCTCGCCGCCGGAGGTGATGACGGCCATCACCTTCTGGCCCGGATCGTAGGCTGCCTTCACCCGGGCGATCGAGGCGTCGAAGTCGGCCACCAGCGCGGCCGCCTTCTCCTGCTGGCCGAACACCTCGCCGAGCACGGTCACCTGCCGCTTGAGTTCGGCGTCGAAGGGCTGGCCCTCGCGTGGGTCGAGCTCGATGATGGCGGCCTGCGGAGCCAGGCCCTTGAGGTCGTTGTAGAACTGGGCGAACCGCTGACCGTTGACGATCAGGTCGGGCTCGACGGCCACGACGGCCTCCAGATCGGGCTCGCCGTGCGAGCCCAGGTCGGCGATCGAGGCGTCGGTCTTGTAGGCGAGATCGCCCGGGATCAAGGGGATCGGCGCGGCGGTCAGCTTGACCCCCCACTCCTCGAGGGTCTGGAAGAGGCGGTTGTCGGTGGCGACCACGCTGGTCGGAGGAACGGTCACGGTCTGGGTGCCGTGATTGTCCTCGACCTGGATGGTGGCGGGGGCTGCGGGGGTGGTCTCGGCCGGGGCGGACTCCCCCGCCGGCTGGCCGGCGCACGCGCTGAGCGTGATCGCCGCGCCCACCAGCAGGGCCAGGGATGCTGTGAGACGTCGTGGGGTGGACACTGGGTAACTCTCCTGCTCGTCGGGTTCGTGTCAGTCAGCGGACGCCAGTCATTTACGTGAGTCTGACGTAGGGAAAATCCGCTAAGGTAAGGCTCACCTAAAGAACCGGAGGATGTCAAAACCGATGTCAGCAGCTGAGAACACCACCTCGTTCAGCCTCACTCGCCGGCCCCTCGAACTGCGCCGGCGTCGGGTGGCGGTCCGCAGCGTCGAACGCCTCACCCCGGCGTACTGCCGGGTGGTGTTCGGCGGCGCCGACCTGGCCGGCTTCGACTCCCTGGGCGCGGACGACCATCTGCGGATCTTCTTCCCACCCCCCGGGGCGCCGCTCCCCCAGCCGGACGGCGACGAGCTGCCGGCCGGGCTCTCCAGCCGGGAGTACACCCCGGTGAGCTGGGACGGCGTCGAATCGCTCACCCTCGACTTCGTGCTGCACGGCGACGGCGTGGCCTCGCGCTGGGCCGAGGCCGCCGAACCCGGTGACGAGGTGTTCCTCGGCGGGCCGCGGGGGTCGCTGGTGATGGACGGCGCGCCGGCCTGGTGGCTGCTGGCCGGCGACCTCACCGCTCTGCCGGCGATCCGTCGCCATCTGGCCGCCGTGGCCCCGGGCACGCCGGTCGACGTCGTCCTGCTCAGCGACGATCCCGCCGACGAACAGGATCTCGCCACGCCGGGCGCACTGAACCTGACCTGGGTGCACCCGGCGGACGCATCCCAGCCGGGAGACGTGGCGCCGTTGCTGGCCGCGTTGGAGAGCCTGCCGGTTCGAGACGGGGAAGGCTTCGCCTTCATCGCTGCCGAACAGTCCGTGGTGGCCCCGGCGCGCGGCTACCTGCTCGCTCGGAGCATCGATCTGGAGAACGCGGTCGTGAAGGGCTACTGGAAGCGCGGGGACATCGCCTACCACGCTCCCCACGGCACCGCTGCGGCCTCCTGAGGCTTCCTGAGGCTTCCAGCGGGAGCTTTTTCGCCAGGGCAGTGACACACTGCCCCCAGGAGGTCAGAGCATGGCGCGAACCCCACCCCGCATCAAGCGGATCTACGAGCCGGCCGGGCCGGACGACGGTTTCCGGGTGCTGGTCGATCGGCTCTGGCCCCGGGGCATCAGCAAGGAGGAGGCCGCGCTGGGCTTCTGGCTGAAGGAGATCGCCCCCAGCACCGAACTGCGCACCTGGTGGAATCACGACCCGGCCCGGCTCGGCGAGTTCACCGCCCGCTATCGCGCCGAACTCGACCAGAACCCGGCCGTCGCCGAACTCACCGCCGTCCTGGACGCGCATCCGGTGGTGACCCTGCTGTACGGCGCGCGCGACCCGGTGCTCAACCAGGCCGCCGTGCTCCGCGACTACGTCGCCGGTCTGCCACCGGAGCCATCGGTGTCCTGACGTCCCCGGCCGCGCCGTCCAGCGCGGTCACCCGGGAGCGCAGGGCCTTCGGCGTGGCAGAATCCAGCCGTGACTGCACCCGCCTACTCGCTGGCAGCGACCATCAGCGGTGCCGACGCTCCCGGCCAACTCGACCGTTTGATGGCGGCGATCGCGGACAGCGGGGCCGAGATCCTCGATCTGGAGCAGACCGTGGTGCGCGGCCGGCTCAGCATCGGCCTGCTGCTGACCGTCGCTCCGGAGTTGGCCGACACCGTGCAGGACCGGCTGGCCGGAACCTGCGCCCGGCTCGGGCTGACGGTGTCGGTGGCCGAAGGGCGCGGCGACAATCCACCCCGCCACAACCGCAGCATCGTGACCATCCTCGGGCGTCCTCTGCTGGCTGCCCACCTGGCCGCCACCACGCACGTCATCGCCGATCTCGGCGGGAACATCGACCGCAGCCGGCGGCTCTCCCGCACCCCTCTCACCACCGTCGAGCTGTGGATCTCCGGAGCGGATGCCGCCGCCCTGCGGCCGGCGCTGGCCAAGGTGGCCGCCACCGCCGGCTTCGACGTCTCGGTCTCCCCCGCCGGGCTGGCCCGCCGGGGCCGCCGCCTGATCGTGATGGACGTCGACTCCACGCTGATCCGCGACGAGGTGATCGACCTGATCGCCGCCCACGCCGGCTGCCAGGCCGAGGTGGCGGCCGTCACCGAACGCGCGATGCGGGGGGAACTGGACTTCGCCCAGAGCCTGCGGGAACGGACTGAGCTGCTGGCCGGGCTGCCGGTGAGCGTGCTCGAGGAGGTTCGGGCGGCGGTCCGGCTGACGCCGGGCGCCAGGACCCTGGTGGCCACGCTGCGGGACCTCGGGCTGTCGATCGGCGTGGTCTCCGGCGGGTTCATCGAAGTGGTGGCGCCGCTGGCCGCCGAGCTGGGCATCACCTACGCCCACGCCAACCGGCTCGAGGTTGCCGACGGCCGGCTGACCGGACGGATCGACGGGCCGATCGTCGACCGCGCCGGCAAGGCGGCGACGCTGCGCGAGTGGGCCGCCGCCGAGGGCCTGCCGCTGACCCGCACCATCGCGATCGGGGACGGCGCCAACGATCTCGACATGCTGGCCGCCGCCGGCCTGGGCATCGCCTTCAACGCCAAGCCCGCCGTCCAGGCGTCGGCCGACACCTCGCTCAACGTCCCCTACCTGGACGCCGTCCTCTTCCTGCTCGGGCTCACCCGCGAAGAGGTCGAGGCGGCGGCCGCCGCCCGGGAGCTGTGAGTCAGGGCTGCAGGGTCGCGCCCTGGCTGGCGATGACCTCCCGGTACCAGCCGAACGACTTCTTGCGGTAGCGGGCCATCGTCCCGCTGCCGTCGTCGTTGCGGTCGACGTAGATGAAGCCGTACCGCTTGCTGAGCTGGGCGGTCGATGCCGACACCAGGTCGATCGGGCCCCAGCTCGTGTAGCCGAGCACGTCCACGCCGTCGCCGATCGCGTCGGCGAGCGCCAGCAGGTGACCGTTCATGTAGTCGATCCGGTAGTCGTCCAGCACCGTGGGCACCCCGTCGACCTCCACCAGCTGGTCCTTGGCGCCCAGGCCGTTCTCGACGATGAACAGCGGCAGTTGGTATCGCTCCCACAGCCGGTTCAGGACGAGCCGGAGGCCGGTCGGGTCGATCTGCCAGCCCCACTCCGAGGCGGGCAGGGTCGGGTTCGGGACGCCGCCCATGATGTTGCCCTCGCCGGCGATCTTCTTGGCCGGGTCGCCGGTCTCGCAGACGCTCATGTAGTAGCTGAACGAGATGAAGTCGACCGTGTTGCGCAGGATCTCCCGATCCTCGTCGGTGATGTCGAGTTCGATGCCCTGCTCGGCGAAGTAGCGGTCGAGGTACTTCGGGTAGGCGCCGCGGGCGTGGACGTCGGTGAAGAAGTCGTTGAAGTGATCGGCGGTCATCACCGCCAGCAGATCGGCTGGGTCTGGGGTGAGCGGATAGGTGGGCAGCGCGATCACCATGCACCCGACCTTCGCGCCGGGGGCCAGCTCGCGGGCGATCCGCGTCGCCAGCGCCGAGGCCACCAGTTCGTGATGGCAGGCCTGCCACAGCTGGGACGGGCTCAGCTCCTCCTTCGGCGTCCAGATGCCGCCGCTCAGCAGCGGAGCGTGCAGCACGGCGTTGATCTCGTTGAAGGTCAGCCAGTACTTGACCCGGTGGCCGTAGCGGGTGAAGAGGGTGCGAACGTAGCGCTCGTAGAAGCCGATCATCCGCCGGTCCGTCCAGCCGTCGTAGGTCTGGGCCAGGTGCAACGGGGTCTCGTAGTGGCTGATGGTCACCAGCGGCTCGATGCCGTGCTTCTCCAACTCGTCCAGCACCCGGTCGTAGAACGCCAGGCCGGCCTCGTTGGGGGTCTCCTCGTCGCCGTTGGGGAAGATCCGCGACCAGGCGATGGAGAACCGGAACACCGAGAACCCCATCTCGGCGAACAGCGCGATGTCCTCGGCGTAGCGGTGGTAGAAGTCGATCGCCTCCAGCTTCAGGTTGTCCGGGGTGGGTTCCTGCGTCGGCGCGCCCTTGATGCCGTGCGGCATCACGTCCTGGATCGACAGGCCCTTGCCGTCGGCCAGGTAGGCGCCCTCGACCTGGTTGGCGGCGACCGCGCCGCCCCACAGGAACTCGCGAGGGAATCTGGGCTGGCTGTCGTTCATCGACACTCCTCCTCGAATGGGGTTGTTGTCGGCCAGCATGCCAGCCCCGGCGCCACCAGGGCGATCGGGTTCCGGCTCCCACCCTCGTCCCCCTCGCTTCCTTGACACTCCCCGACATCTGGTGGCCGGACACCCCCAGTTGCGGGGAATCGAGACGAAAGTCCTTCCCCGCCCGCTCTTCCTGCTGCTTTCCTGTGTGCAATCCGGCCGTGTCCGGGCAATCGCTGACGAGGAGTTCCCATGGCTGACAACGCTTCCAGCACCGAATCCGGCAGCAGCCTGGATCTCGCGGCGATCCGCAAGGGCGCATCGATCACCGCCTTCGTCCTGGCGATCATCATGCCGGCGATCGGCCTGGTGCTGAGCATCGCCACCTACATCTGGGCGAAGCGCTCCGGCGAGCGCGGCACGCTCTCGCTGTGGGGCATCGTGGTCGGCGCCGTGATGCTGATCGCCATGGTGATCGTCGGCTTCTTCATCTTCACCCAGCTGGTCTCCGCCGCCGGGGACGGAGCGCTCAACCTGGAGGCGCTCTGCGTGCATCGCGACCGGTGGGGCTGGCTGCTCGACTCCCTGCGCTACGTCTGCCGCTGAGGCACGACAGTCGGGTCGGCGCCCCGTTTACCGGGTACGCCGATTCGTACTGCGCTGTGCTGGGAGAACGTGGACCGACCGGGTGAAACCCGTAGTCATAGTGGGTGGAGCTAACGGGATTCGAACCCGTGGCCTCTTCCATGCCATGGAAGCGCGCTACCAACTGCGCCATAGCCCCGCGTCTTTGCGACGGGTTCTGATTGTAGTGACCTGAAGGCCCGGAGGGAAATCGGAGACCGGATGGCGCGGAAGAATCCGGATCAGGCCGGCGCGGTGCGGTTGTACGCGCGCATGTGCCAGAACAGCTCGCCGGGCTCCATGACGATCCAGCCGCAGTTGGCCAGGCCTCCGAGCAGCCGGGCGTAGGAGTAGTTCAGGCCCATCAGCAGCAGCGCGCCCACCCGCAGCGACAGGCCGTGGCCCACCGCCAGCAGCACGTCGTCGGGGGATCCCTCGGCCGCGTACTCACGCAATGCGGCGGCGACCCGCTCCCCCGATTCGGTCGCGGTCTCGCCCTCGGGCGAGCGCCGGAAATCGCGGCCCTCCTGGAGCGCCGGCCAGAAGTCGGGCTCCATCCGGCCGACCGTCTCCATGTCGAGCCCGGCCCAGGAGCCCACGTCGACCTCCCGCAGCCGGGGATCGATCTCCACCTCCAGCCCGGCCGCCGCGGCGGCCAGGTTGGCCGTCTCACGCGCCCGGGCGAGATCGGAACTGATCACCCGGGTGGGACGGTACCGGGCCAGGGCCGCGGCGGTCCGCTCGGCGAGGGCGACGCCTTCGGCGTTCAGCGGGATGTCGGCATGGCCCTGGAACCGGCCGCCGTTGTTCCAGTCGGTCGTACCGTGGCGCAGCAGCAGGACGCGTCCAGCCGTCATGCCACCTCGTCCGGCAGCTCGAGGTCGATCGGCGGGCAGTCCTTCCACAGCCGCTCCAGGGCGTATAGCGCCCGCTCCTCGGTGTGCTGGACATGGATCACCGTGTCGAGGTAGTCCATCAGCACCCAACGGTTCTCACGGTCGCCCTCGCGGCGCACCGTCCGCAGATCGTGCTGCAGCAGTGCTTCCTCGATGCCGCCCACCACGGCGCCCACCTGGCGCTCGTTCCCGGCCGTCACGATCAGGAAGACGTCGGTGATCGCCAGTCGTTCTGAGACGTCGAACGCGACCGGATCCAACGCCTTCTTGTCGAGCGCGGCCAGTGCGGCCAGCCGTGCGATGTCGATGGCGTGATCGGTTGCCGTCATGAAGCTCCTTGGTCGATGTAGAGACCGCGTTTGGCGATGTACTGCACGATACCGTCCGGCACCAGGTACCAGATCGGCAGATCGGCGGCGACACGCTCCCGGCAGGCCGTGGACGAGATGGACAGCGCCGGGATCTCCAGCAGGCTGACCTTGTCGCTGGGGAGGTGGCGGATATCGCTCTGACCCAGCGGCACGCCGGGGCGGGACACCCCGACGAAGTGGGCGAAGTCGAAGAGCTGGTCGGCTCCCCGCCAGGTCAGGATCTGGCTGAGCGCGTCGGCGCCGGTGATGAAGTACAGGTCCCAGTCCTCGCCGCGCTGCTCGCGGATATCCCGCAGCGTGTCGACGGTGTAGGTCGGCCCCGGGCGCAGGATGTCGACCCGGCTCACCGAGAACCGCGGGTTCGAGGCCGTGGCGATGGTGGTCATCAGGTAGCGGTCCTCGGCCTGGGAGACCTTGCGGCCGGCCTTCTGCCAGGGCTCACCCGTCGGGACGAACACCACCTCGTCCAGCTGGAACCGTGCCTGCACCTCGCTGGCGGCCACCAGGTGGCCGTGGTGGATCGGATCGAAGGTGCCGCCCATGACCCCCAGCCGCAGCCGCCGGGAACCAGGATCCGGCAGCGCGAGCGGGGTTTCAGTCATCCGACTTGCTGTGCGGCCGCGAGTGGCCAACCTGCCGGACGAACAACAACGCCACGAACAGCACCAGGAAGAAGATCACTCCGACGATCACCGGGGTGGTCACGTCAATCTGCATGCGCGCGATGATACGGGACGCCGGCGTCGCGCCGCGAGCGCACCGCCGCGGGCTGGTCAGGCGCGGATCTGACCGTCGCCCTCCACCACGTACTTCGTCGAGGTCATCTCGGCCAGCCCCATCGGGCCGCGGGCATGCAGCTTCTGGGTCGAGATACCGATCTCGGCGCCGAAACCGAACTCGCCCCCGTCCACGAACCGGCTGGAGGCGTTCACCAGCACCGCCGCGGCATCCACCTCGGCGGTGAACCGCTCGGCCGCCCGGCGATCCTCGGTGACGATCGTCTCCGAATGCCCGGTGGTGTGCTGCCGGATGTGGTCGATCGCCTCGTCCAGCGAGCCCACCACCTTGGCCGCCAGGTCGAGCGAGAGGTACTCGCCGTCGAACTCGTCCGGGCCGGCCGGCACCACGGCCGGGTCGTGGGCGGTCACCTCCGGGGTGCCGTGGACGGTGACCCCGGCCTCCTTCATCGCGGCCAGTGCGACCGGCAGGAACCGATCAGCGATGTCGGCGTGCACCAGCAGGGTCTCGGCCGCGTTGCAGACGCTGGGCCGCTGGGTCTTGGCATTGCGCAGGATGTCGATCGCCATGCCGAAGTCGCCGGTGGCATCGACGAACAGGTGGCAGTTGCCGGTTCCGGTCTCGATCACCGGCACCTTCGAGCCGTTCACCACGGCATTGATCAGGCCTGCCCCGCCACGGGGGATCAGCACGTCGAGGTAGCCGCGGGCGGCCATCATCTGCTCGGTGATCTCGCGGCCGCCCTCGACCAGCTGGACGGCATCGACGGGCAGGCCGGCGGCGGCCAGCCCGGCATGCAGCGCCGCGGTGACGGCCCGGTTGGAGTTCAGCGTGGAGGAGGAGCCGCGCAACAGCGCGGCATTGCCCGACTTCAGGCAGATACCCGCGGCGTCGGCGGTGACGTTGGGACGGGCCTCGTAGATGATGCCCACCACGCCCAGCGGCACCCGGAGCTGGCGAACCCGCACCCCGTTCGGATTGCTCCAGCCCCGCACCACGTCACCCACCGGATCGGCCAGCGCGGCCAGCGCCCGCAGCCCCTCGGCCATGCCTTCGACCCGGGCGGGGTTGAGCGAGAGCCGGTCGATCATCGCCTCGGAGGTACCCGCCTCCCGGGCGGCTGCGACATCGAGGGCGTTGGCGGCCAGCACCTCGTCGGTGGCGGTGAGCAGCGCGTCCGCCATGGCCTGCAGCGCGGCGTCCTTGGCGGCCCGGTTGAGGGTCGCCAGCGTCCGGGCGGCGTCCTTGGCCCGGGCGGCCTGGGCCAGGAAGGTCTGGGTGTCGAGGTCGGTCACCACCGCAGGATACCCGGGCTGACTTCGCCCTCCGCTACCCGACAGACTGTGGCCGAGGCTCCGAGGAGTCGTCGGCCACGGTCCGGCGTGGTCAGGAGGTTCGCGCCTTACGACGCTTGAGCACCAGGTCGTCGCGGTGCACGACCTCGCGGTCGAACTGGGGGCCGAGTTCGGCGGCCAGTTCGTGGGTGCTGCGTCCGATCATGGACGGGAGTTCCGCCGCGTCGTAGTTGACCAGGCCGCGGGCGATCACCGCCCCGTCCTCTCCCACCAGACGGACCGGGTCGCCGGCCACGAAGCTCCCCCGCACGGCCACGATCCCGGCCGGCAGCAGGGAGGCCTTCCGCTCGGCGACCGCGCGCACGGCACCCGCGTCCAGCACCAGTTCACCCTGCGACTTCGAGGCGTAGGCCAGCCACATCAGCCGGCGTGCCCGGCGCTTGCCGGTGGGATGGAACAACGTGCCGACCGGTTCGCCGGCCAGCGCCGCTGCCACATCGGAGGCGGCGGCCAGCACGACGGCGATGCCCGACGAGGTGGCGATCCGGGCTGCCTGCAGCTTGGTCTCCATCCCGCCGGTGCCCACCTCGGCGCCCTTCCCCGAGGTGTCGACCGTCAGCTCCTCGATGTCGGCCACCTCGGAGATCCGCTGCGCCGCGGGATTCGACGGATGCGCGGTGTACAGCGCGTCGACGTCGGAGAGCAGCACCAGCGCGTCGGCGCCCACCAGATGGGCCACCAGCGCGGCCAGCCGGTCGTTGTCGCCGAATCGGATCTCGTGGGTGGCGACGGTGTCGTTCTCGTTGACGATCGGCACCACGCCCAGTTCGATCAGCCGCGTGAAGGTGCGCAGCGCGTTGCGGTAGTGATCGCGCCGGGCCACGTCCTCCACCGTGAGCAGCACCTGGCCGACGGTCAGCCCGTGCCGGGCGAAGAGCGTGCCGTAGTGGCCGACCAGCAGGCTCTGCCCGACCGCGGCGGCAGCCTGCTTGCTCGCCAGGTCGCGCGGCCGGCGCTTGAGCCGCAGCGGACGCATCCCGGAGGCCATCGCACCCGACGACACCAGCACGACGTCGGTTCCCCGCCGTCGCAGCGCCACCAAGGCGTCGACCAGCGACTCCATCCGGACCGGGTCGAGAACGCCGCGGGAGTCGGTGAGCGAGGACGAGCCCACCTTGACCACGACCCGCTTGGCGCCGGTGAGTTCCGGACGGCCGGGTTGCTCGGCGGGCTCATTCATCGTCGTCGTCCTCGAATCCCTCGGCTGCCAGCCGGGTCAGCTTCTCCGCCTCGCGTTCGGCGTGATAGGCGGCATCCCGTTCCCGGCGGCGGATGACGGCCGGCCGCGGCGCGGTGAGCCGCTGGTCCTCGCCGCGGCGGGCGAGGATCTCGGCGCCGATCTCGATCTGCGGGGCGAAGTCGAAGACCACCGGGTTGTCGGCGCCGATCGCCACCGCGTCGCCCGCGAGCGCACCGAGCGCGAGCAACTCCTCCTCGATGCCGAGCCGCGCGAACCGGTCGGCCAGATAGCCGACGGCCTCGGGGTTGTTGAAGTCGGTCTGCCGCACCCAGCGCTCCGGCTTCGTGCCGCGCACCCGCCACACGAAGCCACCCTGGCCGTCGCCCTGCCTGGCGATGCTGAACTCCGGGCCTCCCGCGGCCGGTGCCGGACGCAGCACGATCGGCATCGGCTGGGGCGGCGGAGCGGCGGCACGACGGGCCGCGACCAACTCGGCCAGCGCGTAGGTCAGCGCGTTCAGCCCTTCGCCGGTCTTGGCCGAGACCTGGTAGATGGGCAGTCCCCGTGCGATCAGATCCGGGGTGACGAGCTCGGCCAACTCGGCGGCGTCGGGCACGTCGATCTTGTTCAGCGCCACCAGCCGGGGGCGATCCTCCAGCCCGCCATGGGCGGCCAGTTCGGCCTCGATCACGTCCAGGTCGGAGACGGGATCGCGTCCGGGTTCATAGGTGGCGCAGTCGACCACATGGACGATCGCCCAGCAGCGCTCGATGTGGCGCAGGAAGTCGTGCCCGAGCCCGCGTCCCAGGCTGGCGCCTTCAATCAGGCCGGGCACGTCGGCGACGGTGTACGTGGTCTCCCCCCGCACCACGACACCCAGGTTCGGCACCAGCGTGGTGAACGGGTAGTCGGCGATCTTGGGGCGGGCCCGCGAGATCGCGGCGATCAGCGACGACTTGCCGGCGCTCGGGAAGCCGACCAGCCCGACATCGGCCACCACCTTGAGTTCCAGCAGGATGGTGCGGGCTTCGCCCTCCTCGCCGAGCAGTGCGAAGCCGGGGGCCTTGCGGGCCGCGGAGGCCAGCGCGGCATTGCCCAGCCCGCCCCGTCCGCCGGCCGCGACGACGACCTCCGCCCCCGGGCCGAGCAGATCGGCCAACACTTCGCCGGTATCGGCATCGCTGACGACCGTGCCGTCGGGCACGGTCAGCACGACGCCCACGCCGTCCGCGCCGTTGTTGAAGTCGCCCTTCCCGGGCTGGCCGTTCGGCGCCTTGCGCTGGGATTGCCGGTGGTATTCCACCAGCGTGGTCAGGCTGGGGTCGACCCGCAGGATCACCGAGCCGCCGTCGCCGCCGTTGCCGCCGTCCGGGCCACCCAGGGGCTTGAACTTCTCCCGGTGCACCGAGGCGCAGCCATGCCCGCCGTTACCGGCAGCGACCCGCAGGGTCGCGCGGTCGACGAAGGAAGGGATGGCCATAGCGACTCCTCGACTGTGAACCCGTCGATTCTACCGGCCGGGATGGACGACCTCCGCCTCGGCCCGGACGATCGCCGACTCGCGGACGATCAGCAGGCCCAGCGCGGTCAGCACCGACAGCCCCGCCGCTATGGCGAAGGTGGGCTGCAGGCCGAACGCCTCAGCGAGCAGGCCACCGGCGAGGTTGCCCAGCGGGATGGTGCCCCAGGCCAGCAACCGGTAGCAGGAGTTCATCCGACCCAGCAGCGCGTCCGGGGTCAGCTGCTGCCGCAGCGACACCACGATCACATTCCACAGCGCCACGCCAATGCCGCTCAGCGCCCACATGGCGCCGATCACCCAGGGGTTGGCCGTGATCGCCGGAGTCCCGACGCTGAGGGTGAAGGTCGCGATGCCGACCGCGATCGAGCGGGAGCGGCCCAGCCGGGCGGTGAGCCGGGTGGCCGACAGCGAACCCAGGACGGCACCGATCGCCATCGTGGTGCTGAGCAGCCCGTACTGCGGCTCGGTGAGCCCCATGGGCGAATCCGGACCGATTGCGAACAGCACGAAGACGGCGAAGCCGGCGCTGGCGGCGAAGTTCGACACCCCGGTCATGACGGCAAGGGTGCGCAGCACCCGGTGGCCGAACAGGAAGCGGAAGCCCTCGGCGATGTCCTCCCGCAGGCTGGTCGGTGGGCCATCGCGGCGGACCCGGAACGAGCCGGGCACCCAGGCCAGCATGGCCATGGCCAAAGCCCACAACACGGCGGGGACCCCGAAGGCCAGCGCGGCCGCGGCAGCCACCAGGAAGCCGCCCAGCGGCGGACCGATGAAGTTGTTCGCCGCGAGCTCCCCCGCGTACAGCCGTGAGTTGGCCACGGGCAGCGCGGCGCGGTCGACAACCTGCGGCAGGATCGACTGGCTGGCGGTGTCGTAGAACACCTCGGCCACGCCGACGGCGATGCCCGCCAGGTAGAGCAGCCAGATCGATCCCTGACCGCCCAGCAGGGCGAACCCGAGCAACCCGGCCACCAGCACCCGGGTGGCGTTGGCAACCAGCATCGCGCGGAGGCGGTCGACCCGGTCGGCGATCGCGCCCGCCGGGAGCGCGAGCAGCAGCCACGGGAGGCTCATCGCCACGCCGATGCCGGCGATCAGCAGCGGGGAGTCGGTGTAGCGCACAGCCACCACCGGGACGGCGAGCTTGAGTACCCCATCGGCCACATTGGACAGGACGGAGGCCGACCAGACCTTCGCGAAGCTGGCGCCCAGGCGGGGCTTCAGCACTATCGCCGGGTCGGGCACGCCACCGGTTGCCCCACCGGCGATGGGTCGGCCGGCGACCGGCGGCTCGGCCGCGGCCGAGCCGGATTCCTGTTCCGTCACTCCTGGATCCTATGCCTGGATTGGAAATCTTCCAACCACTCGTAGAATACGGACATGACAACGACCCCTGCCGCCGGGATTCCGCAGCGGCGCGCCGCGACCGACGTCGAGGCGAGAGCGCTGGCGAACGTGCTGCGCCAGCGCATCGTCCGCCTGACCGGCGCCCAGGAGCTGACCAACCGGCAGCTCGCCGACCAACTCGGGGTCGACCCGGCCACCTCGTTGTACCACGTCCGGATCCTGGTGGACGCCGGCTTCCTGGAGCAGCTCCCGGCCCGCCGCGGCACACGCGGCGCCCGCGAGAAGCCGTACCGCTCGACGCGACGCACCTGGTGGCTCTCCGATCCGTTGGCCGGCGCCGATCCGGGCATCCGGTTCTCCCCCGTCGCGCTGGCCATGCAGGATGCCCTGGACGCCGGCCCGGACGGCGTGTCGACCTTCGCCACCTTCACCCTGCACCTGACCGACGCCGAGGTGGACGAGTTGGATGCCCGCCTGGTTGAGGTGATCGACAGCTACGTCGCCACCGACCGGGAGCGGGCCGACGCGGGACACCCCTCCCGGCGCGGGCTGTTCCTGCTGCACCGGGCCGATCCGCGCGCTTGATTCGACCGGGCACGTCCCCAGGTGCGCTTGGCTCAGACCTCCCCCGCCAACGCGTCCTGACCCCAGGTCTCGGGCAGCCCGATCCGCCGCAGGTCGGGCAGCCCGGCCAGCACCGCCGTGATCACGGCGATCGCCACCGCGAAGACCCACAGCGCCGTGACCACGCCGGCACCGGCCAGTAGGGCCGCGCCGACCACCGGCGCGATCGGGGCGGCGACGAAGCCGGTCAATCCGAGTACCGAACTCACCCGGCCCTGCAACTCCGGCGGCGTGATGGCCAGCGTGTAGCCACCCAGGCCGGCGTTGATCGCGGGAATCAGGGTGACGGCCAGGGCGAGCATCGCCAGGTAGCCCGGGTAGCTGTGCAGCAGCGCCATCCCGATCGTCCCGGCGGCGGCAAGGCCGAGTCCGGTCACGATGATCATCCCGAGCCGAAGCCGGTTCAGCAGGCGTGGCGCCAGCAGCGCGCCCAGCACCATGACCGCTCCCGCCACCAGGTCGAGCATCCCGATCAGGACCGGATCGGTGCCGGTCTGGACGAGCTCGAGGTTGATGACGGCGATCAGCCCGGTGAAGGCGATGTTGATGGCGATGAACAACCCCATCGCCATCCGGAAGAACCTGATGTTCCAGATGAACCGCAAGCCCTGCCGCAGGGCGACCAGCGGGTGGGTCGCACGGGCCGAATCCAGGTCGCCGTTCAGCGGCTCGCGGACGAAGCCGGTCGCGACGCTCATCGACAGGTGCCCGACGGCACTGACCAGCAGCGGCACCGCATGACCGACCCCGTACAGGAAGCCGCCGAGCGGCCCGGCCACCAGGGAGGCGACCGCGTGACGTCCCTGCACGACGGCCATCGCCGTCCCCAGTTGCTCGCTGGGCACCACCGCGCGGATCGCCCCGGATTCGGCCGGGTTGGCGAACACCGCCGCCACCGAGGAGCCGAACAGCGCCAGGGCCAGGTGCCAGCCCGAGAGGTGGCCGGTCCACCACACGGCCGCAAGACCCAGCCACAGCATCCCACCCAGAACCGATGCGATTCCGATGATCCGCCGGCGATCGAAGCGGTCGGCCACCACCCCACCGGGAAGGGTTCCGAGCAATGCGCCGATCTCACCGAACCCGGCGATGATCCCCGCCTGAACCACCGATCCGGTCACCTGGAAGGCCAGCAGCGGAATCGCGAAGGCACCGATCCCCACCCCGACGACATGAGCGGTCTTGCCGGTCTGCAGCAGGGCGTAGGGCCGATTGCGCCACAGCGGCACCGGTGAACCCACGACCCCCGGCAGAGCACCCTCCACCGCGGCACGCACGTCATTCTCGGTCACGGTCCCACCGCCCGGCTCAGGTCTGCCCCACCGCCGGCGGCGTCGAAGAGGTGGCTGTGGAGTCGGCTCCTGCCCGAAGGTATCCGGTCGTCGACTGTGAGATCGCTGGCGTCCATGCAGCCACAGTAAATCCCGCACCACTCATTGCGCAATACATCTTGCGCATGAATTGTTGCGGATTCCTGCTAGGCTGCCGCCATGGCCGATCCCGCTCCACCCATCGATGAGTCCGCGGCGCCGGTCAATCCGGAGCCTCCGGCAGCCGAGCCGGAACGTTTCCTGATCGACAGCCCGGCGGCCCTGCGAGCAATCGCTCACCCACTGCGCCAACAGATCCTGTTCGAACTCGCCGTCCGCGAATCCGCTCGGGCGGTTGATCTCGCCCAGACCCTGGGGCAGCCGGCCAACTCCATCAGCTTTCATCTGCGCGCCCTCGCCAAGGCCGGCATGATCGTCGAAGCACCCGAACTGGCGCACGACCGACGAGACCGCGTCTGGCGTCGCGCGGCGGATGCCTTCGAGATCGATCGCAAGCTGCCGGGATCCTCGGCTGCGGTCGCTCCGATACTCGACTGGCTGCGGGCCTCGATCGAGTCCGAACCGGACGAACACGCCCGCGGCGAGTTCACCGCCCGACCGATCCTGCTCAGCAAGGCGGAGGCCAAGCAGCTGGGCGCCGAACTCACCGCTGTCATCGAACGCTGGCACGACCGGGCACAGGAGGGCGAATCCCGCCAGGATGGCGCCGACAGGATCCACCACCAGGTGCTGTTCGCCATCGGCCGGCGCCGGCTGGGCGGGTCACACCCGCTCGCCGACCAGCTGCCCTGATCCGGTCAGCACAAAGGGCCGCCCCGGTCGGGACGGCCCTTGCGTTGGTTCTGGAGTTACTCGGCTACCGCGATGTTCACCACGCGGCGGCCCCGGCGGGTGCCGAACTCGACCTTGCCGGCGCGCAGCGCGAACAGGGTGTCGTCGCCACCGCGACCGACGCCCTCACCGGGGTGGAAGTGCGTGCCGCGCTGACGGACGATGATCTCGCCGGCGTTGACCTGCTGGCCGCCGAACCGCTTCACGCCGAGCCGCTGAGAGTTGGAATCCCGACCATTGCGGGAGGACGATGCGCCCTTTTTGTGTGCCATTGCTCAGCCCCTCACTTGATCCCGGTGACCTTGACCTGGGTGTACCGCTGGCGGTGCCCCTGGCGCTTCTTGTAGCCGGTCTTGTTCTTGTACTTGATGATGCGGATCTTCGGGCTCTTGACCTCGGCCAGCACCTCGGCGCTCACCTTGACCTTGGCCAGCTTCTTCGCGTCCGCGGTGACAGCGTCACCGTCGACCACCAGCAGGGGGACGAGATCGATCGAGGAACCAACCTCGGCCTCGACCTTGTCGACCTCCAGCACGTCCCCGACAGCAACCTTGTGCTGGCGTCCGCCACTGCGCACGATCGCGTACACGACTGACCCACTCTCAACGAACCTGATACGTCTTGGTCGGTGTTCGACAGACCACCGAAGGTGTCAGCGCCGGAGAAACCAGCACAGCGAGCACCGAGGATCAAGAATACGTTCCGGGCAGCGACAGGGTCAAACCGACGCCGAGCGGATCGGGCATTCCCCCGGACCAGCAGCACCTCCCATCCACTCCCGTCCAGCAAGAACGCCTGCCGTCGCCCACTGCAGACAGGGGCCCGCCCTTCCCGATTGCACGACCACGACCGGAGAGCTGTCGCCGTAGGCGCGAGCGAGGGAACTCGCGGCATCTCTGATCTCAGCTGCGCCCCGCCACCGATGCATCCGCCGATCTGTCGGGGTTACGAATCACGGCGCGCCCCCCCAAATCCGCAGATACGCCGATCCATTGGGGCTACCAGCGCTCACCGAGGCGCTATTGCCCCGCTGGGTCGGCGAAACCGTTGCTTCCCATCCATTCGCGTGACCATAACCCCCGACAGATCGGCGTTTCACAGCCCAAGTTCCCGAGCCACGCGCTCGATCACGACCCACGGCTGCAGGCGAATCTCGCGGCCGAGCCAGCGCACCATCCGGTAGCCCAGATCGCGCAACAGTTGTTCGCGCTCCTTCTCCCTCACGTGAGCATCGGGGTCGCTGTACTTCACCGCTCCGTCGACCTCACCGATCAGACGCCGCTCAGGCCAGTAGAAGTCCGGGTACAGCGTGCCCATCGGGGTATGGATCGGCACCTGGGATTGCGGCAGCGGCAATCCGGCGATGATGAAATGCGCCGCGCTGAGGGACTCCACCGGTGACTCCCGCCGAGGATCGGCGGCCGTCAATGCCGCCGCGATCGAGCGGCGTTCGCGCACCCACCTTGCCGCCTCCGCCAGCGGAACCGCGGCTGCTCCCGCAATCGTCCGGTTGGCGTAGTCGGAACGGCGAGGTGTCGCCACGAGATCGGCGCAGCCGAGGCGAAGCGCGGCGTCCAGCACGACCAGGGACTCCGGTAGCGCATGCCCACGAACGACATCCACCGCCGTTCGGGCGAGCGTCGTCACCTGCCAGCCTCCGGAATCCCGCGTGACATGGTGGGCGGGCAGCTTGCCGACGTGGATCCGCACGGACTCGGTGCTTCTCGCGCGCGCAGCGTCTCCCACGAGATCGGCTGCTGAGGCAGCGGGATCGGACCTGGCGTTCGCATGCAGAACAGCCTGAGGCCTCGGGCCGCGAATGCGCCCGTTCGGATCCGACTCTGTGGACAACTCGCACCGAGTGCTCGTGAGGCACACGATCAGCCTGACCTGGCGGACCGCTCGACCCTCAATGGCCACGCTACTGTCGGTGGCCCAGGTGGCCCCACCTGATGACTGCGGCGGGCTCGCCGGGTAGCGTGGCGCGATGGCGACCGACGGGATCGAGGTCGGGCCCCGGGTGGTCCGGCTGAGCAGCCCTGATCGGGTGTACTTCCCGAAGCATGGGTGGACGAAGCTCGACCTGGTGAACTACTACCTCGCGGTGGGCGACGGGATCGTCCGGGCGCTGCGCGAGCGTCCCTGCATGCTGCACCGGTTCCCCAAGGGGCTGGACGGCGACAAGGTGCACCAGAAGCGGCTGCCGGCCGGGGCTCCGCCCTGGGTGGAGACCGTGCAGGTGTACTTCCCGCGGTACGGACGCACGGCGGACGAACTGTGCGTGACCGAGCTGGGCTCGGTGATCTGGGCGGTGCAGATGGCCACCGTGGAGTTCCACCCCTGGAACTCGCGGCGGGCAGATGTCGAGCGTCCGGACGAGTGGCGGATCGACCTCGACCCGATGCCCGAGGCCGGCTTCGAGCGGGTGCGACGGGTCGCCGCTGTCGCCAAGGGAGTGCTGGACGAGCTGGGCATCACGGGCTTCCCCAAGACCTCCGGCGGGCACGGGCTGCACATCTATGTCCGGATCGCACCGGAATGGAGCTTCGGCGAGGTGCGCCGGGCCGCGCTCGCCTTCGCCAACGAGGTGGAACGCCGCGCGCCGGATGACGTGACCACCACCTGGTGGCGGCAGGAACGCGATCCCCGCCACGTCTTCGTCGACTACAACCAGAACGCCCGCGATCACACCATCGCCAGCGCGTGGTCGGTCCGCGGGGTGCCGGACGGGACGGTCTCCACTCCCTTCGAGTGGGACGAACTGGCCGCCATCGACCCGCGCGAACTGACCCTGGCCACCGTTCCGGCGCGGTTCGCCAAGGCAGGTGACCCGCACGCGACCATCGATGACGTCGCCTTCCGGCTCGACACCCTGCTGGAGTGGGCCGACCGCGACGGCCTGCCCGAGTAGGACGACCCGGAGCACGAACACCGACCGAAGGGAACCGCATGAACTCCCGTGAGCAGCTCGTCCATCAGTACATGGAGGGCTTCCGGACGAGCGACCACCAGGCGATCCTGGCCTGTCTCACCGCCGACATCGTCTGGCACATCCACGGCGTGCGCACCACCCGCGGTAAGGCGGAGTTCGACACCGAGATCGAGAACCCCGGCTTCGAGGGCAGCCCGGAACTCACGGTCGATCGGACGATCGAGGCCGGCGACGTCATCGTGATCACCGGCATCGGAGTCGGTCACCACCGCGAGCACGGGCGCTTCCGGTTCGCCTATTGCGACCTCTTCACCTTCGCCGGCGACCTGATCGCCCAGATCGACTCCTACCTCGCGCCGCTGCCCGCCGATCCGGAGGAGTGATCCGTCGGCGGGGCGTGGGATGCTGTTCCCTGAGCTTCGAGGAGGGTCGATGGACTTCTTCAACCTGTACGCCCACGGCTTCGCGCGAGTGGCTGCCTGCACGCTGCCGATCACCATGGTGCAGCCGCAGCGGAACGCCGAGGCCGTGCTCGCCCAGGCGCGCGAGGTGGCCAACGACGGCGCGGTGCTGGCGGTCTTCCCCGAGCTGTGCCTGACGGGCTATTCCATCGACGACCTGCTGATGCAGGACATGGTGCTCGACGCCACGGACGAAGCGCTCGGCTGGCTGGCCGACAACTCCTCCGACGTCAGCGCGGTGATCGTGGTCGGAGCGCCGCTGCGCGGGCTGAACCGCATCTACAACTGCGCCGTGGTGCTGCACCGCGGCGAGATCCTGGGCGTGGTGCCGAAGTCGTACCTGCCGACCTACCGGGAGTTCTACGAGGCCCGCCAGGTCGCGGCCGGGACGGACGTCACCGGCGAGATCGTGGTGGCCGGCAGGCTCGTGCCGTTCGGCGCAGACCTGCTGTTCGCCGCCCTCGACCTGCCCGACTTCGTGCTGAACGTCGAGATCTGCGAGGACATGTGGGTGCCGATCCCGCCGGCCGCCGAGGCGGCGCTGGCCGGGGCGACGGTGATCGCGAACCTCTCCGGCTCACCGATCACGGTGGCCAAGGCCGAGGAGCGCAAGCTGCTGTCCGCCTCCGGCTCGTCGCGGTACCTGGCCGGTTACGTCTACGCGGCGGCGGGCGAGGGCGAGTCGTCCACCGATCTGGCCTGGGACGGACAGACCTTCGTCTACGAGGCGGGGACGCTGCTCGCCGAATCCGAGCGGTTCCCGATGGGGCCGCGGGCCTCGATCGCCGATCTCGACTTGGGCACGCTGGCCATGGACCGGCTGCGGCAGGGCACCTTCGACGACAACCGCCGGGTCCACGCCGAACGGACGGACGCCTACCGCTGGGTGGAGTTCGAGCTCGGCGTGCCGAGCGGCGATTTCGGTCTCAAGCGTCCGCTCCCCCGGTTCCCGTTCGTCCCGGCCGACCCGGCCCGCCTCGCCCAGGACTGCTACGAGGCCTACAACATCCAGGTCAGCGCGCTGGAGCAGCGGCTGAAGGCGATCGGCCAGCCCAAGATCGTGATCGGCGTCTCCGGCGGCCTGGACTCAACCCACGCCCTGATCGTCGCCGCCAAGGCCATGGACCGGATGAACCGGCCGCGCACCGACATCCTGGCCTTCACCATGCCCGGCTTCGCCACGTCCGATCACACCAAGGGCAATGCCACCGACCTGGCCAACGCGCTGGGCGTGACCTTCGCCGAACTCGACATCAAGCCGGCCGCGCGCCAACTGCTGGCCGACATGAAGCATCCCTTCGCCGATGGCGAGCCCGTGTTCGACGTGACCTTCGAGAACGTCCAGGCCGGGTTGCGCACCGACTACCTGTTCCGGCTCGCCAACCAGCGCGGCGGGATCGTGCTGGGCACCGGCGACCTCTCCGAACTGGCGCTCGGCTGGTGCACCTACGGGGTCGGCGACCAGATGTCGCACTACAACGTCAACGGCGGGGTGCCCAAGACACTGATGCAGCACCTGATCCGCTGGGTGATCACCTCCGGCCAGTTCACCGACGAGGTGGGACGGACGCTGCAGGCCGTGCTCGACACCGAGATCACCCCCGAACTGATACCGACCGTGGACGGCAACAGCCCGCAGTCGACCCAGGCCACCATCGGGCCGTACAGCCTGCAGGACTTCACCCTTTTCCACGTGCTGCGGCACGGCGCCAAGCCGTCGAAGGTCGCCTTCCTGGCCATGCACACCTGGGCGGACGCCGCGGCGGGCGAGTGGCCCGGCGGCTTCCCCGACGACGAGCGGGTGGGTTACGACCTCGCGACCATCAAGAAGTGGCTGGAGGTGTTCTGCAAGCGCTTCTTCGGCTTCGCCCAGTTCAAGCGCTCGGCGCTGCCGAACGGCCCCAAGGTCGTCCGGGGCGGTTCGCTCTCCCCCCGCGGCGACTGGCGCATGCCGTCCGACACCTCAGCCGCCCTCTGGCTGGAGGACGTCGCCCGGATCCCCGGCTAGCCCTTCGTCGTTCCAGGACCCATTCGCCATTCGCGCGATGACGGCTGAGAGATCCCCGCCTTCGCGGGGATGACGGTGTTGCGCTACTCCTGTACGCCGGGCTCGGCGGACACCAGGTCGGCCTGATCGACGGTGGGGGTCTCGACGAGCTCGACCACCGCTTCCGCCTCAGCCGCGGCGACCTCGGCCGCATCGGCATCCACGCTGGCCCCTGCATCGTCCGACGCCTCGTCAGAGGCTGCCGCCGCTTCCGGCTCGGCGACCTCGGAGGGGTCGACAGCCTGGACTTCCGCGTCGGCCACCGGTTCGGCCGCCTCAGCCTCGACCACCGGCACCGCGACATCGGCCTCGACCGGCTCAGCCGGAACCTCGGTCGCCGGCTCCTCCGGTGACTTCGTCAGCTCCGGTGTGACGGGGTGGGCCAGCGTGGCGGCGACGAGGGCCGCGAGTTCCGGCGCGGGGCCGGACTTGCGGTTGCGGTTGGAGCGGGAGTTGTTGCCGCCGCGGCTGCGGCGGCTGCCTTCCCGCTCACCGCCGTCGGCGGGGGCCTGGGTGGCGACCGGCATGTCGTGGGTGTGGTACCCGCGACCCTTGCAGGTCTCGCACGGAACGGTGAACGCCTCGGCCAGGCCGGTGCCGATCTTCTTGCGGGTCATCTGCACCAGGCCGAGCGAGGTCACCTCGGCGACCTGATGGCGGGTACGGTCGCGGCCCAGGCATTCGACCAGCCGGCGCAGCAACAGCTCGCGGTTGTTGGGCAGCACCATGTCGATGAAGTCGACCACGATGATGCCGCCGATATCCCGCAGCCGCAGCTGGCGGACGATCTCCTCGGCCGCCTCCAGGTTGTTGGAGGTGACGGTCGCCTCGAGGTTGCCCGACGTCCCGGTGAAGCGTCCGGTGTTGACGTCGATCACGGTCATCGCCTCGGTGCGGTCGATGATCAGCGAGCCGCCGGAGGGCAGGAAGACCTTGCGCTCCAGCGCCTTGGCCACCTGCTCGTGAACGCGGTGGGCGTCGAAGATGTCGCCGCTCGCGGTCCGATCCCAGCGCTGCAGCCGTTCGGCCAGGTGGGGGGCGACGTGCTTGACGTACGCCTCGACGGTGTCCCAGGCGTCGTCCGGCTCCCCGTTACCGTCCACGATCAGGGCGCGGAAGTCCTCGGTGAACAGGTCGCGCACGATCCGGACGGTCAGGTCGGGCTCGCCATAGAGTAGCGACGGCGCGGAGCCGCCGGTCTTCTTCTCGATGACCTCCCACTGCGCCTTGAGCCGGTTGACGTCGCGCACCAGTTCGTCCTCGGAGGCCCCCTCGGCGGCGGTCCGCACGATGACGGAGGCGTCCGGGCCGATCAGGTCGTCGAGGATGCCCTTGAGGCGCTTGCGCTCACCCTCGGGGAGCTTGCGGGAGATGCCGGAGAGCTGGCCGCCCGGCGAGTAAACGATGTAGCGCCCGGGGATGGAGATGTGGGACGTGAGCCGCGCACCCTTGGCGCCGACCGGATCCTTGGTGACCTGCACCAACACCGCCTGGCCGGATTTGAAGACCCTCTCGACCTTCTTGTCCTGGCCGGTCACTCCGAAGGAGGCCCAGTCGACCTCGCCGGCGTACAGCACGGCATTGCGGCCGCGGCCGATGTCGACGAAGGCGGCCTCCATGCTGGGCAGCACGTTCTGGACGCGGCCCAGGTAGATGTTCCCGATCATCGAGGTGGCCGACGGACGGTCGACGTAGTGCTCGACCAGGACGCCGTCCTCGAGCACGCCGATCTGGCTGTACTCCTCGGCCTGCCGGATCAGCATGACGCGATCCACCGATTCGCGGCGCGCCAGGAACTCCGACTCCGACAGGATCGGGGTACGGCGGCGGCCGGCGGCCCGGCCCTCGCGGCGGCGCTGCTTCTTGGCCTCCATGCGGGTGGAGCCCTCGATGCCGGTCACCTCGTCGCTGGCGGAGCTTCCCCGGCGGCGGGGCTCGCGCACCCGTACCACCACGTCGATCGAATCGTCCTCGGCCTCGCCGGTGTCCTCGCCACGCCGGCGACGCCGGCGGCGACGGCGCGAGCCACCCTCGCTGGCTTCCCCTCCCTCGGCGGCATCGGAGACCTCGGCCTCGTCGGCCTCAGCAGCCTCGTCCGTCTCTGCCTCGTCCTCGTCGGCGTCCTCGCCACCGGACGAACGACGCCGGCGGCGGCCGCCACGGCGACGACGGCGACGACGCGGGGTCGTCTCGCTCTGGTCGTCGTCGGTGTCGTTCTCGTCGTCGACATCCTCGGAATCCTCCTCGGATTCCGCGTTCTCGACCGCGTCCTCCACCGGCTCTTCGGCCTCGGCCTCCTCCGGTTCGACGGCTTCCACGACAGCACCGCTGATCGCAGCGGCCAGGCTGCTCAGCACCGTGTCGGGGTCGGCATCCTCGCTCAGCCCGAGCGCCTCCGGGCGGACCCGGCCACGGCGCCGCGGGGCCTTGGTCTCCAGTTCGGCCAGGCTGGCGGCCACCGCCTGGTCGGGAGCGGCGGGCAGTTCGGGCTCGGTCGCCGGATCCGCCTTGCGGCGGCGGCCGCGTCGGGGAGCGGGCTCCTCCGCCACCGGTTCGGCGGGCTCGGCGGCCGGCTGCGGCTCCTCGTCCGCCGGAGCCTCGGGCGTCGGTTCCGCGGCGGCCTTCGCCCGGCTGCGCCGGGTTCGCTTGGGCTTCGCCGGCTCCTCGGCCGGGGCCGAGGCCACGGTCGCCGGCGGCTCCGCCGCGGCAGCCTCGGCCGGCTGGAGCTCCTGGGCCGGCTCGGAGGCCGCAGCGGGCGGCCCGGCGGGGCGGCTGGCGGCGCGGCGCCGGCGCGGCGGGGCGGGGGTTGACTCGGTAGGAGTCGTTGTTTCGTCATCGAGCATGGTGCGCTCCTTCGACGGCAACCAAAGGTGACCGTCCACATCGACTGCCGTAGCAGTAAAGCCTGTCGGAAACGGGTGCATTTTCCACCCCACCCCCGCGGTCGAAAGTCCGTCGCGGTGTGGTGTGGTGGAGCGATCGAGCTGTCACCTCGGCCGCCGCACTCGTGGGAGGGATTCCGTTGTCTGAAAGCCCGTTCCTAGGAGCATTATTCCACAGCGAGGCCGAATGGAACCCGTAACACCCCGACTTTTCGTTATCTGAGCGTTATCTTTGGCGATCCGACGGTCATCAGTCCGGCGACGAGGCCGGCGGCAGGGTCGCCGGAACCGGATCGATCACCTGGTTGCCGTCGAAGGTGCCCTGGGCCAGGCGGGTGAAGATCGGCGGCTGGGTGGGACGGAAGGCGGGGCTGACCGCGGTGAGCGCGGTGACGATGTCGTCCGGCCGCACCAGGGGCGTCCCGATCGCCGACACGAGGTCGATCAGGCCCTCCCCCACGACCTCGATGCGCAAGATTGCCGAGCGGACGTTGAACGTCCGCATCCCGTTCTTGGTCATCCGCTCGACCAGGTGCTCCGGTTGCGCAAGCAGCGTCGTCGTCGCCTGCTCGGCGATGGCCGCGGTGACCCCGGGCAGATCGAGCCGCCAGGCGGAGGCGGTGAGCTGGTCGGCCAGCGCGCCACCGGTGGCCTCCACCACCCCGACCACCTCGATGCCGTCAGGCAGTGCTTGGCTGAGCAGGGTGCGGACGTGGTCCGGTTCGAGCCGGGCTGACAACCCGAGTTCCAGGTATTCCGACTCGCTGGCGGCACCGGTCGGGCTCGCCCCGGCGTAGGAGATCCGTGGGTGCGGGGAGAAGCCGGACGAGTAGGCCATCGGAATGCTCGCCCGCCGCAGCGCGCGCTCGATCGCCCGCCCGATGTCACGGTGGGAGGCGAACCGGGCCCGGCCGCGCTTGGCGTAGCGCACGCGCAGGCGCTGCAGCGGCGGTGCCTGTTGGGCGGGTTGGGCGCGGACCATGGCCGGGATGCTAGCTGGCCCCAGCAGCTAGCCGGTGGTCGTCCCATCGGAGGATTGCGCCCCTCCCGGTGGCCCCGGATCCGACCCCAGCTCGCGCCGGTGCCACTCCCGGTATGCCGCGACCGCGGTGGGCAGGGTGGCGAACAGCAACTCCGGGCCGATCCGCTTCACCAGGCCGGTGGCGTCGAGTTCGGCGCGGATCTCGCTCTTCACCCGGGCGAGCGCGAAGACGATGCCACGGCGTGCGAGCTCCTGCCGCAACTCCTCCAGCGCATCCGCAGCGGTCAGATCGACTTCGACGTTCGCCTCGGCATTCAACAGGAACCACCGTACGGGCGGGCTGGCCTGATCGATCGCGGCCAGCGCGCGGGCGCGGAAGTCCTCGGCGTTGGCGAAGAACAGCGGCGAGTCGTAGCGGTAGACCAGCAGCCCCGGGATCAGTGTCGAATGGGGATAGTCGTCGATGTCGTGCATGCCGGCCAGGCCGGGGATGAAGCCCAGCACGCCGTCGTGCGGGTGGACGATCCGGCGGATCAGATCCAGCAGGGACAGCGCGATCGCGATCCCGATCCCGATCAGCAGCCCGGTGGCCAGGACGGCGGCGAAGGTGATCAGCGCCAGCACCAGCTCACTGCGACGGAACCGGGCGATCCGGCGCAGTTCGGCCAGGTCGACCAGTCGCAGCCCGGCGTAGACCACCAGGCCTGCCAGAGCCGCCTGCGGGAAGGCACCCAGCACCGGCCCGAACACGAAGATCGACCCGATCATGAGCGCGGCGGCCACCAGCGAGTGCAGTTGGGTGCGACTGCCGGCCGCGTCGCCGATCACCGTCCGGCTGGCGGAGGCCGAGGAGGGGAGGCCGGAGACCACGCCGTTGATCAGGTTGGCCGCGCTCATCGCCAGCAGCTCCTGGTTGGCGTCGATCCGCTGGTTCCGGCGGGCGGCGAACGACCGTCCGGTGAGGATCACGTCGGAGTAGGCGACCACGGCGATGCCGACGGCGGCGGTGGCGAGCTGGAGCAGGTCGACGCCGTCGAGGGTCGGGAAGACCAGCGCGGGCAGCGCGCGGGGGATCTCCCCGATCACCTCGACGCCCGCACCGCTCAGACCGGCGAGCGCGACGATGCCCGCCGCGGCCAGCATCACCAGCAGCGGGCCCGGCCAGCGCGGCGCCCAGCGGTGCATGGCGAACAGCGCGGCGGCGACCCCCAGCGCGAGGGCCAGCGTCGGGACGTGGATCTGCTGCCACTGCGTCACCAGCGACAGCGTCTCCTCCCAGGGATGGTCGCCGGCGATGGTGAGCTTGGTGAGGGTCGCGTACTGGCTGACGACCATCAGGATGCCGATCCCGGCCAGGTAGCCCACCAGCACCGGCCTGGAGAGCAGGTTGGCCAGGAAGCCCAGCCGGGCCAGGCGGGCGATGCCGAAGACCGCTCCGCAGGCCAGCGCCAGCAGCGCAGCGACCTCGGCGCGGCGCTGGGCATCGACCTCGCCGGCCAGCGTCGCTATCGCGACCGCGGTCATCAGGGCGGTCGTGGATTCAGGCCCCACCGACAGCTGCCGGGAGGTGCCCAGCACCGCGTAGGTCAGCATCGGGGCGAGGGTTGCCCACAGCCCGACCACGGGCGGCAGCCCCACGATCTCGGCGTAGGCCATCACCTGCGGCACCAGGTAGGCCGAGACGGTCAGCCCGGCGATGAGGTCGGGCCGCAGCCAGCGCCGGTCGTAGGCGGTGAGCACACCCAAGCCGGGCAGCCACTTCCGCCAGCCGCTGGCAACGCCGTCGTCCACGCTGAAACGCTACCGTCTCCGCCCGGAGCGGGGTGAGATCCCGCCTTCGCGGGGAGGGCGCGGGGGTGGCGGGCGCACGATCCTCGCGGTCGAGAACCTCGCCTTCGGGGATGGCCTGGAGCTTCCTGGTTCAGTACTTGCCGAACCGGCGCCGCTCCTCCATCGCCTTGCGCATCTGCTCGGCCCGCTGCTCCTCGATGCGGATGATCTCCAGGTGTTCTGGGCTACCCGGGGCGATCTTGCCGTACTTCAGCCGGTGGACGAACAGGGACCACCGTTGCCACCACCCCTTACCGTCCATGCCACGTCCCGTCTCAGCCGGAGCCGATCGACTTGATCCAGGGAGCCTTGACACCCAGCGCCGCGCGCCAGGCATCGGCCTTCATGGTGACCGCCACCTTCTTGCCGGTGGCAGTGGTAGCGGTCAGCGTCTGGGGCAGCCCGCCGTCGTACCGCTTCGTGACCGAGATCTTGACGACTCCGCTCACGCCGAAGATCGTCGCCGCCTTGGCCTGGCTCAGAGACTTCTTCCATGCCTTCAGCTCGGTGGGGGCCGCCTTCGCGGCGTGCGGCTCGTCGACATGTTGCAGGTGGCCGACCCTGATTCCCCGGCGGAACACATCCTGGCTGTTGGCCGTGCCGCGGTAGGTCTGGCCGCTCACGGTGTACGAACCGGTGGCGGCGAAGTAGGTGGTCTCGGCCAGGTTGCCCGACGCATCCCGCAGCACCTCCACCTCGCTGCCGTTGGGTCGCGCCGCGGTCTTCGGAACCGAGCGGACGGTCGCCTTCACCGCGTCCACCCACGGCTTGTTCCCGCTGCCGTCGGATTTCGTCGCGCCGACGAAGTTCTGGCTGTTGGTGTCGTCGTAGAGATGGCAGTCGCATGCCGGATCCACCGCATTGCCGGCGCGCGCGGTCACGGCTCGCAGCGCATAGGTGCGGGCCACGATCACCTGGGCCTTGAGGGCCTCCTTGCCGCCCCGGGAGGCGGTTCCCCAGCCCGAGGCCATCTCGTCCACCCCGTAGAGGTACTCGGTGTTCAGGATGAGCTCGTTCACCACGTTGAGGCTGCCCTGAAGGGCCGTCGCCTGCAGATTGCCGTACCGGTACCGGACGTCCGAGGACGAGGCGCCGCGGGCTCCCTTCACCGAGGTCGTCGCCTTGTCGTTCCAGTCGAACCGCAACCGGGTGGCGGTGACGGTCGTGCTGCCGCTGGTGGCGGTGACCTTGGAGCCCTTGACGGATACGGTCACCGGCTTGCCGGCGGGGATCGCGGCGAGCGGGGCATGGGAGTCGCCATCGGTGATCGTGAACCCGCCGCCGGAGATGCCGAAGGTGGTCGACGTCTTCTTGTCGCGCTGCGGGCCGAAGACCTGCACCCTGATCTTGCCGGAGGTGCTGGTCTCGGTGGCCTCTGCCCCGGGGTTGTTGGCCGTGCTCACGGTGGCCCCGCGGAAGTAGTAGCGGAGGATCTCACCGGCCGACTTGCCCTGCTTGGCGGCGAGATAGTACGCGCCGTACTGCGACATTCCCACGCCGTGACCCTCGCCGGAGCCGTTGATCGTGAACGTGGCGGGGACGAAGCGCACCACCTGGGACTTGCTCTTGCCCTTCCCCTTCACGTAGAAGCGGTAGGTCCGGTTCAGGGCCTTGGTGCTCTTGACCTTGACGGTCGCCTTGCCCTTCTTGACCTTCACCGTCTTCACGGTGACCCACTTCGAGCCCTTCTTGTACTGCAGCTTCACCTTCGCGCTCTTCACCGGCTTGCCGTTCTTGGTGAAGGTGACGGTGAGCTTGTGCGCCTTGCCGGTGGTGACCGTGCCGGCGCCGGACGCCGTCAGCTAGTAGGAGGTCGCCGCCTGCGCGGTACCCGCCGCGGCCGCCAGCCCCATCGTGGCCAGCAGCGCGATCACCAGCGCCCAGACGATGACGCGGCGCAGAGTCGGCGAGGAGGTATTCATCACCGTCCAGTGCGCCAGGTGGCTCGGACAGCCGCGGCGGCTTCAGGCCGAACGCTGCACCACGGTCAGCGGCAACAGGGAGCGGCCGGTGGGTCCGATCTGAATGTCGGTGCCCATGGTCGGGCAGACTCCGCAGTCGTAGCAGCCGCTCCAGCGGCAGTCCTCCACCTCCGCGCCGGCGACAGCGTCCTGCCAGTCCTGCCACAGCCAATCCCGGTCGAGACCGGAATCGAGGTGATCCCAGGGCAGGATCTCGGCCTGGCCGCGCTCCCGGGTCGTGAACCAGGCCAGATCGACCCCGTGCGGAGCGAGCGCCTGCTCGGCGCAGGCGATCCAACGCTCGTAGGAGAAGTGCTCGCTCCAGCCGTCGAAGTGGCCGCCGTCGCGCCAGACCGCCTCGATCACATCGCCCACCCTGCGGTCGCCACGCGACAACAGGCCCTCGATCATGCCGGGCTTGCCGTCGTGGTAGCGCATGCCGATCGCGCGGCCGTACCGCCGGTCGGCGCGAATCCGGTCGCGCAACGCCTGCAGCCGGCGGTCGATGGTGTCGGGGTCGGCCTGGGCCGCCCACTGGAACGGGGTGTGCGGCTTGGGAACGAAGCCGCCGATGGAGATCGTGCAGCGGATGTCGCGCGTTCCGGCGGCCTGGCGTCCGGTCTCGATCACCCGGGCCGCCATGTCGGCGATCGCTGTGACATCCTCGTCGGTCTCGGTGGGCAGGCCGCACATGAAGTACAGCTTGACCTGCCGCCAGCCCTGGCTGAACGCCGCGGCGACGGTGTTGATCAGGTCGTCCTCGCTGACCATCTTGTTGATCACCTTGCGCATCCGCTCGGTGCCGCCCTCGGGGGCGAAGGTGAGACCCGAGCGACGTCCGTTGCGCGAGAGCTCATTGGCCAGGTCGATGTTGAAGGCGTCGACGCGGGTGCTGGGCAGCGAGAGCGAGACCTGATCCTCGGCGTAGCGATCCGCCAGTTCGTGGGTGATCTCGCCGATCTCGGAATGATCGGCCGAGGAAAGGCTGAGCAGACCCACCTCCTCCAGCCCGGTGGAAGCCAGGCCGGCCTCGACCATCCGCCCGACCGTCTCGATATTGCGCTCGCGCACCGGGCGGGTGATCATCCCGGCCTGGCAGAACCGGCAGCCGCGGGTGCAGCCGCGGAAGATCTCCACCGAGTAGCGCTCATGGACGGTCTCGGCCAGCGGCACGATCGGCCGCGACGGGTAGGGCCACTCGTCCAGTTCCATCAGGGTGTGCTTGGCGGGACGCTCCGGGACGCCCGGCCGATTCGGCCGCACCGCGGCGATCGTGCCGTCCGGCCGGTAGTCCACGTCGTACAGGCTGGGGACGTAGGCGACGCCGCTCGCGGCCAGCCGCAGCAGGATCTCCTGCCGTCCGCCGGGGCACCCCTCGGCCTTCCACTGGCGCACCAGCTCCGACAGCCGGATCGCCGCCTGCTCGCCGTCGCCCAGCACGGCCGCGTCGATGAAGGCTGCGATCGGCTCGGGATTGAAGGCGGCATGGCCGCCGGCAACCACCAGCGGCGCATCGACATCCCGGTCGGCCGCGTGCAGCGGGATGCCTGCCAGATCGAGGCTCTCCAGCATGTTGGTGTAGCCCAGTTCGGTGGAGAAGCTCACCCCGAGCAGGTCGAAGGCGCCCACCGGCAGATGGTTCTCCAGGGTGAACTGCGGAATGTCCGCCGCCCGCATCAGCCCGGCCAGGTCGGGCCAGATGGTGTAGGTGCGCTCGGCGCAGATCCAGTCGCGCTCGTTGAGGAGTTCGTAGAGGATGGCCAGCCCCTGGTTCGGCTGGCCCACCTCGTAGGCGTCGGGGTACATCAGCACCCACCGCACCTCGGTGTCGGCGAACCGCTTGGTCTGGGAGTTCACCTCGCCGCCGATGTACTGCACCGGCTTGGAGACCCGGGCGAGCAGCGGTTCGAGCCGGCTGAACAGCGACGCGGGCGCGTTCTGGTGGATGTCGACGCTCATGGTTGGGCAAGCCTAATCGCTGGGCCGGCTCGAACAAACCCCGTACCCATCGCGAGTTCCACACGCCCGCGATCGCCGGCCCGGGCCCGGATCCAGCCCGGCCCCATGGCCGGGGCGCCGGCCTACAGGTCGTCGACCGGCGAATGCGGGTGGGAGTTCTCGATCACCAGGTCGGCCTTCTCGTCCGGCCGGCAATCCTGCAGGTAGAGCAACTGGCCCTCGTAGTAGCGGGCATTGCTCGCGTCACGCGGATCGGGACTGAAACCCTCCCGGTCGTGCAGGCGGCGGTACGCCTCCTCGAAGGGCACCTCCAGCCAGACCGAGTAGTCCCACACCTTCTTGCTGTGGCTGGTGGCGAACTCCTTGCGGTGCAGGAAGAGTCCGTCGATGATCACCACCGCGTCGTCGGGCGCGACCATCCAGGGAGATCGGACGGCTGCCTCGACCGCGAGGTCGTAGGCGGCGGTGCGGTAGCGTCCCGAGCCCTCGCGGCCCAGCGGCTCCAGCACCTCGTCGTGGAACTTCTCGTAGTCGTAGCTGTCCTCGTAGAACCCGCGCGGCGAGGTACGGCCCTGGGCGTAGCGCACCGACTGCGGGTTGAGGTACTTGCGCAACGAGATGCGGATCACCTTGCTGCCGCACTCGGCCACCATCTGAGCAACATCGTCGGCGAAGGTGCTCTTCCCCGAACCGTCCACGCCGTCGATTCCCACCAGGGTTCGCCCGGCCCGGGTGCGAAGCCTGGCTCGCAGCCACTTCAACCCTTCGGCGACATCGAGTCGCATCGGCCCGTCGGTCGGCATCTCACCCCTTCCCTTCGTCTGGTCCCGGGCCGATCTGGCCCGATTGGTTCCACCGTATCCCGGAAGCCGCCGGTGCCGCACTCTGAGGAAGTTGCCAGCGGCGCGCCCGCCACAGCATCACCGCCGCCACGACCGTGATCAGCGCCATCTGGGTGAGCACCAGCGGGCTGCCCGTCCCCGCCTCGCGATCGAACAGACCGCCCACCCCCGTGAAGGGAACCAGGCTGAGCCCGACCAGGTTGTTCACCACGTGCATCGCGATCGGCGCCTCCAGCCCGCCGGTGCGCCAGACGAGCACGCTGGCGACCACGCCGAAGTAGAAGTAGTAGAGGTTCAGCCACGGGTCGCCGGCACCGTGGACCACCATGAACACCACCGAGGTGATCGCGGTCGACACGACCAGCCCGACCCGGCTGGCGCCGAACCACGAGCCCAGGCTGCGTGCCATCAGGCCGCGCATCGCGACCTCCTCCCCTGCCGACTGCAGGGGCGTGGTGAGCAGGACGGAGGCGAGCAGGAACCAGGTCTCCGGACGAATGCCGAGATCGTCCGGCAACCCGCTCACCGCCACCTCGATCCCGTAGGCGACCAGGTAGAACGGGCAGGCGATCAGGAGGAACCGGCCGAGCAGCCCCCAGCGGAATCGTCCGACGATCGAGAAGAGCCAGCCGGCACGCTGCCCGAAGACCACCCGGTGGGCCGCCCAGGCCAGCGGAATGGCTGCCGCCAGCCCGAGGTTGTTCACCAGGAACAGCGCGGGGGTGACCGTGAGCTGACCGGAGACCAGGTCGTCGTAGTGCAGGGTGCCCTGGGCGAACTCGTAGAACAGCACCAGGACGCTCAGCACCAGGTTGAGCGCCAACCACAATCCGACGAACATGCCCAGCGCGGCCAACGGATGCCACCAGCGCAGCCGCGGGGTGCGATAGAACTCGTGATACTCCCGAGGCACCACCGGCAGTTCGGCCGGCCGGTCCGCGTGCGGCGGCCAGGCGATCGGCGGATGGAAGGCCTCGGCCATCGGCTCAGGCCAGGCCGGGGAACCAGAGCGCGATCTCCCGCGCCGCGGACTCCTCGGAGTCGGAGGCGTGCACCAGGTTGTACCGGTTCGAGAGCGAGTAGTCGCCGCGGATCGTGCCGGGGGCCGCCTCGGCGCCGTTGGTGGCACCGTTCATCAGCCGCACCACGTCGATGGCCGCCGCGCCCTCCAGAATGAGCGCGACCAGCGGGCCGGAGGTGATGTACTCCCGCAGCGGCGGGTACCAGGGCTTCGCCACGTGATCGGCGTAGTGCCGGTCGGCCAGGGCGGCGTCGACCCGGCGTTGCTCCACGGCTGCCAGCGTGAGGCCCTTGGCCTCGTAACGAGCCAGGATCGTCCCCACCAGGCCGCGGCCGACGGCGTCCGGCTTGATCAGGACCAGCGTTCGTTGCGTCATGCCGCCGACCCTACCGGCTGCCGGGCTGAGTCGCCTCCAGGCGCCGTCCCAGGAAGAAACTCACCACCCAGAGCAGGGCGAACACCCCGCCTACCCAGAACATCCACGGCGTCAGCACCCCCAGACCCACCGCGAACAGCTGCGTCAGCCAGCCCAGCAGGTATCCGATCGGCCGGCGCAGCAGCGCTGCCGCAGCGACCGCCAGCACGATGCCGATGCCCGAGGCGGTGAGGGCCACCGAGACCGGGACGTTGTCGACCTGGATCATGCCGGCGATGGCCAGGCCGAAGACGACCGCCTCGAAGGCCAGGATCGAGAGCATCGCCTTGCCCATCGGGTTCTTCGCGGTCAGCCTCATTCGGTCACCTCCGGGGTGTCGGAGGCGGGGCGGATCAGCAGCGACCGTGCCTCGCCGGCGGCGTAGACGGAGCCGGCTACCAGGATGCCGGCGCCGGGGCCGGCATCGTCGGCCAGCCGCACCGCTTCATCCAGGGCGTCGTCGAGCCGCTCGCGCATGATCACCCGATCGGCGCCGAACACCTCGGACGCGGCCTCGGCCAGTTCGGCTGGAGCCAGTGCACGCGGATTGTCGGCGATGCCGGTCACCACGATCGTGGACATCGTCTCGGAGAACACCTCCAGGACGCCGCGAACGTCCTTGTCGGCCATCATCGCCACCACGCCGATCAGCGGCGTGAAGCCGAAGGCCTCGACGAGCGACTCGACGGTCGCCGCCGCGCCGTGCGGGTTGTGGCAGGTGTCGATGACGATGGTCGGCGACCGGCGCGCCACCTCAAGCCGGGCGGGCGCGACCACGGCCTCCAGCCCGTCGGCGACCACCTGAGCCGGCAGCGCCCGGCCGCCCAGGAAGGCTTCGCAGGCCGCCACCGCCAGCGCGGCGTTGCGGGCCATGTGGGCGCCGAACAGTGGCAGCACCAGGTCGCCCAGCGGGCCATCTGCAGTCTCGATCCGGATCACCTGGCCGCCGACGGCCAATTGCCGTTCGATCAGCCCGAACTCGACCCCTTCGAGGTAGACCTTCGCGCCCACCTCGGCGGCCCGTTCGATCAGCACCTTGGCCGCCTCGGGGTGTTGGCCGGCCAGCAGCGCGCTGGCGCCGGGCTTGATGATGCCCGCCTTCTCGCTGGCGATCTCGGTGAGCGTGCGGCCCAGGATGTGCGTGTGGTCGAAGTCGATCGGGCAGACCACCGCCACCGCGGCGTCGGCGACGCTGGAAGCATCCCAACCGCCGCCCATGCCCACCTCGACCACCGCCACGTCCACCGGCGCCTGGGAGAAGGCGGTGTAGGCCAGCGCGATCATCACCTCGTAGAAGGTCATCGCGACGCCGTCGATCTGCTGCGCGTCGACCATGTCGACGTAGGGCTGGATCTCGGTGACCAACTCGTCGAATCGCTCGGTGCTGATCGGCTCGCCATCGACGACGATGCGTTCGGTGACGTCCTGCAGGTGCGGGCTGGAGATCCGTCCGACCCGCAGCCCCAGGGAACGCAGCAGCGTGTCGATCATGATCGCCGTGCTGCCCTTGCCGTTGGTGCCGGCTATCTGGATCACCGGGCAGGAATCCTGCGGTGAGCCCAGCAGGTCGCACAGCGCCTCGATCCGTCCCAGGCTGCGGGCGATCCGGTGCTCCGGCCAACGGCTGGTGAGGGCGGCGACGATCTCAGCGTGCGAGGAAGGGCTCATGGTGCGCACAGCCTACCCGTCACCCGCCGGGAGGATTCGCCCCGAACTCGCGTCGATCCGCTGGATTTGGCCCGTGGTGCGCGAGTTGAGGGCAAATCCTCCCACCCGTCGCTCGAGGCCAGGCTGCGACGCAGGGTGGTCGATGTGACGCGGGTTCACGACCGTTCGTAAGATTCAGCCCATGACGCAAACGCCGCTGACCAATCCTGCCGCCGCGACCAGTGCCGGCGCGGGGGTACCGGAGCGCCCGGTGCTGGAGGGGCTGGAGGCGACCTGGGCGAAACGCTGGCAGGACGAGGGCACCTATACGTTCGTGCGTCCCGAAGCGCGCGAGCAGGTGTTCAGCATCGACACTCCCCCGCCCACCGTGTCCGGCTCGCTGCATGTCGGACACGTGTTCAGCTACACCCACACCGACCTGATCGCCCGCTACCAGCGGATGCGGGGCAAGCACGTCTTCTACCCGATGGGCTGGGACGACAACGGCCTGCCCACCGAGCGGCGGGTGCAGAACTACTACGGGGTGCGGTGCGATCCGTCCATCCCCTACGACCCCGACTTCACCCCGCCGGAGAAGCCGGATCCGAAGCGGCAGGTGTCGATCAGCCGGAAGAACTTCATCGAGTTGTGCCATGAGCTGACCGCTGTCGACGAGCAGGCCTTCGAGAACCTGTGGCGCACCCTCGGGCTGAGCGTGGACTGGGACAACCACCTCTACGCGACGATCTCGGCGGAGTCGATCCGGGTGTCCCAGCGCGCCTTCCTGCGCAACTGCGCCCGCGCCGAGGCCTACCTGGCCGAGGCCCCGACGGTATGGGACGTGACCTTCCAGACCGCGGTCGCCCAGGCCGAGCAGGAGGCCCGCGACTACCCCGGCCACTACCACCGGGTGGCCTTCCACCGTCCGGACGGCGAACCGGTCTACATCGAGACCACGCGGCCCGAACTGCTGCCCTCGGTGTGTGCCCTGATCGCCCACCCGGACGACGAGCGGTACGCCCACCTGTTCGGCACCACGGTCACCTCGCCGGTGTTCGGCGTCGAGATCCCGGTGGTCGCCCACCACGCGGCCGAGCCCGACAAGGGCGCCGGCATCGCGATGTGCTGCACCTTCGGCGACGCCACCGACGTGCAGTGGTGGCGTGAGCTGCAGTTGCCCACCCGCACCGTCATCCAGCGGGACGGACGGCTCGCCGCCGAGACCCCGGAATGGCTGGTCAACGCCGAGCCGTACGCCGAACTGGCCGGCAAGACGCCGTTCTCGGCCCGCGCCGCGATGGTCGAACTGCTGCGGGCCAGCGGCGATCTGGACGGCGAGCCGACCCCGACCTCCCGGAAGGCGAACTTCTACGAGAAGGGCGACAAGCCGCTGGAGATCGTCTCCACCCGCCAGTGGTACATCCGCAACGGTGGGCGGGACGAGGCCCTCAAGGCAGCCCTGCTGGCCCGCGGCGAGGAACTGGAATGGGTGCCCGACCACATGCGGCACCGCTACGCCAACTGGGTGAACGGCCTGAACGGCGACTGGCTGATCAGCCGGCAGCGGTTCTTCGGCGTCCCGTTCCCGGTCTGGTATCCGGTTGACGCCGACGGCGAGCCCGACCACAGCCGTCCGATCTTCGCGTCCGAGGACGCCCTGCCGGTCGACCCGTCCTCGGAGACCCCGCCCGGCTATACCGCCGAGCAGCGCGGTGTGCCCGGCGGCTTCGTGGGCGACCCGGACATCATGGACACCTGGGCGACCTCCTCGCTGACCCCGCAGATCGCCTGCCGGTGGGATTCCGATCCGGAACTGTGGAACCTCACCTTCCCGATGGACTTCGCTCCCGAGGCGCACGACATCATCCGCACCTGGGTGTTCAGCCGGGTGGTGCGCGCGCACTTCGAGGAGAACCGCCTGCCGTGGAAGACCGCGGGCATCTCCGGCTTCGTGGTCGATCCGGATCGCAAGAAGATGAGCAAGTCCAAGGGCAACGTGATCGTGCCGACCGAAATTCTGGAGAGGTTCGGTTCGGACGCGGTGCGCTGGCGCGCGGCCATGGCCCGCCCGGGCATGGACTCCCCCTTCGACGAGACCGGCATGAAGGTCGGCCGCCGGCTTGCGATGAAGGTGCTGAACGCCAGCAAGTTCATCCTGGGGATCGGTTCGGGCTCGGACGCGGCAGCGATCACCGAGCCGGCCGACCTCGCCATGCTCGCCGCGCTGCGGCAGGTGGTGGCCGATTCCACCGCGGCCTTCGACGCCTTCGACTACAGCACCGCGCTGGAGGTGACCGAGAAGTTCTTCTGGCAGTTCTGCGACGACTACCTGGAACTGGTCAAGGAGCGTGCCTACGGAGCCGCCGGCGAGGCTGCCGCGGCGTCGGCCCAGGCCGCCCTGCGGCTCGCGCTCGACGTGCTGCTGCGTCTGTTCGCGCCCTTCCTGCCGTTCGTCACCGAGGAGGTCTGGTCGTGGTGGCGGGAGGGTTCGATCCACCGCAGCACCTGGCCGCGCATCGAGGAACTGCCGGACGCCGGAGACCCGGCCCTGCTGGAGGCCATCGCGGCCGCGCTGGTCGGCATCCGCGGGGCGAAGTCCCAGGCCAAGGCCTCGATGAAGACCCAGGTGACCTGGGCCGACTTCGCCGGCCCGGAGCCGGTGCTCAGCGCGCTGCGCCAGGTGGAATCCGACCTGCGCGCGGTCGGCAAGATCATCGGCGACCTGCAGTGGACGGAGTCGTCCGCCCAACTCGTCGTGGACGTCGAGCTCGCACCCGCCGAATGACCCGGCTTCCGCAGGCCACGGCAAGCCGCAGCGGTCCGACCGGGCCAGCCTCTCGACCGCAGAAACCGGGCAGTTCCGCCCCGGCGGCCGGATTATCCACTCAGGCACCCCGAATTGCCCGGTTTCTGCGGCAGGGACGGGCCGGAGGCCTGGGCCTGCGGGGCCTGGGCCTACGGGGCCCCGGGGGCCCGCGGTGCTTGTCCACGCGGAGCACGGGAATCACCCGATTCGGCCGACTGGGCACGGCCCTGATAGCCGTGCTGGCGGTGGGGCTGGCCGGGTGCGCGACCCAGAGCCCCCGGAACCCGGACGGGCAGGTGACCACGGCCGTCCCCGCCGACGCGTTCTCACTGCAGGTGGGCGACTGCGCCGGACCGCTCACCACCGGGACGGTCGGGCAGGTGACCCTGATCCCGTGCGCCGAGCCGCACGCCTGGGAGGTGTTCGCGGTCACCGAGCTGCCGGGCGAGGAGTTCCCCGGCGCCAACGAGGTGCAGGATCTCGCCGAGGCCTTCTGCAACGACGAGTTCAAGGCCTTCATCGGTGTCTCCGTCGCCAAGTCGGAGTACCGCCTGACGGTTCTGCAGCCCACCAAACAAACCTGGAGCCAGGCCGGCGACCGCCAGGTGACCTGCCTGGCCGGTGACGGCGAGGGCAAGGTCGAAGGGTCACTGTCCGGCGCAAAGAAGTAGCGCGCCCCACCCCGGAGGGTGGAGCGCGCTCTTCGTCCGAACTACACCAGGTCGAGCAGGATCGGGTCGGCCATCTTCAGGACGGCTGCCCGCGCCGCTGCCGGCGAGGTCGACGCCCGCGCCGCCGCGGCCATCTGCTGGCACTGCTCCCGGGTGTGCAGCGCCAGGGCGGTGCGCACGGCCGGGATCTTGCCAGGTGCCATCGACAGGCTGGAGACGCCCAGGCCGGCCAGCACCAGCGCGACCGCGGGGTCGCCACCGGCCTCACCGCAGACGCCCACCGGCTTGCCCATCGCCTGGCCGCCGGCGCAGGCCAGCGCGACGACGTCGAGCAGAGCCGGCTCGAACGGGTCGAGCAGCGCCGCCAGCTCGCCCTGCATCCGGTCGGCAGCCATCGTGTACTGCGACAGGTCGTTGGTACCGAGCGAGGCGAAGTCGACGTGGTAGAGGATCCCCTTGGAGCGGATCGCCGCCGCCGGAACCTCGATCATCACGCCCACCTTGGGCAGGCCCAGCGCGCGAACGCGCTCGGCGAACCAGATCGCCTCGGCCTCGGTGGCGACCATCGGGGCCATCACCCACACCTCGGCTCCGGTCGCCTTCTGGGCGGCCGCCAGGGCCTCCAGCTGCGCGTCCATGACGTCGGTGCGGATCATGCCCAGCCGCAGCCCGCGGCGACCCAGCGCCGGGTTCTCCTCCTCGCCGAGATCGGCGAACTTGAGCGGCTTGTCTGCGCCGGCGTCCAGCGTGCGGACGACGACCTTGCGATCGCCGAAGGCCTCGAAGACCTCCGTATAGACCTTGGTCTGCTCCTCGACGGTCGGCATCGTCTCCGCATCCAGGAACAGGAATTCGGTGCGGAACAGGCCCACCCCTTCGGCGGAGGTGCCGGCTGCCTTGCGGGCGTCGTCGGCGGTGCCGATGTTGGCCAGCAACTGCACCGGGAAGCCGTCCTTGGTGGAGCCCTTGCCGCTGCCCTGGGCGAGCGCGGCCTCGCGGCGGCGCTTGCGTTCGGCGAGCAGTTCCTTCTCCTCGTCGGACGGGTCGATCGTCACCTCGCCGACGCCGCCGTCGATCGCGACGATGGTGCCGGCCGGGACATCGAGGATGCCGACGGCCTGCACCACGGCCGGGATGCCCAGCTGGGCGGCCAGGATCGCGGTGTGGCTGGTCGGCCCGCCGGCCGAGGTTACGATGCCCAGACAGGTCTCGGTGGTCAGCGTGGCGGTCTCCGCCGGAGCCAGGTCACGGGCGGCCAGGATGCTCGGCGTGGTGAGGGTCGGGACGCCCGGCTCGGGCTGACCGAGCAGGCGGGCGATCGCCCGGTCGCGAACATCCTGCAGATCGGTCACCCGCTCGGCCATGTAGCCGCCCAGCGAGAGGAACATCGCGGCGATCTCTTCGACGGCGGCGGTGACGGCCTTCGCCGGGCCGAGGCCACCGTTGATCTGGTTCTCGATGCCCATCGCCAGGCCCGGATCGCGCGCCATCAGGGCGCCCGCCTCCAGGATCGGCTTGGCGTGGTCACTGGCGATCTGGACCTTGGCCTCCAGGCCGGCGGCGACGTCCTCCAGAACGCCCTTGACCTGCGCGATCGCGGCAGCGGGATCAGCGGCCGACGGTTCGTCGGCGGGTGCGACCGGCGGTGGAGTCACCACCACCAGCGGCCCGACGGCGGTGCCGGCACTGACACCGATGCCGTGGAAAGTCCGGTGTTCGGTGCCCGGCATCTGTTACTCCGCGTCCAGATCCCGGGAGAGCAGCTCGACCAGGCTGTCGAGCGCGGCTTCGGCGCCGTCGCCCTCAGCGGTCAGGGTGACCGTCTCGCCGTGCTTGGCGCCCAGCGCCATGACCATCAGGATGCTCTTGGCGTCGACCGGGTTGCCGCCCTCCTTGGCGACGGTGACCGGAAGACCGGTCGCGGTGACCGCCTGAACGAAGAGCGACGCGGGACGAGCGTGCAGACCGACCGAGGACGCGATGACGACTGAACGGCTTGGCATGTGGGTACTCCTTTGTGGGGCTCCAGCGGAACACGGCTCAACATACCGGTCGTTACCCGGTTCGTGGAGAAAGTGGGCAAAGAGATCCTCAGTTCTGGGACGAGATCCCGCCGCGGCCGAGCTGAGCCTCCCGCCAGATCGTGGCCGAGCGTCGGCAGGAGCGAATGCAGGCGGTCACGCCATGGCTGTCACGATTCTGTGTGCCAAGATGGGGTCGTACTTTTACCCGGGAAAGTGGGAAGCCTTGACCGTTGACCCCGCCGCCATGGTGCTGGACATGCTGGCTGACACGATCGATGCCCTGAACCAGGGCCATTCAGCCGACGCGACCGTGCTGGAGCACTTGGTGCAGGCCGTCGACGCGGAGGCGGCCGTCAGCGTCTACTGCGACGACGACGGCGGTCTGGAGAAGGTCGCGGTGGTGCCCACGGACGAGATCGCGGCCCCCCTGCTCGAACATGTCCTGTCGGTGGGAACCACCGGGCTCACCCAGCACTACCGGATCGCCGAGGTGCCGGGCCTGGGGAACGTGGTCTACGTGCTGATCCAGCCGATGGTGGACGGCGAGCCGATCGAGGGCTTCGGGCGGATCCTCGCGATCTCGCGCCCCCAGCCCTACGACGACGATGCCCAGCGACTGCTGCACCGGGCCTGCCGCCCGCTGACCGTGCTGTGGCCCCGGGCCGCGCAGGCCTACGCCCAGCAGCGTGCCACCGACGCCGACTTCCACATCACCGAGCGCGAACGCCAGGTGCTGGAGTTGCTCGCACGGGGCCTGCTGGCGACGTCCATCGCCGCCCGGCTCAACCTCTCGCCGCGGACCGTGCACAAGCACCTGGGCAACATCTACCGCAAGCTGGGGGTGCACGACCGGCTGGTCGCCGTCAGCGTCGCCCGCGCGAACGGGCTCCTGCCCGAAGCCGCGCCGGCGCGCCACGCGCGCAGCTGAGGCCGGCCTCAGGCGGTCTTGTCGCGACGCAGCCGGGTGACCTCGGCCTGCGAGAGCAGGGTCGGCGTGGCCCCTTCGGTCACCACGTCGGCCTCCACCAGCACCTGAGCGATCTGCTCGTCGCTGGGCACCTGGTACATCACGTTGAGCAGGATCTCCTCCAGGATCGAACGCAGCCCGCGGGCGCCGATGCCGCGCCGCAGCGCCATCGCGGCGATCGCCTCGATCGACTCGTCGGTGAACTCCAGCTCCACCCCGTCGAGTTCGAAGAGCCGCTGGAACTGCTTGATCAGCGCGTTCTTCGGCTCGACCAGGATGCGCACCAGCGCGGTCTCGTCCAGCGCCTCGACGGTGGAGATCATCGGCAACCGTCCGATGAACTCCGGGATCAGGCCGAACTTGTGCAGATCCTCGGGACGCACCTGCTCGAAGGGGTTGGTCGAAGCCGGACGCCGCACCGCGGCATCGTTGTTGAAGCCCAGCGGGCGCTTGCCCACCCGTGCGTTGATGATCTCTTCCAGGCCGGCGAAGGCTCCGCCGACGATGAACAGGATGTTCGTGGTGTCGATCTGGATGAACTCCTGGTGCGGGTGCTTGCGGCCGCCCTGGGGTGGGACGGACGCGGTCGTGCCCTCCAGGATCTTCAGCAGCGCCTGCTGCACGCCCTCACCGGAGACGTCACGGGTGATGGACGGGTTCTCGCTCTTGCGGGCCACCTTGTCGATCTCGTCGATGTAGATGATCCCGGTCTCGGCCTTCTTGACGTCGTAGTCGGCGGCCTGGATCAGCTTCAGCAGGATGTTCTCCACATCCTCGCCGACGTAGCCCGCCTCCGTCAGGGCGGTGGCATCGGCCATCGCGAACGGCACATTGAGCATCCGTGCCAGAGTCTGCGCCAGGTAGGTCTTGCCGCAGCCGGTGGGGCCGATCAGCAGGATGTTCGACTTGCCCAGTTCGACCAGTTCGTCGTCGGCCGCCCGCCGGGCCGGGCCGGTGGCAGCGGCCTGCACCCGCTTGTAGTGGTTGTAGACCGCCACGGCCAGCGCCTTCTTGGCGACATCCTGACCGATGACGTAGGAGTCGAGGAAGGCGCAGATCTCCCGCGGCTTCGGCAGGTCGTCGAGGATGGACGCATCGGGAGTCTCGGAGAACTCCTCCTCGATGATCTCGTTGCACAGGTCGATGCACTCGTCGCAGATGTACACCCCCGGCCCCGCGATCAGCTTCCTGACCTGCTTCTGGCTCTTGCCGCAGAACGAGCACTTCAGCAGATCCGAGGTCTCACCGATCCGTGCCACTTCCCAACTCCCTTGTCATCGTCCGCGTTCGTCGCAGCCGGGCGACCATGGGCCGCCCTGGCGCGATCAGCGCGGAACGTCCTTCAGCGACGTGAGGATGTCGTCCACGATGCCGTACTCGACGGCCTCCTCGGCCGTCAGGTACTTGTCGCGCTCGATGTCCTTGCTGATCTTCTCCACCGGCTGCCCGGTGTCGTTGGCCAGCATCTCCTCCATCAGTGAGCGGATCCGCAGGATCTCACGGGCCTGGATCTCCAGGTCGGAGGATTGCCCGTAACCGCCCTCGGTGGCCGGCTGGTGGATCAGGATGCGGCTGTTCGGCAGCGCCAGCCGCTTGCCCTTGGTGCCCGCGGCGAGCAGGACGGCGGCTGCCGAGGCCGCCTGACCCAGGCAGACCGTCTGCACGTCGGGCTTGATGTAGCGCATCGTGTCGTAGATCGCGGTCAGCGCGGTGAACGAGCCACCGGGGCTGTTGATGTACATGCTGATCTGACGCTCCGGGTCGAGCGACTGCAGGCACAGCAGCTGCGCCATCACCGCGTTGGCGATGTCGTCGCTGATCGGGGTGCCGAGGAAGATGATGCGATCCTCGAACAGCTTGGTGTACGGATCGACCCGGCGGACGCCGTAGGAGGTCCGCTCCTCCCACTGCGGGATGTAGTAGTCCATCGAGGGGCCGGCCGGAGCCAGGCCACTTGGGAACATGGGCATGGTCATCGCTGCCGCTTTCCTTGAATCGGGGTTCACTGGTTCGGGGCGGCGGTGGGGATCTGCGCCGCGCGTTCGAAGACGTGGTCGATGAAGCCGTATTCCAACGCCTGCTCGGCGGTGAACCAGCGGTCGCGGTCGGAATCGGCCTCGATCTGCTCGACGGTCTGGCCGGTGTGCTCGGCGATCAGCCCCGACATCGTCTTCTTGATGTGCAGCGACTGCTCGGCCTGGATCCGGATGTCGGAGGCCGTGCCGCCCAGCCCGCCGGAGGGCTGGTGCATCATAATCCGGCTGTGCGGCAGCGCGAACCGCTTGCCCTTGGTGCCGGCGCTGAGCAGGAACTGGCCCATCGAGGCCGCCAGGCCCATCGCAACGGTCGCGACGTCGTTGGAGATCCACTGCATGGTGTCGTAGATCGCCATGCCCGAGTCGACTGAGCCGCCGGGTGAGTTGATGTAGAGGTAGATTTCCTTGTGGGGATTCTCGGCGTTCAGCAGCAGCATCTGCGCGCAGATCGCGTTCGCGTTCTCGTCCCGCACCTCCGAGCCGAGGAAGATGATCCGGTTCGCCAGCAGGGACTGGTACACCGAATCCGTCATCCCGGCCGGTCCGCCGCCGGCGGCCATCGCATGGAAATCAGTCACGGAAGCGAACCTACCCGCTGCCCAGGACAAAACCGCGGTATTCCTCCCCCTGTTCGCTGACGGCGCATCAAAGCGAAAGGGCCGCCCCCGAAGGGACGGCCCTGCGCGGCGTTGATCGGTGCGCTACTCGGCGGCTTCCTCGTCGGCCGGAAGCCCACCGCCGGCGACGTCCACCGGGTTGCCCTCGGTGTCGGTGACGGTGGCGGCGGCGACGATCCGGGCCAGCGCCTTGTTGCGGCGGATCTCCTGCATCCAGGCGCCGGTGTGGTTGTGCTCCATCATGTGCTGGGCCTCCTGCTCCGGCGAGGTGCCGGCCTGGGCGGCCTTGCGAACCAGCAGCTCGGAGAGGTCGGCCTGCTCGATGCCCACCTCGGAGTCGTCGGCGACCTTGTCCAGCAGCAACTGGGCCTTCAGCCCGCGCTGCGTGGAGGCCTCCAGCTCGGCCCAGAACTCCTCGGGAGTCTTGGCCTCCTCCTCGGCCTGGTCGAGGTAACGCTCCAGGGTCAGGCCCGCGCGGTTGAGCTGATCGTTGATCTGTTCCTTGCGCGCCTCGATCTCGGAGGTGAGCAGCTTCTCGGGCAGCTCGAGGTCGACCTGATCGACCAGCGCCTCCAGCACCAGGTCGCGGCCCTTGGCGGCCTGCTCCAGGCGGGCCATCTCGGACACGGACGAGGCCAGGTCGGCCTTCATCTCCTCCACGGTGTCGAACTCCGACACCAGCTGGGCGAACTCGTCGTCCACCTCCGGGAGTTCCTGCTCGCTGACCTTGGTGACGGTGACCGTGATGTCGGCCGGCTCGCCCTCCAGCTCACCGCCCACCAGGGTGGAGGAGAAGGTCGCGGATTCGCCGGCCGAAAGCCCGGTGACGGCCTCGTCCAGGCCGTCGATCATGCCGCCGGAGCCGATCTGGTAGGTGATGCCCTCCGCGGTCGCGTCCTGCAGCTGCTCGCCGTCCCGGGTGCCGACCAGGTTGATGGTGACGACGTCGCCCTCGCCGGCGGCCCGCTCGACCTCGGTGGCGGTCGCGAACCGGGAGCGCAGCATCTCGATGCGGCTGTCCACCTCGGCGTCGGTGTCACCCAGCGCGTCCACGGTCACGCTCACGGTGGAGGCGTCGGGAACCTCGAAGTCGGGCCGGATGTCGAGTTCGGCCGTGAACTCAACGGTCTCGCCGTCCTCCAGCTTGGTGACGTCCACCTCCGGCTCGCCGAGCGGGATGATCCCGGCCTCGGTGACCGCCGCCTCGTAGGCCGACGGCAGCGCCGCGTTGATCGCCTCCTGCAGCACAGCGCCCCGGCCGAACCGCTGGTCGATCACCATCGGCGGCACCTTGCCCTTGCGGAAACCGGGGATGGTGACCTGGGTGGCGATCTCACGGTAGGCCTTGTCGAGGTGCGGCTTGAGATCGGTCCACGGGATTTCGACGGTGAGCTTCGCCCGCGACGGGCCGAGCTTCTCCACAGTGCTGGGCAAGAGAGGTCTCCTGGATTCGGATTGGGACAACCTGAGCCAGCTTACGCGAACCCGCCCACCCCTGCGCAAAAGCGAGGACGAGGGACGACAGAAGCTTGCTCCTGATCGGACCGAGGACGAAGCTTGCTCGCCTGCGAGCAGGAAGCGAGGGCTGTTCAGTGTCAGTGCGGCATGGCAGGATCGCGGGGGCCAAAACGGACGAGGAGCATGCGGATGAACCAAGGACGACCCCACCCGGCGGACAGTCATGACCGGATCCGGGTGCAGGGAGCCCGGGAGAACAACCTGCGGGATGTCAGCCTGGACCTGCCCAAGCGGCGGCTCACCGTGTTCACCGGCGTCTCCGGCTCGGGCAAGAGCTCGCTGGTGTTCGACACCATCGCGGCCGAATCCCAGCGGCTGATCAACGAGACCTACAGCGCCTTCGTGCAGGGGTTCATGCCGAGCCTGGCCCGTCCGGAGGTCGACCTGTTGGACGGGCTGACCACCGCGATCATCGTCGACCAGGAGCGGATGGGCGCGAACATCCGCTCCACGCTGGGGACGGCCACCGACGCCAACGCGCTGCTGCGCATCCTGTTCAGCCGGCTCGGGCAGCCGCACGTCGGCACCTCCCAGGCCTTCTCGTTCAACGTCGCCTCCGCAACCGGCCAGGGCGCGATGAAGACCCAGAAGGCGCACGGGCAGGTGGCCGAGGTGCGCAGCTTCAGCATCACCGGCGGCATGTGCTCCCGCTGCGAGGGCACCGGCTCGGTGACCGACTTCGACCGCACCGCCCTGTACGACGAGACGAAGTCGATCACCGAGGGGGCGCTGCTCGTCCCCAACTATTCCACCGAGGGCTGGTACGGCCGGATCTTCCGCGGCTGCGGCTTCTTCGATCCCGACAAGCCGATCGCGCAGTTCACCGAGAAGGAACTGAACGCACTGCTCTACAAGGAGCCGACCCGGATCAAGATCGAGGGCGTCAACGTCAACTACGAAGGCCTGATCCCGCGGATCCAGAAGTCCTTCCTCACCAAGGACGTCGATGCCATGCAGCCGCACATCCGCGCCTTCGTGGAGCGGGCGGTGACCTTCGCCACCTGTCCCGACTGCCACGGAACGCGGCTCAACGAGGGCGCGCGCTCGTCCAAGATCGATGGCATCAGCATCGCCGACGCCTGCGCCATGCAGATCAGCGACCTGGCGGAGTGGATCCGGAAGCTGGACGAGCCCTCCGTCGCCCCCCTGCTGGCCAAGCTGCGCCACCTGATGGACTCCTTCGTGGAGGTCGGGCTGGGCTACCTCTCGCTGGATCGGCCCTCGGGCACGCTCTCGGGCGGGGAGGCGCAGCGGACGAAGCTGGTCAGCCATCTCGGCTCGTCGCTGACCGACGTGACCTACGTGTTCGACGAACCCAGCATCGGCCTGCATCCGCACGACATCCAGCGCATGAACGCCCTGCTGCAGCAACTACGCGACAAGGGCAACACCGTGCTGGTCGTGGAGCACAAGCCCGAGGTGATCGCCATCGCCGACCATGTCGTCGACCTCGGCCCGGGCGCGGGCTCCGCCGGCGGCGACGTGGTCTTCGAGGGCACGCCCGACGAACTGCGTCGCAGCGGCACGCTGACCGGACATCACCTGGACGACCGCGCTCGGCTGAAGGAAGCGGTGCGCCAGGCGTCCGGCACGCTGGAGGTACGGGGTGCCAGCAGCCACAACCTGCAGAGTGTGGACGTCGACATCCCGCTCGGCGTCCTGGTGGCGCTGACCGGAGTTGCCGGCTCGGGCAAGAGCTCGCTCATCCACGGTTCGGTGGCGGGCCGCGAGGGCGTGGTGGTGATCGACCAGGGCGCGATCCGCGGCTCGCGGCGGAGCAACCCGGCGACCTACACCGGGCTGCTGGAGCCGATCCGCAAGGCCTTCGCCAAGGCGAACGGGGTGAAGCCGGCCCTGTTCAGCGCGAATTCCGAGGGCGCCTGCCCGACCTGCAACGGCAATGGCGTGATCTACACCGACCTGGTGATGCTCGCCGGGGTCGCGACCACCTGCGAGGAGTGCGGCGGGAAGCGCTTCCAGGCCCAGGTGCTGGAATACCTGCTCGGCGGCCGGAACATCGCCGAGGTTCTGGCGATGCCGGTCAGCGAAGCGCTGGAATTCTTCGGCGCCGGCGAGGCCCGGACACCCGCTGCCCACGCGATCCTCACCCGGCTGGCGGATGTCGGGCTGGGCTACATCAGCCTCGGCCAGCCGCTCACCACCCTCTCCGGCGGCGAGCGGCAGCGCCTGAAGCTCGCCACCCGGATGGGTGAGAAGGGCGGCATCTACGTGCTGGACGAGCCCACCACCGGCCTGCACCTGGCCGACGTCGAACAGCTGCTCGGCCTGCTCGACCGGTTGGTGGACACCGGCACCTCGGTGATCGTGATCGAGCACCACCAGGCCGTAATGGCTCACGCCGACTGGATCATCGATCTCGGCCCCGGCGCCGGCCACGACGGTGGCCAGGTGGTCTTCCAGGGCTCGCCGGCCGAACTGGTCGCCGCCCGCGCCACCCTGACCGGCCAGCACCTGGCCGACTACGTCGCCTGACGGCCGTCCCGGTCGAACCAGCCGGCCAGGGCGTCAGGGCTGGTGAGGTGATCGAAACCGAGGGCCAGCGCGCCGCGCACCGGACCGTCGGCTTCATGGGCGGCGTCGAGGATGGGCGTGGGATGTTCCCGCTGGAAGGACATCAGCCCCCGCCGATAGGCCCGCGCGAAGGCATCGGGCATCGTGGCTCGCATCGCCGGGCCCAGCCCGGCGAGCGTGACCACATCGGGGTCGTGCAGGTTGACCAGGCCGGCGATGCCGGCACCAAGGGCCTCGGCGATCGATTCGGCCGCCGCCCGCTGCCGCCGGGTGCCCCGGCCGCGTCGCAGCGAGGCCAGCAGCCGCTGCCCGTAGGCGATCGGATCCTCGGGCGGCGCATCGCCCAGGTGCCGAGCCAGCGCGCGACCGTCGAGCGTGAGATCCCAGCAGCCGTGCGCACCGCACGGGCAGGCCAGGGCCGGATCCCCGAACGGAAGGTGCCCGTACTCGCCCCCCGAGCCATGCGCCCCGGTCATGGGGCGTCCGTCGACCAGCAGCGCGCCGCCGACGCCGACCGCGACCAGGATGTGCAGGGCGACGTGGGCCGAGCGGGCCGCGCCGTTGCGCGCCTCGGCTACCCCACCCAGCGTCGCATCGTTCCCGGCGAGCAGTACGACGTCGGCGCCGGCCGGCAGCGCTCCGGTGAGCACCCGCAGATCGGCCCGTTGCCAGTCGCGGGTGGCGAACTGGAGCAGGGTGGTGCCGCTGACCGTGCCCGCGGCCGCCGCGACCACGGCACGAAGCCGCCCTGACGCCTGTGCCGCGACGGCGGCGATGACCTCGGCGATCCGCGGCAGGAACTCGGTTGGAGCCGCGTCACTGTAGCGTCCGTCGGCGACCTCGGTGATCCCACCAGCGAGATCGCCCAGCCAGACCTGCCACCGGGAGCTCTGCAGATCGACAACGGCCACCAGGGGACCCTCCGGATGCGCTCGAAGGACGGTTGTCGGCCGGCCGCGCCCGCGCTGCTCCGCCCGCTGCTCCGCCAGCAGACCGACGGCGCGCAGGCGGTCGATCAGCTCCGTTGTCGTTCCCGAGGAGAGGGCGAGCCGGGCGGCGGCCGCCGTGCGGGTGATACCCGGTTCGGAATGCACGAGCCGGAGAAGTTCGGACGCGGTGATCCAGCGCCGTCGCTGCGCCCGCGCCGTCGGTTTGCTCGTCATCCGATGACCGTTCCTGACTGGTTCGATCCTCTAATATACTCGGCAACCGAGTAAAAACTGATCCGAGGCTGCAGGAGGTGGCCGGTGGCTCCCGAGCAACCTGCGAAGGACGGGCTGGGACCGGCTCGCCCCGGCCTAGTGGTGCTGGCGTTTGCTGCCTTCGCCGCCGTCACCACCGAGATGCTTCCGATGGGTCTGCTCCCCGCGATCAGCTCCTCCTTCGGAACCAGCGAGTCGCGGACCGGACAGATCGTCAGCCAGTACGCGATCGTCGTCGCCCTGGGCGCGGTTCCGGTGACGATCGCCACCCGGCGCCTGCCCGGCAAGCTCCTGCTGCTGATCACGACGATCGCCTATGCGGTCAGCAACCTGCACAGCGCGCTGGCCCCCACGCTGGACGTGCTGGCGGCAGCCCGCCTGCTGGGTGGCGCGACCCACGCGTTGTTCTTCTCGCTGGTGATCGGCTACGCGGCCCGCCTGGTGCCGGCGGCGCAGTCCGGACGGGCGCTCGCGCTGGCCTCGACGGGCGCCTCAGGCGGGTTCATCCTCGGCGTACCGCTGGCCACCGCGGTGGGGAACGCGGTCGGGTGGCGGGGCGCCTTCGGCATCCTGGTGGCCCTGATGCTGGCCACGACCGCGCTGATCGTCGTCTTCCTGCCCGACGCTCGCACCGCCAACGAGCCGAAACCGGCCACCCCCGGCCGCAAGCGGGATCTGGCGGCGGTCGTGGCGACCAACACGCTGGCCTATCTCGGGCAGTACAGCCTCTACACCTACGTCAGCGTCCTGCTACTCGCCAGCGGCATACCCATCGCCTGGGTGGCGCCCGCCCTCTTCGCGTTCGGCGTCGCCGGGTTGCTCGGCATCGGCATCGCCGCCCGCCATCTCGACCTGCGTCCCCGGCGAAGCGCCCTGGTCATCATCGGCGCGATCGGCGCGGGACTGGCCGGAGTCGCCGTGGGCGTACCCTCGATGGTGCTCGTCCTACTCGCTGGCGTGGTGTGGTGCGGCGCCTTCGGACCGGCGCCCTCGCTCTTCCAGAGCGCGGCGGTGCGAGCGCGGGCGGTCTCCCCCGAGATCGCCGGAGCCTGGGTCAACTCGACCGCCAACGCCGGGATCGCGGGCGGCGCGCTCATCGGTGGTCTGGTGCTGGATGCGTCCGGTATCAGTCAGGTGGCGTGGACGGGAGCGGCCCTTCTCGGGCTGACCCTGCTGGCCGTTCTCGCCTGGCGACGGGCGTTTCCCACCCGCTCGTCGGAGTTCGAGGTGGATCGCGGACGAGCGGACGCCGTCTCGGCGGGCGACCTCACACCCTGACGTGGCCTATCGTCGCTGAGAATGCAGACGACCGGGCGGCCCAGCCCGGAGGTCGTAGTCAAAGGGAGTTTTGGCTTGTTCTCGTTCGATGCCACGCCGGCTATGTTCGTCGCCCTGCTGGTGCTGTTCGGCTGGTGCACCATCTGGTCGGCCTACGAGCTCACCCGGCCGCAGAGCCGCAGGCAGCGCATCGCCAACACCCTCCATCTGGCGATGTCCGCGGTCATGCTGCTGATGGTCGCAGGCCCCACCTGGAGCATGCTGACCAGCATCCTGCCGACACCGGCCCTGGCCGTGCTCTTCGGCCTGGCCACCACCTGGTTCGGCTGGCTCGCGATCGATGTCCGCGCCGACGGCAGGGCGCTGCTGCACTTCCTCGGGCACGCGGCCATGTTCGCCGCCATGGCCTGGCACCTCGCCGCGATGGCAGCCATGACAGCCGGCATGACTGCTGGCGACGGCGGGGGTTCTGGTCACGGGCACTCCGGCCACGGTCACACCGACCAGATGGGCGCCGGCGGCGGCATGGGCGACTGGATGACCGTCCAGAGCGGGCCGGGCGGTGTGCTGTGGTGGTTCGCCCTGATGGGCCTGCCGCTCATGGCCTACCTGCTCGTGGCCAGCCTCCGCGCGCTCTGGCAGGCGGCCCGTCCGGCTGCGGTCGCCCCGACCGATCCGGACTGCGCGCAGGACGACCACGCCGCCCACCACCCGGCGTACAGCTGCCACGAGGTGCGTCCGCCAGGCTCGGTGAAGTACCGGCTGGCCGCGCTGTCCGACTTCGCCATGACGGGCGGCATGTTCGCGATGAGCACCGGGCTCCTCGCGCCGCTGCTGCCGTTCCTGGGCGGGTAGCCGGTCTTCGGCGAGACACACGGCAAACAGGCCTCCCCAGCGCGGTCGCTCACCCCTATGCTGTGCCCACCTGGTCTGGCGGCTCCGTCCGGATTCTCGTCTCAGAACCCGGTGGAAAGCGAGTCCACCATGACCGTCGACGCTCCGGTGTCCCCGCTCGAGGCGTCCCGTCGGGAGGCTGCCCGGGGACGCCTGGCACAGCGAACCAGATCGTTCACCCAGCTGGCGCAGTCGGTACGCGACGCCGGCCTGAACAACCGCACGCGGTGGTTCTACCTGGCGCTGTTCGCAGGGCTGGTGGCGGCGCTGGGCGGAGCGGTGACCGGCCTGGTGCTCCTGGAGGATTCCTGGCTGCAACTGCTGATCGCCGCCGCGCTGGGTGTCATCTTCACCCAGTTCGCCTTCCTCGGCCACGAGGCATCGCACCGCCAGGTTCTCGCCTCCGGCAAGACCAACGACCACTTCGGGCGAATCCTGGCCACCTTCTTCGTGGGGATGAGCTACGCATGGTGGATGAACAAGCACACCCGGCATCACGGCAACCCCAACAAGGTCGGCAAGGATCCGGACATCGAGCCCGGCGCGCTCGCCTACCGTGACGAGGACGTCGCCGACCGGGGCCGGATCGCCTCCTGGTTCACCCGCCGCCAGGGCTGGTTCTTCTTCCCGCTGCTATTGCTCGCCGGCCTCGAACTGCACCGCGTGTCGATCCTCGATCTGCTCACCCGCCGCGGGGTCAGCGGACGGGCGCTGGAGATCACGTTGCTGGCTGCCCGGATGGTGCTCTACCTGGGCCTGCTGTTCTGGCTGCTCCCCTTCGGAATGGCCTGGGCCTTCCTCGGCGTTCAACTCGCCGTCTTCGGCGTCTACATGGGCGCCAGCTTCGCGCCGAACCACATCGGCATGCCGATCATCCCCGCCGATGCCCGGCTGGACTTCCTCGACAAGCAGGTGCTCACCTCGCGCAACATCCGCGGCGGCTGGTGGATGACCGCCCTGATGGGTGGCCTCAACTACCAGATCGAACACCACCTGTTCCCGGGCATGCCGCGGCCGCACCTGCGCCGCGCCCGCGTCCTGGTGCTGCGCCACTGCGAGGAACAGGGCGTCCCCTATACCGAGACCTCGTTCCCCGCTGCGCTGGGCATCGTCGCCCGCTACCTGAACACCGTCGGCCTGGCCGCGGGAGCCACCTTCCGCTGCCCCACGGCCACCAGGCTCAACTCGATCTGACGCCTTCCGTCTCCTGGAGCCGGGCTCGGCTCAGCGCTTGCGGGCGGTCAGGGTGAACGTCGCCGGGAGCCGTTCCGGGCGGTCGCGCAGGCGGTACTCCCCCGTCGCCTCGTCGCAACTCATCATTCCGGGCAGCGCCTCCCACGGGACGCTGTCGTGCTCGACCAGGCCGGTGAGTTCGAGGCCGGAGGCCAGCACCGCGGAGACGATCTCGCCGATCCCGTGGTTCCACTCCACCTGGAGCGGCGACCCCACCGGCTGGTCGCTGGCGTAGGTGGCCGCGTCCTCCCACACCAGCGGCACAGACTGCTCGAAGTAGGGCAACTCCAGCGCCGGGGTCGCTTCACCGGGGCCGGAGACCCAGGGCTGCTGCGCACGGTCGGGATGCTCCTCGGCCACCACCATGCCCAGCAGCGCGTTCAGGACGGGATGCCCGTCCCGGATGAACAGCCGCCCGCCCGGCCGCAGCAGCGCCGCCACGGTCTGCGCCCAGCGCTTGATGCTGGGCAGCCAGCAGATCGCGCCGATGCCGGTGTACACCAGGTCGAACTGGCGGCGGAGAGCTTGCGGCGCGGAGTAGACGTCCGCCTCCACGTACTCGATCGGGGCTCCCGCGCGCTCGGCCAGGTCACGGGCCTCCGCCAGCGAGGCCGGCGAGAGATCGACGCCGACCAGCCGGCCTCCCAGTCGCGCGAGGCTGAGGGTGTCGGTGCCGATATGGCACTGCAGATGAACCACGTCCAGCCCGGAGAGGTCGCCCAGACGGGCACGATCGAACGCCACCACCTCGGAGAGCGCCGAGGGATCGGCCAGCAGGCGATCGATGCCGTATCCCTTGGCATGCAACGGGGCCCGGCTGTCCCAGTTGGCCCGGTTCACGGCCAGGTAGTCGGAAGGATCGGATTCCACCCGACCACCCTAACGAGACCTGCCCCGAGCGGTGTCCACGCACGACCATCCCGAGCTTTGGCACTGCCTGCGCCGGGACCGAGCCCCTCGGGACCTCGATAGGCTTCCGGGGTGAGGAACTGGGGAGTCCAGGCCGGTCTGCTGTCCGCGCTGCTGTTCGGCGCCGGAACCCCGATCGCCAAGCTGCTGCTGGACGCCACCAGCCCCTGGCTGCTGGCGGGGTTGCTCTACCTCGGCTCCGGGCTCGGCCTGACCGCCTGGCAGTTGGCTCGACGCGCCCCGCGCCCACGCCTCGAGCGCGGTGAAGCGCGCTACCTGGTGGGCGCGGTCGGCTTCGGCGGCGTGGTCGGCCCGGTCCTGTTGATGGTCGGGCTCAGCAGCCTGCCGGCCTCCGGGGCTTCCCTGCTGCTCAACGCCGAGGCGGTGCTGACGGCGGTGATCGCCTGGGTCGTGTTCCGGGAGCCGTTCGACCGACGGGTCGGGCTCGGAATGCTCGCCATCGTCGCCGGGACGGTCGTCCTCACCGTGCAGGGCGGTGTCAGCTTCGGAAACCCCTGGCCCTCGCTGGCCATCCTCGGCGCCTGCCTGTGCTGGGCCATCGACAACAACCTCACCCGCAAGGTCTCCCTCCACGACGCCACCTGGCTGGCCGCCATCAAGGGCGGGGTCGCCGGGCCGGTGAACCTGGTGCTGGCGTTCGCGCTCGGTGCGACGCTCCCGCCCTGGGGCAACGTGGTCGGTGCGATGGGCGTCGGCCTGGTGGCCTACGGGGTGTCGCTGGTGTTGTTCATCGTCGCGATGCGCCACGTCGGCACGGCCCGCGCCGGGGCGTACTACTCCGTGGCCCCGTTCTTCGGCGCCGTGCTCGCCGTGGCGATGGGCGAACCGATCACCTGGCCGCTCGCCGTCGCCGCCCTCCTCATGGCCATCGGCGTCTGGTTGCACGTCACCGAACGCCACGAGCATCCGCACACCCACGAACCGGTCACCCATTCCCACTGGCACACCCACGACGACGGCCACCACGACCACGACCACGAGTACCCGGTACCCGCAGGCACGGGACACAGCCACCCCCACGTTCATCAGGCCGTGACCCACAGCCACGCCCACTTCCCCGACGCGCATCACCGCCATACCCACGGCTGACGCCACGGGCCTCGACGTCAGCGCGACCAACGCGTTCGATGCCAGGAGATCACGAGATCGGGAACTCGCCCGCGAAGACCGATGCGGCCCAGTCACCGTCCGTACGATTGGGTTGAGCCTCCACGGCACGACGAGAAGACCTCCCAGGCGGGGCTGATGCGAGAAGGTGCTCATGGTCGACGGCGAACTGACTTCACCGGGCAGTAGGAAGGGCCGCACTGGCTGGTTCGTTCTGGCCGCGCTCGCACTCCTGGCAGCTCTCGGCGTGGCCTCGTTCAGCTCGGGTGGTTGCGCGAGTGGCGGTGAGTGTCGCACGGTCGTCGCCGGCGGGCCGGCCGGCTGGGTGCTCATCGCTCTCCTCGTGGCGCTGGCCGCGGGCGCGCTGAGGAAGGGTCTGCGTCGGTAGCCCACCACCGGCCGGCTACGCAAGACTGCGGCTCGACTTCGCCGACAGCGAGCCTGCGATGCCTGGACAATGGAGACAGTCCTTCTCGGATCGGAGTTCGATGCGACGACTGGCCTGGTTCTCCCTGCTGCCGGGGCTGGTATGGCTTCTTGTGCCCGCGATCTTCTCCGGCGGTCACGATCCGGTCGGCAGCCTGGGTCTGCTGCTCCCCGTGACCGCCCTGGTGGCGGCAGGCTTCGTCGCCTTGCACAGCTGTCCGGATCCGAGCCGGCTGCCCGCCCGGGTCGTTCTGCTATGGCTCGCCTCCGGCCTCGTCGTCATGACCTATCGGTCTGCCGGTGACCTCACGACCGCACTGGGCGCCTTCGCCCTCGCGACCCCGCTCACGCTGTTCTGGATCGGGCTGCCCCTCCTGGCCGAAACCACCCTGCCCGGACTGACGACCCACCAGGGCGAGGACCGCCGAAGATCGCGCTGACCCAGCGTCTGCGCCGGCAGCTTGTCCCACAGCATGGCTGCGAGCTCGCGACGTCTCCTCGGCCCGGACATGCGGCGAACTCACGTCGTTCGTCGCGCACGGAACAACGAGAATCCTCGACGATCGCGCTCATTCGTCCCCGCTTCCTCGCGTGCGCGAGCTTCCTCGGCGGCCTTCTGGCGAGCTTCCTCGGCTCCGGCCGCTCTGCGATCGGCCCACGCGGCCACGGTGGCCTCGACATCACGCGGCATGGTGATCAGGGGCGGCCCGGCCGGGAGCTGGTAGCGGGCCCTTATCACTCGCTCGTTGAACTCCTCGACCTCACGGCGCACCGCGGCCTAGTTCGGAAGTCGGTCGAGCTGTTCGTCAAGCCCGGCGTCATCCTTGCGGAGCTGGACGGACGGCGGCAGCATCACGAGCCCCTCCCGCTTCACGAGGCTCTTGATCCACCAATCGGGGTCATGGTGGTCAGGCAGGTCGAGCGGCTTGCCGGCTCCAGGCAGGTTGTCGAACTCCCCGCGTTCAATGGCCGCGCGTATCTGCGCGTCAGCCATTAGCGAGATCACCATCTCCGTGTCGAACTCGAAGGCGCAGGGATTGTAGAACCTGAGGGGAAACTCGTTCTCAGGCATCAGCGCTCCAACTCGCGGGCTTTGTAAGTCACTTGTATTATGTCGCATGCATTGGAAACTGAGGAGTCCAGATGCCGAAGCAGGTGGATCACCACGAGCGACGCAAGTCGATCGCTCACGCGCTGTGGCGGGTCGTCGACCAGCAGGGCTGGGCGAAAGCGACGCTGCGCGAAGTCGCCCGCGAGGCGGGAGTCTCCCTGGGACAGCTACAGCATTACTTCTCCTCACGAGCCGAGATGCTGGCCTTCGCCATGGAGTTCGCCTCGGAGCGGACATCCCATCGAGTCGAACGAGCCCTACGGTCGCTTGGTCACCCCCCGCACCCTCGCGACGTGCTGCGAATAGCCCTCACGGAACTGCTCCCCCTCCGATCCGACTCTCGTGCCACCAGCCGCATGAACGCGGCCTACGTCCTCGAAGCCATGCACGATCCATCGCTGAGAGAACAGGTTGGCCTCGGACTCCGCGATGGGCGCGCACTGGTTGAACGCCTCATCCGGCAAGCGATGAGCAACGGGCAGATCCGTCCAGACTGCGACCCGATCATCGAAACGGACCTCGTCCTCGCACTGACCGGCCTCGCCCCGCTTCTCGACCTCAACGTCATCGAACCGCAGGCGGCTCTCGCAGCCATCGACCAGCATCTCGATCGACTCTTCGGGTCTGCGTCATGAGGGAGCCTTAACGTCCTCTTCAACCCAGACGTGCAACGACTCGTCCTCCGCCCGGAGGCGGAGGACGAGTCGGGAACTCAAAACCTCGTTCGTCGAGGTTTGGTGGAGGTGGCGGGAATCGAACCCGCGTCCTCAAGAGGTGAACCAGGACTTCTCCGGGCGCAGCCGACTAAGCGTTCTGCTTGGCCCCCACCCTCACGCCGGCATGTGGTGGACAGGCCCAGTTCTCAAAAAGTCCCGCACTGACCCGAGAACGGGGTCAATGCAGCAAGCCTTCAAAATGAGGCCAGGAACCGGACGGAAGGCGCGTCCGGGCTGACCCTTCGGTCACTGCTCAGGCAGCGAGAGCGAAGTCAGTGCGATTGGTATCGGCACTTATTGGTTTCCAGGATTCGTTAACGAGATGTCCCTGGATCCTCGGCCCGCTTCTCCTGGAACTACCGTCCCAAGTCGAAACCAGTCACCCCCTGTTGAGTTGTCACTGGTGTCTTCCGACCCCAGCCTCACAAGCTTACACGACCCAGGACGGTGGTGTCGTCCCGGTAGGGTGAACGGCATGGAGAAGCCATTTGTCGACCCGCCCGAGGGTCCCGCCCCGACCGAATTGGAGATCGTCGACCTGGAGGTCGGCACCGGCCCCGAGGCCGTCCCCGGCAAGCGGGTGGCCGTGCACTACGTGGGTGTCGCCCACTCCACCGGCGAGGAGTTCGACTCCAGCTACGGACGCGGCGAGCCGCTGGTCTTCGGCCTCGGCGCCCGGCAGGTCATCACCGGCTGGGATCAGGGCATCGTCGGCATGAAGGTCGGCGGACGCCGCCGGCTCACCATCCCGCCGCATCTCGCCTACGGCGACCGCGGCGCGGGCGGCGCGATCAAGCCGGGCGAGACCCTGATCTTCGTCTGTGACCTGGTCGGCGTCCGCTGAAGTACCCCCGCGGGCGGTGGGATCCCCACCTCCGCGCGGATGACCAGAAGGGCCCTGCTATAGGACGCCCTGGAAGCTGAAGCGGAAGGTCAGTTCCTGGCCGGCCGGCAGCCGGTACTCCGGATGGGTCATCGCTCCCCAGGCCTGGTCGCCGGCGACTCCGCGACGCATCAGCGCCGGACGCAGCACGGTGTGCTGGATCGGCGGCAATTCGACCGGATGCCGGGCGTTCTCGATCTCGAACGGCGTCCACGGCAGGGCCGAGAACTCCATGCCCCCGGCGCATTCGAACCGCAGGCCCGCGCCGCGCTCGTCCGTGACCTGCGCCCAACGCACCCCGGTGTGGCTGCCGGATTCCTGCGGCCGCAGGTAGTCGGCCAGCTGTTCCCGCACGTCGCCGGCGTAGACGCCCAGCCGCGCGCCGTTGCGCCGGTCGACGTAGCACTCCTGCGGGCCCTCGCCGTACCAGGTGAGCTGCCGCAGCGTGGACGGGGCGACGAACTGCATCCCGAACTCGGGCATGTCCGGCAATCCCTCGCCCGGCTGGGCGATGACAGTAACCTCGACCCGGCCGTTGCCGAACACCCGGTAGCTCACGTCGCAGGTGCTGCCCGGCGTGGTTGGAAGCAGGTAGCGGTAGCCGATCTCGACCGAGTCGTCGTGCTGCCTCACCAGCGGGTACTCGGCAGGCCCGGTCTCCCGTTCGGCCACGTGCCAGGTGCCAGCGGGCTTGGCGTCCAGGCTGGCCGATCGCCACTGGCTGTCGCGGAAGGGCATTCCCCAGCCACGCTCGTTCGAGGTCGGGGCGTGCCAGAAGTTCGGCATCGGCATGGCCTGCAGCAGTTCCCGGCCGCCGTCCGAGGTGAGCCCGTACCGGTAGGACACCAGCCCGCCGTGCAGCCGGGAGAACAGTGCCAGGAAGTGGCTCCCCCGCACCCCGTAGTTGTGGATGCCGCGAATCAGTTCCGGTGCCGGCTCACGCACCGTCGGCGGCGCGCCGGTCACCCTGAACACCTCCTGTTGCCAGGCCAGTTCATGACCCGCCGGGGCCCACTCGGTCGCCGTCCGCTGCCGGAACGAGACCTCGACGCAGTACTCCCCCACGGCGTCCGGGACGGTCACCGGCAAGGGATACTCCCCGGTCTCCCCCGGTGCGACCGCCGTGTCGACGACGGTTCGCGCCAGCGTCCGTCCTTCCCGGGTCAGGGTGACCACGCACTCGTAGGCGCCTGAGCCGGTGAACAGCAGCCGGTTCTCGATGCGGACGGCCGCACGGTCGATCTCGATCCGGAAGCCCTGGTAGAGGTACTTCATCTCGGGCAGGAAGGGCTTGGGGGTGTGGTCGGCGAACAGGATGCCGTTGCCGGAGAAGTCGGCATCGTGCGGAGCTTCGCCACTGTCTCCGCCGTAGCCGAAATACTCGGTTCCATAGGCGTCGGTACGCCGAACGGCCTGATCCGCGAAGTCCCAGATGAAGCCGCCCTGGAAGAGTGGCTCGCGGTAGGCCAGGTCGAGGTACTTGTCCACCGCACCGAAGGAGTTGCCCATCGCGTGGGCGTACTCACACATGATGAACGGCTTGTCGCGGTGGCCGCGGAGGTACTCCTCGACCTCTGCGGCCGGGGTGTACATGTGGCTCACCACATCAGTGGTCTCGGGGTACCTGGGATCCCAGACCACCCCTTCGTAGTGCACCGGACGGGTGTCCTGCGCGCGGAACCAGTCGGCGACCGCGAGGATGTTGCTGCCACCGAAGGATTCGTTGCCGCAGGACCACATCACGATGCTGGGGTGGTTCTTGTCCCGCTCGAGCATGCTCTCGGCGCGATCGAGCAGCACCGCCCGCCATTCCGGACGATCGCCCGGCACCGCGTCCTCGACCGCCCGCTCACCGCGGGCCACCTGATCCCACACGCCGTGGGATTCCAGGTTCATCTCGTCGATGACGTAGAGCCCGTACTCGTCGCACACGTCGTAGAAGAAGGAGTTGTTCGGGTAGTGGCTGGTACGGACGGCGTTGATGTTGTTCGCCTTCATCAGCCGGATGTCCGCCTCGGTCTGCTCGCGGCTCATCACCCGTCCATGCAGGCCGAACTCGTGCCGGTTGACGCCCTTGAACACGATGCGCTGCCCGTTGATCTTCAGCACCCCGTCCTCGATGCCGAAGCGCCGCACGCCCACCCGCTGACCGATCACTTCGGTGAGCTCGCCGGCGGCGTCGCGCACCTCGATGGTGAGCTCGTACAGGTGCGGATCCTCTGAGCTCCACAACCGGGGCGAGCCGATCCGGACGGACAGGTCGCCGTCGGCGTCAGGGCTCAGTTCTCCCACGCCGGCGATCGAGGCCGAGACGCTCCCCTGCCCCGTCAGAGCGACCTTCAGTCGCACGGTGGCCTCGGCGAAGTCCTCGCTGGCGGTGCAGGAGACCCGGACGTCCTCCGCGTGCGCCACCGGACGGCGGTACAGCACGACGTCCCGGAACAACCCGGAGAACCGGTAGAAGTCCTGATCCTCGATCCAGGAGCCCGCGCTCCACTTGAAGACCTGGGCGGCCAGCCGGTTCTCGCCGGGCACCAGCGCGTCGGTCAGCTCGAACTCCGAGGGGGTGAAGGAATCGGCGGCGTAGCCGACGTAGCGGCCGTTCAGCCAGACCGCGATCGCGCTCTCCGCACCGTGGAAGGTGACGCTGAGCCGCTCGCCCTGGGCCAGTGGCTCAGCCAGCGTGAACGTCGTGGCATAGCTGGCCACCGGGTTGTAGCGCTGCGGCACCTCGCCCGGGACCACCGCCTCGTGGCCGTCCCAGGGGTACTGGATGTTGGCGTACTGCGCCCGGTCGTAGCCCTGCAGCTGGATGTGTCCCGGCACCGCGATGTCGTCCCACCCCGATAGGTCGGCGTCGGCCGCCTCGAAACCGGGAATGGTCTGCGCCGGGTTCTTGGCGTAGTGGAACTTCCACGCACCGTTCAGGCACTGCTCGTAGCCACTCACCCCGGCTCGTGCCTCGTCGGCCGTGCGGAACCACCGGTGGTCGCTGTGGGCCGCAAGCCGGTTCTCGGCGAAGTACTCCGGGTCGGCGATCCGGGCAGGATTGAAGGTCACTTGATAGCTCCTGTGATTCCGTCGGCGAAACTGCGCTGGAGAGCGAGGAAAACCACGACCGCGGGCAATGACGCCAGCAGCACTGCCAGCATCAGCACACCGTAGTCGGTGACGTAGCCGGCCCGCAGGTTCGAGATCAGCATCGGCATGGTCTGGTAGGTGTTGCTGACCAGGATCACCTTCGGCCACAGGAAGTTGTTCCAGGCCGCCATGAAGGTGATGACCGCGGCCGCGGCATAGGTCGAACGCATCGTGGGCAGGTAGATCCGGAAGAAGATGCTCAGTTCGCCCAGTCCGTCGATCCGCGCCGCCTCGATGATCTCGTGCGGGAACGACCGGGACGCCTGACGGAACAGCAGGATCAGGAACGGCGTCGCGATCGCCGGCAGGATCACGGCGATGGTGGAGTTCACCAGATCCATCTCGGCGAACATCTGGAACAGCGGGATCATCGTGGCGGCGAACGGGATCATCATCGCCAGCAGCAGGATGCCCATCAGCCGATCCTTGCCCCGGGAGTGGAAGATCTCGAAGCCGTAGCCGGCGATCGAACAGATCACCAGGGCGAGTACGGTGGTGGCGATGGCGTTGACCGCCGACCAGTACATCGCCGAGGCGACATCCTGCGAGCCGACCAGGGCCATGAAGTTCTCGATCAGGTGCGCACCCGGCAGCAGCCGGGAGCTCAGCACGTCCTGGCTGGTGTTGGTCGCCGAGATCACCATGAAGTACAGCGGGAAGACCGACACCAGCGCGGCGATGGTCAGGAAGGCGTAGCCGGGCACCCGGCGCAGGGTTCTAGTCACGCTTGTCACCGACCTTCATCTGGATAGCGGCCAGAATGGCGACGATCAGCAGGATCGCGTAGGACAGCGCCGCGGCGTAGCCGAAGTTGGGGTTCTTCTGGAAGGAGAGCTCGTAGAGGTAGTGCGACATCGTCATCGACGTGTAGGCCGGGCCGCCCTGGGTGAGGTTCCAGGATTCGTCGAAGAGCTGGATGGTGCCGTTGGTGGACATGATCGCGGTGAGCAGGATCATCGGCTTCAGCTGCGGCACGGTGACGTACCAGAAGGTCTTGAAGGGGCCGGCGCCGTCGATCCGGGCGGCCTCGATCGTCGCGTTGTCGATGTTTTGCAGGGCGGCCAGGTAGAAGACCATGTTGTAGCCGGTCCAGCGCCACAGCAGGCCGAGGATGATCACGAACCGGGCGGTGCCGGTCTGGCCGAGCCAGTTGACCGGCGAGTCGATCAGGTGCAGCCCCATCAGGATGTCGTTGATCAGGCCGTCGTTGGCGAACATGGTGCGGAAGACCAGCGAGTAGGAGACCAGGCCGACCGCGCAGGGCAGGAAGATGGCGGTGCGCCACAGGCCGCGGAAACGCAGGTTCCGGTCGTTCAGCAGGTTGGCAAGGATCAAGGCCAGCACCAGCATGATCGGCACCTGGATGATCAGGTAGACGAAGGTGTTCTGCAGGGTGAGCAGGAAGATCTCGTCGGAGAACAGCCGCGCGTAGTTGTACCACAGCGGTTCCGCCCAGGTCAGGCGGGTGCCCCGTCCGGTCTGCAGCGAGAGGAAGAACGCCTGGATCATCGGCCAGAAGTTCATCCAGGCGATCAGGAGGGCAGCCGGGATCAGGAACACCCAGCCGGTCAGGTTACGTCGCTGCTCACTGCGGAATCCGGGTCGGCGGCGCGGCGTGGCGGCGCCGGCGGGGGACGCCGGCTCCGGCCTCCCCGCGGTGACGGTCACGGACAACTGGGTGTTCCTTCCTGCTGCGCTGAAGGGCCGGACGGACCCACGGTAACGGCCTGCGATGAGGGGGCCGGCCACCCGGCCCCCTCATCGTGGGTCACTGCATCGCGAACTCGACGTTCTTCTGGGCTTCGTCGAGCGCGGTGGCGGGATCGGTGCCGTTGAGGATCTTGGTGATCGCGGCGCTCACCGCGTCCCGTCCCTCGTAGTAGTAGGCACCGGTGTTGTTGCTGGGAACCTGCGCGGCGAACTCCAGCACCTTGGCGAAGACCGGCTGACCGCCGAAGAACTCCTGCGGCTCGGAGTACACGCTGCTGGCGCCGGCCGGGATCCAGGTTGCGATCGCACCCGAGGAGGGCAGGATCGTGTCGAAGAACTCGGTGGAACCGGCGAAGGTCGAGTTCAGGAAGTCAGCGGCCAACTCGACGTTGGCGCTGGAGCTGATCGCCCACGAGGAGCCGCCGTTGGCCGAGAAGTTCGTGGCACCGGACACGCCGTCCAGCTTCGGCAGGTTGGTGATCTCCCACAGCCCGGACTGATCCTTGGCGGTCTGCACCGAGCCGAGGATCCAAACGCCGTTGATGGTGCCCGCGACGGCACCGTTCACGAAGGTGCCGATGTACTCGTCCCAGGAGTTCACCTCGACCATCACGCCGGATTCCACCAGCTGCTTGTAGGTGTCGATCGCCTTCAGCAGTGGCTCGTTGCCGGTGATGGTCGGCTTGCCCTCCGCATCGAAGAGGCTGGCGCCGGCGCTCTGCAGCATCATCATGATCAGGTCGGAGGAGCCGGCCTGGCCGGAGAGCAGCGGCTTGCCGGTCTTGGCCAGGACATCGGAGCCCTTGGCGATGAAGTCACTCCAGGTGATGTCGGTGAAGTCGGCGACGGTGTAGCCGGCCTCCTTCAGCACATCGGTGCGGAGCGCGTTGATCGCGGTACCGTTGTCGAAGGGCAGGCCGTAGTTGACGCCGTCGACGACGGAGTAGTCGACCACCGCCTGCGGGAACTCGCTGAAGTCGACGCCCGAGGCGGGGTAGTCGCTGAACAGGTCGGGGTAGTTGATGACGTTCTTCTGGAAGGCGTTGTTCTGCACCAGGAAGATGTCGGGCAGCTCATCGGTCTGACGCGACTGCGCCAGCGTGGTGAGCTTGGTCTGCAGGTCGTCCCAAGGAGTCTCGGCGACCTCGATCTTGAAGCCCGGGTGGTCCTTCTCGTAGATCTTGGCGGCCTCCTCCAGAGCGTAGATGTTGAAGGTCGGATCCCACGCCCAGGCGGTGAGGGTGCCGGCTTCGACGGGGCCAGCGGTGGCGCTGCCGCCCGGTTCGGCGGTCGGGGTCGCTCCCCCGCCGCAGGCTGCCAGCCCGAGGGCCAGCGGCAGCACAACGGCCAGTGAAGCAAGCTTTCGTGCGTTGTTCATTCGATGACAGCCCTTCTGGTGTCTCTTCACCGAGTTGCGGGTCGGTGCCTTCCCGGGAGGCGTCGCACCTCCGTGTACGAATCCGGCAACAGGCCAGAACTCCCTGGGATGAGCCCTGACGGGCTGCTCCCCAACGCTGTCCAGCTACTGTCGCGCCAAAATGTTGACGTAAACATATCAAGCCTCTTCCGACCTGTCACCAACTCGTTTGTCACGCTCAGATAACGATTGATACCCGCAAACAGCCCTCCAGATCGGCAATGTTGACGTAGCCATACTCTCCACTAGCATGGCCGTATGTCCGTGGAGAGCAGGCGAGGTCGCCGCAAGACCGGCCCGTCGATCGAAGACGTGGCCCGGCTCGCCGGAGTCTCCGCGCAGACCGTCTCGCGCGTCTCGACCGGCGCCGACTCGGTCCGGCCCGCCACCCGCGCGCGGGTCGTGGCGGCGATGGATCAACTGGGCTACGCGCCGAACCGCGCTGCCCGCGCCCTGCGAAACGGATCCTTCGGCACCCTCGGCCTGCTCGCCCACCGCTTCGAGCGCACCGGCGAAGCCCTCACCATGAAGGCGGTGGTGGAAGCGGCGAAGGCCGAGAACCACTCGGTGACCCTGCTGGACGTCGACGATCCGCGGGCCGACGGCTGGGAGCACGCCGCCCAGCGACTGTCGCATCAGGCGATCGACGGGCTGGTGATCATCCGGGCCGAGCAGGCCACCCCCGACTCGCTCGCCCTGCCCGCGGGCCTGCCGATCGCCGTCTCCGATTCCCGCTTGGTGGGTTACTACCCGTGCGTGGTCGCCGATCAGGTCCAGGGCAGCGAAGCCGCCGTCCGTCATCTGCTGGCGCTGGGGCATCGCACCGTCCACCACCTGGCGGGGCCGGCCGACTCCGATCCGGCCGCGCTGCGAGCCGCCACCTGGCAACGCTGCCTGGAAGAGGTGGGGATCCGGCCTCCGCAGCTGTGGCGCGGCGACTGGAGCGCGGCGTCCGGGTATTCGATGGGACGGCAGATCGCCGACGATCCCGCTGTCACCGCCATCTTCTGCGCGAACGACGAGATGGCGTTCGGTGTGATGCGGGCACTGGCCGAACGCGGCCGGCGCGTGCCGGAGGACGTGTCGGTGGTCGGCTTCGACGGCATCGAACTCAGCGAGTTCGCCACTCCCCCGCTGACCACGGTGCGGCAGGACTTCCACCGCATCGGACGAGAACTGGTGCGGCTGGTGATGCTTCAGCTGCAGTCACAGGCAGCGGTGTCCCGCGATCGGGTCGTGCTGCCCACCGAGCTCGTCGTACGCGGCACTACCGCCCCTCCGCCGGCGTGAGCCGCGGCTCTCACCAGGAGCCGCCGCCACCACCACCGCCGCCACCGCCGGAGAAGCCACTGAACCCGCCGCCGCCACCGAAGGCCGAGCCGCCGCTGCCGAAACCGCTGTCCGAGGCGCTGGGCGGGGGCGGCGGAGGCGCAACGGCGGTAGCCACGTGGGTGCTCATCTGGTTCAGCTGCCAGGCCATCAGGTGCAGATCCCAGGTGCTGCCCGCATACCAGTCGGGAGCCTGGCTCGACAGCCGGCCCATGGCCACGAGTTGCTCGCACAGGCGCGTCCAGCGCGCGGTGAGATCGAAGAGGATGGCCCAGGGCAGGTACTTCGAGAAGATGTCCTCACCCTCCTCGAACTGCAACTGGTCGGCCTCGGCCGTCGCCAGGTAGGTACGGAAGCCCTCGACCTGGTCGGTGAGCGCCCGTCCGGTACCGGTCCGCCGTGCCTGGGAGAGCTTGAGCGCGACCACCAGCCCGGTGATCGCCACCGCCAGCCCCAGCGGCCACAGATTGAGTGCGATCGACCCGATCAGCACCACGGCCCCCATACCAAGCATGAGGACGAGCAACACCATGGTGATCGCGCCGGCCGAACCCAACTGCGGACGGGACAGGAACCAGTTCCCCCGATCGGACAGCTCACTGGCCTTCCGCTGCACGGCCCGATCGGCTGCGGTCATCGAGCCCGGGGTCGACAGGTCGGCCGTCTCCCCGTCGCTGAACAGCGCCTTCACCAACGCCTTGCTGGGACGGTCCGGCGCCCGATCGGCGTCGATCAGCCATGCCTGGGGCGGCTCCTCGCTGCGCAGCCGGATCGCGCCGTTGACGGCCAGCCCGACCAGGGTCGCCGTCGTGTGCCTGACCTGGCCCGCTCCGTCGAGCAGCAGCCCGGCCTCGGCCAGCGAGAGCCGCGGCGGCGCGAAGGCCACCGGGATCTCCAGCTTCCTGGGATTGCGCACCTCGGTGGCGGTCTGGTCGGCGGCGGGCAGGACGCCCGGCGGTAGCCCTTCGAACCGGCGGTCGCCGGTCCTGCCGCGCAGGTACGCCCAGCCGCCCACGGCGACCAGCGCGCCCGCGCCGGTGGAGCCGAGCAGGATGCCCCGGCCCAGGCTCTGTTCGGCGGCCAGCGCGTCCTCGTCGAAGAGCGGTGTATTGGGCGAGACCAGGCCGGGGGTCACCCGAACCCCGACGGTGAGCAGCTGGCCGGCCGGAACCGTGTCCTCAGCGATCGTCACGCGTCCCTGGTCGTCGACCGTCGCCGTACAGGCGCCCTGCGATCCGGAAGCTGCGATCGAGCAGCCCGCGGCCTGGGCGCCACCAGGGACGGTGATCGTGGCGGTGAAGTCGTTGATCGTGCCCAGGCTGGAGCCGGTCATGTCCCAGTAGAGCTGGTCGACCCCACCCGGCGACCGCATCAGGCCGGCGATCGTGTACCGCAGCCGGTAGGTGGCGGTGTCGGCTGAGATCGTCCGCTCCGGATCGCCGATCCGGATGCGCAGGTAGACCTGGCGCGGGTTGCCGTCGACCTGCTGGTAGGACAGGTCGGTCATCCCGGAAACGCCCGGGCTGAGGCTCTCGGCCGAGATTCCGGTGACCGGGAAGAGCATGTCCATGCCGGTGTCCGGGTCGGGCTCGCGGGTGAACAGCGTGCGTTCCAGTCCGTGACGTCCCGAGCCAGACCCGAACCGGAGCGTGACGGTCTCCACCACGTCGACGGTGCCGTCGGTGTTGAGGGTGGCCTGAACGTCCCAGGAGTCGTAGCTGTCCCCGGTGGCCGCGTGCGCGGCCGGCGCCATGCCGAAGGTCACCGCCAGGGTGAGCACCGCGCCGGCGAACAGCCCGCGGAGCAGGCGACGGCCGCGCATCACTCGCCCCGGTTGCGACCGGCCAGTGCCCGCTGGGCCTCTCGGTTTGCCTCGCGCTCGGCGATGGAGTGACGCTTGTCCCATTCCTTCTTGCCGGTCGCGACGGCGATCTCGACCTTGGCGTAGCCGTCGGAGAAGTAGACGGCGAGCGGCACGATCGTCCGCCCGGAGTTGGCGGTCTCCTTGGCAAGCTTCGCGATCTCCTTGCGGTGCAGCAGCAGCTTGCGGTTGCGCCGGCTGGCATGGCTCTTGCGCCAGGTGCCGAACTCGTATTCGGGGATGTGGGCGTTGCGCAGCCAGACCTCACCGTCGTCGACGGTGGCGAAGGCGTCGGCCAGCGAAGCCCGTCCGGCCCGCAGCGACTTCACCTCGGTGCCGGTCAGCACCAGACCCGCCTCGAAGGTGTCGTGCAGGTGGTACTCGTAGCGGGCTTTGCGGTTCTGGGCGACCATGATCCGCCCGGTGGGTCGCGGCATGGGCTTCCTCCTCGGCGCTCGACAGGTCGGATGTCCCAGCCTACCTGCCAGCCCCGACGAGCCTGCCCGCGCTACACGTACGAGGCCGGGTTGACCCGCACTCCGTCCTTGTAGATCTGCAGATGCAGGTGGCAGCCGGTCGACAACCCGGTGGTGCCGACGTAGCCGACGACCTGGCCTCGCTTCACGGACTGGCCGGACCTGACCAGGATCTTCGACTGGTGCGCGTAGCCGCTGGCGATGTTGTCGCCCTTGTACTTGCCGTAGTTGATCACGGTCCAGTTCCCCAGGCCGTTCGACTGCGACGTCCGCAGCACCTGGGCGACCTTCCCATCCGCCATGGCGTACAGCGGGGCACCGCACTTGGCGCCGAAGTCGAGCCCCCAGTGCATCCGCTTGTAGTGCAGGATCGGGTGATACCGCATCCCGAACGGCGAGCCGGGCTCGGCGTTGACCGGGCGCATGAACCCCTTCGAGTTCACCTTCAGGTGCTTCTGCTTCGCGATCGCAGCGAGGATCTTCTTGGTGATCGCGGCTTCCTGCTTCTCCAGCTTCTCGTACTGCTCCTTGGTGGCCTCCAGCTCACCCAAAGCGGTGTCGCGCAGCCGGGTGTTCTCCTTGACCAGGCGCTCGATGCGGGCCTCGCGGGCCGCCGCGTCGGCCGCCAGGTGCTTGACCTCGACGACCAGCGCCTTGCTCTGCCGGCGCTGCTCGGCCACCTTCTCCCGAGCCTGCTCCCGCGCCACCTTGGCCGCCTCGAGCTGAATCTGCAGCTCCTCGAGGCGCTGCATTTCCGTCGACGTGCTGCCGAAGACCAGTTCGGTGAACTGGGCACGCTCGGCGATCTGCTCGACGCTGCCGGCATCGAACAGGACGCCCAGCTCGACCAGGTTGTTCTGCTGCTGGTAGGTCGTGGTCACCACCGAGGCGATCAGTCTCTTCTGGGCGACGAGATCCGCCTCGCCCTGGACGACCGCCTGTTCGGCCGCTTTCAATTCGGCTTCGGCCTGCTTCACTTTCTGCGCGACCTCGGCGTCCGCCTTACGGGCTTTCTTGAGTTTTCCCTGAACGTAGGCGAGTTCTTTTCGCGCGGTTGCTAGTTTCTGCTCGGATTCCTCCAGCGACGCCGAGGCCTGCTCGACATCGTCCTTCGCCTCGGAGATCTGCGACTTGGTCTGCGCCAGCGCTTTGCGCACCTTGGCGCGCTGATCCTTCAGGTCGTCCGCCGCGGCCGGGGTCACGCTGCCGACCAGCAGTCCGGCCACGGCGATACCGGTGATCAGCAATCGCAATCCGGTACGGGCAGGCCCTCGTCCGGAACGCGCGGCGGTGGGGGAAGTCACCTGGCGCACGAGCTACTCCAATTCGAATCGACTCATACTCGAAGGAATCTTCGAGTTGCTATCAATGTCGGAATGATAGAGAGCACCACCCCGAGCAGCACAAGACTCACGACCGCGATTCCGACATGTTCCCACCCGATCCAAGCGGTAACAGTCTTTATCTCGACTTTAGCCTTTCGTACGATGACGAACTCCTGAATCGCTGCCAGCGAGCCGCTGGCAAGGGCCGCACCGATCAGTGAGGCGAGCAGCGATTCGAGCAGGAACGGCAGCATGATGTACCAGTTGGACGCGCCGACCAGGCGCATGATGCCGATCTCGCGACGACGGGAGAAGGCCGCCATCCGGATGGTGTTGCCGATCTGCAGGGCCGCCGCCAGCAGCAACAGCCCACTGGCCACCACCGTCGCCCAGCGCGCCATGTTCAGCCAGGCGAACAGCGGGTCGAGGATGTCGCGCAGATCGCGTACCGCCTGGACGCCGGGCATTCCGCGCACCATCGAGACAACGCCCTGATATTCCTCGGGATTGACCAATTTGATGCGGAAGGAATCCTGCATCATATCCTCGGTCATTGTCTCCAGAATGGGGTCGTTCGCGTAAGCCTCGCGAAATGCGACCCAGGCATCGGCTTTGCTCTCGTAATAGACGTCGCGCACTTCCGGGTTGTCCCGCAGCGCGGTCTCGATCGCCGAGCGCTCGGCATCGGTGGCGCCCACCCCGGGCTCGCAGTTGTCTCCGCGGGAGCTCTCCACGCACAGGAAGACGCTGATCTCGATGCGGTCGTACCAGTTGCCCTTCAGCAGGTCCACCTGCTGCGTCACCAGCAGGCCGGCGCCGAACAGCGTGAGCGACACCCACATCGTCACGATCACGGCCAGGGTCATCGAGGCGTTCCGGCGCAGGCCGGACCACATCTCGCGCAGGATATGCCGCATCAGGCTGTACCTCCTCGCAGCGAGCGCTCACTGGTAGCCATAGACACCCTTGGTCTGGTCGCGGACCACTTCGCCGCCTACGAGTTCGATCACGCGCTTCCGCATCTGATCGACGATGGTGGCGTCATGGGTGGCCATGATCACCGTTGTCTCGGCCTTGTTGATCCGGTCGAGAAGTTTCATGATGCCGACGCTGGTGGCCGGATCGAGGTTGCCGGTCGGCTCGTCGGCGATCAGGATCGCCGGCCGGTTGACGAAGGCGCGGGCGATCGCCACCCGCTGCTGTTCGCCGCCGGAGAGTTCCTCGGGCAGCCGGTCGCCCTTGCCCTCCAGCCCCACCAACTCGAGGGTCTCGGGAACGATCCTGCGGATGACGGAGGTCGGCTTCCCGATCACCTGAAGCGCGAAGGCGACGTTCTCGGCGACGGTCTTGCCCGGCAGCAGCCGGAAGTCCTGGAAGACGGTTCCGATCTGGCGCCGCAGGGCGGGCACCTTCCAGCCCCGCATCCGGCTGAGGTCCTTGCCGGCGACGTAGAGATGGCCGGAGGAGGGCAGGTACTCGCGCAGGATCAGCCGCAGGAAGGTGGACTTGCCCGAGCCGGAGGCCCCGACCAGGAAGGTGAACTCTCCCTTGCCGATCTCGACGTTGACGTTGACCAGCGCGGGACGGGTCTGTCCCGGATAGGTCTTGGAGACGCCTTCGAATCTGATCACGGTGGAACTGGGGCCGGGGTGGACGATGGGGAAGTTTCCTGAGGATCTCTCAGGCCGGCCTCACTGGAGTGTATGCTGACGGCGCGAAACGGGCCAATCACCGCGCCTACCGGCGCGTCGCGCCCGGTGTCAGCGCTCGCCCTGCTGCCGGCGCCAGCGGATGCCGGCGTCGATGAAGCCGTCGATGTCGCCGTCGAAGACGGCCTCCGGGTTGCCGACCTCGTGCTCGGTGCGCAGATCCTTCACCATCTGGTAGGGGTGCAGGACGTAGGAGCGCATCTGGGCCCCCCAGGAGTTGCCGCCGTCACCCTTCAGCTCGCGCATCTCGGCCTCTTTCTCGGCCCGGGCACGCTCCAGCAGCCGCGACTGCAGCACCTTCATCGCCGCCACCTTGTTCTGCAGCTGCGACTTCTCGTTCTGACAGGACACCACCAGGCCGGTGGGAAGGTGGGTGATCCGGACGGCGGAGTCGGTGGTGTTCACGCTCTGCCCGCCCGGCCCGGAGGAACGGAAGACGTCCACCCGGATGTCGGCCTCGGGGATGTCGATGTGATCGGCCTCCTCGGTCACCGGTAGCACGTCCACTCCGGCGAAGGAGGTCTGGCGGCGGCCCTGGTTGTCGAAGGGCGAGATCCGCACCAGCCGGTGGGTGCCCTGCTCGACCGACAGCATGCCGTAGGCGAACGGCTCGCGAACCGTGAAGGTGGCCGACTTGATGCCCGCCTCCTCGGCGTAGGAGGTGTCGTAGACCTCGGCGGCGTAGCCGTGGCGCTCCGCCCACCGCAGGTACATCCGCAGGAGCATGGCGGCGAAGTCCGCCGCGTCCACTCCCCCGGCCTCGGAGCGGATGGTGACCAGCGCGTCGCGCTGGTCGTACTCCCCCGACAGCAGGGTGCGGATCTCCAGCGCGTCGATATCCCCGGTGAGGCCTTTCAGATCCTTCTGCGCCTCGGCGAGGGTCGCCGCGTCGTTCTCCTCCTCGGCCAGTTCGACCAGCACGCCCAGATCCTCGATCCGGCCGCGGAGCTTCGCCAGCCGGTCGACCTCGGCCTGCAGCCGGGAGAGCCGGGAGGTCACGCGTTGGGCGTTCTCCTGGTCGTCCCACAGGTCGGGGGCGGAAACCTGCTCGGAGAGTTGGGCGATCTCGGCCCGTTTGGCGTCCGGATCCAGCACCGATTCGATCGACGTCAGGGCACGATCGAGTTCGGCGAGTTCCAAGAGCAGGTCAGCAGCGGTCACGAGGGGTGAGTCTACCGCTCAGGGCTCGACGAGGATTCAGCCCTTGCCGGTGTTGCGATAGGCCCGCGGGCTCACCTGATGGACGCTCGTGAAACGCCGCGAGAAATGACCCAGATCGTCGTAGCCGACCTCCCGGGCGATCGAGGCGATCGGCCGGTCCGAGGTGTCGAGCAGCTCGCGCGCCCGCTGCATCCGCAGCAGCGTGCGGTACTGCATGGGCGGGTAGCCCGTCCGCGCCTTGAACAGGGCGGTCAGGTGCGAGGTGGAGAGGCTCACCTCCGCCGCGAGGTCGGCGATCGCCAGCGGGCGGCCGAGGTCGGTCGCCAGGCTTTCGAGAACCCGCTCGATCGGATCGTCGGCCGCCCACCCCTCACGCTGGTCGCCCAGGGTCGCGAGCAGGTGCCACGCGGCACCCGAGGCGGCGCGCAGGCTCGACGGCGTCTCGTCCCGCTCCAGGTAGTCGACGGCCTCCGAGATCAGGGCGGTGCATCGAGCGAGGCTGGTCACCGGGATCACCGGGTTCTGCCGGGTCGCCCCGGTGGCCGCCAGCAGTTCCGCCACCGCCGCACCGTCCAGGTGGAGCCACCAGATCGTCCAGGGATCGTCCGCTGCCGCGCCATAGGCGTGCGCCACCCGCTTGGGTACCACCAGCGCCCGCCGCTGGCCGACGACATGGCGCACCCCGTCGATCTCAGCCCAGCCGACGCCCTGGGAGCAGACGATCACCACCGCCTGGCCGGCGCCGTGCGGACGCGTCCTGCGATGTCCCTCGGCGTGCGGGAAGTGGCCGCAATCGGTGACCAGCAGTTGTGAGGTCACCGGTGCCGCCAAGGCCCCGGCCACGATCGACCTGGGCACCACCCGCAGCCGCTGCCCGGCGAAGCCTTCCCGGCGATAACCCTTCCCGCTCCGCTCCATCGTCAGAGTATGGTCCAACTCCCTACTGGAGTCCACCGTCCGCCGGCCGCGCGTCCGCGCTCGATCCCAGGTCGTGGAGTTCCGGGCTCACCGTCACCGCTTCCCGCAGGAATATCCATGAGCTCCCGTTCCGGGAACACTGCGTCGGCGAGCCGCTCCAGCGACCGCAATCCATCCCCTTCGATTCAGAGTTTTATCCAAGTAACTCACAGAAGGAGCCATCCGGGCCGACCGCCGACAGTCGTAGCGTGGGTAGCGTCACCGATGCAATCGGCTCCAGCCGACTCCGATCCAAGGAGGACCGCCATGACGGTCACTGACAGCGCCGTTCCCGGGCCGGAGACCCTGCAGCTACCCGCTGCTCCCGCCCGGCTGGAGGATCGTCTGGCCGACGGCCGGGCCGTGGCGTGGAAGGAGCCGGTGGCGATCCGCACCTACCCGGCCGGCGACCCCAGCCCGTACCCGATGTTCCTGGATCACCGGGTGTACCAGGGATCCAGCGGCAAGGTCTACCCGATCCCCTTCATCGACAGCGTCTCCGATACACCGACCACCCGGGAGTGGCAGGCGGTCCATCTGGAGAACCGCTACCTCCGGCTGATGATCCTGCCCGAGCTGGGCGGGCGGATCCACGTGGGCTACGACAAGGTCACCGGCTACGACTTCTTCTACCGCAACAACGTCATCAAACCGGCCCTGGTCGGCCTGGCTGGTCCGTGGATCAGCGGCGGGGTGGAGTTCAACTGGCCCCAGCACCACCGGCCTGCCACCTGGCTGCCGGTCGAGACCACGATCGACCACGGCGCCGACGGGTCGGTGACGGTCTGGTGCGCCGACCATGACCCCTTCACCCGGATGTCGGCCCAGCACGGAATCCGGCTCCGGCCCGAGTCGGCGGTCGTCGAACTGGTCGCCCGGCTGCACAATCGCACCGCCGAACGGCAGACCTTCCTGTGGTGGGCGAATGTCGCGGCACGAGTCCACGACGACTACCAGGCCTTCTTCCCCGAGGACGTCCGATACGTCGCCGACCACGCCCGCCGCGCGCTGACGGCCTACCCTGCCGCGGATCGCTGCTACTACGGCGTCGACTACCCCGCGCTGGCAGCGGAGAACCCCGGCGCGAACCGGATCGACTGGTACCGCAACGTGCCCGTCCCGACCTCCTACATGATCGTCGACTCCCAGCAGGACTTCTTCGGTGGCTACGACCACGCTGCCGGAGCCGGCATGGTTCATTGGGCCGAACGCCGGCTGTCGCCGGGGAAGAAGCTGTGGACCTGGGGGAACGCGCCGTTCGGCCATGCCTGGGACGCGCAGCTCACGGATTCGGACGGTCCCTACGTCGAGCTGATGGCCGGCGTCTACACCGACAACCAACCCGACTTCGCCTGGCTGCTGCCGGGCGAGACCAAGACCTTCAGCCAGTATTGGTACCCGATCCCGGGCATCGGCCCGGTACACCAGGCGACACCGGACGCCGCCGTCCACGTCGACCACGACGGCGTGATCCAGGCGCGTTTCGCGGTGACCTCGCCCCAGCCCGGCGCACAGCTGCGCATCCTCGCCGATTCGGGCGTCCTCGCCGAGGCCACCCAGGATCTGGCCCCGGGTATCCCGGCCGTGCTGGCTGCGGCGGCCGCCGACCCGGCCGGGCTGCGAGTCGAACTTCGCGACGCCGAGGGACGCCTGCTGGTCGGCTGGGCTCCGACCAGCCCGGAGGATGCCGAGCCCTGGGTGGCCGAGGAGCCGCCTGCCCCGGAGGAGGTCGAGTCGGTCGAGGAGCTGTACCTGACGGGCCTCCATCTCGCCCAGTACCGGCACCCCACGCGTTCCCCGCTGGCCTACTGGGACGAGGCGCTGGCCCGGGATCCGGGCGATGTCCGCACCAATCTCGCGCTGGCCGACCACGTCTACCGCGCCGGCGACTACACCGGCGCACTGGAGCGGGTCGAGCGAGCGCTCGTCCGGCTGACCCGGCGCAATGCCAACCCGACGGACACCGAGGCGTTCTACCTGCTCGGTCTCTGCCTGCGTCGTCTCGGACGACTCCAGGAGGCCGAGCAGGCCTTCGGCAAGGCCGGCTGGGATGCCACCTGGGCGGCTGCCGCCGGCTTCGAACTGGCCCAGCTGCTGGCCGGCCAGCATCGCAATCGCGCGGCCCTCCGCGTGCTCGACTCGCTGAGCGTCGTGGGCCACGACAGCCGGCGGACGGCGCTCCACGCCATCCTGTTGCGCCGGATGGGCGATGCAGCCGGCGCCGAGACGGTGCTGCGAGCCGGCCTGGCGGCCGACCCGCTCGACGCGACCCTGCGCCTACTGGCCGGCGCCCCGTTGTCGACCGATGGCGGACTCCTGCTGGACATCGCCGCCGATCTGACGAAGGCGGGAGCCACCGGGGTGGCCCTCGGCATACTCCAGGGCGCGGCGACGGTCACTCCCACGATCGCCGGCAACGTCGCCCCGATGGCTCGCTATCTCTCGGCCGCTCTGCTCGACCGGCTGGGCCGCCACCAGGAGGCCGCGGCCCAGCGAGCCCATGCCCGGGAGACCGATCTTGCCCTGGCATTTCCCCGTGGCCTGGATCATCACGACGCCCTCACCGCCGCGCTCCAGGCCGATCCGGACGACCCGGTGGCCCACTATCTGCTCGGCACGCTGCTGTATTCCCATGGCAGGCGGGACGAGGCGCACCGGCACTGGGAGCGGGCGATCGAGCTCGGGATGAGGTACCCCGTCCTGCTGCGCAATGCCGCCCTGGCCGCGTACAACGTGGCCGGCGACGAGGCGCTCGCCTGGCAGCACTACCGCGACGCTGTCGAGCAGGCGCCCTCTGACGCCCGCCTCCGGTACGAACAGGATCAGCTGGCGGCCAGGCTCGGCCAATCCGCCGGCGAACGCCTCGCCAGGCTGGAGCCGATCGAGCCGATCGTGCTGCGGCGCGATGACCTGACGGTCGAGTACCTGGGCCTGCTGCTCGCCACCGGCCAGGCCGATCGAGCGCATCGAATTCTGCTGGTTCGGCGATGGGGGCAAGAACGGCTTCATCGCGCGCCATCACCTCCGTCAGGCGGGGTTCTCCGCAGACCAGTTCGACGGACGGCCCGTGGTCGGCATCGCGAACACCTGGTCGGAGCTGAACCCGTGCAACGGCCACCTGCGACAGCTCGCCGAGGCCGTTCGACGCGGTATCCAGCAGGCGGGCGGATTCGCGCTGGAGTTCCCGGTGATGTCCCTGGGCGAACCTCTCCTCCGCCCGACATCCATGCTCTACCGCAACCTGATGGCGATGGAGCTGGAGGAGCTGTGCCGCGCGAATCCGCTGGACGCGGTGGTGGCGTTGACCGGCTGCGACAAGACCACACCGGCCGCCCTGATGGGCCTGGCGAGCGTCGACATCCCGTCCATCATGCTGACCGGCGGCCCGATGCTCAACGGCCGGTTCCGCGGCCGGGTGGTCGGCTCGGGTACCGACATCTGGAAGATGACCGAGGGTCTGCGCGCCGGCGAGGTCACCCAGAGCGAGTTCGCGGAGTTCGAGAGCTGCCTGAACCGCTCCGCCGGTCACTGCATGACCATGGGGACGGCATCGACGATGGCCTGCCTCACCGAAGCGCTCGGCATGCAACTGCCCGGCGCGGCGGCGCTGCCCGCGCCGGACTCGCGACGGCTGGCGCTGGCCGAGCGAACCGGCGCCCGCGCCGTGGAACTCGCGGCCGGCGGGGTGCGGCCCTCCGACGTCATGACCCGCGGGTCGCTGGAGAACGCACTGATGGTCAACGCCGCGATAGGCGGCTCGACGAACGCGATCGTCCACCTCCTCGCTCTCGCGGGACGCCTGGGCGTTCCGCTCACTCTCCACGACATCGACGAGATCGGGCGCCGGATCCCACTGCTCGTGGATCTGATGCCCAGCGGCCGCTTCCTGATGGAGGAGTTCGCCTACGCCGGCGGTGTCCCGGCACTGCTGGGCGAGCTGCGTGAGCTGTTGCACCACGACGTCCTGCGGATCTCGGGGCTGACCCTGGCCGACGAGATCCAGGCCGCCCGCAACGACGACCCCGGCGTCATCCGGCCGCTGGACGATCCGGTGATGGCCGCCGGCTCCGGAACGGCGGTGTTGCGCGGCAACCTCGCGCCCGACGGCGCGATCATCAAGATCAGCGCCGCGGATCCCACGCTGCTGAAGCACACCGGGCCGGCCCTGGTGTTCGACTCGCTCGAGGCCTACTACGAGGTGATCGAGGACGACGACCTGGCCGTCACGCCCGACACGGTGCTGATCGTGCGCGGGTGCGGGCCCAAGGGGTACCCGGGGATGCCGGAGGTCGGCAATCTGCCGATTCCCAAGCGACTCCTCGACCAGGGCGTGCGCGACCTGGTCCGGGTCTCCGATGCGCGGATGAGCGGCACCGCCTTCGGCGCCTGCGTCCTCCACGTCGCCCCGGAGTCGGCGATCGGCGGGCCGCTGGCGCTCGTCCGCACCGGCGATGCCATCGTCCTCGACGTCCCGGCGCGCCGGCTGGAGATGCTGGTGCCCGACGACGAACTCCAGCGCCGTCGGCAGTCCTGGCGGCCCCCGACCCCATCCGCGGACCGCGGCTGGACCAGGCTCTACATCGACCACGTGACGCAGGCGGATCAAGGGGCGGATCTGGACTTCCTCGTCGGACGAAGTGGCGATCGTCCACCCCGCGCAGCCTTCTAGGAGAGGAGCCGAACCATGACCGGCAGCAGAGTGCTGGGCGTCTGCCCCGTTGTCGAGACCCCCTTCACCGACGACGGCGACGTCGACTTCGACAGCTTCGGACGGCTTCTCGACCATCTCGTCGGCACCGGCGTCCGCTCGGTGATGTACCCGGGGTTCGCCTCGGAGTTCTACAAGCTCACCGAGGACGAACGCACCTCGCTCCGCGATCTGGTCATCGACAGGTTCCGCGACGTCCCGGAGGCGGTCGTCGTCGCGTCGGTCTCGGATCACTCCACCCGGGTCGCCGTGGAGCGGGCCCGGTCGGCCGTCGAACGGGGGGCGCAGATGATCAACATCCTGCCGCCCCACCTGCACGGGCCGAGCCCGGCGCACATCGTCGCGCACGTCCGGGCGATCCTGAGCGCGATCGCGCCCGCGACCGCCATCCTCCAGTACGCACCAGCCCAGACCGGCAGCGTTCTGACCACCGCGGCGATCGTGGAGATGGCGCGGGAGACCGGCAACCTGGTGCAGGTCAAGGTGGAATCCACCCCCCCGGGACGACTCATCTCCTCGCTGCAGAACCAGGAGCCGCCGCTCGACTCCGTGGTGGGTTACGCCGGCGTGCAGCTGATCGACGCCCTGCGTCGGGGAGCCGTGGGAGTGCAGCCGGGGTGCTCGGCCGTCGAGCTGTACCAGCGCATCTGGAGCCTGTGGCACGGCAGGGAGCAGGCAGCTGCGGAGCAACTCCACCGTCGGCTCCTGCCGTACATCGCCTACTGGATGCAGAGCATCGAACTGATCATCGCCGCCGAGAAGCTCGTCTCCCAACGCCGCGGGCTGATCGCCTCCGCCCACTGCCGGGCACCCGCTCACCTCCTCGACGAGCACGAGCTGGCCATGATCGACCGGTTCCTCGAGGAGTTCGACGACTTCCTGACCTGAACCCCGGGCGCGCGATCGAGGCGGGTCAGATGCCGCGGACGATGATCTCGCGGGGTACCGCTGCCGGCCCGAGCTTCTCCCCGATGACCCGGCGGCAGTGCTGCGGATCCACCCCATGGCCGGTGGCCGGAGTCACCGTGGCGACCAACCGCTGACCGTGGAGCTCGTCCGGCACCACCTCGACGACGGCTTCCGCCACGCCCGGGTGGCGCTCCAGCAGCTTCTCGACCAGCGTGGGGTCGACGAACTCGCCGCCCAGCCTGGCAACCGGTCCCGAGCGGCCCAGGATGTGCAGCCTCCCCCGTTCGTCCAGGTAGCCGCGATCGCCCATGCTCAGCCAGGACGACCCCGGTTCGTCGGCCACCGACGCCATCAGCGACCGCACCCGCACCGTCCCGGGCACCCCGACTGGAACCGGGATGCCGTCCTCCCCCACGATCTGCACGCGGGCGCCGACGATCGGACGCCCGACGCAGCCCTGGTCGGCGACCAGCGAGCCGGTCGCCATCGTGAAGGTGCCGGCCTCGGTGGAGCCGTAGAAGTCGGCCAGCACCGGCCCGACAGCCTCCTGCAGAGTGGTGACCGTTGCCTGGTCGAGCAGGTCGGAGCCGCTCAGGACGGCGCGAAGCCGCGGCGCGGGAGCGGGGTCGCGGGCGAGCGCGCCAGCCAGGGCACGCAGCTGCGCCGGGACGCCGAAGACGACCTCGACCCCATATCGCCGGACGGCCGCCAGCGCGGCATCGCCCGCACCGTCGGCGAGGCTGAGCCTGGGCAGGGCGCTCGCCGTCACCACCGGTGACCCGACGACCAGGCAGAGCATCGCGGCCGCCAGCCCGTAGCCGTGGTGGAGCGGTGGCCAGACCAGGGTGGGCGCCCCGGGGCGGATCCGGGTCGCGCCGGCGAGCGCGAAGGCGGCCAGCGGCTGGCTGGCCCGCCGTCCGATGGCGACCCCCTTGGGGACGCCGGTGGTGCCGGAGGTGACCATCACCGACGCCGACTCCCTCGCCCGGGCCGGGACCCGATGCCCGGCCGGAGTCGTCGCGATCAGCGCCGGGAACTCCGAGGTGGCCACCGTCCGCCCCCGATAACCGCTTCGCGGATTCTCGCTGCCGTCCGGGCCCACGTCGAGCGAGAACGCCGACCCGGGAGCATGCAGGATCAACTCGACCTCGCTGCCGGCCAGCCAGGCGTCGAAGGCGGCCTGGCCCATCCGGGGCGACAGCTGGGCGACCTGGGCGCCCACCAGTCCGGCAGCGGCGGCGGCGATGAAGAGATCCCGGTCGTCGTGGCAGATCACCGCGACGCGGGTGCCCGGGCCGGCCAGCCGATGGTGGTCGAGCGCCGAGGCCAGCCGGTCGGCCGCTCGTCCCAGTTCGGCGTAGGTCACCGCGCCCCGATCGTCCAGCAGCGCGACCCGATCGCCCCTGACCTTCGCGGTGACCGCGATCGCACCCGCCACCGTCATGCCGTGCCGCGGCAGCCCGCCGAGCGCGATCCGGGCCAGGGTGACCGGCTGCGAGCCGATCCCGAATACCCGTAGGCCGCCCCAGAGTTGACGGACGACCTCGGGCAGGGTCGCGCGGGCATCGGAGAACATGGCTGGTCAGAACCTCCAGCCGGCCGACAGACCGCGGGCGAGCAGCGCGTCCATGGCACCCGGGGCGAGCCGGACCAACGAGCCGCCGGCCGCCGCCCACCAGGGTCGCACCAGCCGGGGACGGCGCACGATCGCACGACAGATGACGTCCGCTGCCTGGTCGACCGTCAATTCCGGCACCGGGTAGCGGCCCGCGGTGGGCGCGCTCATCGCCGTCCGCACCCGGGGCAGATGCAGCGAGGTCGCCCGGACGCCGGCCCGCCGCAGTTCGGGTGAGACAGCGTCGAGCCAGGCATCGAACCCCGACTTCGTGGCGGTGTAGGCCGACCAGCCCGGCAACGGCACGTCGACGTTCACCGTCGAGACACTGATCAGCTGGCCCGAGCCGGCACGCATCATCTCGCGCAGCAGCGGCAGCAGGAAGGCGATCGGCCCCAGCAGATTGACGCCGCTGAGCCGCGCGACGTCGTGGAACCGCTCCGTGTACTCCTCCAGATAGCGGTGGATCGAGTGGCCGGCGTTGGAGATCACCAGGCCCGGAATCCCCGACTCGGCGACCAGGCGCTCAGCGGCGGCGCCGGCGGCAGCCGTATCCCGCAGATCGAGGACGCGTGGCTCAACGGCGTCCGGCAGGCTCCGCAGGGCGGCCTCGTCGCGGGCCACCGCCACCACCCTGGCTCCGGCCTGCGTCAGCCGCTCTGCCATGCACCGTCCGATACCGCGGGAGGCGCCGGTCACCACGACCAGCCTGCCCACGACCATCGGCCTGACCTGCGCCGGCAGGCCGCCGTCGACGCGCACCCCCAGCACGGCAGGCACGATCCGCTGCGCCCGGCTCATCGATGACCTCACCTCGCCTCCCGAGCCACCAGGCTATCCAGGAACGACGGGCTGCCGCGCTGAGATGGCGATGCGAGGATTTCCGCCCCCTGCTGCCACAATGGTCGCCGCGACCCATGGTCGCCGGGACGCGTAGCTCAGTTGGTAGAGCGTCGGCCTTACAAGCCGTTGGTCGTCGGTTCGAGTCCGGCCGCGTCCACCAGTAGCTCGTTGTTCAAACCAACGACATCGGCGGTTTGACGCCCAGATTCCAATGCCTGCCTGCGTTCCACGGCCATCCGCTGCAACTCAGGATCGAACAGCCAGTTGAACGGCTCGCCAGGTGGGACTGGTGCATGAATAGGTGACAACCGATCTGTGGGGCCCTGAGGGGTTCCGCTGGAAGGATGTGCACCATGCCGAAACCCCATCCGAGAGAGTTCCGCGACGATGTCGTGGCGGTCGCCCGTAAGGGCGAGGCGTCGATCGCTCAGCTGGCGAAGGACTTTGGGATCTCTGAGTCGTGCCTGCGGAACTGGTTGCAGGCCGCCGACGTCGCCGACGGGCTGCGGCCCGGGACGCCGGCGGCCGAATCGGTCGAGTTGCGGGAGCTGAAGCGCCGTAACCGGCTGTTGGAGCAGGAGAACGAAGTCCTGCGCAGGGCGGCGGCCTACTTGTCGCAGGCGAACCTGCCGGGAAAATGATGTACCCGCTCGTTCGTGAGCTGGCCGGCGACGGGATCCCCGTCACGGTCGCGTGCCGGGTCTTGAAGCTCGCCCGCCAGCCGTACTACCGCTGGCTCGCCTGCCCGGTCACCGACCGGGACCTCGATCAGGCCTATCTGGCCAACGCGGTCTTCGACGCCCATGCCGATGATCCCGAGTTCGGCTACCGGTTGCTGGCTGATGAGGCCCGTGAGGCCGGTCACACAGGCTGTGACCGGACCGTGTGGCGGATCTGTACCGCCAACGGCTGGTGGTCGGTGTTCGGGAAGAAGCGCGGCAAGAACGGGAAGAAGCCCGGCCCGCCGGCCCACGACGACCTGGTCAAGCGGGACTTCACCGCGACCGGGCCGAACCAGCTGTGGCTGACCGACATCACCGAGCACTGGACCGATGAGGGCAAGCTGTACGAGTGCGCGATCAAGGACGTGTGGTCGAACCGGATCGTGGGCTACTCGATCAGTGACCGGATGAAAGCCCGGATCGCCGTCGACGCGCTCAACATGGCCGTGGCCCGCCGCGGCAACGTCACCGGCTGCATCGTGCACTCGGACAGAGGCAGTCAGGGCGGTCCAGGAAGTTCCTCGCCGCGCTGCGCCGCCACCACCTGAAAGGGTCGATGGGCCAAGTGGGCTCCGCCGGCGACAACGCCGCCATGGAATCCTTCTTCGCCCTGCTCCAAAAGAACGTCCTGAACCGCCGCCGCTGGCACACCCGCCACGACCTCCGGGTCGCGATCGTCACCTGGACCGAGCGGACCTACCACCGCCGACGCCAACAAGAACGCCTCGGCCGATTGACCCCCATCGAGTTCGAGACCATCATGACCACACCGGCCACCCAGGCCGCCTAACCCAACCTGTCACCTACAGGTGCAGCAGTCCCAACTCAACTGCCGAAGGATCGGGTACACCACGGTGCCCAGGTGGGTGTTCCACATCGGCGGAATGCTCAACCTCGCCGTCCGGGAAGCCGAGGAACTGCTCCCGCGCTACCGACAGGACAACATCTTCGACTCCTCCAAGTTCGCCACGTGATTCCCCGACTTCGCCGCGAAGCAGCGCGCGTCCAGTCTCTCCACCTATGCCGAGAAGCTCTGGCAACGATCCCCCACCCGTACCCGGGTCAAGGAACGCCGACGGAGCTTGTGGAAGCCACCTGCCGCCGGCCCGCTGCGGATGTCGGCATGGTCGTCGCGATCAGCCACTACGGAATCAGAACGGCTCCGACGACCAGTTGCGTCCACAACCCCAGTGGTTCCGGCGGCGATCGCCGCGGCCCGGCGCAGCCGGTTCAGGGCAGACCCCTGAGCTCCGTGTCGCTCATCGGCTCTCCTCGCCGGCGTCCGCCGCACACCGGGTCAGGAAACAGGGAGGCTACCGGCGACGCGGTAGCGGCCGCAGAGGAAGGCCTCGTTGCGCGCCACGTCGATCAATTCGAGATCGAGTGCCCGGGGCAGCAGGGGCGCGCCGGCACCCAGCGTCACCGGCGCGTACTGCACCCACACCTCGTCCAGCAGGCCGGCGTCGGCGAACTGCCCGGCAAGGCCCCCGCCGCCGACCACCCACAGATCGCGTCCGGCCGCGGCTGCCGTCATCTCGGCGTGCACGTGGTGGATGTCCGCGCTGGTGAGGCGTATGTCCGCACCCGCGACGATCGGCAACTCCCGATGGGTGAACACCCAGGTCGGCTGCGCATACGGCCATCCGCCCGGATCGTTGCGGAGCACCCACTCGTAGGTCGAAGCCCCCATCGCGAGCGCTCCGATCGAACGCTCGAACTCCGGATACGCCATCGGGCCGTGCTCATCGAACTTCTGCTTCAGCAGCCAGTCGAGCGAGTGCCCGGTCGTAGCGATGAAACCGTCGAGACTGGACGCGGTGAAATAGTGCGTGACCATCGACCCATGGTGTCAACCCTGGCCAAGGGCGTCCATGCCCACGGACGGCCCACGCGGTGGCTCACAGCGGCCCGAGGACGTCGCCGGGGTCGGCGTCGAACTCCAGGGCATCGAGGATGGTGAGCAACTGACGCTCTTCGTAGCGGAAATGCGACTCCATGATCGCGGCGATTCCCTCGAGGTGCTGGTCGAGCTCTGCGGGCGAGGCGGATCGGTCGATCGCAGCCTGCAGGCCCCCGACGAGGTGGGCGATCATGGCGTGATCCTGCTGCAGCTTCCGCAAGGGCTCGCGCAGCTCGGGACGGGCCGCGGCGATAGCCGGGAACAGCTCTCGATCCTCGCCCTGATGGTGTCCGGTCAAGGCCACGCAGAACCCGTGGCAGAACAACAGCAGGTCGCGGGAAAGCGGGCGGGCCGATTCGCCGACGACCAGCGCCGCCCTGGTCCCTCGTAGCGCTTCGCGTAGCCGGCCGTGGACGGCCCGCAGTTCGTTGCCCCAGGCGATCAGCCTGGTGGTCTCGCCCTCAGTCACGAGAGGGCGAAGGGAACGACGTGATCATCGTCGTGCTCCTTCGGGTTCCGCGCCTCCATACCTGACACTGCCTGCCACCGACACGCGACGCTCGCACCAGGGTACCTGAGCGCCTCAGGATGCTCGGGGAGCCGAGCAAGGCTCTGCCGGGCATGCGCGGCGGGAACACCGGGTAGCAGACGTGCCGCACTTGCGGCCCGTTGCATTCCGCCGGCACCGATCCGATCTCTCACCTGTCACGCTCCGGGAGCCGCAGCGTCTTTCTCTGCAGAGGCCGGCACGAAGCCGGCCCGACATCGAAAGGACGCACCCATGGCGACCCCCGTCACCTCTCTCGATCGGCTCAACCTCGCCTTCGCCGAGCGCTTCAATGCTCGCGATCTGGATGGGCTCATGGCTCTGAACACCGATGACGTCGTGTTCGTGCCGGCCCCCGGTCAGCCGGTGCAGGGCGAAGCGGTCGTCCGCGGCGCACTCGAGCAGTTCCTCGGCCTGAACCTGCCGATCTCGATGAACGTCCGCCACGTCTTCCAGAGCGGGAACACCGGCCTCGCGATCGCCGAGTGGACGATCACCGGCACCGCGCCGGACGGCTCCGAACTGGCCCTCGCGGGCACCACCGCCGACGTGGCCGTCCACGACGACGAGCACGGCTGGCGCTACGTCATCGACAACCCCTTCGGCACCACCTGACATCGCGAAGTGGGGCCGGTCACCCGGCGTGGCCGGCCCTCACGGCAAATCCGACATCCCCGATGCGCGGCAGGTGGCGAGCGCCTTGCGGGCGCGGGCGATCCGCTGCCGCGCGGCCGCCGGGGTGATGGCGAGCCGTTCGGCGATCTGCGACGCAGAGAGGTTGTCGACGGCGCTCAGCAGCAGCGGTTCGCGCAGCTTCTCAGGCAACCCGTGCAGCGCGCGCAGCGCCCCGTCGAGGATGACCCGCATCTCGACCTCCCCCGCGACGCTCCCCGCTGAGGCCACGTCCTCGCTGAGGCCCTTCACCGGGCGCCGGGAGCGCTGGCGGGCGAGATCGGTCGCGGCGTTACGGGCAATGGTGTCCAGCCACGAGCACATCCGCCCGGGTTCCGGCGCATGCAGGTGCTCGATCGAACGCCACGCGCGCAGCAACGCGGTCTGCGCCACGTCGTCGGCCTCGTCGGGCGGAACGCCCAGCGAGATGCTCCGCCGGCGCAGCCGGGCGGGCTCGTCGGTGATCATCGCCGTCAGCAGCGCGCGGCGGCCATCGTCCGGCCGTTCCGGTTTCTCCACGCCCATGCTCGCCAGCCTAGGCGCACCCGACCGACGGACGAAGCTTCTTGCTGACCGGGCACGACCTCCTCGACCACCGAGGAGCGCTTCGAGGTCGACTAGCGCCGGATGCCCTTGGGGCGAACCAGCTTGTGGGCCTGCCAATCGGGAGACACCGTGGCGGGATTGGCCAGCGCCAGGCCGGCGGTCAGCGCCGCCTCGGCCAGGTCGGTGGGTTCGATGTAGCCGTCGCGGCCGACCTTCGGGGTGAGCAGCCAGATCCGGCCGTGACCGGTCAGGTCGGTCAGGGCATCCACCAGGCCGTCTGCCAGGTCGCCATCCTCGGCACGCCACCACAGCATCACGACATCGACGGCCTCCAGCGCCTCGTAGACGAACTCCTCGCCGAGAAGATCCATGATCTCCTCGCGCAGCTCTTCGTCGACGTCGGCATCCCAGCCGAGTTCCTGGACGGCCACGCCTGGCTCGAAGCCCATGACGGCGGCTCTACTGCCTGCGCCGGGCGCGGTGCTCACGCGTGGCCCCTTTCTGTTGCGGCTTGGTGAATGCAGCCTAGCCAGAAAGAGGGGTCTCCTCCAAGGACGGGCGGGGTGGCCGCCGGCGCATTTCGCCGTGCCGGCGGCTCCACCGAGACCCTCAGGCGTCCCCGCCGACCGATCCGGAACTGCCCGCGTTGATGTCGAGCAGCCGGTAGCGCTCGGCGGCCTGGGCCGGCAGGCTCGGGTCGATCTCGCCCCGCTTGGCCAACTGCTGCAGCGTCCGCACCACGATCGACGGTCCGTCGATGTGGAAGAACCGCCGCGCCGCCGCGCGGGTGTCGGAGAAGCCGAAGCCGTCCGCGCCCAGGGAGACGAAGTCGCCCGGCACCCAGTTGACGATCTGGTCCTGCACCTGGCGCATGTAGTCGGAGACCGCGACCACCGGGCCGGGACGGCCCTGCAGCTTCTGGGTCACCCACGGCACCCGGGCCGGCTCCTCCGGATGCAGGAAGGCCTGCTCGTCGGCCTCCAGCCCGTCCCGGCGCAGCTCCGTCCACGAGGTCACGCTCCAGACGTCGGCGACCACCCCGTAGTCGTTCTTCAGCATCTCCTGGGCCTCCAGCGCCCAGGCCACGCCCACGCCAGAGGCGAGCAGCTGGGCTCGGCGCGCGTCCTCGCCCACGCCCTCGAACGAGCCCTCCTTGATCAGGTGCATGCCACGCAGGATGCCTTCGACGTCCACGTTCTCCGGCTCAGCCGGCTGCGGCATCGGCTCGTTGTAGACCGTCAGGTAGTAGATGATGTCCTCGGGCGTCTCCCCGTACATGCGCTGTAGGCCATCGGCCACGATGTGGGCGATCTCGTAGCCGTAGGCCGGGTCGTAGATCACCACTGCCGGGTTGGTCGCCGCCAGGATCGGGCTGTGGCCGTCCATGTGCTGGGTGCCTTCGCCGGTCAGCGTGGTGCGGCCGGCGGTGGCTCCGATGAAGAAGCCGCGCGCCAGCTGGTCGGCGGCCGCCCACATCGCGTCACCGGTCCGCTGGAAGCCGAACATCGAGTAGAAGATGTAGATCGGCACCATCGGGACGCCATGGGTCGCGTACGACGACCCGACCGCCTGGAAGGACGCCACCGAGCCGGCCTCGTTGATACCGGTGTGGATGATCTGGCCCTGCTTGGATTCGCGGTAGGCCAGCATCAGGTCATGGTCGACCGGGGTGTAGTCCTGGCCGTGCGGGGAGTAGATCTTGATCGTCGGGAAGAACGAGTCCATGCCGAAGGTACGGGCCTCGTCGGGGATGATCGGCACGACGTGCGGGGCGAAGCCCTTGTCGCGCATCAGATCCTTGAGCAGCCGCACGAACGCCATGGTGGTCGCGACCGGCTGGTTGCCGGAGCCACGCTTGACGCCGGAGTAGGCGTCCGGCCCGGGCAGCGCGAGCTTCTGACCGGTGGTGCGGCGCTCGGGCACCGAGCCGCCGAGCCCCCGGCGGCGGTCCAGGACGTACTGGATCCGCTCGTCGGCAGGGCCGGGATTGACGTAGGGCGGCTGGTAGGGGTTCTCCTCCAGCACCGCGTCGGTGATCGGCATGTCGAGCCGGTCGCGGAACTGCTTGAGGTCGTCCAGCGCCAGCTTCTTCATCTGGTGGGTGGCATTGCGTCCGGCGAAGTGCGAGCCCAGGAAGTAGCCCTTGATGGTGTGCGCCAGCACGACCGTCGGAGCGCCGGTGAACTTGGTGGCCGAGTCGTAGGCGGCGTAGACCTTGTGGTAGTCGTGACCGCCGCGGGTGAGCGCCCAGATCCGCTCGTCCGACCATTCCTCGACCATCTTGGCCGTGCGCGGATCCCGGCCGAAGAACTGCTCGCGCACATAGGCGCCGTCGTTGGCCCGGAAGGTCTGGTAGTCGCCGTCGGCCGTGGTGTTCATCACGTTCAGCAGCGCGCCATCGCGGTCGGCCGCCAGCAGCGGATCCCAGCCACGTCCCCAGACCACCTTGATGACGTTCCAGCCGGCGCCGCGGAAGAAGCTCTCCAGCTCCTGCATGATCTTGCCGTTGCCGCGCACCGGGCCGTCCAGGCGCTGCAGGTTGCAGTTGATCACGAAGGTCAGGTTGTCGAGCTGCTCGTAGGCGGCGAGCTGCAGCGCGCCGCGGCTCTCCACCTCGTCCATCTCGCCGTCGCCGAGGAAGGCCCACACCCGCTGGTCGGAGGTGTCCTTCAGGCCGCGGTTGTGCAGGTACTTGTTGAAGCTCGCCTGGTAGATCGCGCCGATCGGGCCCAGGCCCATCGAGACGGTCGGGAACTCCCAGAAGGAGGGCATCTGGCGCGGGTGCGGGTAGGACGGCAGCGCGCGGATCCGGCCGTCGACGATGTGGCTCTTCTCCTGCCGGAAGCCGTTCATGTCGTCTTCGTCGAGCCGTCCCTCCAGGAAGGCGCGGGCGTACATGCCGGGGCTGGCGTGGCCCTGGAAGAAGACCTGGTCACCGCCGCCGGGGTGCTCCTTGCCCCGGAAGAAGTGGTTGAAGCCGACCTCGTACAGGGTCGCGGAGGAGGCGTAGGTCGAGATGTGGCCGCCGACGCCGACGCCCGGGCGCTGCGCCCGGTGCACCATGATGGCGGCGTTCCACCGCACCAGTCGGCGGAACTTGCGCTCCAACTCGACATCGCCGGGGTACCACGGCTCCTGCTCCGGCGGGATGGTGTTGATGTGATCGGTGGCGACCAGGGACGGCAGCCCGACCTGGCGCTGCCGCGAGCGCTCCAGCAGCTTCAGCATCACGTACCGGGCGCGGTTGCGCCCGACCTGGTCGATCATGGCGTCCAGCGAATCGAGCCACTCCGCCGTCTCGTCGGAATCGATGTCCGGCAGGTTCGTGGGAAGTCCGTTCAGGATCGGTCCCCTCGTATCGCGATCAGCCACAGCGTTCCTTTCCCTTGGCACTCCCAGTGCGCAGCCCGGTCAGCCATGCAACCTATCAGCCGGGCCGAATGTTCCGGTTCCATCGTCGCACCCTGCGCGGCCACTGGCGAGAGGGGGTTCCGGTAGTCGGTCGCCAGGCTCACCGACACGCCCTAGGCTGGCGACCGGTGAGAGGAGAGGCCCCATGACCGCAGCCCCCCGGGCCGCCTGGTGGCCGTCCGAGGCCGACCGCGAGCTGCTGGCGCGCGGGCTGCGGGCCTCCGCCGCCTCGCTGACCACCGCGGCCATGGCCCGCATCGCCGAACAGCACCCCTGGTTCGCCGAACTAGACGCCGAGCACCGCTCGTGGATCACGGTGGTGGCGCGCTCGGGTATCGACAGCTTCATCAACTGGTTCGCCGACGGCGGCGCAGGAAGCGCCCCGCGCAATATCTTCGACGCCGCGCCCCGCGCGCTGACCCGTCAGATCACCCTGCACCAGACCGTCGATCTGGTGCGCACCACGATCGACACCGTGGAGGCCGAGATCGCCAAGCTCGCGCCGGACGCCCAGGCTCCGCTGCAGATGGCGATCGTCCACTACTCCCGCGAGGTCGCCTTCGGCGCGGCCGAGGTGTACGCCCGCGCGGCCGAACTGCGCGGACGCTGGGACGCCCGGCTCGAGGCCCTCGTGGTGGACGCGGTGATCCGGGGCGACGCCGACGAGTCGGTCACCTCCCGCGCCTCGGCGCTGGGCTGGTCGGATCCCTCCCAGGTGGCGGTGGTGATCGGCGATGCCCCCGAGGATCCCGGGGCTGCGATCGAGGGGATCCGGCTGGCCGCCAGCGCCGCCGCCTGCGACCTGCTGGCCGCGCCGCAGGGCGAGCGGTTGGTGCTGATCCTCGGCGGCGACCTGGCCGACGCCGACGCGCTGGTCAAGCTGGTGGCCGGGTTCCAGGCGGGATTCGGGCCTGGGCACATCGTGGTGGGGCCGATCGTCGACAACCTCGCCGAGGCCGCGCGGTCCGCCCGCTCGGCGCTGTCCGGCCTGCGTTCGGCGCATGCCTGGCCGGAGGCCCCCCGTCCGGTCGCCTCGGCCGATCTCCTGCCCGAACGAGTGCTCGCGGGCGACGGCCACGCTCGGCGACTGCTGGCCGGGCAGATCTACGCCCCGCTGGTGGACGCCGGCGGGGATCTGGTGGCGACCCTGACCGAGTTCCTGGCCCAGGGGGGATCGATCGAGGCGACCGCCCGGGCGCGGTACATCCATCCGAACACGGTGCGGTACCGGCTGCGCCGCATCCAGGAGGTCACCGGCTACAGCGCCACCGACCCCCGCGACGCCTACGTCCTGCGCCTGGCCCTCACCCTCGGCCGCCTGCTGGGCTGAGCAGCGCAACACCGTGAAACGCTGGGATGGCGTGGTCGCCCGGCTTCCGGAATCCGCTTAGCCCCTTCTCAGAAACACATGACCTCCACAATCAACCTCCCGGATTCCCGCGTACGGACCCGGGATCGTTTGTAGGGTTCCTACAAAGGCTGACGTTCAGTTTCGTGGCGGCAATGGCGACGGACGAGGCCCGACCAGGCCAGAGTAGAAAGGTGCTCGCAATCGTCGCGCCCGGTCAGGGCGCCCAAACCCCCGGATTCCTCGCACCCTGGCTCGAAGAACCTCGTTTCGCCGATCGGCTGAGCTGGTTCTCCGCCGTCACCGGTCTCGACCTGGCCCACTACGGCACCGAGGCGGACGCCGACACGATCCGCGATACCGCGATCGCCCAGCCGCTGCTGGTCGCCGCCGGGCTGGCCACCGCCGCCGAGTTGAGCGCGGACACCGCGGCTCAGGCCGACGTGCTGGCCGGACACTCGGTGGGCGAGCTCACCGCCGCGGCCCTGGCCGGAGCGCTCAGCGTCGAACAGGCCCTCGTCCTGGTCCGGGAGCGGGGCGCCCAGATGGCTGCCGCGAGCGCGGTACGTCCGACCTCGATGATGGCCGTGGTGGGCGGCAACGCCGACGAGGTGCTCGCCGCGATCGCCGCCGCCGGCCTGACCGCCGCCAACAACAACGGCTCGGGTCAGATCGTCGCCGCCGGCACCGTCGAGCAGCTCGCCGAGCTCAGCGCGAATCCGCCCGCGCGGGCCCGGCTGATCCAGCTCAGCGTCGCCGGAGCGTTCCACACCGTCCACATGGAGCCCGCCGTCGCGCACCTGACGCGATTGGCCCGGGCCATCGAGACCGGCGAGCCCCGCACCCGACTGCTCTCCAACGCCGACGGCGCCATCGTCGACAACGGCGCGGAATACCTCGGCCGGCTGGTCAGGCAGGTCGCCAACCCGGTGCGGTGGGATCTGTGCCTGCAGGCCATGGCCGACCTCGGCATCACCGGCCTGCTCGAACTGCCGCCTTCCGGCACCCTCACCGGAATCGCCAAGCGCAATCTCAAGGGAGTCGAACTGTTCTCGCTCAACACACCCGATCAACTGCCCGCCGCGCGGGAATTCGTCGCGACCCACGGAGGTAACGCGTGACCACCCTGAAGGCCAGCGTCGGTTCGCCCTACGCCCGCATCCTCTCCATCGGCTCGGCCCTGCCGAGCCGAGTGCTCGACAACGAGTACATGGTGCAGTTCATCGATTCCTCCGACGAGTGGATCCAGCAGCGCACCGGCATCCGCGAGCGTCGCTGGCTCGCCGAGGGCGAGACGTTGGAGAGCCTCGCCCTGGCCGCCGCCCGGCAGGCCATCGAGCGGGCCGGCCTCCAGGCCTCCGACGTGGACGCCCTCCTGCTCTCGACCGTCTCGCACTTCCACCAGACCCCGGCGCTGGCTCCCAAGCTGGCCGACGAGCTGGGCATGGTGGACGCCGCGGCCTACGACATCTCGGCTGCCTGCGCGGGCTTCTGCTACGCCCTGGCCCAGGCCGAGGCGCTGGTACGCGCAGGTTCGGCCCGCCACGTCCTGGTGATCGGAGCCGAGACGCTGAGCCAGCTGACCGACCTCCACGACCGTGGGACGGCGTTCATCTTCGCCGACGGCGCTGGCGCGGCGATCGTCGGGCCCAGCGAGACCAACGGCATCGGCCCCGTCGTGTGGGGTTCGGACGGCTCCCAGGCCGGAGCGATCTGGCAGACCGCCGACTGGCAGTCGGCCGTGGCGGACGGCAGCTGGCCCGCTCTCGGCATGGACGGCCGCGCGGTCTTCAAGTGGGCGACCAGCTTCATCGCCACCGCGACCGCCCGCTGCCTGGAAGAGGCCGGCCTCACCCCCGACGACCTCGACGTCTTCGTTCCGCACCAGGCCAACAACCGCATCACCGACACCCTGCTGCGTTACCTGAAACTGCCGGAGAAGGTGGTCGTCGCCCGCACCATCCAGGGCCTCGGCAACAACTCCGCGGCCTCCGTCCCGATCGCGATGGACTCCCTGCTGACCTCCGGCCAGGCCAAGAGCGGCCAGACCGCCCTGCTGATCGGCTTCGGAGCCGGGCTGGTCTACGCCGGTCAGGTCGTCACCCTCCCCTAGTTCCCCGGCACCGCCGGAACCCGCCACCAACCCAAAAAGGAGAAATCCCGTGGCCACCACTGAAGAGATCCGTTCCCAGCTCGCCGAGCTCGTCAACGACGTCGCCGGCGTTCCGGTCGACGAGGTTCAGCTGGACAAGTCCTTCGTCGAGGATCTCGACGTCGACTCGCTGGCGATGGTCGAGATCATCGTCGGGTGCGAGGAGAAGTTCGGCGTCACCATTCCCGACGAGGAATCCAAGAACCTCAAGACCGTGGGCGACGCCGTGGCCTACATCGAGGCGCACAGCTGACAAAGCTCCGCCCTCGCCAGGGGGCGGATCACCCCGATCACCGTCCAGGATCGTCCTGGAACCCGGTGATCGACCGGTAGGCGGCTCGGGCTTGCCGACCTCGATCGGCAGGCCCGGCCACTCCCCTTCACAGACGTACCCACCCCACCACGTTCCTCCTCACCTTGCGGAGTCCCATGACTGAGATTGTGATCACCGGCATCGGCGCCACCACCCCGCTGGGGGGCGACCTGGCCTCCACCTGGGCCGGCATGCTGGCCGGCAAGTCCGGCGTGAGCCGGATCACCGAGGAATGGGCCGAAGAGCTGCCGGTGAAGATCGCCGCCTCCGTGGCCGTCGATCCCTCCGAGGTGATCGAGCGGGTGAAAGCCCGGCGACTCGATCGCTCCACGCAGCTCGCCCTGATCGCCGCCCAGGAAGCCTGGACGGACGCCGGCTTCGACTGGGACGCCGAGGAGCAGGACGGTGTCGATTCGCAGCGGTTGATCGTCTCCCTGGCCAGCGGCATCGGCGGCCTGCACTCCCTGCTGAATAACTGGGACGTGCAGCGTGACAAGGGATATCGCCGGGTGAGCCCGTTCACCATCCCGATGCTGATGGCCAACGCGCCAGCAGCGAACGTCGGCCTGCAGGTCCATGCCAAGGCCGGCGTCCACACCCCGGTCTCGGCCTGCGCGTCGTCGAATGAGGCGATCGCGCTGGCGCTCGACCAGCTCCGGCTGGGCCGCGCCGAGATGGCTGTCGTGGGCGGTACCGAGGCGACCATCCACCCGCTGCCGCTGGCCGCCTTCGGGCAGATGCAGGCATTGAGCCGCCGTAACGACGAGCCGGAGCGCGCGTCCCGTCCCTGGGATGTCGACCGCGACGGATTCGTGATGGGCGAGGGCTCGGCCATCCTGATCATCGAGACGCTGGAGCACGCCAAGGCCCGCGGCGCGAAGATCTACGGCACCCTGGCCGGCGCGGGCATCACCGCGGACAGCCACGACATCGTCCAGCCGGACCCGAGCGGCGAAGGCCAGTTCGGCGCCATGAAGAAGGCGATCGCCGACTCTGGCCTGCAGGCCTCCGACATCAAGCACGTGAACGCGCACGGCACGTCGACGCCGCAGGGTGACGTCACCGAGGCGGGTTCCATCCGCTACGGCCTCGGTAAGGCCGTGGACGGCTGCGTGGTCACCTCGACCAAGTCGATGACCGGCCACCTGCTGGGTGGCGCCGGCGCCCTGGAGACCGTCGCCTCCGTCCTGGCCCTGCGGGATCGCATGGTGCCGCCGACGATCAACCTGGAGAACCAGGAGCCCGACCTGGGGATCGACATCGCGGCTAATGTCGCGCGGCCCCTGCCCTCCGGCGACCTGGCGGCGGTGAACAACTCCTTCGGCTTCGGCGGCGCGAACGTCGCGGTCGTGGTGACCAACGCCAATATCACCGAATAGCGGCGGCAGGGCGCACGCCCTCGCCGGCTCCCGCAGGTCGCTGCCAGAGCCGGGGTCGCGGCTGTGACGGGAGCGACTAGCTCACGCGATGCAGCCAGCGAACCCCGGTGTCCTCGCTGGCGTGACGGAAGACCTCCAGTTCGGCGTCCCACCGGGTGCCGAGCAGATCGTCCAGAGCCTCGCGGATCGGCTTCCCGCCGAGCGCCTCGGAGACCAGCGCGCGCTTGATCCGGTTCTCGTGGACGAGGATGTCGCCGTTCAGGCCGATCGTGCCGGAGAACACACCCAGCGACGGGGTGTACGCCCAGCGCGTGCCCTCACTGGTACGGGTCGCCTCCTCCGTCACCTCGAAGCGCAGCCGCTCGCAGCGCACCAGTGCGCTGGCGAGTGTCGCGCCGGCGCCCACGGCACCGGACCAGGCGAACTCCGCGCGCATCGCGCGCGGCTCAGCGGTCTGAGGATTCCAGTCGAACCGCACCGGGGAACCGACCGCGGCGCTGGCCGCCCACTCGATGTGCGGGCATAGCGCTGCTGGCGCGGAATGGATCCAGACGAACCCGCGCGTGCTCTCCATGTGTCTCCCCTTCGCCGAGATGAGCCTTCCCCAGCGATCTCGGACCCGAAGGGTTGTCTTATTGTGCCCCACCCGTCACAGCAGCACCAGCCCCGGCGGTCAGGGCCAGCGGGCGGCCAGGGACATCAGGGCCAGCGAGGCCAGCAGTGCGAAGCCGAGCGCGAAGCCGGCGTACTGCTCGGTCACCTCGCGATCCTCCTTGACGAAGCCGACCGTGTTCGCGATCGACTCGTAGACCTGCTTGAGTTCGGCGCTGGTGTCGGCGGAGAACTTCTTGCCACCGGAGATCCGGGCGATCTCCTCCATCTCGTAGTGATCCACCGGCACCGGCTCGCACTGCCCGCCGCTGACCACGCACCCGTCGCGCGTGCCGTAGGCGATCGTGTAGATCGGGATGCCCAGGGACTTGGCCTCGCGCGCCGCGTCGGCAGAGGGACGTCCGACGTTGGTGTAGCCGTCGCTCAGCAGGACGATCGCGCCCGGCGCCGGATCGTCGGGATGCTCAGGGTCGGGCGGCGCCTGCGCCATCGCGTCGAGGGCGGCGAAGATGCCGTCGCCGATCGCGGTGGAGGGGGCCACCTCCAGGTTCTCGATGGCAGCGGCCACCATGCCCCGGTCGGTGGTGGGAGGCACCACCACCGCGGGCGTCGCCGCGAAGCTCACCAGGGCGACGTTGAAGCCCGACGGCAGCATGCCCAGGAAGTCCTGGGCGGCGGCCTTGGCGGCCTGCAGCCGGTTCGGAGTGACGTCCTCGGCCAGCATCGACCGCGAGATGTCGATGGTCAGCACCACGGTCGCGCGATCCCGCGGCACCTCCACCTGGCCTTTCGGCTGGGCGTAGGCGACGTTCAGAGCTGCCAGGCTGAGCACGGCCGCACCGACCGCCAGGTGCCGCTTCCAGGCCTGCTGCTGGGGAAGCACCCGCTCCAGCCTGCCGATCGAGCGGTGCCGCGCACGCGAACGCCGCCGGTAGAGCAGGCCGAAGTAGAGCGCCAGCAGCACCGGGATGAGGAGCAGCCACCACAGCCGCTCCGGTCGCATGAACTGCAGCCACGGATCCATCACGGCCACCTCGCTCCCAGCGACACCGCAGCCAGCGCCGCCACCACGGCGAAGGCCAGGCCGTAGCCGGCCCACAGCGCCGTGGTCTCCTTCTTCACGGGCACCATGCCGACCTCGCTGCGGATGTTGGAATAGACCCGTTCCAGCTCCGGCAGGCTCTCGGCGGAGTAGGTATCGCCGCCGGTCATCGTGGAGATGGTGTTCAGCAGCAGCTTGTCCGGCGGCACCGGCTCACGCTTGCCGTCGAGATCGACGTAGCCGTTCTCGGTGCCGTAGGCGATGGTGTACACCGGAACCTTGGCCTTCGCCGCCTCGTTCGCGGCCTGGGTCGGAGCCCGGCCGGCCGTGTTCTGGCCGTCGCTGAGCAGCACGATGGCGCCGGGGGCCAGGCTTCCGTCCTCCCCCAGGGGCGCCATCTGGAGCGCCGACAGCGCGGTATAGATCCCCTCGCCGATGGCGGTCGAATCCTGCACCCGCAGGGTGCTGATCGCCTGCCGCGCCATCACCCGATCCAGCGTCGGTGGCAGCCGGACGGCCGGCGCCCCCGAGAGGCTGACCAGTGCCAGGTTGTACTGGGCCGGCAACGCCTCGATGAAGGCGATCGCGGCCTGCTTGGCGGCGTCCAACCGGTTGGGCTGGATGTCGGTGGCCTGCATCGACTGCGAGATGTCGATCACCAGCACGACGGTCGCCCGCTCCCTGGGCATCATGTCGACGCCGTTGGGACGGGCCCATGCCGCGGTCAGCGTCACCAGCGAGGCCAGCGACAGCGCGACCGCCAGGTGCCGCCGCCACTGCGACTGCTTGTGCACCACGCGGGAGAGGATGGTGGTGTTGGTGTAGCGCATGCCGCTCTTCTTCTTCCGGCGCACCACGATGACGTAGGCCACCACCAGCAGCGGCACCAGCGCCAGCGCCCACAGCCGTTCCGGGTTCAGGAAGGTCAGCTCGAACATCACTTCGTCACACCCTGAGGCGGCTGGTGGAGCATGGCCGCCGTCCGCCGGTAGGAGAGCACGAAGCGAGCGATGTCATGCACCCAGTCTCTATCGGTACGCAACTGGATGTGCGCGACGCCGGCCCGGCGCAGCGCCACCCGGATGCGTTCCCGCTGGGCGGCGGCCGCCGCGTCCATGCGGGCGCGAGCGGCATCGTCGCTGGTGTTGACGTAGCGCTCGAAGTCCGTCTCGGGGTCGCGGATCAGCAGGTCGCCGATGTCCGGGAAGGACGCCTCGTGGGAGTCCACCACCTCGACGGCCAGCACCTGGTTGCGGATCGCCAGGTGCCGCATCGCCCGCTCCCATTCCGGGGGGACGTTCGGGTCGAGCTCGTAGTCACCGGCGGTGAGGAAGTCGGAGACCACCAGCCGCATGCCGCGGCGGCGCTCGGTGCGGGCCATCCGTTCGATGCCGTACGCCAGCGAGTACGGGCCACCCGTCCGGTCGGAGACGATCGGTTCGGTGAGCATCCGGCGCAGCAGCCCGTACAGCGCGGTCCGCCCGGAGCGGGCGGGCAACCGCTTCAGCGAATCCGGGCGCATGATCAGCCCGCCGAACCGGTCGCCCATCTTCTGGGAGAGGAAGCCGATCGTGGCGATAGCCGCGATTCCCAGGTCGCGTTTGGTGACGCCCTCGGTGCCCCAGTTCATCGAGGGGGTGACGTCCAGCAGCGCCCAGACCTCCAACTCCCGGTCGGCGATGGTGTCGCGCACGTGGGGGACGGTGGTACGCGCCGTCACCGCCCAGTCGATCTTGCGGACGTCGTCCTGGCCCGGGACGTACTCGCGGGCGTCACTGGATTCCGAGCCCGGCCCTGGCAGCAGCCCCTGGTGGTCGCCGTGCAGGAAGCCCTCGAGCCGGCGGACGACCGCCAGTTCGAGCCGGCGCAGGGCCGCCTCGGGGGCGAGCTTGTTCAGTGGCAGCGTGGGAGCGGTGGGTTCGGCCAGCACCGATCGCACCGCGCCGAGGTCGTCGGGCGGTGGGGCGAATGCTGGAGTCGACACGCTCCGCCTCAGGGTTGAGCGGCGTACCGCTGCGGCTGTCGTTGCTGCTGGTTCCACACCGGGGTGGGCGGCGGCACCATGGCGACGATGCGCTCGATCACCTGGGCTGGGGTGATGTTGTCGGCCACGGCGTCGAAGCCGAGCACCAACCGGTGCGCCATCACGTCCTTGGCGATCGCCTGGACGTCGGTGGGCAGCACATAGTCGCGGCCATGGATCAGGGCCAGGGCGCGGGCGGCGGCGACCAGGCCGAGGGTGGCGCGCGGGGAGCAGCCGACCTGGATCACCGGCACGAGATCGGGCATCCCGAACTCGGTCGGGGTGCGGGTGGCGAGCACCAGCCGGACGATGTACTCGGCGACCAGGTTGTGGACGAAGATGCCGGAGGCCTGATCCTGCAGCGCCTTGACCTTGACCGGGTCGAGGACGGGGCTGGGCTTGGGCGGGGTGAGGCCGCTCATCCGGCGCAGGATCTCGAACTCCTCGTTGCCACGCGGGTAGGGCACGTCCACCTTGAGCAGGAAGCGGTCGCGCTGGGCCTCGGGCAGCGGGTAGACGCCTTCGGATTCGATGGGGTTCTGGGTGGCGATCACGATGAACGGCTCAGGCACCGGGTGGGTCGTGCCACCGATCGACACCTGGCGTTCGGCCATCAACTCCAGCATCGCCGACTGCACCTTGGCCGGCGCGCGGTTGATCTCGTCCGCCAGTACGAAGTTGACGAAGACCGGGCCCAGCGCGGTGTCGAACTTCTCCTGGCTGGCGGAGTAGATCCGGGTGCCGACGATGTCGGAGGGAACCAGGTCGGGGGTGAACTGGATGCGCGCGAAGTCGCCGCCGACCACCGTCGCGAAGGAGCGCACCGCCAGCGTCTTGGCCACGCCGGGAACGCCTTCCAGTAGCACGTGACCCTTGGCCAGCAGGCCGACCATCAACTGCTCAACCATGTGCTCCTGGCCCACGATCACCCGCTGCACCTGGGCGATCGCCTCGCCCAGCAGGCCGGACGCCTGGACGATCGCCGGATCCGATGCCCGCGCAGGCGGCGGCGCGGCAGCCGACGGCGGAGCGGCCGGCATCGGCGCGCCCTGTGGCGGCGGGTAGGCCGGCGGTGGCTGCATCGGGTTGGTCACGCGGGTTCTCCTGCTCTGAGGTGGCTTGACGTGTGCCGCCCACGATACCGTCCGGGTTCCACAGTGGCTGTGCGCGCCCTGTGAACTGGCGGGCGGTCACGGGGGCGTCACCGATCGGCTGGCACAATGGGCGAGGTATCCCGCCTCGACCGATCGGACCCGATGACCACGCCACCGCCACCAGCCGGAGCCGACGGCAACCCGCCGCGGCTCTCGCCGCTGTGGCGGGACGATCCGCCCAAGGTCGGTGACTACTGGTTGGACGCGCGTCTCACGGCAGCACCGTCCGGGGTGGCCTATGTCGCCCACGACGACCAGTCCACGTCGGTGATGCTGATCCTGCTCTCCCAGGGAGCGGCCGCCGACCCTGCGGCGCGCGATCGTCTGGCCGGCGTGGTGAACAAACTGCACATCGACACCGTGATCGCCCGGGGTGGTCGCGGCCAGGCGGAAGGCCGGCTGGGCCACCGTAGCCAGGACGAGGCCGACGATCCGGTGAGCCCCGGCGACGCCCCGCTGGCCCCATGGGTCGCGCTGGCCTACGACGGGACGCCGGCGGCGCTGGCCGAGGCGGACCGGGTGCTGGCCGAAGTGGAGCTCTCCCGGCTGCCGCTTCAGGGCACCCCCCAGGGGCCGGAGTACCGGCTGCACTGGATCGAGCAGACAGCGCCCGGAGTCTCGCGGCTGTGGCCGCTGCCGTGGCCGGGCCGGCACGACCGGGCCGGCTGGCTGAGCATTCTGGCCTCCTGGCTGCTGATGATGCTGCTGGCCGCGCTCGCCGTCCTGATCGCGATCCTGATCTTCCAGCAGGCGCCCCAGACCTCACCGCCGCCGCCCGTTCCACCGACCGGATCGCCTCCGCCGAGCAGTGGTTCGCCACCCCCGTCGGGGTCACCGTCGCCCGATTCGGCCTCCCCCTCGTCGGGTTCGGCATCGCCGTCGCCGGGCTCCCCGTCCCCCTCGTCGGGGTCGCCCTCCCCCGACCAGCCGTCGGAGTCACCGTCCGGTTCGGGTTCGCCCTCGGCATCGCCCAGCCAGAGCCCGTCCGGGGAACCGTCACCCGGTGAGGAAAGCCCCTCCGGTTCGGTAGGATCGCCTACGCCGAATTCGCGCCTCTGAGCGCGCGGCATCCCGACTACTGCCACCTGCGTCACCCCAGCATCACCGGTTAGGGTCGGGAACCGAGAAGTCAGGCCCAGATAGGAGTCTTCATGGCCGTCATCACCATCTCTCGCCAGGCCGGCAGCCGGGGTGCGCGCATCGCTCGCGGTCTGGCCAAGGAACTGGGCTGGGAGCTCGCCGACAAGTCGACCGTCAACCGCGTCATCCGCCAGTACGGCCTGCTGCGCCTCAACGAGATCTACAGCGAGCTGCCGACCCTGGGCGATCTGTTCAGCGAGAACGCGGCCGTGACCATCGAGATGATGAACGAGACGATCGCCGCCATCGCCGCTCGCGGCAATGTCGTCTTCCTCGGACGCGGCGCCTTCGTCGTGCTCCAGGATGTGCCGGACGTCCTCAACGTCTTCATCGAGGCTCCGCTGGAGACCCGGGTGGCGCGGATCGCCAAGCGCGACAACGTGGATCTGGAGACCGCCGCGGCGACGGTGAAGGCCGACGACAAGTTGCGCCGCCGGTTCACCCGCCGCTACTACGGCGCCAACTGGGCCAAGCACGAGAACTACGACCTGGTGGTGGACACCGGTTCGATCTCCGACGCCGAGGCGATCGAGCAGATCCGCACGGCGCTCGAGGCGCTGCCGGCCCGCGCCGACGTCGCCGGTGCGGCCGAGCTGGCGGTGCACCCCGTCCTGGCGCAGACCATCGACGAGGTGATGGGCGCCAAGGCGTAGCCGATCCCGATGGCGCTGTTCTCTCCGGTTCGTCTCGACCGCGCGGTCGTCGGATCGCTGACCACGTTCCTGGGCCGGCGGCCCCACGTCCTGGCGTGGGCCGCCACCACGGACGGCTGGGTGATCGGCCTGCCCGGAGCCATGGTGATCGGTGACGGCCAGCAATGGCGGAGTGTCCCGTGGCACCAGGTGAACACCGGCCAGTGGGACGACCCCACCGGCCGGCTCACCTGGGTGGAGGCCGGTGGCGAGAAGCACACCGCGATGCTGGAAGCAGGGGCCCGGTTCGCCGACCTGTTCAACGAGCGCGTGAGCGCCGCCGTGGTGGTCACCCGAAGGGTCGACCTGGCCCGTGGCCACGTGCTGCTGGTGCTCCGCCGCAACCTCGAGCCGGGCACCGACGAGACCGCGTGGCAGGTGGTTCCCTCCGCCAGGGCAGACCTCGCCGATCCGGCCGTTCAGGCCCGGATCGACCAGGAGCTGGCGGCCGTCCAGGGCGATTTCGGGTTGGCCTGAGGTTGCTGGTAACGTAGCGCCGCGCGATCCCCTGTAGCTCAATTGGCAGAGCGTCGGACTGTTAATCCGCAGGTTCCTGGTTCGAGTCCAGGCGGGGGAGCCACTCAGAAAAGGCGTCTCGACAAGGTGAATCACCAGGTCGGGGCGCTTTCCCCATTTCGTCGCTGATCACGCCGGTGCCCGGCAGACGGGCTCGCGCGACCTCAAGCCCCACCTCGCGGCGAACGTGACCCTGCGTCCAGAAGTATCGACGGTCCACTCGCCTGCCGCCTGGCAAGGGGAAACACCCAGCAGTGCGATACGGAGACCCCCCTCGGACCTTGTCTTTCACCCTGTCGCGTGTAAAGGTGGATTGGTCAGAGCGGTCAAACCACGTGCCGACTCGGACGCTTCCAGAACGGAGCGAGCCATGGCACGTGTAGTTGCACTGGTAGCCGTCCCCAACCAGCGCGAGCAGCGCACCACCGAACTCTTAGCCCGCCTCCAGCGCGCCTCGGATGCGGAGCACAGCGAGCAGCTGATCGAAGAACTCGTACGGATCAACCTGCCGCTCTGCGACTCCCTCGCCGGACGCTACGTCGGCCGCGGAGTCGAACACGACGACCTGCTGCAGGTCGCCCGCACCGCGCTACTCCTGGCCATTCGCCGGTACGAACCCAGCCCGGGAAGGTCGTTCGCGTCGTTCGCCGTCCCCACCATCACCGGCGAACTCAAGCGGCACTTCCGTGACCACGGCTGGATGATCCGACCCCCGCGCCAACTGCAGGAACTGCGCGCCCGCACCGCCACCGGCCGGGCCACGCTGGAGCAGCTCCTCGGCAGGTCCGTGGGCGTCGACGAACTCAGCCGCCACCTGGGAGTCGAACCCCAGCGCCTGCAGGAGTCGATCGTGGCCGGCAACGGCTACCACCCACCGTCGCTGGAGTCTCCCGCGCGGGACGACACCACCGCCAGCCTGGGCGACACCCTGAGCAGCGGCACCGACGCCATCGAGAACCTGATCGAACATCTCGACCTCAAGCGAGCGCTCACGACGCTCACCCGGCGAGACCGGCTGGTGCTGAAGTGGCGATTCGCCGACGAGTGCAGCCAGAGCCAGATAGCGCGGCGACTGGGCGTCTCCCAGATGCAGGTATCGCGCATCCTGCGCTCGCTGCTGGCACGCATCCGCACCCAGCTGCAGCCGCCGGAGGAATCGGCGGCCTGAGGAGGCCAGAGATGAGCCAGGAGCGGTTTGCTGAACACCCGTCAGAGCGCGGGGAAACCCCTGCCGAGCGCAGCGACCGGAATTGGAACGAACTGCTCCAGGAACTGCGGGTGACCCAGATCGGGAACCAGATACTCTCCGGTTTCCTGCTCACGCTTCCCTTCCAGGCACGCTTCGCGGAACTGGGAACCCTGCTGTTCGTCGTCTTCCTGGTGGCGGTCGCCTCCGGCACGCTGACCACCCTGCTGATGGTGGCGCCGGTCGCGCTTCACCGACACCTCTTCCGACGGCACGTCAAGAGGCAGTTGGTGGAGGCCTCCCACGCGCTCACCACGGCGGGCCTGGCGAGCCTGGCGGTCACCATCATCCTGGTCACAGGGCTGGTCTTCGGAGCCGCCCTCGGTGAGCAGGCAGGAATCATCGCGATCGCCGTGTCGGGCGTCGGGTTCGTCGTGGTGTGGGTGCTGCTTCCCCGCCTGCTCCGAACACAACTGCTCGGCACCGCCCGCTGACTCCCCCGGCCCGCTGGCTCGCGCCGCGGACGGTGGCCCGCAGGGACTACCCCCGCGGGCTACCGTCCGTTCTGCGGCGGCGCGCTGTGACGGGTTCCCGGCACCCTCAGAAGACGGGCTTGCCTCCGGTGACGCCCAGGACGGTGCCGCTCACGTAGCTCGCCTCGTCGGAGGCGAGGAAGACGAAGGCTGCTGCCACTTCGACCGGATGCCCGGCGCGTCCCAGCGGCGTGTCCGCGCCAAACGACTCGACCTTCTCCGCGCTCATGGTGGAAGGGATCAGCGGCGTCCAGATCGGGCCGGGCGCGACCGCGTTCACCCGGATGCCGCGTTCGCCCAGGTCGGCGGCGAGATTCACCGTCAGGTTGTTCAGCGCCGCCTTGGTCGCGGCATAGTCCAGCAGATGGGTGGACGGCGCGTAGGCCTGGATCGAGGTCGTCACGATGATGCTGCCGCCGTGCTCCAGTTCCCGGGCCAGCCGCTGGACGAGCCAGAACGTCGAGAACACGTTGGTCGCGAAGGTGCGCTGCAACTGCTGGGCGGGGAATTCCTCGATCTCGTCGTAGGCCATTTGGAAGCCGGCATTGCAGACCAGGACGTCGAGGCCGCCCAGCGCGTCGACGGCGGCGTCGGCCAACCGCGCGCAAGCGGCCTCCTCGCGCAGGTCTCCGGCGAGCGCGACGCAGCGCTGGCCCAGGTCGGTGACGATCTCGGCAGTGTGTCTCGCGTCCTCTTCCTCTTCGGGCAGGGAGCCAATGGCGACATCGGCGCCCTCGCGCGCGAAGACGATCGCCACTGCCCTGCCGATACCCGAGTCGCCACCGGTGATCAGCGCCCTCTTCCCGGTCAGCCGGCCGCGCGGCGTCCAGCTGCGCTCACCGTGGTCGGGCTTGGGCTCCAACTCAGCCTCGGTGCCAGGCCACTGCTGCTGCTGGGCGGGGATCCTGCTGAGCTCGTCCATACCTGTTCCTCCTCGTTCACTGCCGGAGCGTTCACCGGCTGCCCTGGGCAGCCGTGGCATTCGCCTTGGCCGCGGCGATCTTCGTCGGCAGTCCGTCGTTGCGCGACTCCTCCTCGTGGGTCTCCAGGTTCTCGGCCATGGTCGGCCCCTTTCGGTGGGTGCTCGCTTGGATATCCCGTACCCACTTGATCGGCGCTCCGAACGCGATCCTCAGGAACGGTCACCGTGAAGCAGCGAGCGGCGCCTGGGCCGCGTGCGTTTCCACCGCCGTGCCTCCGGGTACACCAGAGGGCGGCCAGGAAGGGACCAGCATGACGCAGAACGAGCCCGGTGACGGCCGGCCCGAGGAGTCGACCCGAACGTCACAGCGCGACTCCGGGCGCCAGGCTCCGGAGACGGAGGAGCAATCCGACGATGAGGACCTCGGCCTTCGAGTCGACACCGAGGAGTGGCAGGAGGGTCCGTCACCGCACGCCGAGCCACCGGCGCCGGAGTCCGTCGCGGAGCGCATGACCGGCCCCGAGACGAGCAGTTCCGGCCAGCAGGACGTCCCGCAGAGCGCCGAAGGCAGCTCCGAGTGACGTCCGCTAGATCAGCCCCAGCCGGCTGAAGGCGTTCGCCAGCCCGTCCTCGTCGACGTGGTCGGTCACCAGATCGGCAGCGGCCTTGAGTTCGTCCGGGGCGTTGCCCATGGCCACCGCGGTGCCACAGGCCTGGAGGAGCTCCAGGTCGGGCAGCGCGTCGCCGAACCCGATCATGTCGTCGGTGCTGACCCCCAGGTGCTCCGCCAACCGCTGGACGGCGACCCCCTTGTGAACGCCCAACTGCCCGAACTCGCCGAACTCCTGTCGCTTCCCGCTGCCGCTCCAGGTGCTGACCGTGGCCTCGCCGTCGAAGTCCCGAGCCAGCTGTTCCAGGTCGACGCCCGGCTCCAGGACGAAGCTGATCTTGTTCACGTCGTCGCGCGGGGCCGGTCGCAGGTAGATCAGCACCGGAATGATGGTGACGATCTTGGTGATGCTGGTGGCGTCCGGCTCGCCGTAGATCGTGGCCGCCTTGACGGGCAGGTTGTCGCTGGCGAACAGCCCGGAGTTGCATTCCACGAAGTAGGCCAGCCGATTCGCGTCCAACCAGGCGAGCGCGCGATCGACCACCTCCGGCGCCAGCACCTGGTGGTGCACCACCTGGCCGTCGTGCTCAACGTAGCTGCCGTTGCCACCGATCATCCCGTCGACGCCGAGTTCCCACAGCTCGGGGTACACCTCAGGACGAGCGCGTCCGGTGCAGAAGTAGACCCGGTGGCCGTTGGCGCGTGCCTGCCCCACGGCGCGTGCCGCGCTCGCGGGGATCTTCGTCTCGTAGTTGACCAGGGTGCCGTCGACGTCCAGCAACAGGATCTTGGGGGTCACGGTGGGGGTCCTTCCTCGGCGGCGTGGCGGTTCGAAGTATGCCGCATCGAGGCACCCGGGACGCCGTTGTGCGCCGGTCAGTGGATGAGGGCCTTGAGCACCACCAGGGCAAGGCCCAGCGCGGCCGTGGTGAGGGCTCCGGCCAGGCGGATCCAGAGCCGATCCGACCAGCGCGAGATGCCCCAGAACCCGAGGACGGCCAGCAACGCGACATTCACCCAGAGCGTGCCCCAGATCGCCTGCTCCTGCGTCATGAGCCCGAGCGCGCTGGCGCCGAGGGCGATCAGGGGCACCACGACGGAGGCCAGCATCCCCCACAGGTGCCCCAGTGAGTGCCGGATCGCGATGCCCAGCCGCACCCCGCCGGAGTGCCCTTCGTCGACGTCGTCGCCGAGGTGGGCAACCGCGCCCGCATAGACGTGAGCCAGCCAGAAGACGACGGCGGTGCCGAGCACCTTGAGCAGCACGTAGCCCGGTTCGGCGTCGGACTTGTTGGCAACGATCACCAGCAGACCCGAGACCAGCACGACCCCGTAGACCGCTGATTCGGAGAGGATCATCGAAGCGATGGCCCGCATCGGATTCGCGGTGGCCGGCGGGTGGGTCATGCAGGACATTGTGACGCCTTTGTTCCCTCATCGGGGCCGGATGCGGATCTTGAAGCCGCCACACCACCCCCGGCCGAGGCGGCCGTGCGCCGCTCCGTTGCGCCTTTGGACACCCCGCGCTCCCACCCGCTACCGTGACTCGCGAAACGCGTTCGGGGCGGTAGCTCAGCCGGTCAGAGCAGGGGACTCATAATCCCTGGGTCGCGGGTTCGAGCCCCGCCCGCCCCACCGTTGTACGGCGTAGTCAGCGCCGGGAGCTATGGACTCCGATACCCTCCGATGGACTCCTTCGTCGCCGATCCGTCGCTGGCCAGCGATGAGATCTCAGGCACACGAACAGCGCCGAAGGAGGATGACCAGGCCCGGCTGCCGCGTGGTGGCCCGCCCTGAGGGATCAGATCGTGCCGCGCCGCACAGCACCCGACTGGAACCACTGAACAAGCGTCGTCGCCATCAGCACCGCCGCCTGGGCGGCCTCCGGAGTGACCCGGACGGGCGGAGCCGCCGAGCCGTGGCGCTTCGACTGGCCATGCCACAGGGCCTCCAGCATCGACAGCAGCATCCCCGCAACGTGGCTAGGGTCCTTCTCTCGGGTCAACGGAATGATCCAGTCACCATCTGCTCGAACCTGTCCAATCAAGGTACCGAGCGTCGCCTTGGTGTTGTTGGGACTGACGACCGGGATTGCGGCGAACTCGACGGCCAACACTGCCGCTGAGTACGCCTGGTTGGGGTCGCCGTTGAGTCCGTAGGCGGCCTGCCAGGCCTCGGCGAGGTGGTGGCTCGCTGTGGTCTTGGCGGAGATTGCTCGGGCGGCTGCCGCTGTCACCGTGGCGTCTACTCGTCGGACGAGGCCGACGTGCCCGTCGCCCCATCCGCCGACTGTCCAGGCGGAGTTACCTCGTTCGAAAACCACCTTGAGAGCTCGCCGGAACTCGTCCTCATCCTCGGTCCGGACGAGATAGTCCAGCACGGTCAAGATCAGGTCGGGATCCTCGTGCGCTTGGCGGCTGTACCAGACGATCGACTCGTTGCGACTGATTTCGTCCGGCAGGACGGTCCGGATGGCAGCTGAACACCGCCGGACTTTCCTTGTGCGGGCGTAGTTGTGTTCCGGGTCGTTGAACGCGATGGTTATCAGCTCGGCGACGTCGGCGAGCATCCAGGCTGGGACGCCTTCGGAGAGCGCGTCGTAGTTGTCATACTCGCCTGATTCACGAACGTTCAAGGGGTACCAACCGGTCACGGTCACACGCTATCGGCGCGGCCCGACACTTGGCGGGAGATTCCCCGTTGCGCTCGGAGCGCCTCGGAGGCCACGACCCGGCCGACGTAGCGACCCGGCGTTCTCAGGCGCTCCGAGATACCGTCCGTGACCTCCGGGAGGCCACCCGGCCGCAGACAGCACGAGGCCCGGCGCCCGATGAGAGGCACCAGGCCTGGGGTGCGGCAGGCCAGGACGCCGACGACGACTGCGCCTCCGGCTCGGCAGGTGGTGTGGCCTGGTCGGGGGTCGGCTCTTGGTCCTGGACGCCGAGCTTCCGGTCGAGGCCCTTGGCGATCCGCTCGTCCGACCCGCTGGCGGCGTGCTGGTACCGGAGCGCGGCGGCTGGGGTGGAGTGGCCAAGTCGGGCCTGGACTCTGGAGAAGGTCTCCTCGGTTTGGAGCGCCCAGACTGCTGCCGAGTGCCGCAGGTCGTGGATTCGCAGGGTGGGCAGCCCGGCGGCTTTGCGGGTCTTGTTCCAGGCCTTGTGGAACACCGACTCCCACAGGTAGCCGCCGTTCTTGCCGAAGAGAACAGCAGCCCGTCCGCTCCGGGTTGGGTGTGCCGTAACAGGTGGGCGGCGATGATCGGTTTGAGTGCGGAGGGGAGCATCACGTCTCGCTCCCCCGCGTCGGTCTTCGGAGGCCCGGCGTGCGGCGGCTGGCCTGTGATGAAGGTCACGGATCCTGGTGACGCTGACGACGGGGTAGTCGCCTCTCAGGTCGATGTCTCGCCTGCGGAGGGCCACCAGTTCGCCGTAGCGGAGTCCTCCCCAGGCTGCGAGTTGGACCAGGAGCCGGTACCGCTCGATCTCGATCCCCGCGACGAGCAGGTCGAGGTGCTCGGGTTCAATGGGGGTGAGCTTCCTCGGGGTCGATGAGGTGATGGCTTTGCGGTTCTTCACTCTGGCGGGGTTCATCTCGATCAGTTCCTCGTCCACTGCGGAGCGGAGCAGCCCGTATGCCTTCGACCTGGCGCGGGGTGTGGCCTTGTCAAGGTTCTGCCACCAGGTGGTGACTTGGCCTCGCTCCCGGCGTGAAGCCGCTCGCGCGACTCCTCCCCGGTCGCCAGTCCGTGCACGGTGCCAGCGGTGAGCCCCTGGGCGCCGCGGATCGTCATGGCGTAGCCGAGATCGGCCAGGAAGTCGCAGAACCTCCCACACCCCTAGGCCCAGGAGCTCCGCGATCGGGACAACTGGAGCCGGGCTTTCCGAACGCGAAGAAGCTCGGCTGCAAGCACGCGGACGGCGTGGTATTGAGTCCGGGAGCGTTCTAACGTACACTTTTCTGTACAGGAGGGATCATCGTGAAGACGCTCAGCTACACAGATTCTCGGGCTCGCTACGCCGAGGTTCTCGACTCGGTGGTCGATGATCGCGAAGAGGTCGTGATCACGCGTGCCGGGCACGAGCCCGTCGTGATCGTCTCGCTCGAGGACTACGAGGCGCTCAAGGAGACCGCCTATCTGATGCGCTCCCCCGCCAACGCGCGCCGCCTTCTCGACGCCATGGAGCGGCTGGAATCCGGCCGGGGCGAGTCCCACGACCTGATCGACGCCGACTGAACATGCTCCTCGTCTGGGACGAGAACGCCTGGGCCGACTATCTGTGGTGGCAGGCGCAGGACCGCCGTGTACTTAAGCGCATCAACACTCTCATTGAGGACGTCTCACGTAGTGGCAACGAAGGTATCGGCAAGCCCGAGGCCCTCAAGCACGACTTCGCCGGCTACTGGTCACGACGCATCACCGACGAACATCGACTCGTCTACAAAATCGTCGGCAAGGAGATCCGGATCGCCGCCTGCCGCTATCACTACGGCCGCTGATCGAGTAGTTCGACCAACACGCACCCGGCCCGCTTACCAGTGCGGCGGACTTCGTTTTGCAGAATTCACTCCACCGTGCCCAAGGTCGGCCAAGCCGGCCCGGATCGCTTCTACCTCTTCGGGGTCACCGAGAACCTTGAGGATCTCGAGCAGCGAGTCGAAGTCGTCGGTGCCGAGCAGCAAGCAACGCGGTCACCGTGACCGGTCAACTAGAACCACTCGTGCTTGGTCACGGCGGACTGCACAAGCTTCGACAGCTTCGCCCCTGGCTTCGGTCAACAACTGGCCGTCATGCACAGAACTCTGGCGCGTTCGCCCGCCGAAGACCACGCCCTCAACCGCGGGCCTGTCTGTGGACGTGGCCGCCGAACCAAGTGTGCAGCGGGTGTGTGCTTCTCAGGGTGTTGTGGCTTCGAGTTGTAGCGGTCTCCGCAAGCCTCCCGATCGTTGCCGGACACGGGCGCACGGATCAGGGGACGCCGAAGAAACCTGAGCTAGCGATCATGAACACCAAGGCCGCCCTCAAAGTCGTCGACTTCCCGGCTGCTCACGCAGATCTACAACTAGGCGTCTACTACTAGGCGCGATAGGCGAGGAAATGCTCCCGTATAGGGACGACTCACCCGACTACTGTGAACAATCGTCACGCGCTCCTGCGACTCATCTAGATTGACTTGGTCGGCGTCAACATGGCCCAGCGAAGAGGAACAGAGGATGGCATTGAGCGAGGACCGGGCCCGCGCATCGAAGCCACCGGTCGAGGCGCGCTCGAACGTTCGGGTGTCATCACTTGGTGATGGGAGGCCGGGAGCGAGCGCGCAACAACTACACAAGAGCCTTCGCAAGGACTGGCTCCGACGCAACCGTAGGCTCTTCGGGATTCTCGCAGGCATTCTCATCCTGATCGCGACAGCCGCCAATGCCGCTTTCTTTCTTCTCGGCCAGCCCTGGATGGGCGGCTTTTTCTCCGGGGCCGTCCTGACCTTCTGGGTCTTGGCTCGCGCCAGTCCGCCCGGTTGGATCGAGAACTGGCAACTCGGGGCATGGGGCGAGCAGAAGACCGCGAAGGAGCTGAGCCACCTTCCTGATTCTTGGGTTGTTCTGCACGATGTCAAGACAGGCCGAGGAGGCAACATCGATCACCTGGCCATCGGCCCCGGGGGCGTGTTCGTTTTCGACAGCAAACGCTGGAGCGGGACGGTAGAGGTGCGCGGAGACGAGGTTCGGATAGTGCGTTGGAAAGGCGGCCCTTCCAACCCATGGACTGGAGCGTCGCACGTGGCGGCCCTCGCTCGCGAGACACACAGTCGGGTTCTCTCCAAGACCCGCATCAGACAGCGGGTTCATCCTGTCGTCGTTATCTGGGGCGATTTCCCGCAGGGATCGGCTGGGGATCGATGCCGCTTTGTGGCCGGCGAGCAACTGGTGCACTGGCTCGCTGAACAGCCGCTGGAGATCGCTGACCATCGCGTCCATCAAATCGCGATTGCCGTGCGGTCCGCCTGGGATCTTGGCTGAGGCTCCAAACCACCTACCCAGACCTCATGCGTGTCTGCGCGGGTCCGATGGAAACTGCGCCCCTTTTCTGCCAGATGTCCTACATTGGCGGCGTGAGGACGCCCGTGATTGCCGACTCGCTGACGTTGGCCAAAAAGGGACCGATATGACGGAGCCGAGTAGCGCGGATACCGCTCGCCGCGAAGAGTCGGCGACCCTGGAGGATCATCGACGGCCAGAGCAGTGTCGCCACCGTCCACCTCTCAACCGCGACGCCAGCAGACAGACCGTCCATCGGCCCGCCCAGGTGTGCCGTTACTGGTCGACATTGGATATCAGAAGATCCCACCTCACCCCCGGAGGAGACTCCCGATGACACCGCAGCAGTCAGATCTGGTCGAGCGGCTCCGCACCCTACTCGCGATCGAGCCCACGACCCGCGATGTGTCGATGTTCGGCGGACGGGTCTTCATGGTCAACGACAAGATCGTCGTCAGCGCCGGCAAGGACGGCGATCTGCTGGTCCGCGTGCCGGCCGGCCGGCACGACGAACTGCTCACCCACCCCGGAGCCAGCCAAGCCGAGATGGGCACCGGACGGACCATGGGGCCAGGCTGGATCTCCGTGGCTGCCGCGGCCATCGACTCCCTCGATCACCTGTCGTTCTGGGTGAAGGTCGCCCTGGCCCACAACCGGAGTTCGGACGGGAAGTGAGCCGCACCCGTCCGGCCGGTCCCGAGCGGACGCTCACCGGCGCCCAGGCGCTCTCCTGGCGGTTGAGGCGGAATGCCCTGGATCCGGTCGCCGGGTCGAGCGTCAGCGATGTCGCGGAGCGCGTCCTGGCCCTGCGCGGCTGGCCCGCCGAGGTCGCGGAACTGGCCAGTTGCATCCGCCAGGAGCAGCCGGATCCAGGTGCCCTGAGCCGGGCGCTGGATGACGGAGAACTCATCCGCAGCTACGCCTTCCGAGGCGGGTCCTACGTCCTCTCCCCCGGCATCGCCGCGGTTCTGCTCGCCTGCCGCACCGCCAGCCGCGTCTGGGAGACGCCCCGCTACCAGCAACAGGGGCACTTCGCCATCGCCGACTGGCAGCCGCTGCGCGAGGCCGTGCACGAAGCCCTGGCAACAGGCCCGGCGACACGGGAAGAGATCAGCGCCCGGCTCGCGCGCGTTCCTGCGCTGCGCCATCTCTCCGCCGCGGCCCTGGGCACGGGATCGGACAGCCTGTACAAACCCCTGCACTGGTGGGGCGACATCTGCTTCGGTCCTTCCCGCGACGGGCAGGCCACGTTCCGGATCCTGAACGGCGATCCCCGCTGGCCCGGTCTGCCCGGGATCGATGACGCCGGTCCGCACGCCGTCGCGCTGTACCTCGGCAGCTACGGGCCGGCGACACCGGCCAACCTCGAATACTGGCTCACCGAGGGCCTCAGCGTTCCTCGTAGCCGCCTGGCGTCGTGGATCGACGGCCTGGGTGAGACGCTGACCTCCGTGAGCGTCGACGGCGTCGCGTCGTATGCGCTCACGGCCGACCTGGCAGAACTGGACGCTGCCGAGCCCTCCGAAGCCGTGCGTCTGCTGCCAGGGTTCGACCCGTGGGTGTTCGCTCCGGGAACCGCCGACACCCGCCTGCTCGCCCCCGCCCGCCGGACGCTCGCGACCAGGGGCGCGCAGCTCGCGATCAAGGGCGGCGTCGTCTCCGGAACCTGGCGCCTCCACCGTGACGAGGTGGTCGTGACCTGGTTCGGCGAGGCCGGTCCCCCACCACCTGCCGCCCTCGAGCGGGAGGCCGAACGGCTCGGACGCATCCGCGCCCGGCACCTCAGCCTCACGCTCACGTCAGGCTAGATCCGCGCCGCGTCCATGGTGGCTATCCGTCCCACCCAAATGTTGCCACTCCCGTTCTCGCACCTGCCCGCCTACCGTGGCAGATGAGGGAGGCGCAGCCTCCACACCTATTCGATAGGAGCTCACCATGGCCATCTCATTGAGCCCGTACCTCAACTTCCCCGGAAACGGCCGCGAGGCGATGACCTACTACGAGGGGGTCTTCGGTGGGGAACTCCAGCTGTGGGGTTTCGGCGAATTCGGCATCGAAGGCATGCCCGGCGACGGACTGATGCACGGCCAGCTCGAGATCGGCGACAACCTCTCCATCATGGCCTCCGATGCGATGCCGGGCGCCGAGCAGACCTGGGGCGGCACCCGGGTCTACTGCTCGCTCTTCGGCGACGACCTCACCACGATGCAGGGCTGGTTCGACGCTCTGGCAGCCGACGGCAGCGTGGGAGCGCCGCTGGAGAAGCAGGTCTGGGGCGACATCTACGGCCTGGTCAAGGACAGGTACGGCATCGAGTGGATGTTCAACGTATCGATCCCCGAAGGCTGGTCACAGCGGGGCTGACGAGCCGGGTGACCCGCTGCGATCCACCTCGCAGCTTCCGCCCGGACAGTACATCGGCGGACGCCTGCCGAAGCGTGCCTGCAACGCGCACCCGACGCAGATGCCGAACGCGGCTTCGAGAAAGAGCAGCGTCAGGCAGCTGCCGCAGAGCACCAGCGTGACCCACAGCGGCACCGCGAACAGCCCCATCGTCAGGCAGGAGGTCAGCGCCAGGCCGAGGCCCAGCCACCACGCGTACTCCTTCTGGGCCGCGCCGACCCACTCGGGTCGCTGGCGGCGGACGATCAGTCGGCCGAGCGCCAGCGTCGGTGACCAGCGGTCACCAGCGAGGACGCGCGCGAACATGTCGATCACGAAGAACATGCCGAAGGGCTGCAGCGGACGAACCGACTGTTCGACGACAGCCAGCACCAGCGCGGTTCCGCCCGCCAGGAACAGGATGCCCGCCGCCACTCGCACCGCGCGCTCGTTGATCACCGGCACCTGATAGCCCGGGACGAACCCACCGATCCGGGGTACCTCAGTGGCAGCATCCATTGCGAACCCTCAGCTCCGGTGCGCGCTGCTCAGCCTCGAACGCCATGCCGAAGGCGGCGGTCAGCGTCCGAGCAGGCGGGCGAGGAAGCTCTTCTGGTCGGCCTGGGCAGCGTCGAGCTGCGCCTGGGTGTGCTTGCCGCCGCACCACTGGCTCGCGGGAACACTGGCCTTGACCGACGCCACATGTTGCCCGCAGCCCGCCCACGTCGTCTTCCCGCAGACCCGACACTCCACCGCTCGGCACATTCCGGATTCCCTTCATGACATCCCCGCCCCGTCGGGGCGATCTCGATCGTCACTATACCCCCTGGGGTATTTTTCCCAAAGTCGCCTCGCCGGAGCCACTGATCGGACGCCCTGGGCCAGACGAAGGCCAGCGACGACCCGGCTCCTGGCGCTACCCCGGCTGGCGCTGCTGCTCAAATCGCTCCCGGACGGGCTGCCGACCCGACGGCCCCCGCCAGACCACCGGCACGAGGCAGGCCAGCGGAGCGACGGCCAGGACGATCCAGATGGTCGCGTGGCGAGCCTCCAGCGGGACGAGCCCCAGCCCGGTACCTATCCACGTGGTGGCCAGGGTCGTGGTGATCGCGACGGCGACGCTCTCGGCCATGATGGACGCCCCCGCGACCGTCTCGAGATCCAGGCCGTCGGGCTGCGCAGGCTCCTCGAAGAGCCGGTTGATGGTGTCGAGGTAGACCAGCCCCATGCCGGCGCCCGCCATCGCCCAGGCCGAGACCAGCACCGGCAGCGCCGGCAGATCCGGACCACCCGCCAGATACCCTCCCGTCACCACCGAACCGAGCGCGATCAGCACCAGCCCCGCGATGGCCCGACGCCGGAAGGCGTCCGGATCGCGGGCCGGCCGCAGCCCGCACACGAAGCCGACTAGGGCCCAGCCGAGCCCTCCTGCCATGACGACGGCGCCGATCTGGCCCACGCCCAGCCCGAGCCGGTCATGAGCAGTGAGCGCGATCACCGCGTCCCCGGCAAAGTAGGTTCCGGCCAGCCCGAACAGCAGGGCGAGCGCCCGGTGCCGGGGAGAGCGGAGCGTGAACGTCCCCTTCGGAAGCACGCGACCAGCGCCTACCGCCAGCACAACGCTCCCCGCTATCACCAGGGCGATCTTGCCGCCACCCGCGGCCGGCGCGATGGTCAGGGCGAGCCCCGCCGCCAACAGCACCACCGAGGCCAGCGGTAGCGCTCCGGAACCCCTCGGGCGATGGTCGCGAAGCTGACTGGCAACCACCCAACGCCCCACGACCAGCACCGGCAGATAGAGCACCATCGCCCAACGCCAGGAGAGCAACTCGGTGGCGGTCGCGGCATAGACCGGGCCGAGAATCGACGAGATGATCCAGGTGCCCTGGATCATAGCCAGGGTGAGCTGACGGGCTCGCCCCTCCAGGCCGACCGCCACCGCGCCGATCGAGATCGTGGCCAGGCAGCCACCCGCGAACGCCCGCAACACCTGCCCCACGAGGTAGATCGCTACCGAGGGGGCAAGGGCACAGACGGCGGCACCCACGCACAATCCCACCGTGAAGACCATGAGCAGCGGCCGAATCCGGTATCGGCGCACCAACTGCGCGCCGACCGGCAGCGCGGCGAAGGTGGCGATCTGCGCCATCCCGGTCAGCACGCCGTAGTACGACTGCGCCTGGAGGTCGGCCGCCATGATCGGCAGGATGGTCTGCGTGAGGTACACCTGCATGCCCGAGACGAGTTCGATGGCGATCAGCGAAGCGGCGAGCAGCACCCGCCGCTTCCGCTCCCCGGTTCCCACCATTCCGCCGTACCCCAGCCTCAGCACCACCAATTGATAGGATGCTAGCATGCAGTCACATGACGGTACCGCCGCGCCAAAGGTGCAGTTCAACGTCTATCTGCCCGCTCCCCTGATCCGTCGGGTGAAGCACCGGGCGATCGACGACTCACTCTCGCTCTCCGCGCTGGTGGAGAAGGCGCTCACGCAGTACCTGGAGAACGAGGGGGCCGACCGATGATCACCGCGCAGCCGATCCGCTACACCCCCCACCAGAGCCAGTGGCATCGCCTCGCCCAGGAACTGGGGTTCCGGCCCGCCTTCGCACCGAACCAGCAATGGTCGGAGTTCGACGGACGAGGCATCCTGGCGATCCATCACGCGGCCGCGGAGGACGAGCACGCCGGCCGGACCGACCTGCACCTACTCAGCGACGACCTCGACGGAGTCGAGGCCCGCCTTGTCAGCGCCGGTTTCGGCGTGGAGCGCACCGTGCTGGACGACATCGGCCCGATGCTCACCGTCACCGCGGCGACGGGCGCGAGAATCACCGTCTCCGGCGGCGCCCGGACGGCCGATGCCGGAGAGCTCGCCGTCCAGCCGATCTGGTACCAGGCCGATCTCGACGAACCGCGTCGCATCCTGGAGGCCATCGGGCTGCGCCCGCAGCTCGCCTCCGAATCCGGCACCTGGATTGCCTTCACCGCCGACGGCGGCGGCCGGGCCGGTCTCCACCTCGCCGACGAGGTCCGCTTCGAGTTGAGCCTGGAGTACGCCGGCGATCTCGACGCCCTCGCCAGGCACCTGGATTCGGCGGGCTTCGGCGCGTCCGTGATCGACGAGGCCTACAACCGCACCCTGCTCGTCGCCACCCCCGATGGGGATCAGCTATGGGTCAACGGCACGATGGACGATCTGTACGGCTACCGCCTCCTCGACACCTGACCGCTGGGGCACAGTTCAGCCAGGCCCCCCCCCGACGCGACCTCGAGCTACGCGGAGCCCGCGCCGTGGTGACCACAGGACTCGCGATGCACGAAGGTGGGCGGTGTCCGGCAGCTGGAGTCCGATCACAATCGGCGGTTCAACGCCAGGATCGGCGCGCTGATCGAGGAACCCGAGACACAGTTGACCTGGCTCGGCGAGCGGGTGGCCTGAGCGCTCCTCGTCCAGCCGCGGCCTCAGGCCGGTACCTCCCAGGTGTGCACCGGCTCGTTGCTGTGCATGTTCTCGGTATACAGCGCGACCATCTGTCGCAACGCCTCGTTCCGGCCGAGCCCTCGCGCCTCGAATGCCCGGACGGTGGCCACCTGCCAGTCGGCACCGTTCTGCCCCGACAGGCAGCGCGCCTCGATCACGCCGAGCAGCCGATCGGCGACGGTCGAGTCCACTCCCCACGCCGCCAGGCCCTCGTGCGCCATCGGCAGCAACTCGCGTAGGACGAGTTCGCTGGCCGGCGTCTCGCCTCGCCCGGGCCAGAACTGGACGGCATCGATTCCGTCCCGCGCCCCGGCCAGGAAGTTCTCCTCCGCCGTGGCGAAGGCCATCCGGCTCCACACCGGACGGTCGTCGACCACCAGAGCACGCACCGCGCCGTAGTAGAAGGCGGCGTTGGCCAGGGTGTCGACGATGGTGGGGCCGGCGGGCAGCACCCGGTTCTCCACGCGCAGGTGGGGGCGGCCGGCCACGATGTCGTAGATCGGACGGTTCCAGCGGTAGATGGTGCCGTTGTGCAGCCTCATCTCGGCCAGCTTGGGGGCCCGTCCGGCGGCGAAGGCCTCCTGCGGATCCTCCTCATCGAGCTCGGGCAGCAGAGCGGGGAAGTAGAGCGCGTTCTCCTCGAACAGGTCGAAGATCGACGTGATCCAGCGATCCCCGAAGAACACCCGCGGCCGCACCCCCTGGTTCCGCAGTTCCTCGGGACGGGTGTCCGCGGCCTGGGTGAAGAGCTCGATCCTGGTCTCCGACCACAGTTCGTGACCCATGAAGTACGGGCTGTTGGCTCCCAGCGCCAGCTGGGAACCGGCCAGCACCTGGGCCGCGTTCCAGTAGGAGGCGAACTCGTAGGGACGCACCTGCAGGTGCAGTTGCATCGAGGTGCAGGCCGACTCCGGCGCGAGCGAATCGGCGTACCGCAGCAGGCGCTCCCCCGTCCGTCCGGTGATGTCGAGGTGGATGTTCTCCCCGCGCGCCGCCAGGAAGGAGTCGTTCAGGGCCTGGTAGCGCGCGTTCGCGCTCATCCACTCGCCCTCGAAGGTCTCCGGCATCACGGTGGGCAGGATCCCGATCATCACGATGTGGGAGCCGACCTGGGCACACCGGCGTTCCGCCTCGTTCAGGGAGGCCCGCAGGCTGCTCTCCAGCTCCACCACGCTCTCGTCGCCGATCGGACGCGGAGAGACGTTGAACTCGATGTTGAATTGGGCCAGTTCGGTCTGGTATTCCGGGTCGGCGATCGCGGCCAGCACCTCGGCGTTGTCCATCCTGGGCTGGTAGTCGGAATCCACCAGGTTCAGTTCGATTTCCATGCCGATCATCGGCTCGTCGAACTCGAAGGAACGGGTGGCGAGCATCTGCTCGAACACGTCGAGGCAGGCTTTCACCTTGTCCCGGTAGAGCTGGCGTTGCTCCCGGGTGAAGGTGGCTGACTCCAGTTCACGGCCCATAGCGACGATTATCTCGTCGTTGGGGGCGTTCGGGATAGCCCCCGGACGCCCCCAACAAGCGGCGTTGACTACGACAAGGCCGCCGCGACGGCCAACCTCAGGGCACCCTGGAAGCGGGTCTCACGATCCTCGGCGCTCATGTTCTGGTTGTAGTCGAGCAGGTGATCGCTGACGGTGAGCACGGTCAGGGCCTCCCGGCCGAACTCGGCGGCAGCACCGTAGATGCCGGCCGACTCCATCTCGACCGCGAGCACGCGGTACTTCGCCAGCAGATCGAGCTGCCCGGGCGGGCCCTGCAGGTAGAAGTGGTCGTTGCACAGGATCATGCCGGCGTGCACCTGGCTCTCGGCCTCGCCGGCGGCGGCGAGCGCAGCCGCGACCAGGTTGTGGCTGGAGACGGCGGAGAAGAACAGCCCCGGGAGCCGGAACTGGTTCATGTTCGACTGGGTGTGCGCCCCGGTGGCGACGACCACGTCGCCCACCTTCACGTCCTCCGGGATGCCGCCGGCGGTGCCCACCCGGATGATGCGCTGCACGTCGTAGAACTGGTAGAGCTCGGTGGCGTAGATCACGGCCGACGGCATGCCCATGCCCGAGGCCATCACGGTCAGCGGCTTGCCGTCGACGGTGCCGGTGAACCCGAGGATGCCGCGGACGTCGGTCACCTGCCGGGCATCGTCCATCAGCAGCTCGGCGATCCGCTGGGCGCGCCTGGGGTCGCCCGGCATGATCACAGCCGGTGCGATCTCCCCGATCTCAGCGTTGATATGGGGTGTAGCCACTAGTGGCTCCTCTCGGTTGGTGAATCACGGATACGGCTTGCCGACACCGGCCGGCGCGATGGCGGATTTCACGAAGCCGCCGAGCGCCAGAATAGCCACGAGGTGCGGGTTCTGGTTGAGCCAGGACATCGACCCGCAGACCGGAACCTGTGAGGGGTGCCGGTCTACCTCGGCCCACTGGTGTCGGCAGCCTGACATGCCGGGCAGAGGAGCGGCTCGATTCTCCGGGGAATCAGTCACTATCGGGGAATCAGTCACGATCGGGAATCAGCACGACGGGCGGCGTGTAACGTGACCGCTACCCACCGACGAAGACGGAGGCACGATGACCGAGACCGTGAAGCAGGCCCGCAGCTGGGTGGCGGCCGACCCCGATACCCGGGACCGGGCCGAACTGACGGTGCTGATCGGTGCGGCTGAATCCGGTGAGCCGCGGGCCGCCGCCGAGCTTGCGGACCGGATGAACGGCCAGCTGACCTTCGGCACGGCGGGCCTGCGCGGGGCGATCGGAGCCGGACCGAACCGGATGAACACCGCCGTTGTCACCACCGCCACCGCCGGTCTCTGCCAGGTACTGCGAGAGGACCTGGGCGAGGGCTTCCATCTCGTCGTCGGCTATGACGCCCGGCATCGCTCCGAAGAATTCGCCCGCACCGTGGCGGCGGTCGCCGTGGCGGCCGGCGGCCGCGTCTCGCTGATGCCCGGCACCTACCCGACGCCGCTGCTGGCCTACGCGCTCAACGCCCTGGACGCCGACGCCGGCGTCATGGTCACCGCCTCCCACAACCCGCCGGCCGACAACGGTTACAAGGTCTATCTCGGCGCGCGGATGTCGGAGCCGGGCGCGGCCGGCGCCCAGATCGTGCCGCCGATGGACACCCGCATCTTCGACGCCATCCTGGCCGCCGGGCCGGCCGTCGACGTTCCGGTGGCCCACGACGGCTGGGAGCTGATCGAGACCCACGTGATGGACGACTACGTCGCCGCGGCTGCCGCCCTGGTCGGCGACCGCACCGCTCCGCTGAAGATCGTGCTCACCGCGATGCACGGCGTGGGCGCGGCCACCGCCCTACGCACCCTGGCCGCCGCCGGCTTCGACGACGTCACGCCGGTAGCCGAACAGATCGAACCCGATCCCGACTTCCCGACCGTCGCCTTCCCGAACCCGGAGGAACCCGGCGCCCTCGACCTGGCGATGGCGACAGCCGCGCGGGTCGGCGCCGACCTCATCGTGGCCCTCGACCCGGACGCCGACCGCTGCTCGCTGGCCGTCCCCTCCGGCGCCGGCTGGCGCCAGCTCAGCGGCGACGAGATCGGTGCCCTGCTCGGCGAGCAGGCCGCCGCCGAGCACGAGGGCGACGCGGAGGCGACCCTGGCGCGCTCGATCGTCTCGTCCTCGCTGCTGGGACGGATCGCCGAGGCCCACGGCCTGCGCGGCTCCGAGACGCTGACCGGGTTCAAGTGGATCTCGCGAGCCCCCGGGCTGGTCTTCGGCTACGAGGAGGCGATCGGCTACTGCGTCAACCCGAACGTGGTGCGGGACAAGGACGGCATCAGCGCCGCGGTCAAGGCCTGCGAGCTGGCCGCGAAGCTGAAGGCCGCCGGACGCACCCTGGAGGATCAGCTCGCCGACCTGGCGGTGCGGCACGGTCTGCACGCCACCAGCCCGCTGACCTTCCGGGTGGAGGATCTCTCCCTGATCGGTCAGGCGCTGGAGCGGCTGCGCGCCAATCCCCCGGCCACCCTGGCCGGTGCCGCGGTGGTCGCCTATGACGACCTCGGCCAGGGCTATCAGGGGCTACCGCCCACCGAGGGCGTCCGGATCGCCACCGATGCCGGCGACCGGGCGATCGTGCGTCCCTCAGGGACCGAGCCCAAGCTGAAGTGCTACCTCGAGGTGGTAGCTCCGGTCGATTCGCCAGCCGAGCTCCCCCAGGCCGTCGAGGCCGCCACCGCCCGCCTCGACGGGATCAAGGACGAGTTGCGGCAGGTGCTCGGGCTGTAGCTCAGCCGACGGCCCGCGACACCGATTCGCCGTCTCCGATGAAGCCGATCCCGCGCAGGTAGCGCCGGTGCTCGGCCGTGCCGGCATTGGTCCGGATCGACGTGACGCCCGACAGGCCCAGCTGGCCGAAGCCCTCGGAGAACAGCCAGGCACCCAGCTTGGCGTCCCGGAACGGCGGACGGACGTAGTCGAGCTTCACGTGGAAGTCGCCACCCTCGACCCGGCCGATCAGCGCACCCACCGGCAGCCCGTCCCGTAGGAAGAGCCAGGCCTGGTCGCCGGGCTCGGGCCGCACACCGGGCTGGAACTTGTCGATGTCGGCCTGGTGTGCGTCGAGGAAGTCGGCCAGGTAGGGCGCGTCGATGGCGATCGGCGACACTCCCAGCCCCTGGGTCGAGGTGAGCACCCGGTAGATGTTCCAGATGTTGAGGCAGGCGATGATGATGTTGGCGATCACGATCGGCCAGGCGCCCAGCGCCACGCCGTAGACGATGTAGGCGATCGAGCCCAGCAGGGACAGGATGCGCAGCCGTACCACCGAGGTCATCGCCAGTGAGGCGATGATCAGGATCGAGGCGACATAGCCGATGATTTCGATGGTGATGGGCGACATGAGACCGGAGTGTAGCGGCGGTTGCCCGTACCGAGGCCAGCGGCCTCGGCTCAGTCGTTCTGCAGCTTGTAGAGCACGCTGAAGCCCAGCCGAGCCAGGTCGGCTTCGATGTCGTCGGTGTTGAGCGAGTTCACCCCGACCACCACGATGCTGCGGTCCCCCTCGCCGCGGTAGACGGCCAGGTGCTGGATGTTCGCATCGTGGGTGGCGGTCACCGTGGCCAGCTGCGACAGCACCCCCGGCGCGTCGGTGGCGTCCACCGTCAGCCGGGTGCCTGGATCGCGGAAGCCCAGGATCTCGATGAAGGCATCCAGGATCGCGCTCTCGGTGATCACCCCGACCAGGCGCTCCTCTTCCACCACGGGCAGAATCTCGACCTTGTTGTCGCGCATCAGCACGGCCGCTTCCTCCAGCAGCGCGTCCGGCGAGATGGTGAGGGGGTCGCGGGTCATCACCTTGGCCACCTTCAGCTTGGCCAGCAGGTAGTTGATCTCCCCGGCGGCGAAGGTGGTCGCCTTCGACGGCCCGGCGGCGGCGATGTCGCTGGGCGCCAGGACGCCGACCACGCGGCCCTCCCTCACCACGGGCAGGTGGCGAACCCCCTTGGCCTCCATCAACGCGATCGCCTCGGGCAGGGTGGTTTCCGGCGTGACGGTGAACGGGTGCGCCGTCATCCGCAGCTTCACGAACATGGCACTAGCCTCCCAGGTAGGCGCGCTTGATGTCCTCGGTTTGCGAGAGTTCCTCGGCCGGACCTGAGGTCACGATCACCCCGGTCTCCATCACGTAGGCCCGGTCGGCCACCTGCAGCGCCATATTGGCGTTCTGCTCGACCAGCAGGATGGTCGTCCCGGCGGCGTTGATGTTGCGGACGATGTCGAAGATCTCCTGCACCAGCAGCGGCGCCAGACCCATCGACGGCTCGTCCAGCAGCAGCAGCTTCGGCCGGGCCATCAGCGCCCGGCCCATCGCCAGCATCTGCTGCTCGCCACCGGAGAGGGTGCCCGCCAACTGCTTGCGGCGGTCTGCCAGCACCGGGAACCTCGAGTAGACCGTGTCGAAGTCGGCCGCCAGGTTGCCACGGTCCTTGCGCAGGAAGGCACCGAGCTCGAGGTTCTCCAGCACGCTCATCTGGGCGAATACCCGGCGTCCCTCGGGGACGTGCGACATCCCCAGGTTCACCCGCTGCTGGGCCGACACCTTGGTGATGTCGTTGCCCTCCAGCCAGACCGAGCCGGTGGTCGGCGCCTTCAGCCCGGACGCGGTGCGCAGCGTGGTGGTCTTGCCGGCGCCGTTGGCACCGATCAGGGTGACGATCTCCCCCGCCTCGACCCGCAGCGAGATGCCCTTGATGGCGTGGATGCCGCCGAAGTGGACGTTGAGGTCCTTGATCTCGAACATCTACGCCTCCTCCCCCAGGTAGGCCTCGATCACCCGCGGATTCGCCCGGACCTCGGCCGGCGTGCCCGAGGCGATCACCACGCCGTGGTCGAGCACATAGATCCGCTCGCAGATCTTCATCACCAGGCTCATGTCGTGCTCGATCAGCAGGATGGTCAACCCGAATTCGGTGCGCAGCCGCGAGATCAGCCCGGTGAGTTCGGCGGTCTCGGCCGGGTTCATGCCGGCCGCCGGTTCGTCCAGCAGCAGCAGGGTCGGCCTGGTCGCGAGCGCGCGGGCGATCTCCAGGTGGCGCTGATCGCCGTAGGGCAGGTTGCGGGCCTGTTCCTCCGCCTTCTCCGCCAGCCCCATCAGGGCCAGCAGTTCCATGCTCTCCTCGCGCACCGCGGCCTCGGTGCGGGCGAACGGCGGCAGCCGGAAGAAGGAGGCCGCCAGGGAGTAGCGATGGTTCTGCTGCAGCGCGATCTCGACGTTCTCCAGCACCGTCAGGTCCTTGAAGAGCCGAATGTTCTGGAAGGTGCGGCCGACCCCGGCCCGGCAGACCACGTTGGGCTTCCGGCCGCCGAGCGAGAGCTCCTGCGCATCCCGGGTGAACGCGATCGTTCCCGACGAGGGCGGATACACGCCGGTGAGCAGGTTGAAGACCGTCGTCTTGCCGGCTCCGTTGGGGCCGATCAGCCCCACCAGCTCGCCCTCGCCCAGCCGCAGGTCGACGTTGGAGACGGCGGCCAGGCCGCCGAAGTTGCGGGTCAGCTTCTCGATCCGCAGGATGTCGCTCATCGCGCCTCCCCCGGCTCGGCCGGCTTCCGTTTGAACAGGGAGCCGAACACCTTCAGCGAGATCTCCCGCGAGCCCATCAGGCCCTGTGGCCGGAACACCATGATGATCACCAGCAGCAGGGCGTAGAGGATCATCCGGAGTTCGGTGAACTGCTGCAGCACGGTGGAGATGATGGCCAGCAGGATGGCCGCGATCACCGAGCCGGAGAGGCTGCCCAGCCCGCCCAGCACCACGATCACCAGGATGTCGATCGACTTCAGGAAGCCGAAGGTGTCCGGCTTGATGAAGTAGAAGTAGGAGGCGTACATGCCGCCGGCCAGCCCGCCGAAGAAGGCGCCGACGGTGAACGACAGCACCTTGGCCCGGGTGGTGTCGACGCCGATCGACTCGGCGGCGATCTCGTCCTCCCTCACGGCGATCGCGTCCCGGCCGTGGCGGGAGCGCAGGAAGTTGCGGATCAGGATCACCGAGCCGACGGTAAGGATGAAGAACCAGTTCCAGTCCATCAGCTGCGGGATGCCGGCCAGGCCGGCGGCGCCGTTGGTGAACTCCAGGTTGTTCAGCACGATCCGGATGATCTCGGCCAGGCCCAGGGTGGCGATCGCCAGGTAGTCGCCGCGCAGCCGCAGCGTCGGCAGGCCGATCAGGAAGCCGACCAGGGCCGAGAGCAGACCGCCGACCAGCAGCCCGACGATGAAGCCCAGGACCGTCGGCATCGCGATGGTGATCAGGCCGGTGGCGTAGGCGCCGATCGCCATGAAGCCGGCGTGGCCCAGGGAGAACTGGCCGGTGAAGCCGGTGATCAGGTTGAGGCTGACCGCCAGCACGATGTTGATGCACAAGGTGGCGATCGTCGCCATCAGGTAGTCGTCGATGAGGCCCAGATTGAGCCCGGCCAGGACGACGACGTAGAGGGCGAGCAGCGGCACGCCCTGGGTCAGCAGGGTGCGGACCATCGGTTTGCCGGTCATCACACCTTCTCCCGGACGTTCTTGCCGAGCAGGCCGGCGGGCCGGAAGATCAGCACCAGGATCAGGATGGCGAAGACCACCGCGTCCTTGAACAGCGAGCTGAGGTAGCCGCTGACCAGGGTCTCCGCGGTGCCGATGAAGAAGCCGCCGATCAGCGCGCCCGGGATGATCCCGATGCCGCCGAAGACCGCCGCCACGAACGCCTTCAGGCCGGGCAGCACGCCCATCAGCGGGTTGATCGAGTTGTAGTAGACGCCCACCAGGACGCCGGCGGCGCCGGCCAGTGCCGAGCCGAGCATGAACGTGAACGAGATCGTGGTGTCGACGTTGACGCCCATCAACCGGGCGGCGTCGGCGTCCATCGAGACCGCGCGCATCGCCTTGCCCAGCCGGGTGCGGTGGACGATGAACTGAAGCGCCACCATCAGCAGCACCGAGGTGCCGATGATCAGGATCGACTGGGCCGAGATGATCACCCCGCCGATGTTGAAGGAGGCCGAGAGATAGTCCGGCAGCGCCGGGTAGGTGCGCACGTCAGCCCCGACCAGCGCCATCATCGTGTACTGGATCAGCAGCGACACACCGATCGCGGTGATGAGCGCCGCGATCCGCGTCGAGTTGCGCAGGGGTTTGTAGGCGACCCGTTCGATCACCACGCCGAGCACGCTGCAGGCCACCATGGCGATCAGCAGCGATTCGAAGAAGCCCAGGCCGAGGAAGGTCATGCAGGCGTAGCCGACGTAGGCACCGACCATGTAGATCTCGCCGTGGGCGAAGTTGATCAGCTGGATGATGCCGTAGACCATCGTGTAGCCGAGGGCGATCAGGGCGTAGATGCTGCCCAGGCTCAGGCCGTTGATCAGCTGTTGCGCGAGTTGCTCCACCGGTGGGGTCTCTCCCTAGCCGGGTGGGAGGCGGTCAGCCGCCTCCCACCCAGTGCCGAAAGGGTCAGGCCTTCTCGGTGACGGCGATCTTGCCGTCCTTGTAGCCGATGAAGACGATCGACTTCACCGGGTTGTGGGTCTCCGGATCCACCGAGAAGGTGCCGGTGACGCCGGCGAAGTCCTTGGTGGCCGCCATCGCGTCCTTCACCGCCGGACCGGTCAACTCGCTGGCGCGGCTCACCGCGTCCGCCACGAACTTCATGGTGTCGTAGCCCAGCGCGTTGAAGGCGCTCGGCTCCTCGCCGTTGGCGTCCTTGAAGGTCTTGATGAACTCAACCACCTTGGGGTCGGTGTCGGCCGAGCTGTAGTGGTTGGTGAAGTAGACGTCGGTCAGACCGGCGCCGGCCGCCTCGGCCAGCTTGGGGCTGTCGTAGCCGTCGGCGCCCAGGATCGGCGCGGTGATGCCCAGCTCACGGGCCTGCTTGATCGCCGGACCGGCCTCCTCGTAGTAGCCGGGCAGGTAGATCACGTCGAAGCTCTGGCCCTTGATCTTGGTCAGGATCGAGTTGAAGTTACGCTCGCCCTTGGCGTACGCCTCTTCGCCGACGATGGTGCCGCCGTTGGCCTTGAACTGCGCGTCGAAGCTCGCCGCCAGGCCCTTGCTGTAGTCGTTGGAGTTGTCCTTGATGATCACGGCGGTCTTGGCGCCGAGCTTCTCCGAGGAGTAGTTCGCTGCCGACGTCCCCTGGAAGGAGTCGTTGAAGCAGGTACGGAAGACGTACTCGTTGACCTTGCCGTTGGTGACCGTCAGGTCGTCGGCGGTCGACGAACCGGAGACGATCGGCACCTGGTTCTTCTCCGCGACCTGGATCTGCGCCTTCATGCCGCCCGAGGTGGCGGGGCCGATCACCGCGACGACCTTGTCCTGGGCCATCAGCTTGGTGGCCAGGGTGGTGGCCTCGGCGGTGTCGGACTTGTTGTCGTACTTGACCAACTCGATCTGCTTGCCGTTCACGCCACCGGCATCGTTGATCTCCTTGGCGGCGAGTTCGATGCCCGCGACGGAGGCCTGGCCGTAGGTGGCCACGTCGCCGGAGAGCTCGTAGTTCAGGCCGATCTTGATGGTGTCCGCGCTCTCCCCGCCTTCGGGGGCGTTGGCGACGGGCTTGGCCGAGCAGCCTGCGAACACCGACAGGCTCAGGGCCCCGGCGGCGAGCAGGATTGCTGTTCGCTTCATAATCTTCCTCTGCTAGTGGTCTTGCGGTCTGTCTTCGACCCTGCATCTGCGTGGCGAGACCGCACGAGTGACCCCGAGATTCTAGCGGCAGGCGGCAACGCTCGACAGCGGTGTCTGCCCGGTGGATGGCAGGCTCTGCCGGCCGGCCACAGCGCGAGCACAGCCGGGGGTCCTAGGATCGTCGCATGGCAGAGATCCGCAAGTTCGATCCGGCGATGGGCAATGCCATCGCGCAGGCGCTGCGGGCCGCGATGGGCGACCCGGTCCGTCCGGCCACACCCGGCGAACCGGCGGGTCCGGCCGCGGTCGAATCCCCGGACGACTCCGGCCAGACCGCCTGGCTGAGCCTGCGGCTGGACGGCTCCGATCAGAACACCAGCGACCCGACCACGTAGCTGACCAGCAGGGTTCCGACACCCACCACGAGCGAGCGCAGCAGGGTCCGCCACAGCGGGGTCTCCCCCAGTCGCGCCGTCACCACCGAGGTCAGGCTGAGCGAGATCACCACGGCCACCACGATGGCGACCGCCTCGATGCCGACCGGGAACATCCACGTGATCAGCAGCGGGATGAGCGCCCCGAGACCGAAGGCCAGGGCGCCGCCGATCCCGGTCAGCACCGTGTCGCCGACGGTGGTGATCTCGCGGATGCCGTGCTCGCTGTCGAGTTGCGCCGCCAGCGGATCGTGGGCCATCAACTGCTCGGCCACCTGAATGGCCAGCTCCGGGCTGACCCCGCGTCCTTCGTAGTGGGCGGCCAGGTCGGCCAGTTCCCGCTCCGGGTCGGCATCGATCTCGCGCTGCTCCTCGGCCACCAGGCTGAGCTGCGCCTCGCGTTCGACCGAGGCCTCCATCCACTCCACCCCGCCCACGGCGAGCATCCCGGCGATGGTGGCGGCGGTGGCGGCCAGCAGCAGCACGCGGTCATCGGCCCCCGCCCCGGCGAAGCCCTCCAGCAGACCGGCGGTGGCGATGATGCCGTCGTTGGCGATGATCGACCAGGTCAACAGCGACGAGCGGTCGGTGAACCGCTCGCGCAGCCAGGCGAACCGGCCAGGGGCCGCGGCCATGGACACCTCCCGACGATCAGAACGAGGCGAGCCTAGCGATTCCGCCGTTCCGGCGGGGCTCGACCTGCGGCAGGCGGGATGCACCGACCTTCCAGCCCTCGGTGCCACCCGACGAACCCCTGCCGCTCCCAGGTCCGTCCCCGGACCACGGCGTCCATCCCGACACCAGGACGGAGCCGGGCTCCGATGACCAATCACGGACGATTGGTCCCTCCCCACGCACGTCACCTCCCCTTGGCCACGGCTCCGGCCCACGATGAGGGGCCAATACCCGCAGATTGGTCATCGACACCGGCCACGCCGTGGCTAGAGTCGATATCGCCCGGCCACCCCGTGGTCAAGGCACCCGCTTCGAGGCAGAGGAACCGGTTCAGCCATGGCACACCGCGCGACGAGGAGCGAGATCCTGACCACGCTGCAGCGGGCACGCGCCACTCGCTCGCTCGTCGCCGCCGGGGTCGGGATGGGGCTGAGCGCGGGCGCGGCGGCCCAGGCCGGTGCCGACCTGATCGTCGCCTACCACTCCGCGCCGCTGCGGCTGCGCGGCCTGCCGAGCGTCTCCGGTGCCCTCCCGGTCGCCGACGCCAACCACGACACGCTGGCGATCCTGCCGGAGGTCGTCCGCTGCGCCGCGGACCGGCCGGTGATCGCCACCGTCTTCGCCTCCGACCCGCGGCTGGCGTTCGACGCCCACCTCGCCCGGCTCGCGTCACTCGGCGCCGCGGGGGTCATGAACGCGCCGCCGATCACCCTGCTCGAACCAGCGCTCCGCTGTGACCTGGATTCCGCCGGTCTCGGGTTCGAGCGGGAACTCGAGCTGACCTCCCGGGCCCGCGAGCGCGGTCTCCTCACCGTCATGTACGCCTTCGACGCCGCCCAGGCGGCCGACCTGATCGGGGCCGGCGTCGACGTCCTGGTGCTTCACCTGGGCATCACCCGGCCGGGCCGGGATGCAGCTCCCACGGCCGAACTGGTTGCCTTCACCGCTGCCCTCGACGCGCATCCGGAGATCGTGTACCTGGTTCATGGCGGCCCGATCTCCACACCGCAGGATGTGTCCCGGATCCAGGACGAGCACCCGCGCGTCGACGGGTTCTTCGGCGTCTCGTCGATCGAACGCCTCCCCATCACGGCCGCGGTGAGCCGCGCCGTCCAAGCCTTCGCCTACGACCGGAACCCCGGCGGACGCCACGAAGACTGACAGCAACAGCTAGGAAAGCAGGAACAATGCAACTCGGTTTCATCGGCCTCGGCCGCATGGGCGCCGGCATGGTCCGGCGGCTGATCGCCGCCGGCCACTCGGTGGTCGTCTACGACATCCGTCCGGAGGCGGCGCTGGCCATCGAAGGCGCCATCGTCGCGGATTCACCAGAAGACCTCCTGAGGCGGCTGAAAGAGCCGCGCACCGTGTGGCTGGAACTCCTGGAGGGAGCCCCGACCGAGGCCGCGCTGGCCAGCCTTCGGCCGCACCTGCGGGCCGGCGACCTGCTGGTGGACGGCGGAACCGCTCACTTCAAGGACACCGTCGCCCGCGCCAAGGACTTCGCCGAGATCGGCGTCCGCTATGTCGACGCCGGGATCAGCGGCGGCCTGGACGGCGCGGAGGCCGGCTATTGCCTGATGCTGGGCGGAGCTGCGGCCGACGTCCAGCAGGTGTGGCCCGCGGTCGAGAGCATGGCGGTGGCCGGCGGCGCGGCCCACGCCGGGGCCTCCGGTGCCGGGCACTACGCGAAGATGGTGCACAACGCGGTGGTGTACGGCCTGATGCAGACCTACGTGGAGGGCTACCACCTGCTGGTGGACGGGTCGGTGGACATCGACGTCGAACCCACGCTGCAGACCTGGGCCGAGACCGGCGTCGCGCGCGGCTAACTGCTCGACAAGCTCCTGCAGGCGTGGCGCCTCGATCCCGGCTTCTCCACCGCCGCCGGCCGGGTGAACGACTCCGGCACGGGCCGCTGGACCGTCATGGAGAGCGTCGAGCAGGCCATTCCCACCCCGGTGCTGACCGCGTCGCTCTACGCGCGGTTCGAATCCCGGCTGGAGAACACCCCGACGCACCGCGCCCTGGCCGCCATGCGCGGGGTCGTGGGCGGACACGTCGTGCCGAAGGCCGGCCAGTGACCGGCCGCGCGGTGACGGCCGACGACGCGCGCGACGCGCTCCAGGTGGTCCACGGCGAGGTCAGCGCGCTGCTCGCCGCCTTCGACGTGGGCCAGCTGCCCACCTTCGTGGCGGAGTTGCTGGCGGCCAAGCGGGTCTACATCGCCGGCCAGGGGCGCTCCGGCCTGGCCGGACGGGGCCTGGCGCAGCGGCTGATGCACAACGGCCTGACCACCTACGTGGTCGGCGAGATCGCCGTGCCGGCGGTGAGCGACGGCGACCTGTTCATCGGCATCACGGCATCGGGCACGACCTCCACCACCGTGCACCAGGCCCAGCGGGCCAAGGCGGCCGGTACCCGGATCATCGCGGTGGCGCTGCCCGGCGATTCGCCGCTGGGCGGGCTGGCCGACTGGTCGCTACTGCTGCCCCGCCAAGCGAGCGATCAGCACGCCACCACGGCCTTCTGCCAGGCCGCGCAACTGATCTTCGACACGACCTGTCGGCTCGTCCAGCAGGAGCTCGGCCTGCGGGACGAGGATCTGCATCAGCGGCACACGAACTTCGAGTGAGGCGGCAGATGACGTCATCGCAGCAACGCATCTACTTCCTGGGCATCACCACCGCCGGTTCCGCGGTACGCAAGGTGTTCCCCGCCTGGATGGAGCTCCTCGGCGTCGACGCCACCCTCGAGCCGCTCGACATCCCGGGCGGAGCGCCGGCTCCGCCGTACCGCGAGTTCCTGACCACGCTCCTGGGCGACGACCGCTGCCTCGGCGCGGTCATCACGGCGCACAAGACAGCAGTCTTCCGCCACGCCGGCGATCTGCTCGGCGGCATCGAGCCGCTCGCCCGGCACTTCGAAGAGGTCAGCGTGCTGTTCCACGGCGCCGACGGGCTCACCGGGACGGTCATCGAGCAGGACAGCATCGCGACGACGCTGGAGCGGATGGGCGGCGGTACGCCGATCGTCCGGCCGGATGCCGACATCGTGGTGTTCGGCGCCGGCGGAACGGCGATCTCGCTGATCGCCTGCCTCACCAGCCCCACCTGGGAGCACCAGCCCCGGGTTCTGCACCTGGTCGATCTCTCCGCCGAGCGGCTCCAGCACGCCCGCGAGATCGCGACGCGGGCCGCGCGGCCGCTGGTGGTCCAGACCCACCACACCACCGGCGACGGCTCGCTCTCCGATGTCGGTCGGCTCCCGCCGGGGACGCTCATCGTCAACGCGACCGGCCTGGGCAAGGACCGGCCCGGGGCCCCCTTCGCCCTCCCCGCGCCGTGGCCGCAGCGCGCCCACGCCTGGGACCTGAACTACCGCGGCGAGTTGCTGATGCTGGACGCCGCCCGGCAGGCACCGGCTGAGCTCGGCGTGACCGCGCACGACGGCTGGCACCTCTTCGTCAACGGCTGGGCAGAGTCGCTGGTCCGGATCATCGGCCGGGAGATCTCCGCCGCCGAACTGGAGGAGATGGACGTGGTGGCGTCACGGGTTCGCGGCACATGACCGCCACGCCCGTCGGAATCGGCGTCGACGTCGGCGGCACCAAGATCGTGCTCGGTGTCGTCCACGACGACCACAGCTGCAGCCGGCTGACCCGGATCGAGACCGCCCGCCGCGACCCCGCCTGGGTCGTGGCGGCGGTGACCGGCTACGCGCGCGAACTGGAGTGGTCGCTTCCGGTCGGCGTGGGCGCGGCCGGCGCCGCCGATCCCGAGGGTGCCGTGCACTTCGGCTCGTTCATCGCCTGGAACGGGTTCCCGCTCCGAGCGGTGCTGGAAGCCGAACTGGGAGTCCCGGTCTTCGTGCAGAACGACGTCACGGTGGCCGCGTGGGGCGAGTATCTCCTCGATCCTCGCCGCCGCTCGGTCGCCGTCATCGCAGCCGGAACGGGGGTCGGCGGCGGCGCGGTGTCGGACGGCGTTCTGCTGACCGGGGCGGGAGCGGCGATGGAGATCGGCCATCTTCCGGTCAGCCTCGGCGAGTCCTTGTGCGCCTGCGGACGCCGCGGCTGCCTGGAGAGCATCGCCAGCGGGACATCCGTGGCTCGCCGCTACGCCGAACGGACGCCGGACCGGGCCACCACGCGTCCGCTCTCCTCGACCGATGTCGTCGCCGCCGCCCGGAACGGCGACGAGGTCGCCCGCGCGATCCTGGCGGAGGCCGGCGCGGCCATCGGCGAGGCGGCCGCGCTGATCGCCAGCGTGATCGATCCCGAGCGGGTCGTGCTCAGCGGCGGCCTGATCCGCGGCGGCGGACCGGAGATCCTCGCCGCCGCCCGAGCCGCCTTCGCCCGGCAGGTGCGGGTGCCGAACGACCGCGGCGTCCCGATCATCGAGCTCTCCACCGCCGAGCAGGATCCGATCGTGATCGGCGCCGGGATGCTCGCTGCCGCCCGGAACCCCGAGCGCGCAGGGTAGCGGAAGCGCACGGAGCCGACCATGACAGCGAACCGCCCTGCCAGCACCGGCGCGGAGATCGCCGACGTCCTGGCCGACTGGACCACCAGCTTCGACGGCCCGCTGTACGAGCGGCTGGCCGCCGCCCTCCGGGGCGCGATCGATCGCGGCGAGCTCGGCCCGGGCACCCAACTGCCGCCGGAGCGTGCCCTGGCCGTCCAACTGGTCGTGAGCCGCAAGACCGTGCTGGCGGCCTTCGACTCCCTGAAGGCCGACGGCTGGCTGTCCAGCCGGCAGGGCAGTGGAACCTGGGTCACGCTGCCGCCCGGCAGACGATGGACGATGGGCGCGGTCGACAGCCTGGCCTCCCTCAGCGGCATCCTGCACGCCAGTCGCGGATCGCTGATCAACATGACGACCGGTCATCTCGAAGCCGCTCCCCTGCTGCGGACGATCCTCGCCGACCTCACCGGCCCGGAGATGGAACGGCTGCTGACCAGCCAGAATCCCGAACCACTGGGCATCGACTCCCTGCGCGCTTCGATCGAGCGGCAGATGCGGCTGGAAGGCGTCCCCGCCGAGAAGGACACCATCATCGTCACGACCGGCACCCAGCAGGCGCTCTCGCTACTGGCCTCGCACTACCTGCGCCCGGGCGACCTGGTGATCGTGGAAGCCGCGACCTCGCTGGGCGCGCTGGATGCCTTCCGGGCCGTCGGCTCCCGCGTTGAGACCATTCCGGATCCGCCCCGCGGCGACGGCATCGACCAACTGCTGCGGCTGGCCTCCGACCGCCGGCCGTCGCTCATCTACCTGATCCCGACCCACAACAACGTGACCGGCGCGGTGGTGGGCTCGCTCGAGCGCCGCCGGATCGCCCGGTTCGCCGAAGAGACCGGGATCCCGGTGATCGAGGATCGCAGCCACTCCTCGGTGGGGTTCACCTCCCCGCTGCCGCCACCGCTGGCTTCCTTCACGTCGACCGCCGAGATGGCCGTGGTCGACTCGATGAGCAAGCGGGCCTGGTCGGGCCTGCGGGTCGGGTGGATCGTCGCCCCGCCGAGCGCGATCGGCCCACTGGGCCGGGCCAAGAGCGTCGCCGATCTCGGCACGCCGCAGTTGAGCCAGTACGTGGCCCAGCGGACCCTGGATCGGGCCGCCGAGGTCGACGCCGAGCGCCGCGACACCGCCTGGCGGCGACTTCGCCTGCTCTCCGAGGAGCTGCGCACCCGCCTGCCGGAGTGGGAGTGGGAGGAGCCGACCGGCGGGCTGTCGCTGTGGATCAGGCTGCCCGGCGGGAACGCGCGGCAGTTCGCTCAGCACGCGCTCCGCACCGGAGTGGCGGTTCTTCCCGGGCCGCTGCTGTCGGCGGGCGGCCACTACGCCGACCGGATCCGCGTCTCGTACCACCTCCCCGAGGCCGAACTGGTGGAAGGGGCGGCGCGGCTGCAGCGGGCATGGGCGAGATACGCCTGACCGGCTCACTCAGTCGTCGGAGTCCTCGTCGTCGGGCTGGTCGCCTTCGGGCTCCTCGTCCGGCTTCTTCCCCTTGCCGTCGGAGATCTTGATCGCCACCGAACTCAGCTTGGGAGCCTTGCCGGACGGGTCGGTGCCCAGCACGGTGCCCTTCTCCTCCGGCGACTCCACCTCGTCGAGGTGGCTGCTGAAGCCGGCCCGCTCCAGAGCGGCGCGGCAGCCGCCGATGCTCATCCCGGTGCAGCTCGGCACGCGGAGCCACTCGCCGCGCAACACCGATTCCGGCGGCGTGGAGAACCTGGCCTTGGGATAGGCCTTGATCGCCTTGGCGAAGGCCGGGCGCAGCAGCCGGTTGCCGGCGTCACCGCCCGAGAAGCCGGAGAGATAGGTGTGCGAGGCGGGCAGCCGGAGGTTGCGCAGGTAGCTGGGCCGGCGCTTCCAGAACTTCTTGTAGTCGGGGTGGCTGTCGTAGGAGATCATCGCCGCGGCGGCCAACTCCGGGTTGTAGCCCACCGTCCAGATCGCCCGGTTGTCCGGCACCGTGCCGGTCTTGCCGGCCATCTGGACGCCGGGCACCTGGGCCGAACGGGCGGTGCCGCCGGTGTAGGGCCCCTGGAAGATCCGGTTCATCGCGTCGGCCACTCCCTTGGAGAGCACCCGCTTGCAGTTCGCGCTCGGCACCTTGTACGGCGTGCCGTCCCGGCCCTCCACCGACTTCAGGATCAACGGCTCGCAGTGCACGCCGCGGTTGGCGAAGGTGGCATATGCCTCCACCAGCGACAGCGGCGTGATCTCGACAGCGCCCAGCGTGAAGGACGGGATGGCGCCGTACTTCTTGACCAGATCGCCGCCCATCGACATCTCCAGCCCGAGCCGCTTGGCCATCTTGACCGACTCGCAGACCCCGACCGCCTGGATCAACTGGGCGAAGTAGGTGTTCACCGAGCTCTGCACGCCCCGGAACATGTTCATCCTGCCCGACGGGCTGGCGTTGACCACGTTCCACTTCTTCTGCTTGAACGTGCCGTCGCAGGACTTGAAGGTCTCTCCGCCGAAGCTCATCCGGGCCTTGGCGTCGAAGATGCCGTAGGCGCCCATCTCGTTCTCCAGCGCCGCGGCGGCCACGAAGGCCTTGAAGGTCGAGCCGCCCTGGTAGCCCTCGGCTCCGCCCATGGCGTGGGAGACCGCGTAGTTGTAGAAGGTCTGGCCCTTCTTCTTGCCCATCTTGGTGCGGTTCTGCGCCATCGCGACGATCTGGCCGGTCTTCGGTTCCAGCATCACGATCACCGAGACCACCGGATCCTTGGCGCTGATCAGCTTCTTGATCGTCTTCTCCGCCTTGCGCTGCGCCTTCGGGTCGATCTGGGTCTTGATCGTCAACCCGCCGCGCAGCACCCGATCCTCGCGCTCGGCCTCGGTGGCGCCCAGGCTCTCGGTCTTCATCAGGGTGCGCCAGGCGTAGTCGCAGATGAAGGGGAACTCGGCGTTCGCGCACCCGAGCTTGTACTTGCGCACCTTCTTGACATCGAACCCCTGCGCCTTGGCCTCGGCGGCCTCGGCCTCGGTGACGAGCTTCAACTCGACCATCCGGTCGAGCACGTCGTTGCGGCGCTCGATCGCCATCTTGGGGAACCTGACCGGATTGGTGGTCACCGGGTTGCGCACCAGGCCCGCCAGCATCGCCGACTGGGCGAGGTCGAGATCGGCGGCCGAGACCCCGAAGTAGTGACGCGCGGCGGCCTCGATGCCGTAGGCGCCGTCGCCGTAGTAGGAGATGTTGAAGTAGCGCTCCAGGATCTCGTCCTTGGAGAATCGCCGCTCCAGGGCGGCCGCGAACCGCAGTTCGCGAATCTTGCGGGCCATCGTGTTCTCGGTGGCCTTGGCCCGGGCGAGCGGGTCTTTCGAGCGCTCGGCGGTGTTGACCAGCACCATCCGCACGTACTGCTGGGTGATGCTGGAAGCGCCCTGGGTGATGCCGCTGGAGGTCCTGACCAGCGCGCGGATGGTGGCCTGGACGTCGATCGGACCGTGCTCGTAGAAGCGATGATCCTCGATCGCCACCTGCGTCTTGCGCATGATCGGGGAGATCTTCTCCAGCGGGACCGAGTAACGGTTCTCGGTGTAGAAGTAGGTCAGCACCGAACCGTCCGCATTGAGCAGTCGGGAGCGTTCGGCCAACGGCGGTGTCTCCAACTCGATCGGCAGCGCCTGCATCGCGGTGGCGACGCCGCTTCCGCTGCTGGTGAGCATGCTGACCGCAGGGATCACCAGACCGGCGGTCAACGCTCCCCCTAGAACAGCGACCACCACGAAGATCAGTAGCGAGTAGAACCGCTTCCACAGGCTCACGAGGCCCATGGTATGCAGGGCGCCAACCGACGAGCCCGGGATCTGAGACCCGATTTGCTCGACTCGATACCCCTGGGGGTATTATTGGACCATGAATGAAGCCCCTACCCGTCTCGTGATCGTCGGTGGTGTCGCCGGCGGCATGAGCTGTGCCGCCCGGGCCCGCCGGCTCGACGAGAACGCTGAGATCGTCGTGCTCGACCGGGGTGAGCACGTCTCGTTCGCGAACTGCGGCCTGCCCTATTACGTGGGCGGTGAGATCACCGATCCGGCCCGGCTGCTGGTGCAGACCCCCGATTCCCTCAAGGCGGCGCTGGACCTGGACGTGCGCACCCGGCATGACGTGATCGGGCTCGATCCGGAACGACGGACGGTGATGGTGAACACCGTCGACGGCGTGACCACACTGGGCTACGACGCCCTCGTGCTCTCCCCCGGCGCAGCCCCGCTGCGACCGCCGATCCCCGGCCTGGATTCGGCGCGCGTGCACACCCTGCGCAGCGTGGAGGACGCGCTCACGCTGGAGCGGCTGGTCTCCGACGGCGCCCGACGGGCCGTCGTGCTGGGAGCCGGCTTCATCGGACTGGAGGCCGCAGAAGCGCTGGCCGGCCGGGGGCTGGCCGTGACGATCGTCGAACTGGCCGAGCACGTCCTGCCACCGCTGGAGCCGGAGCTGGCCGCCCTCGTCACGGCGGAACTGACGAACCTGGGCATCGAGGTGCGCACCTCCGTCGCCGCGACCGCCATCGAGTCGGGCCCCGCCCACGACGTGGTGCTGCTGGCCGACGGCACCCGCCTGGAGGCCGATCTGGTGGTGCTCTCGGTGGGAGTACGGCCCGATACCGCCGTCTTCGAACAGGCCGGGGTGGCCTGCGAACGTGGCGCGATCGTCACCGACGAGCACGGACGAACCAACCTGCCCGGCATCTGGGCGGTCGGCGACGCCACGATCAGCACCGATCCGGTCACCGGGCTGCGGCGGCCGGTCGCCCTGGCGGGGCCCGCCAACCGGGCCGGTAGGCAGGTTGCCGATGACATCCTGCGCCCGGGGTCGGCACGGCCCATCCCGGCCCCGCTGGGCACCGCCATCGTCCGGGTGGGAGGTCTCACCGCGGCGCTCACCGGTGCCAACCGGGCCACCCTGACCGCCCAGGGCATCGACCATCGCAGCCTCCACCTCCACCCCAACCAGCACGCCGGTTACTTCCCGGGCGCGAGCCAGCTGCACCTGGTGGTGCATTTCCGCGCCACGGACGGGCTGCTGCTGGGCGCCCAGGCGGTCGGCCCCGACGGCGTCGACAAGCGGATCGACGTGATCGCCACCGCGCTGCGCGGGCATGCCTCGATCGGCGACCTGGTCGATCTGGATCTCTCCTACTCCCCGCCCTACGGCAACGCCAAGGATCCGGTGAACCTGGCAGGCATGTTCGGCCTGAACGTGCTCGACGGCACCACGGCCCTGTGGTACCCGTGGGAGCTCGACGCCACCCTGGATACCGCCCTGGTGCTCGACACCCGTAGCCCAGCCGAGTTCGCCACCGGCCACCTGCCGGGGGCGCTCAACATCGCCCACACCGCGTTGCGCGAACGACTCGACGAGGTGGCCGCGGCGGCCGCCGGGCGGCCGGTACGGGTGATGTGCGCCTCGGGCATGCGCTCCTACCTCGCGCACCGGGTGCTCGCCAGCCACGGCTTCGACTCCGCGACCCTCTCAGGTGGCATCCTGACCTTGCGCGCCTACCTGGGCGACCGTGCGGGGGATCTGCTCACCACCGCACTCCCCGTCTGAAAGGAACCACCATGTGCTCCCCCGTCATCTGCCGGATCTGCGGCAAGACCACCTGGGCCGGCTGCGGCCAGCACATCGAGCAGGCGCTCGCCGGCGTTCCGGAGGATCAGCGCTGCGCCGGCCACGCCGACACCCAGCCCGTCGGCCTGGTGGGCGGCCTACGCTGAGAGATCCTGCGTCGACTGCTGCCACCGCCGTAACGTGGCCAGACCCCGCCGTTCGATCCGGCGCACCGAGGTGACCGACAGGCCCAGGCCGTCGGCGATCTCGCCGTAGCCGCGGCAGCCGCCGCCGGCCAGGCCGAACCGGAGCACGATCACCTCCCGCTGGTCACCGGGCAACCGGGCCACGTCCCGCCTCACCAGGGCCGCCACGAGGGCGTTCTCGCGTTGCTCGTAGGCCGAGGCGGCGGCCGGATGGTCGTCGATCTCGTCCAGTGACAGCGGCGGACGGTGGTGCAGCAGCCGGGTGGTCCAGGCGAGGTCGCGGCCGAGCGCGGCCGAGATGTCGGCCGGCCCCGGGACGCGGCCCAGCTCTTGGGTGAGCCGGTGGGAGAGGCTCTGCGCCCGCCGCAGTGCCACCGCCCGGCTGGCGGTGACGCCCAGTTGACCGGCCAGCGAACAGGTCACGCGCACCAGGCGCTGGCCGACGATCGGGAAGGCGTAGGTCGTGAACCGGCCGCGCGCCGGATCGAACCGCTGCAGGGCGTGCCCCAGCGCGACCACGGCCTCCTGGAACACCTCGTCGAAGTCCATCCCCGAGCGCCGGGCCGCGCTACGGGCGAACATCGCGGCCAGTCGCAGATTCGCTGCCAGGAACTCCTGCCGGGCCGCGTGACCCTCCGCGCTGATCCGCCGTAACTCGGCGGGGCTGGCATCGGTCGGCCAGGGGTGGGCCAGGGCGTGGTCGGCGATCACCCCCGCTTCGATACGGCGGGCCAGTTCGGTCTCGCGGGCGGCGCCGAGCGGCTCCGGTAGCTGGGTGCTGTGCATCATGACGCCCACCCTCACGCGTCGGCCAGGCCCGCGTCAGCAGTCGGGAAGGCCGCGGCAACACCCGGACAGCACGACGGATCAGGAGGCGGTGGCCTGCGCCAGCAGCTCCTTGCGACGGGCCTCCAGGTCGACCAGGGTGGCGAACATCCGGTTGTAGGCAGGCTGGTCGTCGACCGGGTTGGTACGTTGCAGCTTCGACTTCAGCGCCTCGATCCGCCGCGCGACGGACAGCAGCCGGACCCCGGCCACGTACTCGGCGGCGTAGCCGGCCGAGGGTTCGCGAAGCACCGGCTCCACCGCCAGCGTGATCACCAGCTGGCGCAGCGTCGGCTCGTCCGTGGCCAGCCCGGCGGCCCAGTCACCGGTACGGTCGGCCGTCGCCTGAATCCGCTCGAAGAGCGCCCGGTAGGCGGGCTGGACGAAGTCCTCCGGGGTCAGGTCGCCCAGGGTCTCGGTGAAAGCCTGGGGAGCCCGCAGCAGCAACCGCAGGGTGCCACGTTCGGCCTCCCAGCGCCGATCACGCGGGTCGGGCAGTTCCATCGCCGGCTGTTCGACGGGTTCGCGGGGCGGCTCCGGCGCGGGTTCGGCGCTGCGGCGGCCGCGCGCCCGCTTCACCTCGACCCGCACCTCCTCGGGATCCATACCGAGCAGCTGGGCGAGTTCGCGGACGTAGCCTGGAACCAGGGCGGCATCGCGGATGCTGCTCACCAGCGGCGCCGCCGCACGCAGCGCCGCGAACCGGCCGTCCACCCGGTCGAGATCGAAGCCGGCGATGGTGTTGCGCATCACGAACCGGTACAGCGGCACCCGCCGCCCGACCAGCTCGCGCACGGCCGCGTCCCCGGACTGCAGCCGCAGATCGCACGGGTCGAGCCCGGTCGGCTCGATCGCGACGTAGGTCTGGGAGACGAAATGCTGGTCGCCCTTGAACACCTTCAGCGCCGCCGCCTGCCCTGCCGCGTCGCCGTCGAAGGTGAAGATCACCTCGCCGGACTGGACGTCGGAGGTGCCGATCAGGCGCTGCAGCAGCCGAGCATGGTCGTCGCCGAAGGCCGTCCCGCAGGAGGCGACCGCGGTGTCCACCCCCGCCAGGTGGGCGGCCATCACGTCGGTGTACCCCTCGACGATCACCGCCTGGTTCTTCTTGGCGATGTGGGTGCGGGCCAGATCGAGCCCGTAGAGCACCTGCGACTTGCGGTAGACCGGGGTCTCGGGGGTGTTGAGGTACTTGGCGGGCATCCGGTCGTCGTCGAAGAGCCGGCGGGCGCCGAAGCCCAGCACCGAGCGTCCGGCGTCCCGGATCGGCCAGATCAGGCGGGCCTGGAAGAAGTCCCAGCCGGATTCCCGGATCAGCCCGGCCCGCACCAACTCGGCATCGGTGAAGCCCCGGGCGCGCAGGTGGGCGCCCAGCGCCTTGCCGCCCAACGGGGCGAAGCCGACGCCGAAGTGCGCGGCGGCGTCGCGGTCGAAGCCGCGCTGGTCGAGGAACTGGCGTCCGGCCAGGGCATCCGGAGTGCCCAGCTGCCCGGCGAAGAAGTCGGCGGCCTCCCGGTTGGCTTCCAGAATCCGCAGCCGCAGCCCGGGCTCGGGACGGTCCCGTCCCCCGCCTTCGGTGAAGCGCAGGTGGATGCCGGCCCGGTCGGCCAGCCATTCCACGGCCTCGACGAAGGTGACGTTGTTGATCTTCTGGACGAAGCTGATCACGTCCCCGCCTTCGCCACAGCCGAAGCAGTGGTAGAAGCCGCGCGCAGGGGTGACCCGGAAACTCGGGGTCTTCTCCTCGTGGAACGGGCACAGCCCGGTCAGCGAGCCGCCCCCGGCATTGCGCAGGGTGACGTAGGAACCGACGACCTCCTCGATCCGGGAGCGCTCCCGGACGGTCGCCAGATCCTCCTCGTTGATCAGCCCGGCCACCCCGGCATACTACTGGCCGGCAGCCGGGCGGGATCCCAGCCCAGCAGGCTCAGTGCGGCGTCGAAGGCGAACCGGTCGGTCATACCGCCGACATAGGTCACCGCGGAGCGCACCGGATCGCCGGCCCGCAGATTGGCCGGCAGCGCCGCGGGATGCGCGGCGTAGTACTCGACCAGCGCGGTGAGCACGCTCACCACCGCCCGCGACTGGGCCAGGGACTCCTCCCGGGTGTAGATCCGCTCGTAATTGAAGGCACGCAATGCCGCCAGCGCGGCCGCGGGCTCCGGAGCCATCGCCACCTGGCCGGTGGCACAGGTGGCGGAGACCGCCGCTCGGACGAAGGTCGCCAGCTGCTCGCGCCGGCCGCCTCCAGCGACCTCGGTCACTTCAGCGGGCAGTTCGTCGAGGCTCACGATGCCGGCGCCGACGGCGTCCTCCAGGTCGTGGGCGCAGTAGGCGATCCGGTCTGCCCAGCTGACGATCTCGCCCTCGATGGTGGCCGGCGCCGGGCGCGACCAGGAGTGGTTGCGGATGCCGTCCAGGGTTTCGGCGCACAGGTTGAGCGAGGTCAGCACCACGTCGGCGCCCCACGGCCCGTGGTCGTAACCGTCGGGCAGGAAGGGGTCGAAGGCATCCTCGCTGGCATGCCCACCGGGGCCGTGGCCGCAGTCGTGGCCGAGCGCTATCGCCTCGGCGAGGGTGGCATTGGCGCCGACGCCGCGGGCGATCGAGGTGGCCACCTGCGCCACCTCGAGGGCGTGGGTGAGCCGGGTGCGCTGGTGATCGGTCGGGAAGACCACCACCTGCGTCTTGCCGGCCAGCCGGCGAAAGGCGGTGGAGTGGACGATCCGGTCCCGGTCGCGTTCGAAGCAGGTGCGCTCGACGTCCGGCTCCTCGTCGATCGCCCGCTGGCCGGCGCCGTTGGCCAGCGCCGCGCCGGGTCGCAGCCGGGCCGCCTCGGCGGCCTCCCGGGCCTCACGCCCGACCGGCTCCCCACCCGCGATCCGGGCCGTCGACTCGGCGTGGGCGCTGACCACCCCGGCACGCTGGTGACCGGCCATGGTGTCGGCCCAGGCCACCGCGCGAGGAGTCAGTTGGGACATACTTCCCATCCTGTCACTGGTCGTCGGTTGCGCTCGGTACGCTGAGACCATGTCGCAGCCACCGCAGGGCACCAGTTCCGATCAGCCGCCGCAGGGTCAGCCGACCCCGCCGTCCCAGCCGGCGCCGCCCTACCGTCCGCCGGCCCAGCCCTACGGCGGCCAGCCGGTGCAGCCCTACGGTCATCCTGCCCAGCCTTACGGACAACCCGCGCAGCCCTACGGGCAACCCGCCCAGCCGTACGGACAGCCGCCCCAGGGCTGGAACCAGGGGCCCTACGCCGGCCAGCCCGCCTACGGCTACCCGCCCGCCTACCAGGCGCCCGCGCCGCAGCCGCTGCCGAGCAAGCGGCTGGGCATCATCGGTTTCGCCATCGTGGCGGTGGCGACGGTGGTCGCCCTGTGGGGTGCGTGGATGGCCGGGGTCGCCTTCGGCGAACTCATGCTGCGCAACAACGTTCCGATCACCGGTTCGCCGCAATTCGACCCGACGATCTTCAGCGAGGCCGATCTGGCCGCCTTCACCGCGGCGGCGATGCCGGCGCTGTTCGCCTCCCTGGTCGGCATCGTCGGCTGGGTGATCTGCATCATCGCGACGGTGAAGCGTTCCGCCCGTCCACTGGCGATCACCGGCATCGTGCTGGGGGTCGTCGCGCCGATCGCGGAGTACTTCGTGATGGCCATGGGCCTGGTCGCGGGGTTGGGCTTCTAGCCTCCGGAGGCGTCGGATTCGGCGGCGCTGAGATCGGCGTCGCCGAGATTGGTGCTGTCCAGCCAACCGTAGGGAAGCACGACCTTCTCCCGCGGGGTGCCCTGCCGGCCGCGCGGGCTGTGCAGTTCACCGACCGGGTAGGGCAGGCCGGGATCGAGGTGGCCCAGGAGTTCGGCCAGCTCGGCCAGCGACGAGACCATCGCCAGCTGCCGGCGCAGGTCACCGCCCACTCCGAACCCCTTGAAGTACCACGCCATGTGCTTGCGCAGGTCGGTCAGCCCGTGCTTCTCGCCGTACAGCCCCGCCAGCAGCTCGCCGTGCCGGTAGACCATGGCCGCCACCTCGCCCAGCGCCGGCAGCAATTGGGTGTCTCGGCCGGCGAAGGCATCGGCCAGATCACGGAACAGCCAGGGACGGCCCAGGCAGCCGCGGCCGATCACCACCCCGGCGCAGCCGGTCTCGCGCACCATCGCCACCGCGTCGGAGGCCTCCCAGATGTCGCCGTTGCCGAGCACCGGGATGTCCACCGCCTTGACGAGGGCGGCGATCGTCTCCCAGGCCGCCTGGCCGGCGTAGGCCTGCTTGACCGTGCGGGCGTGCAGGGCGATCGCCGCGCATCCGGCGTCCTGGGCGATCCGGCCGGCGTCGAGGTAGGTGAGATGCTCGTCGTCGATCCCGAGCCGGGTCTTCATCGTCACCGGTACGCCGTAGGGCGCTGCGGCCGCGACCGTGGCCCGCAGGATCGCGGCCAGCCGATCCCGCTTCCAGGGCAGCACTCCCCCGCCGCCCTTCCGGGTCACCTTGGGCACCGGGCAGCCGAAGTTCAGATCGATGTGGCCGACCCCGAATTCCTCACACAGGATCGCGGCCGCCTTCGCCATCACCTGCGGGTCGACCCCGTACAGCTGGACGGAGCGCACCGTCTCGCCCGGGTCGAAGGCGAGCATGTCGAAGGTCTTGGGAATCCGCTCCACGATGCCGCGGGAGGTGATCATCTCGCAGACGTAGAGGCCCGCACCCTGCTCGCGGCAGAGCTGCCGGTAGGCGGCGTTGGTGATCCCGGCCATGGGCGCCAACACCACCGGCGTCGACACCTCGACGGGGTCACCGCCGGGTGCCGCCAGCCGTAGCGGCTCGACCATGGTTCACCTCCTGCGCGACGGCCCAGCCTAGTCCGAGTCCGTTCCGGGGCTTGCATCCGTCGCGCGCACAGTGTGCGCTAGGGCTATGACCATCGACCACAGCCGCGTGATGGCCGCCCTCGACGCCGTCCCCCGACGCAGCTTCCTGCCCGCTTCGCTCCAGCACCTGGCCAATGCCGACCAACCGCTGCCGATCGGCCACGGTGCCACCAACTCCCAGCCCTGGACGGTGCAGTTCATGCTGGAGTTGCTGCACGTGCCCGACGGAGCGAGGGTGCTGGACGTGGGCAGCGGCTCGGGCTGGACGACCGCCCTGCTCGCCCGGCTCACCGGGCCGAAGGGATCGGTGCTCGGCGTGGAGATCGTCCCGGAACTGGTCGAGATGGGACGGGCGAACCTGGCGCCGTTCGGCATGGACTGGGCACGGATCGAACCGTCGCAACCGGGTGTCTTCGGAACCCCGGAGGCGGAGTACGACCGGATCCTGGTCTCGGCCGACCCCGGCGACATTCCGGCCGAACTGGAGCAACAACTCGCGGCCGGCGGCCGGCTGGTGATACCCGCCGACGGTGTGATGTGGGTCGTGGACCGGGATCACGAGGGTTGGCACCGCGAACCCGTGATGGGCTACCGCTTCGCTTTCGTCCCGCTGGTCTGAGCCCGATGGACGAGGAGCGGGACACCGGGACGGATCCCGGCATCCCGCCTCGTCGTCAGCAGCCGATCAGGCGCTGCGCCAGGTAGCTCCTGACCTGATCCAGCGCCACTCGCTCCTGGCTCATCGTGTCCCGCTCCCGGATCGTGACCGCCTGGTCGTCCAGGGTGTCGAAATCGACGGTGATGCAGAACGGCGTGCCGATCTCGTCCTGGCGGCGGTAGCGGCGTCCGATCGCCTGGGCGTCGTCGAACTCCACGTTCCAGTACTGGCGCAACTCCCTGGCCAGGTCGCGCGCCTTGGGCGACAGGGCCTCGTTGCGCGACAGCGGCAGGATCGCCGCCTTGACCGGCGACAGCCGCGGGTCGAGCTTGAGCACCGTCCGGGTGTCCATGCCGCCCTTGGTGTTGGGCGCCTGATCCTCGGTGTAGGCCTCCACCAGGAAGGCCATCAGCGAACGGGTGAGGCCGGCCGCCGGCTCGATGACGTACGGCGTGTAGCGCTCGCCGGTGGCCTGCTCGAAGTAGGACAGGTCGGTTCCGGAGTGCTCGGAATGGGTGCCGAGGTCGAAGTCGGTGCGGTTCGCGATGCCCTCCAGCTCACCCCATCCGTCGCCGCCGGCGAAGCCGAAGTTGTACTCGATGTCGACGGTCCGCTTGGAGTAGTGCGAGAGCTTCTCCTTGGGGTGTTCGTAGAGGCGCAGGTTGTCGCGCTCGATGCCGAGCCCGACGTACCAGTCGGTGCGGGCGTCGATCCAGTGCTGGTGCCACTCCTCGTCCGTCCCCGGCTTGACGAAGAACTCCATTTCCATCTGCTCGAACTCACGGGTGCGGAAGATGAAGTTGCCCGGGGTGATCTCGTTGCGGAAGCTCTTGCCCACCTGGCCGATGCCGAACGGCACCTTCATCCGCGAGGTGTTCTCGACGTTCTTGAAGTTGATGAAGATGCCCTGCGCGGTCTCCGGACGCAGGTAGTGCAGCCCGGACTCGTCCTCGATCACGCCGAGGTAGGTCTTCAGCATCATGTTGAAGTCGCGCGGGGTGGTGAACTGGCCGAGGTTGCCGCACTCGGGGCAGTTGATCTCCTCCAGCCCGGCGGGCTTGCGGCCCTTCTTGAACTCGAAGTTCTCCTCGAGCTGGTCGGCCCGGAACCGCTTGTGGCAGGAGAGGCACTCGGTCAGCGGGTCGGAGAAGACGCCGACGTGGCCGGAGGCCACCCAGACCTGTCGCGGCAGGATGATGGAGGAGTCGATGCCCACCACGTCGTCGCGGCCCTGCACCACCTGGCGCCACCACTGGCGCTTGATGTTCTCCTTGAGTTCGACACCGTAGGGACCGTAATCCCAGGCGGCGCGGGTGCCCCCGTAGATCTCGCCGCACGGGTAGACGAACCCGCGGCGCTTGGTGAGGGCGATGACATTGTCGAGGCGGCTGGCCACGTGTGCTCCTTGTCGCACGGCGTTGCCCGGCTGGCAACGCACAAACTCGGCCTAGCCTAGCCGGGATCGTCCGGCTTCCGCGTGCCAGGCCCCGGATACGGCCGGACCCCGCGCGCTTACTGCCCGAGCCAGGATCCCGACCGCGGAACGTTCTCCCCCACGTCGCCGGGGTCGGCGTAGGCGCTGGGCTCGTCGATCGCCTCGCTGAGCAGCGGGACCAGCACCATCTTGGCCTCATAGCCGTTGAAGGAGCGACGGTACGAGCCGACATCGGCCCAGTCGGAGACGATCGCCCACAACTCGGGCTCGTCGAGATTCCGCACCAACCGCGCGCCCAGACAACCGGGCGCAGCGGCGAAGTGTGCCACCACCGCGGACGCCCGAGCCTCGAAGGAGGCGCTGTCCCCGGCCACCCGGAACCGGCTGATCGCGAGCATGCCCGTCATGATAGCCAGCCCGCCTTCGCCCGGCCGGCGGGAGGATTTGCACTGAACTCGCTGCGAGCAGCCCGAATCGGCCGGAATCCGCGAACCAGCGCGCAAATCCTCTCGCCGACCGCCGCGCGCGCCGGCGCTCAGCGCTCCACGTGGGTCAGCGAGCGCAGGCCGCGCTCCAGGTGCCAGGCGGTGAAGGCGGCCACCAGGCCACTCCCCTCCCGGACGACCGGGTCGTCGACCTCACGGGTGGCCGGCCAGTCGCCGGTAAGCAGGGCGGTCAGGTAGCCGATCGTCGCCGGACCCGGGCGGGCGGAGGCGGGCGGCCGGCAGCGCAGGCAGACCATCCCGCCGACGGCCGGCGAGAACGCCTCGTGGGGGCCGGCGGCGCCGCAGCGTGCGCAGTCGGTCAGGCTGGGCGCGTAGCCGGCCAGCGCCAGCGCGCGCAGCAGATAGGAATCCATCACCATCGCCGCCGGGCGGGCTCCGTCATTGGTGCCGCTGGTGAGGGCGTGCAGGGCGCCCACCAGCAGGTGGTACTGCTGCCGGGCGGGCTCGCCCTCCTCGACGACCAGCCGATCGGCGGTCTCGACAATCACCTGGCCCGAGGTGTAGCGCTGATAGTCCTGCCCCAGCGGCTCCGAATAGGGGTTGAGGGTGACCGCCTGGGTGATCACGTCCAGGGAGCGTCCGGTGGCGAACTGCAGGTCGACATGGGTGAACGGCTCCAGCCGGGCACCGAACTTCGACGAGGTGCGGCGCACGCCGCGCGCCACCGCGCGGAGCTTGCCGTGCTCGCGCGAGAGCATCGTGACGATCCGGTCGGCTTCACCCAGCTTGTGGGTGCGCAGCACGACCGCCTGGTCACGATAGGTAGGCACCCCCCCATTGTGGCTGCTTCCTCGCACCGCGGCGCGCAGCCATGCGGATCGTGTTACCGTTCAACTTACGCGGCGATGTCCGCAACCGTGCCATCAGCAGGAGGATCGATGACGATCGAATCGTCGCCCCGCGCAGCCATCGAAGCAGGCCGAACCGCACTGGGGATCGAACTGGGCTCCACCCGGATCAAGGCGGTTCTGATCGATCCGGACAACACCCCGGTGGCCACCGGCAGCCACGACTGGGACAACCAGTTCGTGAACCGGATCTGGACCTACTCACTCGACGCGGTCTGGGAGGGCATGCGGGCCTGCTTCGCCTCCCTGGCCGCCGATGTCCAGGCCAGGCACCGCGTGACCCTGTCCACGGTGGGTGCGATCGGCGTCTCGGCGATGATGCACGGCTATCTGGCCTTCGACGCGGACGGAGAACTGCTGGCGCCGTTCCGCACCTGGCGCAACACCATCACCGGCCAGGCGGCCGATGAGCTGTCGGAACTCTTCGACCACACCATCCCGCAGCGATGGAGCATCGCCCACCTGTATCAGGCGATCCTGAACGGCGAGGAGCACGTCGCGCGGATCGCGCACCTGAACACGCTTGCCGGTTACGTGCACTGGCGGCTCACCGGCGAGCGGGTGCTCGGCGTCGGCGATGCCTCCGGCATGTTCCCGATCGACATCGCCACCGGCGACTTCGACGCAACCATGCTCGGCAAGTTCGACGAGTTGATCGCCGACCGCGGCTTCGGCTGGCGGACGGCCGGCATCCTGCCCACGGTGCTCTCCGCCGGAGCGGAGGCCGGACGGCTCACCCCGGCGGGTGCGGCGCTGCTGGATCCGAGCGGCACGCTGCAGGCCGGGATTCCGTTCTGCCCGCCCGAGGGCGACGCGGGCACCGGCATGGTCGCCACCAACTCGGTCGTCCCCCGTACCGGCAATGTCTCGGCCGGCACGAGCATCTTCGCCGGCGTGGTGCTGGAGGGCGCGCTGTCCCGCCGGCACGCCGAACTCGACCTGCTCACCACCCCGGCCGGCGACCTGGTGGCGATGGTGCACTGCAACAACGGTGCCAGCGAGCTCAACGCCTGGGCGGGGCTGTTCGGCGAGTTCGCCCGGGCCCTGGGCTCGGAGGCCGATTCGTCCCAGGTCTTCCGCGCCCTGTTCACCGCCGCGCTGGCCGGCGAACCGGACGCCGGTGGCCTGGTCTCCTACAACTACCTGTCGGGCGAGCACCTCACGCACCTGACCGAGGGGCGCCCGCTGTTCGTCCGCACCCCGGAGAGCAGCTTCTCGCTGGGCAACTTCATGCGTGCCCACCTGTTCGCCTCGTTGGCCACGCTGCGAATCGGGATGGACGTGCTGCGGCAGGACGAGGGTGTCGCGCTCGAGTCGATGTTCGCCCACGGCGGCCTGTTCAAGACCGAGGGGGTCGCGCAGCGGTTCCTGGCCGCGGCGATCGACGCCCCGGTGTCGGTGGGCGAGATCGCCGGTGAGGGTGGTGCCTGGGGTATCGCCCTGCTCGCCACCTTCTCGATCAACGGAACCCCAGGGCAGCGACTGGGCGACTTCCTGGCCACCGAGGTGTTCGCCACCGCGCAGCTGACGACCTTGGAACCCGATCCGGCCGACGTCGCCGGCTTCGATGCGTACATGGAGCGCTGGGTCCGAGGGCTGGCCACCGAGCGCGCAGCGGTGGAGAACCTCTGAGCCGAGTTATCGGACCGGAACCGCGACGCGGACGATCGCCGAGCTGCTCGCTAGGCTTGGGCGATGGGAATCCTGCGCATCACGATCGATGACTCAATCCGGGTGGAGGCCGAGTCGGCCCGGGTCCACCTGGTCGTCAAGGGCAGTTCGACAGTCTTCGGCAACGCCGCGAGCAAGCAGGCGGCCGAGGTCCGCGCGCTGGTGGCTGCGCTGGCCGCCATCGGGATGGGCGAGGACGCCATCGAGGTCACCGGAGTCCGGATCGACTCCCGCAGCGGCATGCTGGGCAAGAGCCACGCGGAGTACCTGCTGGCGGTGGCCGCCACCCCCGACCAGCTGCCCGGCGTGCTGGGCACGCTCGCCGACCAGTCGAATCTCACGCTCACCGAGCTGGAGTGGGTGTTCGACTCCTTCGAGGCCAGCATCGGAGCCACCGCCACGGCCCTGGCGAAGGCCCGTCGCAAGGCCGACGCCGTGGCGGCCGCGGCCGGCGGTTCGGTGGCCGGGATCGCGATGATCAGCGACTCGTGGAGCCTTCCGGCACCCCGGGTGGCGTTCGCCGCCGAGGACGCGGCGGTGTTCCGCTCCGCGAAGGCGTCGGCGCCGATCGACCTGGGGATCGAGATCAACGCCACGCAGGAGTTGCACATCCATCTCACAGTGGACTTCGAGCTGGCCTAAGGTGTTGCCATGCGCATCTCAACGTTGAGGGTGGCACCGTTGTGCCTGGGCGGGAATGTCTTCGGCTGGACGGCGGACGCGAGCACCTCCGAACGCATTCTGGACGCCTACTGCGAGGGCGGCGGCAACTTCATCGACACCGCCGACTCCTACTCGACCTGGGTGCCCGGCCATCGCGGCGGCGAGTCGGAGAGCGTGATCGGCGGCTGGTTGCGCAGCCGTGGCAATCGTGACCAGGTGGTGATCGCGACCAAGGCGGCCAAGCATCCGGTCCATCGCGGGCTGCGGCCCGCCAACCTGCGGATCTGCCTGGACGGCTCCCGCCGCCGGCTGGGCGTGGAGACGATCGATCTGTACTACGCCCACGCGGACGACCCGCACGTGCCGACCGCGGAGTGGGCGGGTGCCTTCGACGCGATGGTGAAGCAGGGAGCCATCCGGCACTGGGGGCTGTCGAACTTCACCGCCGAGCGGGTGGCCGAGGTGCTCGAGATCGTCGCCGCCGAAGGGCTGACCCCGCCGGTGGCGCTGCAGCCGCACTACAACCTCGTGCATCGCAGCGAGGTCGAGACCAGCGGGCTGCGCGAACTCGTCCAGCAGCACCGGCTCGCCCTGGTTCCGTACTACGGCCTGGCGGCCGGCTTCCTCACCGGCAAGTACGCCCGCGACGAGGTGATTCACGGCGCCCGCGCGGCGCGGGTCAAGGGCTTCGCAACCGAGCCGGGGTTCGCCGTGCTGGATGCCGTGCTCGCGCTCGCCGACGAACTCGGCACCGAACCGGCCACGATCGCGCTGGCCTGGCTGCGTCAGCAGCCCGGAGTGACCGCGCCGATCGCCAGCGTCAGCGATCCGGACCAGCTGCCGGCGCTGCTGGCGTCCATGACCCTCAAGCTGAGCCGCGCGCAGCTGAACCGGCTGAACAAGGTCTCGGCTGGGTTGTAGGCGGCACGCGTCCACGGACGAACGAACGCCCCGCCCGCACAGCGCGAGCGGGGCGTTCGTCTGCCTCGGTCAGGACTCGACCGAACCCTCGATCTGGGTCCGCCCACTGGTGTGAGCGACCGCGATCTTGCGCGGCTTGGCCTCCTCGGCCACCGGGATGGTCAGGCTCAGCACACCGTCGGAGTAGTCGGCGGTGATCTGATCCAGGGCGAGCCCGTGGCCCAGCGTCAGCTGGCGGGCGAAGGTACCGCTGGGGCGCTCGTGGACCAGCCACTTCTGCTCGGCCTGGCCGTTCGTGCTCTTGCGCTCGGCGCGGATGGTGAGGGTGCGATCCTCCACGTCGATATCGATCGTGCCGGGCTCCACGCCGGGCAGGTCGATCCGGGCGAGGAAGGCCTCTCCCTCGCGGTACAGATCCATCGGCATCGCCAGCGAGGCGGGGGTCCGAACCGCGTCGGCGAGGAAGCGATCCATCTCACGGAACGGATCGAAGGTGCGTGCCATCAGTCATCACTCCTTGGGTAGTTCTTTAGCACTCTGCCTATACGAGTGCTAACAACCACCATTCTGCATCGCATTCCCGATTCCTTCAAGCAAGTTGAGTCGATCAGGCTCAACCCCGTGATCTGGACCCGACGGCGGTGTCCATGCCTACACTTCCACCCGTGGACGAGCGCGCAGTGCAGGTGCTTGAAAGGCACGGGTGGAAGCCCGGCGACGTGCTCAGCACCGGCGTGGAAGGCACGGCCATGGACCTGCAGGATCTGCTGCGCTTCGGTACTGCGCTGAGGCGAGCCCCGATCCCGTTCCGGACCTCCCGGGTGATCGAGATCCTCGAAGCCGACGGAGTCACCATCACCATCGAAGCAAAGGTGAACGGACGACCGCTTCGCCTCGACTCATCACCCGATGCTCCGGTGGTCAGCGACCGCGAGGCCCGACTCATGGGCGACGCACTTGCGGGGTTGGCCCGCGCAACCACGGCGGGTCTCGACGTCCTGCCCCTCCTTCCCGGCGAACCACCCGCCACCGGTACGCGATTCCCCATCGCTCTCGCTGAACTCGTCGAACGCCGCTTCGCGGCGCACCCGAACCGCTTGCGCCAGGAAGTCGCCGGCGTCGACGACCTGGTGCTCAGCCTGTCGCGCTGGCTGCGCAACAGGCCCGATTCACCTTCGCCCTGTCTACTGCACGGCGACCTGATCCCGGCCAATGTGCTGGTTGAGAATGGGGCGGTCGCCGGAGTGGTGGACTTCGGCTTCCTGACCACGATGGGCGACCCCCAGTTCGACGCCGCGATCACCGCCAGCATCTTCGACATGTACGGCCCACATGCCCGGGCGTCTGAGTCGCTTCTCACCGATGCCTTCTGCGCCCGATTCCGGGACGATCCCCAGACCTACCTTCGATATCGGGCCGCCTACGCGGTGATCACGAATTCCTACTTCGACCCGGCCGGCGTCGAGGGTCACTTCCACTGGTGCGTTTCGATGCTGCGACGCGAAGAGATCCGGCGCGCGGTCCACGGCGACGACCGGCGCTCCTGACTGCTCCCCGGCCCACGCCGGTAGGATTCCGGTCGTGCCCAAGACGCCTCGTCCCCCGACGCCACACCCCTCCGGGGCCCAGCCGCCGACGCTGGATCGCAAGCTTCTCCCTCGCCACGTGGCGATCGTGATGGACGGCAATGGGCGCTGGGCCAAGGCACGCAATCTGCCGCGCACCGAGGGTCACGCCCGGGGCGAGGACGCCCTCTTCGACGTGATCGAGGGGGCGATCGAGATCGGCATCCCCTACCTGTCGGCCTACGCCTTCTCCACCGAGAACTGGCGACGCTCCCCCGACGAGGTGCGCTGGCTGATGGGCTTCAACCGTGACGTGATCCATCGACGCCGCGACCAGTTGGACGCGATGGGGGTCCGGATCCGCTGGGCAGGACGCGTCCCGAAGCTGTGGAAGTCGGTCATCCGGGAACTGCAGGAAGCAGAGGAGCAGAGCAAGGACAACACCGTGCTCACCCTGCAGTTCTGCGTGAACTACGGCGGCCGGGCCGAGATCGCCGACGCCGCCCGGGCGATCGCCGAGGCGGCGGTACGCGGTGAGCTGGATCCGTCCCGGCTCACCGAGGAGCGGTTCCGGCGCTTCCTGGACGAACCGGAGATCCCCGACGTCGACCTCTTCGTGCGCTCCTCCGGCGAGCAGCGCACCTCGAACTTCCTGCTGTGGCAGTCGGCCTACGCAGAACTGGTCTTCCTCGACACGCTGTGGCCGGACTTCGATCGCCGAGATCTGTGGCGGGCCGTGGAGGCGTACGTCCGCCGGGATCGGCGCTATGGCGGCGCTCAACCCAACCCGGTCGCCTGAGGTCGCTCCCGCACCTCTTCGTCATTCCCGCGAAAGCGGGCATCACGACTTGGGGGTGATCGGGGCCGGCGTTGAGGCCAACGGGTAGCCTGAATCGGTGCCCGTCAGGCGCGGTGGGCGACCCGCGCGGTCGTCTGGATCCGGCGGGCACGATCCGGAGAGGTCACGATGCTCACGCTGCAGGATGTCCGTAAGTCGTATACGACGGCGGGCTTCACCCAGGTGGCACTGGACGATGCCTCGATCTCCTTCCGCGACAACGAGTTCGTCGCGATCCTCGGCCCCTCCGGTTCCGGCAAGACGACCCTGCTGAACATCGTCGGCGGCCTGGATCACTACGACTCCGGCAATCTGGTGATCGACGGCATCCCCACCGAGAGCTACCGCGACCGCGACTGGGACAGCTACCGCAACAACCGGGTCGGCTTCGTCTTCCAGAGCTACAACCTGATCCCCCACCAGAGCGTGGTGGCCAATGTCGAACTCGCGCTCACCCTCTCGGGAGTGTCCCGCGCGGAGCGGCGGCAGCGCGCGCTGGCAGCCCTCGACCAGGTCGGGCTGGCCGATCACGCCCACAAGCTGCCCAGTCAGCTCTCCGGCGGGCAGATGCAGCGGGTGGCGATCGCCCGCGCGCTCATCAACGATCCCGAGATCCTGCTGGCGGACGAACCGACCGGCGCGCTGGATTCCAAGACCAGCGTGCAGATCATGGACCTGCTCACCCGGATCGCCGCCGACCGGCTGGTGATCATGGTCACCCACAACGCCGAGCTCGCCGGACGGTACGCCACCCGCGTCGTGCAACTGAAGGACGGGGCGGTCGCCGCCGACTCGGATCCGTACTTCCCGATCGAGGAAGGTGCCAGCGAGAAGCCCGCCCGCCGCACCGCCATGTCCTTCCTGACCGCGATCGCGCTGTCCTTCAGCAACCTGATGACCAAGAAGGGCCGCACCCTGATGACCGCCTTCGCCGGCAGCATCGGGATCATCGGCATCGCCGCCATCCTCGCGCTGGCCAACGGCGTGAACGCCTATATCAAGCATGTCGAGGAGGACACCCTCTCGGTCTATCCCCTGACCATCCAGAGCCAGGGCTTCGACATCGCGTCGATGCTGGCGACCTCGACCGGCGGCCAGGACGACGATACGACCGAATCGACGTCGCCCGACCCGGAGGACGGGAGGGTACGGGAGGCGCGGCAACTGAAACGGATGTTCTCCAGCGTGGGCTCCAACGACCTCGCCTCGCTGAAGCGGTTCCTGGACGGCGACAGCGGCATCGCCGGCTACGTGAACTCGATCCAGTACTCCTACAACGTCACGCCGCAGATCTTCAGCATCACCGACGACCAGGTACGCCAGGTCAATCCGGATTCCTCGTTCAGCCCGCTCGGCTTCGGCTCGGCCGGATCGACGAACGCGCTGCTGGCCTCGTCCATGAACACCAACGTGTTCGCCGAGATGCCGGACGACACCCGGCTGGTCGAGGAGCAGTACGACGTGCGGGCGGGACACTGGCCTGCCCGCTACGACGAGACGGTGCTGGTGCTCAGCCCCTCCGGGCGGATCAGCGACTTCATCCTCTACACGATGGGGCTGCGGGACCCGGCCGAACTCGACGCCATGGTCAAGCAGATGGCCGAGGACGAGGAGATCGTCACCCCGGGCGATTCCCGCTCGTTCAGCTATGACGAGCTGATGGCGGTCACCTTCAAGCTGGTCGACGCCACCGAGTACTACACGCACGACGCGGAGTTCGACGTCTGGACGGACCGCAGCGGCGACGAGAAGTACCTGCGGAGTCTGGTGGACGACGGTGCGGAACTCCGGATCGTGGGCATCGTCGCGCCCAAGGAGGATGCCAATGCCACCGCACTGACCTCCGGGATCTACTACACCCCCGCCCTCACCCACCACCTGATCGAGCAGGCGGCCACCGCACCGATCGTGCAGAGCCAGCTCGCCCGGCCGGAGGTGAACATCTTCACCGGCCGCACCTTCGCCGACGAGGAGGAGAACCCGCAGCGCGACGACTTCGATCTGAGCTCGCTGATGGAGATCGATTCCGACGCCATCGCGAAGGCTTTCACCTTCGACTCATCCCAGTTGAAGCTCGACCTGTCGGGGCTGGATTTGAAGATGCCCGGGCTGAAGATCGATCCGTCCGTGATGCCGTCGCTCGACCTGGGTGACCTGCTGGGCGGAATCGACGTCGCCGACCTGGTCGCCGACATCGACCCGGCCGAGATCATCGCCGGCGTCGATCCGGCGGACCTGCTGGCCGGGGTCGATCTCGGGCTGGATTCGGAGGCGGTCACCGACCTCGCCACCCGGCTCCTGCAGGGCTATCTGGAGTTCAGCCTGGCCGGCGGGCTCGACCCGGCCGACACCGAGGCGAACTTCCCGCTCTTCCTCGAATCCGAATCCGGCCAGGCCATCGCCGCCGAGGCGGGCGCCGCACTCACCCAGGTGCAGGAGAACCTCGGCAAGCAGCAGACCGTCTTGGTGGAGAAGCTCACGGTCGGCATCGGGGACGCGGTGGCCAAGCAGCTGGCTGCCAGCACCGACAAGATCCAGGCGCAGTTGCAGAAGAGCATGGCGGGCTACATGGAGAAGGCCATGAAGGCGGTCTCCAAACAGATCTCGGCGCAACTCGGCAAGGCGCTGAAGTCCCAGCTCGGTGCCGCGATGGAGAAATCCATGAGCCAGCTGGCCGACACCATGTCGGAGGTCATGCAGATCGATCAGGACACCTTCGCTGACGCCTTCAAGTTCAAGATGGATTCCGACGAACTCGCCGAACTCCTGGCATCGATGATGTCGACCAGCGCCACCTCCTTCGACGCCAACCTGGTCAAGCTCGGCTACGCCGACTTCGCCAAGCCCTCGCGGATCGACATCTACCCGATCGACTTCGAGAGCAAGGGCCGGGTCATCGAGATCCTGGACGGCTACAACGACCAGATGCGTGCCGAGGGCAACGACGACAAGGTGATCACCTACACCGACATCGTCGGCACCCTGATGTCGTCGGTGACCGACATCGTGAACATGATCAGCTATGTGCTCACGGCCTTCGTGGCGATCTCACTGGTGGTCTCGTCCATCATGATCGGGGTGATCACCTACATCTCGGTGCTGGAACGGCGCAAGGAGATCGGCATCCTGCGGTCGATCGGCGCCTCCAAGCGCGACATCCGGCGGGTGTTCAACGCCGAGACCCTGATCGTCGGCTTCATCGCCGGCCTGCTCGGCATAGCAGTGACCCTGCTGCTGACGATCCCGGCCAATGCGATCGTGCTCGCCCAGTTCGACGTGCCGAACATCGCCCAGCTCGCCTGGCAGCCGGCGCTCGCCCTGGTGGGCATCAGCATGGTGCTCACCTTCATCGCCGGCCTGATCCCCGCCTCCGCCGCGTCCCGCAAGGATCCGGTCGAGGCGCTGCGCAGTGAGTAGCGGAGAGGCCGGCCCCGCGCCGCGCCTCCGTCCGCTGGAATCGATCGAACCCGCGGCCAGTGGCTGGCGCCACCTTCCGGCCGGCGAGCTGGCCAGCCGGCTGATGACGTCTCGCCCATCGGCCGATCGACCCTGCCTGGTGGCGATCGACGGACGAAGCGCCGGCGGCAAGAGCACCCTGGCCGCAGCACTGACCGACGTGACCCCTTCCGCCGCCGTGCTGCACACCGACGACCTGGCCTGGCACGAGCCGTTCTTCGGCTGGGCCCACCTCCTGGAGGCGCTGCTGAAGCAGGTGCGGAGCGGAGAGGCGGTGCGCTTCCGGCCGCCGGCCTGGCCCCGGCACGGCCGCGCCGGCGCGATCGAGGTGCCGTCCGGTCTCGACCTGATCCTCGTCGAGGGCGTGGGAGCCAACGATCGAGCGGTAGCCGAGCTGTACGACGCCGCCGTCTGGGTGCAATCCGACGGCACCGCGGCGCGTCACCGCGGCATCGAGCGCGACGTCGCCTCCGGAGAGAACGGCGACCGCGCCCAGTCGATCGCCTTCTGGGACGAATGGGATCAGCACGAACGCGGCTACCTGGCCGATCAGCGCCCCTGGGAGCGGTCGGACGTCATCGCGCTCGGCACCCCGTCCGACCCCGTCCCGCCGGGCCACGTTGTGGTAGCTCCCGGACCCGGGCGGGGCACTGTGCCCGGAGTAGGCCGGGCGTAGGCTGTCGAGCACCTGACGCCGATGTTGGCAGGAGCGCCATGGACGGTTCCCGGCTGGTCTCCCGGCTTGCGGTGGTGCTGCTCCTGACCGCGGCCTGCACCGGTCCGTCCGGCGGCGACCCGGGCGGAACCGGGGCCGGCGCACCAGCCAGCACCACCGCGACGCCCGGCCCGGCCGGGCAGGATCTGTGCCGGCCCGAGGCCGTGGAGGCATCGGCTCACCGCCTGATCGACGCGGTCAACACCGCCGACGCCGCCGCCGTCGTCGAGCAGTTCACGACGCAGGTCCACTGGGACGTGTACCTGGGCCTGCCCGGTGGTGGCGAGCTCCGCTCCGAGGGGCAGGTCGAGGCGTTCCTGCTGGCCCTGCAGGAAGGCGGCATCCAGTGGAGCGTCGACCAGATCAACCCGCCCGGCGGCGACACCGGGTTGCCCGACTGGTCGGTCTACGGGGTGGGCATCTCCATCGAAGAACGCGGCGAAGTTCGGAGCTCACCGATGAAGCTGGTCGCCGACTGCGTCAAGGGAGGCATCCTCAAAGCAGCGGGCCCGGAAGGCTGAGTAGAGCGGTCAGTCGGTGCCGAAGTCGAAGGCTCCGCCTTCTTCGGCCTCGGCGATCGCCTCGGGAATGTCGGCGCTGAACTCGGTGATCGCAGCGGCCTGGCCCTGCTCGAGGACGCCGACCAGCTGGGAGATCGCACCGCCGACCACGCCCTGGCTGGCGTACTGCTCCAGCCGGGTGCGGGAATCCTCGATGTCGAGGTTGCGCATGGTGAGCTGACCGATCCGGTCCAGCGGACCGAAGGCGGCGTCCTCCACCCGCTCCATGGAGAGCCGGTCGGGGTGGTAGCTCAGGTTGGGACCCTCGGTGTCAAGGATCGAGTAGTCGTCGCCGCGGCGGAGCCGTAGCGTGACCGTCCCGGTGACGGACGCGCCCACCCAGCGCTGGATCGACTCCCGCAGCATCAGCGACTGCGGATCGAGCCAGCGGCCCTCGTACATCAGCCGGCCGAGCTTGAGGCCGAAGGCGCGGTAGTTCTCCAGGGTGTCCTCGTTGTGGATCGCGCTCAGCAGGCGCTCGTACGCGATGTGCAGCAGCGCCATGCCCGGCGCCTCGTAGATGCCGCGGCTCTTGGCCTCGATGATCCGGTTCTCGATCTGGTCGGACATGCCCAGCCCGTGGCGTCCGCCGATCGCGTTGGCCTCGTAGACCAGGTCGACCGCGGTGGCGAAGGTCTGGCCGTTGAGTTCGACCGGGCGTCCCTGCTCGAAGCGGACGGTGACAACCTCGCTCGCGATCTCCACGGCCGGATCCCAGAACCGGACGCCCATGATCGGATCCACGATCTCGATGCCGACGTTGAGGTGCTCCAGCTCCTTGGCCTCGTGGGTGGCGCCCCAGATGTTGGCGTCGGTGGAGTAGGCCTTCTCCTTGGAGTCGCGGTAGGGCAGGTTGCGTTCGGTGAGCCACTGGCTCATCTCAGCGCGGCCGCCCAGCTCGCTGACGAAGGCCTCGTCCAGCCACGGCTTGTAGATCCGCAGCTTGGGGTTGGCCAGCAGGCCGTAGCGGTAGAACCGCTCGATGTCGTTGCCCTTGTAGGTGGAGCCGTCGCCCCAGACCCAGACGTCGTCCTCGCGCATCGCGCGGACCAGCAGGGTGCCGGTCACTGCCCGTCCGATCGGGGTGGTGTTGAAGTACGCCTTACCGCCGGTGCGAATGTGGAAGGCGCCGCAGGTGAGCGCGACCAGACCCTCTTCCACCATCAGCTCGCGGCAGTCGACCATGCGGGAGATCTCTGCACCGTATTCCAGCGCCCGGCCTGGAACGGAGTCGATCTCCGGCTCGTCGTACTGGCCGAGGTTGCCGGTGTAGGTGCAGGGGATCGCCCCCTTCTCGCGCATCCACGCGACCGCGACCGAGGTGTCGAGGCCGCCGGAGAAGGCCAGGCCGACGCGTTCGCCGACCGGAAGTTCGGTAAGGACTTTGGGCATGCCCGGATCCTATCGGCTCGGCCATCGAGCACCCGACCACGCCCGCCGTCCGATGTCATGGCCGCCTTCACCACGATCTCCCATCGAGGGCCAGCCTTGGTGACCCGGGGCCACCCTTCAGTGCTGGCCCTCGACAGCTCGGGGTGGCCCTCAGTGGGAGCGCCGCGCCATGGCTTGGCGAATCAGGACATTGGCGTCCGACAGCCAGCCTTCATCGACGCGTAGGGCTGGCTCTCGATGTTCTGGAGGCCGGGGATCGCGGTCGAGTCGGGACGCGGGGCATGCAACGCGAAGCAGGGCCCTTCGCGGTGGGAAGAGCCCTGCTTCGGTTCGTTGTGATCAGGGACGCGGAGCGGCCTCGGCCTCCATGGCCAACTCGCGGTCGCGGGCATCGCGGTTGATGGCCGAGATGACGGCCTTGAGCGAGGCGTTCACGATGGACGAGTTCAGGCCGACGCCCCACAGCACGCGGGTCTCGTCGCCCTCGCCGATCTCGGTCTCCACGTAGGCGGCGGCCATAGCATCGCCGCCGGCGGAGAGGGCGTGCTCGGTGTAGTCCAGCACCCGGACGTGGTGGCCGAGGATGCCCAGCGCATCCACGAAGGCCGACACCGGACCGTTGCCCTCACCGGTGATCTCGCGCTCGGTGCCCCGATCGTTCACCGTGGCCGTCACGACGTAGCCGTCGCCGTTCGACACCGACCGCACCGTCACCAGTTCCAGCGGCTCGGCCGGCATCAGGTACTCGGTTTCGAAGACCTCCCACAGCTGGTCCGGCGACACCTCGCCGCCCTCGCTGTCGGTGTGCTGCTGCACCACCCGGCTGAACTCGATCTGCAGCCGCCGCGGCAGATCCATCTTGTGCTCGGACTTCATGATGTAGGCCATGCCGCCCTTGCCGGATTGGCTGTTCACCCGGATCACTGCCTCGTAGGTGCGTCCGACGTCGAACGGATCGATCGGCAGGTAGGGAGCCTCCCAGGCGACCTCGTGGATCGTCTGGCCCTGGGTGGCGGCCTGCTTCTCCAGCGCTTCCAGCCCCTTCTTGATGGCGTCCTGGTGGGAGCCCGAGAAGGCGGTGTACACCAGATCCCCCGCGTATGGGTGGCGCGGATGGACCGGCAGGTTCGTGCAGTACTCGACAGTGCGACGGATCTCGTCGATGTCGGAGAAGTCGATCTTCGGGTCGATGCCCTGGGTGAACAGGTTCAGGCCCAGGGTCACCAGGCAGACGTTGCCGGTCCGCTCGCCGTGGCCGAACAGGCAGCCTTCGACGCGATCGGCCCCGGCCATCATGCCGAGTTCGGTCGCGGCCACCGCCGTGCCCCGGTCGTTGTGCGGATGCAGCGAGATCGCGACGTGCGGGCGGTTCTTCACATGCCGTCCGAAGTACTCGATCTGATCGGCGTAGGTGTTGGGCGTCGAGCGCTCGACGGTGGCCGGCAGGTTCAGGATGATCTCCCGTCCCTCGCCGGGCTGCCACACGTCCATCACCCGATTGCAGACCTCGATGGCGAAGTCGGTCGGGGTCTGGGTGAAGATCTCCGGGCTGTACTCGTAGCCGAACTCCACGTCCGTCAAGTACTGCTCGGCGTACTTCATCACCAGCTCAGTGCCTCGGGTGGCCAGCCCGATGCACTGGGCCTCGTCGATGCCGAATACCACTCGCCTGAACAGTTCCGCGGTCGCGTTGTACAGGTGAATGGTCGCCCGCTTCGCCCCGATCAGGGACTGGGCGGTGCGTTCGATCAGGTCCTCACGGGCTTGGGTGAGGACACTGATGGTTACATCGTCGGGGATGGCGCCTGTCGTGATCAGGCTGCGCACGAAGTCGAAGTCGGTCTGCGACGCGGAGGGGAAGCCGATCTCGATCTCCTTGTAGCCCATCCGGACCAGCAGGTCGAACATCTTCCGCTTCCGCGAGGGCGTCATCGGGTCGATGAGCGCCTGGTTCCCGTCGCGCAGGTCGGTGCTGAGCCAGCGCGGCGCCTGGGTGATCTTCTTCGTCGGCCAGGTCCGGTCCGGCAGGTCGACGGGGACGAACGGGGTGTACCGCTCGAACGGCATCGGGCTGGGCTGCTGCGTCGGCACAGGCTGCGGACGGGTTGGGAATTGGGTGGTCATGGGATCCTCGCTAGCTGCGGTTGGGTGCCAGGCGCGTGACGAACTCCGCAGCGAGGAGGCCTGATCGAATTAGGCCTCGCTGCGGCGAACAAGCAGAATCGTCGCCCACGACATGTCGGACATCATGCCACTGGATCACCGATCGCGAAAGCCCGTGCTCATTTTGAGACGACCGCAGTCGCAGGTCGCGGGGGCAATCCGAGATCCCGGTCAGAACCCCAGGCGATTGAGCTTCTTGGGATCGCGCTGCCAGTCCTTGACCACCTTGACCTTGAGATCGAGGTAGACGGGCATACCGACGAGGTCGGCGATCTGCTTGCGGGCGGCGGTGCCCACGTCGCGCAGCCGCTGGCCGCGGTGGCCGATCACGATGCCCTTCTGCGAGTCGCGTTCGACCACCATCGAGGCGTAGATGTCCATCAGCGGGCGGTTCGCCGGACGGCCCTCGCGCGGGCCCATCTCGTCGATGGTCACGGTCAGCGAGTGCGGGAGCTCGTCCTGGACGCCCTCCAGCGCCGCCTCGCGGATCAGCTCGGCGATCCGGGTCTCGGTGGGTTCGTCGGTGATCTCGCCGTCCGGGTAGAACCGCGGGCCTTCCGGGAGCAACTTGATCAGCTCGTCGGCGACCACGTCCACCTGGTCGTCGGTGAGGGCTGAGACCGGGATGACCGATGCCCAGCGGATACCGAGCTTCTCCTCCAGGGAGGCGATCTTCAGTAGGTGCTCGGCCATCCGGGTCGGCTTGACCAGGTCGGACTTGGTGGCCAGCGCGACCAGCGCCGGCGGCTTGGGGAGCTTGGCGATCTCGCCCACCAGGAACTCGTCTCCGGGGCCGATCCGCTGGTTCGCGGGCAGGCAGACCCCGATCACGTCCACCTCAGACCAGGTGGTGTACACCAGATCGTTCAGCCGCTCCCCCAGCAGGGTGCGCGGCCGGTGCAGACCGGGGGTGTCCACCAGGATCAGCTGGGCGTCCGGGCGGTTCACGATGCCGCGGATGACGTGCCGGGTGGTCTGTGGCTTCGACGAGGCGATCGCGACCTTGGTGCCCACCAGGGCGTTCAGCAGGGTCGACTTGCCGGCATTGGGACGTCCGACGAAGCAGGCGAAACCGGAGCGGATCATGACGCCCTCCGGGCGGATTCCTCGGTCAGCTTGGTGGCCGCGTCGGCAGCCACGTCGATCTCGTCGTCCACCAGCGACGCCAGCACGGTCGCGATGGTGTGGCGGCGCCCGGCGCCCCGTTCAGCGACCAATTCGATGCCCTCCCACTGCACGACCGATCCGGGGATCGGCACCTTGTCCAGCACCTTGGCCATCAGCCCGAGCACCGTGTCCACGTCCTCGTCGTCCACCTTGAGGCCGAACAACTCGCCCAGGTCGTCGATCGGCAGCCGCGCCGAGACCCGGAACCGCTGCTCACCGAGTTCGGTGACCGGCGGCACCTCCTGGTCGTACTCGTCCACGATCTCGCCGACGATCTCCTCCAGCACGTCCTCGATCGTCGCCAGGCCGGCGGTGCCGCCGAACTCGTCGATCACGATCACGACGTGGCTGCGGTTGAGCTGCATCTCCCGCAGCAGTTCATCCACCGGTTTGGAATCCGGGCAGAAGGTGGGCGGACGCATCAGGGACTCGACGGTCTCCGAGGTCTGCGCCTTCGGATTGTCGTACATCCGGCGGATGACGTCCTTCAGGTAGAGGATGCCCACCACATCGTCCACGTCGTCGTCGATCACCGGAATACGGCTGAAGCCCGAGCGGAGCGCCAGCGAGACACCCTGCCGCAGCGATTTCGTCCGTTCGATGTAGACCATCTCGGTGCGCGGCACCATGACTTCCTTGACGATCGTGTCGCCCAGGTCGAACACCGAGTGGATCATCTTCCGCTCGCCGGCCTCGATGACATCGGAGGCCTCGGCGATGTCGACCAGTTCGCGCAGCTCGGCCTCGGACGAGAACGGTCCGTCGGCGAAGCCGCGGCCGGGGGTGAGGACGTTGCCGATCACGATCATCAACTGCGGGATCGGGCCCAGCACGGTGGCCAGCAGGTTGACCGGGCCGCTGGCGGCCAGCGCCACCTTGTCGACGTGCTGGCGGCCGAGCGTCCGCGGGGCGACGCCGAGCACGATGAACGAGACCGCCACCATGGTGAGCACCGGGAACAGGATCTGCTGCCACAGCTGGGTGACGTGCTCGATGTAGACGATGGTGACCAGCACCGTCGCGGTGACCTCGAGCAGGATCCGGACGAACAGCAGGGTGTTCAGGAAGGGTGCCCGGTCGGCCACCATCTGCTGCAGCCGCTTGCCGGCCCGGCTGCCGTCGGCCGCCAGCGACTCCGCGCGGGCCTTGGAGACCGAGGCGAAGGCGGCCTCGGCCGCCACCATCAGCGAGGCGAGCAGCACGCAGGCGATCGCGACCGCGATCGCGATCCACTGGCTCTGGGTCATCGCCGGCTCACGATCGTCGGTGCGCCGCCCAGGCGGCGATGATCTGGTCGTTGAGGTCGAACATGACCTTCTTCTCCCCCGGCTCGGCATGATCGTGACCGAGCAGATGCAGCAGGCCGTGGATCAGCAGGTAGTCGGCCTCCTCCTCGGCGGTCCGGTTGTTCTCGGCGGCCTGGGCCGCGGTCACCTCCGGGCAGAGCACGATGTCGCCGAGCAGCCCCAGCGGCGGTTCCTCGTCCGCGGCGGGAGCCCGCAGCTCGTCCATCGGGAAGCTGAGCACGTCGGTGGGCCCGGGCTCGTCCATGTACTTCTCGTGGTAGGCGCTCATGGTGTCGGGGTCGACCAGCAGGATGGACAGCTCCGCCTGCGGATGGATCCGCAGCAGTTCGAGGGCGAACCGGGCGAGTCCGGCGAGCCGCTCGGTGTCGACCTCCACCCCGGATTCGTTGTTCAGATCGATCATCGCTTCTTCCCCCGCGCGGGCTTGGGCTGCGTGGTCGCCTCGTAGCGGTCGTAGGCCGCGACGATCCTTCCCACCAGCTTGTGGCGGACGACATCGTGGCTGGTCAGCGTGCAGAAGGCGATGTCCTGCACCCCGTCCAGGATCTCGGTGACCGCCCGCAGACCGCTCCGCGTCCCGGTCGGCAGGTCCACCTGGGTCACGTCCCCGGTCACCACCATCCGGGAGTTGAACCCGAGCCGGGTGAGGAACATCTTCATCTGTTCCATCGAGGTGTTCTGCGCCTCGTCCAGGATGATGAACGCGTCGTTGAGGGTCCGGCCGCGCATGTAGGCCAAGGGCGCGACCTCGATCGTCCCGGCCGTCAGGAGCTTCGGGATGCTCTCCGGGTCGAGCATGTCGTGCAGGGCGTCGTAGAGCGGACGAACATAGGGATCGATCTTGTCGTTCAGCGTGCCGGGCAGGAAGCCCAGCCGCTCGCCGGCCTCGATGGCGGGGCGGGTGAGAATGATCCGGTTGACCTGCTTGTCCTGCAGGGCCTGGACCGCCTTGGCGACCGCCAGATAGGTCTTGCCGGTGCCGGCCGGGCCGATACCGAAAACAACGGTATGGGCGTCGATGGCGTCCACATAGCGCTTCTGGTTGAGCGTCTTGGGCCGGATCGTCTTGCCGCGGCTGGAAAGGATGTTCGCGGTGAGCACCTCCGCGGCCGGGACATCGTGGTTGACCATGCCGACCACCCGCTCGACGGCGTCGGCGGTCAGGCCCTGGCCGGTGCGGACGATCGTGATCAGCTCGGTGAGCACATCGGCGCCCGCGGTCACGGCAGCCGGATCGCCCGCCAGGGTGATCTCATTGCCGCGCACGTGCACGTCGGCGTCGAGCGCGGTCTCCAGGATCTTCAGGAACTCGTCGCGCGGCCCGAGCACCGACACCATGTTGATGGACGCGGGTACGGCTACCCGGCGTTCGGCCGTGGCGACTGATTGCGGCTGGTTCAGCGGTCCTCCTGTGAATGAGAACGCTCAGTCTACCGAGTTCTCCGAACCCCTCGCGAAGCGATCGGTGGCGGCCACAAGTTCGGCGGCGATCGCGGGCTCGGAGGCGGAGTGTCCGGCCAGCACCAGGCGGTAGTCGGCCTCGGGCCAGGCGCGGTGCAGGTCGTCGGCGGTCACCTGCGGGCAGGGCAGATCGTAGATCCCCTGGACGATCACGCCGGGGATGTGCCGGATCCGGTTCACGTCGGCGATGAGCTGGCCTTCGGCGAGCCAGCCGGCACTGATGAAGTAGTGGTTCTCGATGCGGGCGAAGGCCAGCGCGAAGGCCGGGTCGGAGAACTCGTCGACCAGGGCCTGGGAGAACTCCAGCGTCGAGGTGGCCGCCTCCCAGGTCGTCCAGGCGACTCCGGCCGGGAGGTGGACGGCCGGATCCGGATCGAACAGCAGGCGGTTGTAGGCAGCGATCCGGTCGCCGGTGAACCCCTCCCCCAGCGGGGCCTCGAAGGAGCGCCACCAGGCCGGCGCCAGGTTGGCGGCGCCGCCGTTGTAGTACCAGTCGAGTTCGCTGCGGCGCAGCGTGAAGATGCCCCGCAGCACCAGTTCGGTGACCCGGCCGGGGTGGGTCTCTGCGTAGGCCAGCGCCAGCGCGCTGCCCCAGGATCCGCCGAAGACCAGCCAGGAGTCGATGCCGCGGTCGGCGCGCAGCCTCTCCAGGTCGTCGACCAGGTGCCAGGTGGTGTTCGTGGCGAGATCGGCGTTCGGCTCACTGGCGTGCGGCCTGGACCGGCCGCAACCACGCTGGTCGAACAGCACGATCCGGTAGCGCTCGGGATCGAAGTAGCGCCGGTAGTTCGCGATGATCCCGCCGCCCGGGCCGCCGTGGACGAAGACCGCCGGCCTGCCCTCCGGGTTGCCGCACTCCTCCCAGTAGAGCTCCTGGCCGTCGCCCACCGCCAGCCATCCACTGGCGTAGGGCTCGATCGGGGGATACAGCGGTGGGTTCCGCGAGGCCTGCGAGGGGTCAGTCGTCATCGTCGTCGAGGTCGTCGATGATGTGCATCGCCGCCTCCTCGGCGCTGGCCGCGCCACCGTCGATTCCCACATCGCGCCCGACGCTCTCGGGCTCCGCATCCTCGCCCGGGTAGCCACCGTTGGCGTCCACGAGCCTGCCGGCCCGATGCCGGCCCACCTCGCGCTGCTCGTCGGGGTCCGGATTCCAGGGAGTGTCGTCCCGCACCACCTCGGGCGCCTCCTGGGCCAGCTTCTGATCGAGGCTCTCGCCACGCTGCATCTCAGCCGGCGTGTTGCCGAAGCCCTGGGCCGTCGACCACCGCTCGGGGGTCACGTAACCCTCATCGAGCACGTCCGCCACGCCGCGGTCCACCAGGGAATCGTCCGGCTGCAACTGGTCGAGTTGCTCCGACTCCTCAGGGACAACCTCGTCGTACTCGGTGCTCATGGCCCTAGCCTGCCACGGCCGAACCGATGTGGCACCCGACAAGCCCGGATTGCCGTGGGAACTCTCCCCACCGGCCCGCACGGTTGTCGAATCGTCCCGCAATCCGTGCGCTGGTGGCGAAGAAGGGAGCAACTCGGCATAGGATTCGCTACCGATGTCTGAACCCGTGCGCACTCGCAGCTACTACGACCTGGTGCTGGCCGCGTTCGTGGGGCTGCTGCTCATCTCGAACATCGGCGCCACCAAGCTGATCGCCTTCGGCCCGCGGGTCGAACTCGGCGGATTCCCGATCCTGCCGATCATCACCGACGGCGGCGCCTTCCTGTTCCCGCTGACCTACATCCTGGGCGACATCCTCGCCGAGGTGTACGGACTGCGGAAGGCGCACCGGGCGATCTTCACCGGCTTCGGGCTGGCGCTGCTGATGTCGCTCACCTTCCTGGCGGTGGGCGCCGCCCCGGCCTCCCCCGACTGGCCGAACAACGAGGCCTGGAACGCCGTGCTCGGCTTCGTCCCGCGGATCGTGGTGGCCAGCCTGCTGGGGTACCTGGTCGGTCAGCTGCTGAATGCCTACGTGCTGGTGTGGATCAAGCAGCGTTGGGGAACCAAGCGGCTGTGGGTTCGCCTGATCACCTCGACGCTGGTCGGCGAGTTCGCCGACACCGTCGTCTTCTGCCTGATCGCCTTCGGCCCGCTGGGCGCGATCTTCGACGGCCAGTCGATCCCCTGGGACACCCTGCTCAACTACATCGCGGTCGGGTGGGTCTACAAGGTGCTGGTCGAGATCGTGATGCTCCCGGTCACCTACTGGGTGATCAAGACCGTCAAGCGCCACGAGTCCACCCCCGGTTAGGCATCGCCAGGCTCTTCCAACCACGTGGGACGACACAGCAACCCTTGATCGGAATGTAGTAGGTATGCTACAAATCGAGGGATGAGCATGATCGACAGCACCACCACCGGCAATGCCCCACCGGCGATCCGCACCCGCGGACTGCAGATGAGCTACGGCACCAATCGGGTGCTGCGCGGTATCGACCTGGAGATCGCCCGCGGCGAGGTTGTCGTCCTGCTCGGCCCCAATGGCGCCGGGAAGACGACCACCGTCGAGATCCTGGAAGGGTTCCGTCACCCCTCGGCAGGCAGTGTGGAGGTGCTCGGCGCCGATCCGGCCGATGCCGGCCATGCCTGGCGCGCCCGGGTCGGAATCGTCCTGCAATCCTGGCGCGACCATGCCAAGTGGCGGGTGCGCGAGCTGCTCGAGTACCTGGGCGGGTTCTACGTCCCCTACTCGGGGGCGGTAGCCCGTCCCTGGCCGATCGACGAGTTGCTGGCCGCGGTCGGCCTGGCCGACGACGCGGACACTCCGATAGGCAAGCTCTCCGGTGGCCGGAGGCGCCGCCTCGACGTGGCCTCGGGATTGATCGGACGGCCCGAGCTGCTCTTCCTGGACGAGCCGACCGCCGGCTTCGACCCACAGGCCCGGCGTGACTTCCACGATCTGCTGGCGTCGCTGTCGGATCTGGAGACGACGATCCTGATGACCACCCACGACCTTGACGAGGCCGAGAAGGTGGCCTCCCGCATCCTGCTGCTCGTCGACGGCGGAATCATCGCCGACGGCTCACCGGACACGCTACGCCGCCAGGACTTCGGGAAGGCCGAGGTGCGCTGGTTCGACGGGGAGCAGCACCTGGTGCATCCCACCGACGATCCGGTGGCATTCCTCCGCGGGCTGCTAACCGACCCCGAAGCGACCATCGAAGAACTCGAAGTGCGGCGCAACTCCCTCGAAGACGTCTACCTGAAGGCGGTCGAACGATGAGCACACCCCTGGCTGCCCTCCCCCGCACCGCCTGGCGAGCCGCCCGCCGCCAGACCCGGATCGATCTGCGCACCAACCTGCTCACCGGCGCCGGGATCAGCTACCTGATCACTCCCGTCATCACGATCGCCGTGATGATCTTCCTGCGCGACTCGACGATCATGGAGTCGACGATCAGCGCCGCCCAGCACCTGCTGCCCGGCATGCTGGCCTTCGGTCTGGTGATCGGCGGCGTCATGGGAGTCGCGAGCGAACTCATGATGGAGCGGGAGGACGGCACGCTGCTTCGCATGAAGGCGGTGCCCCACGGCCTGCAGGGCTTCCTGGCCGGCAAGACGCTCACCCACCTGCTGCTGAACCTGGTCTCCGCGGCGCTGATCGTGATCCCGGCGGCGATCGTGTTCCCTGATGCCGCTCCGGCGAATCCGGCCAGCTGGCTCGGCCTGCTGACGATCTTCGTGGTCGCCGTGGTCGTCACCATCCCGCTCGGCGCGCTCCTCGGCGCCGCTCTGCGGGGCTACGGGCAACTTGGCGTCGGCATGCTGGGCGCCTACGGGCTCTCCGTGATCTCGGGCATCTTCTACCCGTTGGCGGCTCTTCCCGCGTGGCTCCAGGTGGTCGGCCAGATCTTCCCGATGTACTGGCTCGGGCTCGGCTTCCGGCACGCCATGCTGCCGGCGGAGGCGGCCCTGCTCGAGCTCGGCGGCACCTGGCGAACCGTCGAGATGGTCGTGGTGCTGGGCATCTGGCTGGTGATCGGGGTCGTCGGCGCACCGATCGCACTGCGCAAGATGATCCGGGGGGTATCGGGCTCGAAGGTGGCCGAGAGCCGCGAGCGCATGCTGTCGCAGGGCTACTAGATGACCGAGAACGTGCACAACCGGATCGCGATGTTGCGCGCAGAACGAGGCATCTCCCGGCGCCAACTGGCCGAAGCTCTCGGCGTCCACTACCAGACCATCGGCTATCTGGAGCGCGGCGAGTACTCCCCCTCGCTGCAGTTGGCCCTGCAGCTGGCCGACTACTTCGGAGTCGGCGTCGAGGTGATCTTCTCGCTGCGACCGTTCCCCCGGCTGGGCAGTTGAGGCCGGCCGGTCCGAGAGATCCGGAGTCAGGGGCGCTTCAGCGGTGACGCCGCCCGAGCCTCGACGGACAGCGCGCTCAGCGGCGTCCGGAATAGAAGCGTCCCAGGAACTCGGTTCTGAAGGCGTCGAAGTCGCCGGTCTCGATGCTGGCGCGGATGTCGTCGACCAGGCGGACGGTGAAACGCTCGTTGTGGATGGTGGAGAGGGTGGAGGCCAGCATCTCCTTGGCCTTGAACAGGTGGTGCAGGTAGGCCCGGGTGTAGTGGGCGCAGGTGTAGCAGTCGCACTCGTCGTCGATCGGGGCGAAGTTGCGGCGGTTGGCCGCGGTCACCACGTTGAACCGGCCGTTCGGGGTGTAGAGGGCGCCGTTGCGCGCCACCCGGGAGGGCATCACGCAGTCGAAGGTGTCGGCGCCCGCCTCGATGGCGGCGAAGAAATCGTCCGGTTCGGAGATGCCCAGCAGGTGCCTGGGCTTGTCGAAGGGCAGTTCGTCGGTGACCCAGCCGACGATGGTGCCGAGGTTCTCCTTCTCCAGCGCACCACCGATCCCGAAGCCGTCGAACGCTCGCCCCGAGACCTCCAGGGCCGCCAGATCGCGGGCGGCCAGCCGTCGCAGATCCTCGTACTGGGCGCCCTGCACCACACCGAACAGCGCCTGGTACGGCCGATGGGAACGGACGGCGGTGAGCCGGTCGTGCTCGGCCAGGCAGCGGGCCGCCCAGGCGTGGGTCCGCTCCACCGAGCGCTCCTGGTAGCCGCGGGTGTTCATCAGGGTGGTCAGCTCGTCGAAGGCGAACATGATGTCGGCGCCCAGCTCGTGCTGGATCCGCATCGACACCTCGGGGGTGAAGCGGTGCTTGTCGCCGTTGAGGTGCGACTGGAAGGTGACGCCGTCGTCGTCCACGTGGGCCAGCCGCTGCTTGCCCTCGGCGATCACGTCGTCGTTGGCAAGGCCGACGGTGTCCATCGCCAGCACCTTCTTGAACCCGACGCCCAGGCTCATCACCTGGAACCCGCCGGAGTCGGTGAAGGTCGGGCCCGGCCAGTTCATGAACGCCCCCAGCCCGCCGGCGGCGTCCACGATGTCGGAACCGGGCTGCAGGTAGAGGTGGTAGGCGTTGGCCAGCACCGCCTGTGCGCCGACCGCGGCGACCGACTCGGGCAGCACCGCCTTGACGGTGGCCTTGGTGCCCACCGCGATGAAGGCCGGCGTGCGGATCTCGCCGTGCGGGGTGGAGATCACGCCGGTGCGGCCGCGGCCGCCGGGCAGGACGACATCCGGGCGGAAGCCGAACGGGGGTCGGGAGAGATCCCCTCCTTCGCGGGGATGGCCCGATGAGGGGCTCGGGGCTTCGAGCCTCGGCCCGCGGCCGACCTCAGCCACCGACGGGAGGTCAGCCGGCGTCACGGGCACTGAGCGCCTGGAGTTGTGCCAGCGCGACGACCCCGGCGGTCGAGGTGCGCAGCACGGTGTCGGCGATCAGCACCACCTTGCCGCCGGCGGTCTCGAAGGTCGCCACCTCGTCGTCGGTGAGCCCGCCTTCCGGGCCGACGATGAACATGATCTCGCCCGAGCCAGGGACGTCGAGCCCGGCGATCGGGTCGGTGGCGGTCTCGTGCAGGACGGCGGTCAGCGCGGTCTGGGCGATCCGCAGCGCCAGCTCGGCTGTGGTCAGCGGCGCGCTGACGATCGGGACGCGGAACCGGCGGGACTGCTTGGCGGCCTCGCGGGCCACCGCACGCCATTTGGTGAGGCCGCGTTCCACCCGGTCGGGGCTCCACTTCACCACCGAACGCTCGGCCTGCCAGGGGACGATCTCGTCCACGCCGAGTTCGGTCAGCATCTCCACCGCCTGCTGGGCACGGTCGCCCTTGGGCAGCGCCTGCACGGCGACATAGCGCACCGGGCCGGCCGGGGCGTGCACCACCTCGGCGACCTCAATCGTCACCTGCTGCTTGGCGGCCTCCACCACCGGGCCACGCACGGCCGTCCCCGCCCCGTCGCTGATCCAGATCACCTCGCCGAGCCGGATCCGGCGCACCTGAGCCGCATGGCGACCCTCGTCGCCGGCCAGGGTGACCCGGCCACCCAGCTGGGGATCGTCCAGGAAGGACAGGAAAAGCGGTTCGGTCATGAGAAGGCCTCCTTCAACCACCCCAGGACGCCGCCCTTGTGCTTGGCCGCAGCCACCTCGGGACGGCTCTCGTCGCGCAGTTCGGCGAACTGCCGCAGCAGCTCGCGCTGCTCATCGTCGAGCTTGATCGGCGTCTGGACAAGCAGCGTCACGCCCAGCTCGCCCCGGCCTCCGCCGCGCAGCTTGGGCACGCCCCGCCCCGGCACCGCTACCCGGGTGCCGGATTGGGTGCCTGCCGGAATCGTCACCGAGACGGTGCCCTGCTCGGCCGCCAGATCCTCTCGCTCGGCTTCCAGGGTGGCGATCTCGACCTCGGTGCCCAGCGCCGCAGCGGCCATCGGCACCTTCACGACCACTTCGAGATCGTCGCCGTTACGCCGGAAGGTGTCGTGTCCGGCCACGGTGAGCTCCACGTAGAGGTCGCCGGCCGGGCCTCCGCCGGGGCCGACCTCGCCCTGGGAGTCCAGGTGGATCCGGTTACCGGTGTTCACCCCGGCCGGGATCTTGACGTTGATCGTCCGGCTGCTGCGCACCCGTCCCTCACCGGAGCACTCCCCGCACGGATCGGGGATCACGGTGCCGTAGCCGCGGCAGGCCGGGCAAGTCTGCGAGGTGCGGATGTCGCCCAGGAAGGAGCGCTGGATCTGGGTGACCTCGCCCTGGCCGTGACAGGTGGTGCAGGTGACCGGCGAGCTGCCGGGGTTGGCGCCCCCACCGTTGCACTTGGGACAGACCACAGCGGTGTCCACCCGCAGTGGCTTGGTCACGCCGAAGGCGGCCTCGGCCAGGGTCAGGTTCAGCCGCACCAGGGCGTCCTGGCCACGTCGGGTGCGCGAGCGAGGGCCGCGGCTGGAGGCCTGGGCGCCGAACATCGCGTCCACCAGGTTGGTGAAGTCGAAGGCACCGCCGCCGAACCCGCCGAAGCCACCGGTCGCGTTGCCCAGCGGATCGCCGCCGCGGTCGTAGACCGACCGCTTGTGCGGATCGTGCAGCACCTCGTAGGCCTCACCGATCTGCTTGAACTTGTCCGCGGCGTCGGGGGTGTCGGCCACGTCCGGGTGGTACTTCATCGCCAGCCGGCGGTAGGCCTTCTTGATCTGTTCGGCGCTGGCATCGCGGGACACGCCCAGCACCTGGTAGTAGTCAGTGCTCACTCATCATCCTTCAGCCAGGAAGCGCCCGACGTACCGGGCGACCGCGCGGACCGCGGCCATGGTCGAGGGGTAGTCCATCCGCGTCGGACCGACGATACCCAGGGTCGCCCACGCCTCCGGCGCGGTTCCGTAACTGCTGGCCACCACCGAGGTCGACTGCAGCGAGGCATAGGGGTTCTCGTGACCGATCCGGACGGTGACGTCGTCCTCGCCGACGGCCTCGCCGAGCAGCCGCAGCAGGATGACCTGCTCCTCGAGGGCCTCCAGCACCGGCTTGACGGTGGTCTCGAACTGATCGGCGAACCGGGTGAGGTTGGGCACGCCGCCGACCACCACCCGTCCGGTCTCCCGGGTGCCCAGGACGTCCAGGATCGCGGCTATCGCCACCGCGCCGAGCGGGTGCAACTCGGGCGGAAGCTCGTCCAGCAGCGCTCCGGCCTTCGACGCGGCGCGTTCGGAGGAGAGGCCGATCAGGGCGGCGTTCAGCCGTCCGCGCAGGTCGGCGACGGTCTCCTCGCCGGCGCCACCGGTCTCGATCGCCCGCTGATCCACGCGTCCGGCCGAGGTGACCACGATCACCAGCCCCCGGCCGCCGCCCAGGGTGACCAGCTCGATATGGCGAATGGACGAGCCCAGGTCGATCGGGTACTGCACGATCGCGACCTGCTGGGTGATCTGGGCGAGCAGCCGTACGGTGCGCCGCACCAGGTCGTCGACATCCAGGGCGCCGGTCATGAAGGTCTCGATCGCACGCCGTTCGGAGGGCGAGAGCGGCTTCACCGTACCCAGCCGGTCGACGAACAACCGGTAGCCCTTGTCGGTGGGAATCCGTCCGGCGGAGGTGTGCGGCTGGGTGATGTAGCCCTCCTCCTCCAGCACCGCCATGTCATTGCGGACGGTCGCCGGCGAGACGTCCAGCTGGTACCGCTCGACCAGGGCTCGCGAGCCGACCGGTTCGCGCATGGAGACGTAGTCGGTGACGATCGCCCGCAGGATCGCGAGCTTGCGGTCGTCAAGCATGGCCGTCCTTCCCACGCTGCTTGGCACTCTCCAGGGTTGAGTGCCAGTCTATCCGCCCGGCGAATCCCCCGCATTCCACCACTCGGCGCCACGCCGGCGGATCTCCGGGTAAGCAAGACGGACACCTCTCCGAGGCTCCGCCAAGCCACCGGGGAAGGCCAACCCTGGCAGGAGAGCTGGGTGACCCGTGCGACTTGCCCCGGACCCCCCTGTTGATTTAAGTTTCATTCAGGCAGACCGGCGTGATCGGGGGGTTCATGAAGGGGTTGCTGACCGCCGGCAGGCTGCTCCTGAGCCTGGTCGTCCTCATCGCGGGTCTTTTCGTTGCGCCCGCGGCGGCCGCTGACACCATCGACACCGACTCCCGCAAGGCCGTCGCCGACGCCTACACCAACTGGCTCCTCCCCGCGCTGGACACCCCGTCGGGGTGGACCGGGGATCCGAAGAAGTGCCAGGACGGCGAGCCCGAGGCCCAGCCCAAGCAGGCGGTTGGCGAGGAGTCGAAGGCCTCCCGGAAGGCGACCTTCGCGGCCATCAACTACTACCGCGCCATGGCCGGGCTACAACCGGTCACCGAGAACACGTCGTACTCCGCCCTCGCCCGCCAGGCCGCGCTGATCATGCTCGCCAACGACGATCTCACCCATGAGCCGGATCCGAGTTGGGAGTGCTACAGCGAACAGGGCGCCGACGCCGCAGCCCGCTCCAACATCGCCATCAGCTGGGGCAGCGCCGACGGCGCCTCGGCTCGATCCATCGCGCTCTACATGGACGATCCCTACGTCGGGAACGAGGAGGTCGGACATCGGCGGTGGCTGCTCTACCCGCCCGCCTCCGAGTTCGGGACCGGTTCGACCAACCGGACCAACGCCGTCCTGGTCAACGGCGAGGAGGCCGAACAGGCCAACTCACGCCCCGACGGCGGAACGGCATGGCCGTCCGCGGGGTACTTCCCCTGGGAGGCCATGCCCACCAGTCGGCGCTGGTCGTACGGGTTGCCCGACGAAGCCTGCAAGGGCTCGGGTGCCGAATGGTGCGCCAACGCGACCGTGACGATGACCCGCAACGGTGCCCCGCTCAAGATCGACAACCTCATCAACAGCGGTGACTACATCGGCGACCCCGCGCTGGTCTGGGAGACCGCGAAGCTCACGGCTCCCAAGCCCGGAGCGGTCGACACCTACCGGGTGACCATCAAGGGGGTGTCGTCCGATCCGATCAGCTACGAGGTGAAGGTCTTCCGGGTCACCCCCGAAGACCTCTCGACCACGCCCAAGCCGAAGATCACCGGCACCGTGAAGGTCGGCAAGACGCTCACCGCGAAGGCCGGGAAGTGGAAGCCGACCGGGGTGAAGCTGGTCTACCAGTGGTACCGGGGCAGCACGAAGATCGTGGGCGCCACCAAGTCCACCTACACCCTGGTGCCGAAGGACAAGGGCAAGAAGATCACCGTCAAGGTCACCGGCACCAAGGACGGCTACGCCAAGACCACCAAGAAGTCGAAGGCCACCAAGAAGGTCGCCGCCGGCACGCTGAGTATCCCCAAGCCGAAGATCGACGGCCTGACCAAGGTCGGCAAGACCCTGACCGTGAAGGCAGTGGCGGTGCGCGGCGGTTCCGCGATCGTGATGTCCTACCAGTGGTACCGGGGAAAGAAGAAGATCAGCAAGGCCACCGGCCCGACCTACACCCTGACCGCCAAGGACAAGGGGAAGAAGATCAAGCTCAAGGTGACCGGTAAGGCACCCGGCTACGCCACCAGGTCCGCCTCGTCGAAGCCCACAAAGAAGGTCGGCTGAATTCCGGATCGTCCCGTTACGCTGGCTCCATGCAGACCAGCCTGGCAGCCTTCGAGCCGATCGCCGATCACGTATTCGTGGCGGTCGCAGAACCGGCATCGGTCAATATCGGCCTGGTCGTGGGCCGCGACGCCGCACTGGTGATCGACACCGGCTCCTCACCGGCCCAGGGAGCGGCGATCCGGCGCGCCGCCGAGGCGGCCGCCGGGGTACCCGTCCGGGCCGTGCTGGTGACGCACTGGCACTGGGATCACTTCTTCGGGCTGGCCGGATTCGACGGCGTGCCCAGCTACGGCCATCGCACCCTCACCGACTGGCTGCGGTCAGACGGGCTGGCGGCCAGCGCCGCCGAGGCCGGCGTCCCGGTCACCGCGCTGACCGCGCCCACCCATCCCTTCACCCTGGCGCGGGTGATCGACCTGGGCGACCGCCGCGTCGAACTCGTCCACTTCGGACGGGGGCACTCCGACGGTGACACGGTGGCGGTGGTTCCCGATGCCGACGTGATCTTCGCCGGCGACCTGCTGGAGGAATCCGGCCCACCGGCCTTCGGCCCGGACTGCTATCCCAAGGAATGGCCCAGCGCGGTGGACGGCATCCTCGGCCTGGTGAACGAGCACACCATCCTGGTTCCCGGCCACGGGCGCACCATCGACCGGATGTACGCCTTCGACCAGCGGGCCCGGATCTCCGGGCTCTACGGCCAGGCCGAGCACCTCGCTCGCCGGGGAGTGAAGCTCGCCGACGCCTACGCGGCCGGGGAATGGCCCTTCCCCGAGGAGGTCGTCCACGAGGCGTTGCCGATCATCTACGAGCAGTTGGCAGCCGACGGCATCCACCCCGGACGGACCATTCCCTTGCTCTAGGCAGGCCCGGCGGGATCGGGACGCGACTCCGTCGGCCGGTTCGGCCTATCCGCCGGCCTTGCGGCGGAACTCACGGGCACCGCCCTGACGGCCGCGGGACTGCGGGCCCTTCTCCTTGTGGTGGCCCTCGTCGCCGACGTTCGACTCGTGTCCTGCCTGCTTCTTGGTCAGTGCTTCGCGCATCTTGGCCTTGATGTCGTCGTTGTCGGTCATGGCCTCACTGTGCCATGCCGCGCAGCAAGCCTCAATGGGTGTCGGCCAGCGCGTCGCGAACGGTCGTCCAGGTCTGCGGCCGCATCGCTGCGATCAGCCGGCGTCCGATCACGCCGGCCCGGAACTCGGTTCCGTCCTCGCTGGCGACCCGGCCGCCGAACTCGGCCACCATCAGCCCGCCAGGCAGGTGATCCCACGGGAACATCGAGCGGTAGGTGAGGAAGTCGACCTCGCCGGCGATCAGCTTGGGGTAGTCGATGCCGCAGGATCCCCAGGAACGGCGCACATCGATCCGCGCCGCATCCTCGCCGCGCAACGGGACGTAGCTGGCGCCCAGCGGCACCGCGCGGTCGACCGGCTCGCGGTGCACCGGCTCATCGTTGCAGCGCACCCCTGCCCCCAGTTCGGCGATGTACATCCGCTGGTGGACCGGCTGCCAGATCCAGCCGCGCACCGTCACGCCGCGCCGCACCTCGGCCAGCATCACGGCGAAGTCGGCCGACCCGCGGGAGAAGTTCTTCGTGCCGTCGACGGGGTCGATCACCCAGGCGCGGTCCGCCTCCGGCAGGGCCTCCAGCCGGACCGGGTCGGCGAACACGCCCTCCTCCCCCACGACCAGCGAGCCGGGGTCGGCCACCGAGAGGATCCGGACCAGTTCCAGTTCGGCCTCGCGATCGGCGATCGTCACCACATCGCCCGGCTTCTTCTCTTCGATCTCCCCCTCGGCGAGGGCGCCGAATCGCGGCAGGATGACCCGCTCGGCCACGTCCTGCAATTGCTGAGACACCCATTCGGTCTGCACGTCACTGCTCCAGCTCGTCTGTGGTCACGAAGTCGATCAGCCGTTCCACCTCGCGCGGCAGCGCCGGGTCGAGGTCACGCCAACTGCGCACCCGTCCCAGCAGCCACTGCCATGTGGCGGCGATGTCGGCCTGGCTGCGGGCCGGGCGGCCCAACGCGCGGCTGAGGCCGGCCTTGTAGTCCTGCCCGCGCGGCACCTCAGGCCAGGATTCCAGCCCTGCCTGCTGCGGCCGGATCGCCGCCCAGATGTCGATGAACGGGTGGCCGGTCACCAGCACATGCTCGCCCTGCACCTGCTGGACGATCCGGGTCTCCTTGGTGCCGGCCACCAGGTGATCCACCAGCACGCCCAGCCTCCGGCCCGGCGCGGGCCGGAACTCGGCGACGATCGCCGGCAGGTCGTCGATCCCGCCGAGGTACTCGACCACGACTCCTTCGACTCGCAGATCGTCGCCCCAGATTCGCTCTACCAGTTCGGCGTCGTGTCGTCCCTCGACGTAGATCCGGGACGCGCGGGCGACCTTGGCCGGCGCCGCGGCGGCAACCCGGGATCCGGAGGCATTGTGCGTCGGCGCGGCCGGACGAGAGCGCCGCGGCGGCGTTAACGCGACCGGTTCGCCGTCCACCCAGAAACCGGGGCCGAAGGGGAAGCTGCGACGAGCTCCCTTACGGTCCTCCAGCACCACCAGGCCGTTCTCCCAGCGCACCACCGCGCCCACGAACCCCGAGGTGGGATCCTCGACCACCAGGCCCAGCTCGACCGGCTTCTCCACCGACACCTTCCGGTTCGCCTGCTGCCAGCCAGGCGCCAGCACATCACGGGAGTAGCGGGTCACGGCAGCACCCTAAGTCCGCCGCGGACCGGCCCCCGGACCGTAGTGAAGGGTGAGACCGCCGGGTGATCCGCGCGGGGCATGCCGGCGCGGTCGTGCCTGGCGCCGGCTTCCGGGTTTGCGCCGATGACCGGTGACAGTCCGGGAGGCGTAGGCTCGTTTCATGCGTGCGGTGGTGGCCCGGGAGCCGGGCGGAGCGGAAGTACTGGACTACGTCGAGCTGCCCGAACCCCAACCGGGGTCGGGTCAGGTGCTGGTCAAGGTGGCGGCGGCAGGGGTCAACTTCATCGACACCTATCGACGCTCCGGTGTCTACCCCATGGCCTTCCCGCACGTAGTGGGCTCCGAGGGGGCGGGCGAGGTCGTGGCCCTGGGCGAGGACGTCGACGGCTTCTCAGTCGGTGACCGGGTCTCCTGGGACAACGCTCCCGGCTCCTACGCCGAGTTCGTGTCGGTCGACGCCTCCGACGCGGTGCGGCTGCCGGATGGGATCGACGTGGTTCAGGCAGCGGCGCTGCCCCTGCAGGGAATGACCGCCCACTACCTGGTGAACTCCACCTTCGAGGTTCGTCCAGGGCACGACGTGCTGCTGCATGCCGGTGCGGGCGGCGTCGGGTTGCTGGCCACCCAGCTGGCGACGGCGCGGGGCGGAAGCGTGATCACCACCGTCGGCTCGGCCGAGAAGGCCGAGCTCTCCCGGGCCGCCGGCGCGGCGGAGGTGATCGACTACTCGGCCCTGGCCGACCTGACCGCCGAGCTGCCGCCACTGGTTCGGGAACTCACCGCGGGCGCAGGCGTCCACGTGGTCTACGACGGCGTGGGGCGGGCCACCTTCGACGCCTCGCTGGCCTCGCTGCACCGCCGCGGCTTGCTGGTGCTCTTCGGTGGCGCCTCCGGCCAGGTGCCCCCGTTCGACCTGCAGCGGCTCAACTCCGGCGGGTCGCTGTACGTGACCCGCCCAACCCTGGCGCACTACACCGCCACCCGCACCGAGATCGAATGGCGGATGGGCGACCTGTTCGATGCCGTACTGGCCGGCACGTTGCAGGTGCGGATCGGCGCCCGCTATCCGCTGGCCGAGGCAGCCGAGGCGCATCGCGCACTGGAGGGGCGCCACACCACGGGCAAGGTGCTCCTGGTTCCCTAGCCACGGCAGCCCGGGGGGATTCGCACCGAACTCGCCCGAAACGGCACCGATCGCCTGGATTCCAGGCATACCGGGTGCAAATGCTCCCACAACTGCCCAGGTCGGGGTTCGGAGCGCGCTCAGTCGAGCAGGTCGCGCACGATCCCGTCGGCCAGCAGGCGGCCCTCCAGGGTCAGTCGCAGCCGGTTGTCGGCGACGTTGCCCCAGCCTGAGGCCAGGATCGCCGGCACCCTGGCCCGCTCGGAGGGGGTGAGCACGGCCAGGTCGAGACCCTCCGCCAGCCGGAGCTCCAGCAGCACGCGCTCGACCCGGCGGTCACCGGCGTCGAGGATCTCCCGGGCCTCGGCCGGGCTCTCCCCGGCCGCCAACCGGGCGCTGTAGCGGGCCGGGTGGCGCAGGTTCCACCAGCGCACCCCGCCGACGTGGGAGTGGGCCCCCGGCCCGATCCCCCACCAGTCGCGGCTGCGCCAGTAGGCCAGGTTGTGGCGGCAGGCGTGTCCGGGATGCGCCCAGTTGCTCACCTCGTACCACTCCAGGCCGGCGGCCGCGATTTCCTGCTCGGCGATCAGGTAGTAGTCGGCGTGCACGTCGTCGTCGACACCCGGCAACTCACCGCGCTTGATCCGCGCGGCCAGGCGGGTGCCGGGCTCGACGATCAGCGAATAAGCCGAGAGATGGTCGGGCTCCAGCCCGAGGGCGGCTCGCAGGCTCGTCCGCCAGTCGTCGGCGGTCTCACCGGGGCTGCCGTAGATCAGGTCGAGGCTGATCGATCCGAATCCGGCCGCCCGCGCCCAGCCGACCACCTGACCGACCCGGCCCGGCGTGTGACGCCGGTCGAGCACGGACAGGACGTGCCCCACGCTGGATTGCATCCCCAGCGAGAGCCGGTTGAAGCCTGCCTCGGTGAGCGCCGCGAGATAGCCGGGGTCGACCGACTCCGGGTTGGCCTCCGTGGTGATCTCGGCGTCGGCGGCCAGCGGGAACGCGGCTCGCACGGCGGCCAGCAGACCGGCCAGTTCGGCCTGCGGCAGCAGGGTGGGCGTGCCTCCTCCGAAGAAGACCGTCTGAACCGGCCGCGGGCCGAGAACGCGCGCGGCGAGGTCGAGCTCGGAGCGCACCGCGTCCAGGTAGGCCCGCTGGCTGGCGCCGGGAGCCGATCCGAGTTCGGCGGCGGTGTAGGTGTTGAAGTCGCAGTACCCGCAGCGGGTCGCGCAGAACGGGACGTGCAGGTAGAGGCTGAGCGGCGCTCGGGCGGCTAGGGCACTGGCGGGCAGGGATCCGTCCGAGGGTGCCGGATCGCCCGGCGGCGGTGCCGACGGCGCCATGACCTACTTCTTGTCGGACTTGGTCTCGCCGGTCGACAGCGCGGCGACGAAGGCCTCCTGCGGCACCTCGACCCGGCCGACCATCTTCATCCGCTTCTTGCCTTCCTTCTGCTTCTCCAGCAGCTTGCGCTTACGGCTGATGTCGCCGCCGTAGCACTTGGCCAGCACGTCCTTGCGCATCGCACGCACGGTTTCGCGGGCGATCACCCGGGCCCCGATGGCCGCCTGGATCGGCACCTCGAACTGCTGCCGGGGGATCAGTTCCTTCAGCTTCTTCGCCATCGCGACGCCATAGCTGTACGCCGAGTCGTTGTGGACGATCGAGCTGAAGGCGTCCACCGGATCGCCGTGCAGCAGGATGTCCACCTTGACCAGCTTGGCGACCTGCTCGCCGGCCTCGTCGTAGTCGAGCGAGGCGTAGCCCTTCGTCCGGCTCTTCAGGGCATCGAAGAAGTCGAAGACGATCTCGGCCAGCGGCAGTAGGTAACGGATCTCGACCCGATCCTCGCTGAGGTAGTCCATGCCGGTCTGAACGCCGCGGCGATTCTGGCACAGCTCCATCACGGTTCCGATGAACTCGGTCGGGGTGAGGATCGTCGCTCGCACCACCGGCTCGTGCACCTCGGCGATCTTGCCGTCGGGGTACTCCGACGGGTTGGTGACGGTGTGCTCGGTGCCATCCTCCATCACCACCCGGTAGACGACGTTGGGGGCGGTGGAGATCAGATCGAGGTTGAACTCGCGCTCCAGCCGCTCCCGGACGATCTCCATGTGCAACAGACCCAGGAAGCCCACCCGGAAGCCGAAGCCGAGGGCGCCGGAGGTCTCCGGCTCGTAGACCAGGGCGGCGTCGTTGAGCTGCAGCTTGTCGAGCGCCTCCCGGAGTTCGGGGAAGTCGGCGCCGTCGATCGGGTAGAGCCCGGCGTACACCATCGGGTGCGGCTGCCGGTAGCCGCCCAGGCTGGTACCGGCCGGACGCGAGGCGACCGTCACCGTGTCGCCGACCCGGGATTGGCGCACCTCCTTCACACCGGTGATCAGGTAGCCCACCTCGCCGACGCCGAGGGCGGCCGCCTTGATCGGTTCCGGCGAGATCACCCCGACCTCCAGGGTCTCGTGGGTGGCCTTGGTGGACATCATGAGGACGCGCTCGCGGTGATTCAACTCGCCGTCGACGACCCGCACGTAGGTGACGACGCCCCGGTAGGTGTCGTAGACCGAGTCGAAGATCAGCGCCCGCGCCGGGGCCTTGGGGTCGCCGACCGGGTGCGGGATGTCGGCCACGATGTGATCGAGGAGTTCCCGGACGCCCTCGCCGGTCTTGGCCGAGACCTGGAAGACGTCGGACGGCTCGCAGCCCACCAGGTGCGCGATCTCGGCGGCGTACTTCTCGGGCTGGGCGCTGGGCAGGTCGATCTTGTTCAGCACCGGGATGATGTGCAGATCGGCTTCCAGGGCGAGATACAGGTTGGCCAGGGTCTGGGCCTCGATGCCCTGCGCGGCGTCGATCAGCAGGATGGCGCCCTCGCAGGCGGCCAGCGAGCGGGAGACCTCGTAGGTGAAGTCGACGTGGCCAGGGGTGTCGATCATGTTGAGGACGTAGGTGGTGTCGTCCTTCGTCCACGGCATCCGGACCGCCTGGGACTTGATGGTGATGCCGCGCTCGCGCTCGATGTCCATCCGGTCCAGGTACTGGGCGCGCATCGAGCGCTCGTCCACGACGCCGGTCAGCTGCAGCATCCGATCGGCCAGCGTCGACTTACCGTGGTCGATGTGGGCGATGATGCAGAAGTTGCGAATGATCTCCGACGGCGTCGCGCCGGGGCGTGGTGCGGGCATGCAGCTTTCCTGGTTGGGGACCGACGTCATACCTTACCGTGTCGCGCTCGGTCGCCCGCCCCCGCCTCGCTCCTCCCATCCCTCCCCTCCCACTCCACCCCCGGCTCCCCGGGCCGCCCCACGCAACCCCGCCGGTGCAGTAATTGCCACATAATCGCTGCGCGCGACGAATCTGTCGCCGCAGGTGCGCTATTTGGCAGAAAGTGCACCCGATCGTCGGGGTCACGGCGCAACTTGGTGGGTAACGGGTGGCTTTGGTAGGGTTGGTGGTCGCGTCCGTTCCGGATGCCACCAGCACGATCACCGACCAAGAAGGCAAGCCCTGTGGCGAACATCAAGTCCCAGAAGAAGCGGATTCTGACCAACGAGAAGTCTCGTCTCCGCAACAAGGCTGTGAAGTCCTCCCTGCGCACTCACGTGCGCCGGTTCAACGAGGCCGTCGCCGCAGGTGACACCGAGAAGGCGCAGGAGTACGCGAAGGCCGCGAACCGCCAGCTCGACAAGGCCGCGTCCAAGGGCGTCATCCACAAGAACCAGGCGGCGAACCGCAAGTCGGCCATCGCCTCCAAGGCTGCCGCTCTCTGAGCCCAGCCACAACGTGACGCCGCCCGCTCCGGGCGGCGTTTCTGTTTGCCCGCGGCGTCGGCTCAGTTCCGGCCGCGGCAGCCGATGATGGTCAGCACCATCTGCTCCAGCGCGAAACCGGCATCGCTGCTGGCCCCCTTCACCTGGGCGTCGGCCCGGGCCACCGCCCCGATTGCCCGCGCCACACCCGCCGCCTGCCACTGCCGTGACAGTGGGCCCAGCGACTTCAGCTTCCAGGGCGGGACGCCGATCCGCTGGGCGATCTGGGCATCGCGCAGGCCGTCGTCACGAGCATCCAGGTACTTCCCGAGTTCGCGCAGGTTCGCGGCCAGCGCCGCCGTGACCTGCGGCGGCCCGACTCCGGTCGCCAACGCCCACCGGAGCTTCTCCAGCGCCGAGCCGGTCTGGCCGGCCAACGCATCGGTGGCGATCTCGTAGCTGCGCACCTCGGCCCGGCCGCCGAAGTAGCGGCGAACGGCGGCCTCGGTGAGCAACTGGTCCTCGCCGTCATCGATCAACTGCCGCACCGCCGACGCCAAGGCGTTCAGGTCGGTGCCTACGGCATTGACCAGAACTTCGGCGGTCGGCTTCTCCATCCGGCCGCCGGCCCGGCGGGCCTCCGCGATCACGAACTGGGGCAACTCCCATGCCTTCAGCGAAGGGAAGTCCGCCGAGCGGACGCCGGCCTTGCGCAGCCGGTCGAGCAGGGCCTTGCCCTTCACTCCCCCGGGGTGGACGAGAACCAGTGCCAGGTCGGGCCCAGGATCCGTCGCGAGCAGGACCAGCGCATCGGCCACGTCGGTAGGCAGCTCGGGCAACTCCTCCACCACCACCACGCTGGCGTCGGCGAACAGGGAGCCCCCGGTGGCCTCGGTCAGGCCGCCGACGGTCAGCTCGCCGGCGGGTATCCGATTGACCGCAGCCTCCGGACGCTGCGCGAGCCCGGCGGCGATCAGCTCGGTGACCGCGCGCCCGGCCAGCAGCGACTCCGGGCCGATGACCAGCAGGGTGCTGCCGAAAGGTGACTCCACGGGCTACAGCATGCCAGCGGGTGCCGACATCCGTCCGCTCAACTCAGCAGGCTGTACGCGAACCAGGCGGCCGGCAGCGAGAGCAGACCCACCGAGATCACCACGAACCAGAGGTGATCTCGCAGGATGGCCAGGTACTCCCGGATGGTCGCGCTGGGCCAGTAGTAGTCGGCGGTGGGAGCCCCCAGGACGTACCCGGCCACGCCGGCCTTGCGCATCATCATTGCCGCCCGGAACGCGTGGAAATTGTTGGTCACCACCGCGACCGGACCGACCACGCCGCGTTCGGCGAGCAGGGCGGCGGTGTTCGCCAGATTCTCCTGCGTGGTGCGGGATTCGGCCTCCGCCAGAATCGCCGCTGCGGGAACGCCGCGTTCGCGCAGGTACTCCGCCATGGCCTCGGCCTCCGGGCGCGGCTCGTCCTCGCCCTGCCCGCCGGAGGTGACGATGACCGGGTGCCCGCCGGTGGCGACCGCGGCATCGTAGGCCTGGCGCGCTCCGTCCAGCCGGCTGGCCAGCAGCGGCGGGACCTCGCCCTCGATCAGGCCGGATCCGAGAGCGACGACGGCTGCCACCTGACGGCTCCGGCGGCGGGTGATGGCCTGGTAGACAGCCGAGTACAGCAGGTAGGCGAGGAAGCCGTAGGAGAGGAAGCCGATCGGCAGGCTGAGCAGGATCACCCCCAGTACGAGCGGGACGGAGTCGGTGACGACCGAGGCGGAGACCGCGCCGACCGCGGCGGCGACCGCCCCCAGAATCCCCAGGCCGAGCAGCAGGGACAACAGGTTGGACAGCCGCCGGCCCTCCTTGCGCACCATGGTGAGCCCGTTCAGCACCAGCATCACCGCCACCAGCACCACCATGGCGATGATCAGGATCAGCACAGCGAGCAGGGCCCAGGCCCCCGCCACGTCCGAACGCCGGGCTACCGCGGTGCCCAGCGCACCGATCACGCTCAGCGTCAGGCTGGAGACCGCACCGAACAGGAAGATCGCACAGCGCATGCGCCGCGGTTCGCGCGCGTAGCTGACCGCGAACAGCACCGCGAAGATGCCGGTCAGGCCCAGTTCCATGCGCGTTCCCCTTCCGATCCTCTTCCAGCGACCAGGGTACGGGGCGATCCGCCCGGCTGTGGATCGGGCCGCTCCGGTGCCGTCGGCCCCACCCACATCACGGGCGAGCCCGGCCGCCCGTCTCGTCTCCTGAGGACTCGACGACCCGCGACACCGGCTGTGGAGCGGCTGACACTAGGATTCGGGGGACGACATCCGTCCAGCGTCAGGAGGCATCGGTGGCACGACAGGGCCGCGAACCCACCATCGCCGATGTCGCCGCATTGGCCGGGGTCTCCCCCACCACCGTCTCCCGGGTGCTGAACAACCGCGGCTATCTCAGCCAGTCCACCAAGGACGGCGTCGCCCAGGCGATGGCCGAGTTGCACTACCGTCCCAACGAGGTGGCGCGCGCGCTGCTCGGCCAGCGCACCCGGACGGTGGGCGTCATCCTGCCCACTGTCGCGCTGCCCTTCTTCGGCGAGGTCGCGGTCTCGCTCGAGCACGCCCTGGCCGAGCGGGGCTACCGGACGCTGCTGTGCAACAGCCTGGGTCGCAGCGAGATCGAGCGCGACTACCTGCTGCAGCTGGAGAGCAACCGGGTCGACGGCCTGATCTCCGGCGCGCACAACGACAGCATCCCCGAGTACGCCACCACCCGCCTGCCGGTGGTCACCATCGACCGCGAGCTCGCCGACCACATCCCCAACGTCCGGGCCGACAACACCACCGGGGGCCGGATGGCCACCGAGTTGCTCGTGCAGCGGGGCTGCCGCCGTCCGGCGCTGTTCACCTCGACCTCGGGCCCGCGGAACCTCCGCGAGGCGGGCTATCGCGCGGTGCTCGCCGCGGCCGGCATCGAGCCGACGATCGTCACGGTGGCGTTCGGCACCCCCGAACCGGAGCGCACCCGGTTGATCGACGCCGCGCTGGATCGCCTCCGGGACCAGATCGACGGCGTGTTCGCCACCGATGACCTCACCGCCTGCGCGGTGGTGGATTGGGCCCGGCGGACCGGCCGGAAGGTGCCGGACGACCTGCGGGTGGTGGGCTTCGACGGCACCAACGCGCTGCGAGCCGCCGCACCCTGGCTGACCACCGTCCAGCAACCGATCCGGCAGATCAGCCGGGCCGCGGTCGAGGTGCTGCTGGAGCGCATCGAGGCCGGCTCGGGCGATGACGGACGGCCCGCCGTAGCCCCGGTGGAGTTCCCGGTCACCCTCATCGAGGGTGCCACCACCTAGGGCGACGACGAGCCGTTGGCCTAGACCGCCTCGGTTACCGGGACGACCGCTGTCAGGAGGGGGTCGCCGGTCGCGACCGGCCCGCTCACGGCGGCGTCCACCCGTTCGTAGGCGGTGGCATTGGTGACCACCACCGGCGTGGTGGTGTCGTAACCGGCCGCTGCGACCGCTGCCAGGTCGACCTCCGCCAGCAGGTCGCCACGGCGCACCTGCTGCCCGACGCCCACCTTGGCGGTGAAGTGCTTGCCGTCCAGCTGAACGGTGTCCATGCCGACGTGGATCAGGACCTCCACGCCACTGGCCGAACGCAGTCCGTAGGCGTGGCCGGTGGGGAAGGCGACGATCACCTCGCCGTCGAACGGCGCGACCACGCGTCCCACCGAGGGGACGATCGCCGCACCCGGGCCGAGCATCCCGCCGGAGAACATCGGATCCTTCACCTCGGCGAGCGGGATGGCCTCACCTGCCAAGGGTGCGGTCACCGTGAAGTCCTCCACGTCACCGGCTGGAAGGACGACCGCGGCGGCCGCTGCGTTCTCGACGGCCTCCTCCTCGATCGTCTCGTCGACGTGGGTACCGGCGATCGACGCCCGTCCCCGGCTCCGGGCGTAGACGGTGCCCACGCCGAAGGAGAGGCCCAGGGTCACCAGCGCGCTGACGATGAACATCGGGATGTCGACCGGATCGATCGAGACGAAGCCGATCAGGCCGGCGGCGCCCAGTGCGACCGCCCGTACGTCGAAGATGCTGATCAGCGCCGACCCGATGGCGGCCGAGCCGATGGCGATAAAGAACGGCCAGCGCAGCCGCAGGTTGACACCGAAGATCGCCGGTTCGGTGATGCCCATCAGAGCCGAGGCGGATGCCGCGCCCGACATGCCCCTCAGCTTGGCGTCCCGAGCGGCCAGGAACACCGCCAGCGTCGCGCCGCCCTGGGCGATGTTGGCCATGGACGCCACCGGGAAGATGAACGACCCGGGCCCGCCCGGCGGGAGCAGCGTCAACTCCAGTGCCGGGAAGCTCTGGTGCAGGCCGGTGACCACGATCGGCGAGTAGAGCAGGCCGAAGATCAGGCCACCGACGAAGCCGGTCGACTCGTACAGCCAGAGCAGGCCGAAGGAGATCGCGTCGGCGAGCTGGCGGGTGAGCGGACCGACCAGCATGAAGGTGAGGAAGCCGGTGACCAGGATGGTGATCAGCGGCGTGAGCAGGAAGTCGGTGGTGCCCTTGAGCCGCTTGTGCAGCTGCTTCTCGATGGTCGCCAGCAGGAAGCTGACGAACAGCACCGGAATGACCTGGCCCTGGTAGCCGGCCTGGGCGACCGCGATGCCGAAGATCTCCCAGTACGGCATTGTGCCGTCGGCGATCGCCGCGGCGACACCCCAGCCGTTGACCAGCTCCGGCATCACCATCGCGGCGCCCATCGTCGCGCCGAGGTAGGGATTGCCACCGAACCGCTTGGTGGCCGAGAAGCCGATGAGCACCGGCAGGAAGGCGAACGGTGCGGCCGACAGCATGTTCACCAGCGCGGCGATGTCGGTGATCGCCGGCCAGCGGTCGACCAGCGACTCGGCTCCGAACAGCCCGCGGGCGGTGAGGATGTTGTTGAGCGCCATCATCAGACCGCCGGCGACCAGGGCGGGCAGCACCGGGACGAAGATGTCGGCGACCATCTTGATGAAACGGGTGAAGAGGTTGCCCTGCTTGGCGGCCTCCTGGGCGGCCTCGGCCTTGCTCGCCTCCTTGACCCCGGAGGCGATCAGCTTGTCGTAGACCACGTCCACGTCGCCGGGGCCGACGATGATCTGGAACATTCCGGCCGCCGAGAAGGTGCCCTTGATGTCGAGGTCGTTGTCGAGCGCGGCCTGATCGACCTTCTCCTGGTCGTTCAGCACCAGGCGCAGTCGGGTCGCGCAGTGCGCGGCTGCGGAGATGTTGGCGGGACCGCCGACGGCATCGAGGACCGTCCGGGCTACGCGGCTGTGATCCATGCGGGATGTTCCTCCTCGAACTGAGCCACTCTGCGGGAGTTGAGCTGGCAGTAGTCTGTCAATCGATTGACAGGTGTGTCAAGGGATGGACATGCCGTGCTGCGCACCTATTCCAGGACGGCCGCAGCCGCGTTGGCCACGGCCGCGTCACCGGCGACTGCGACGCTGAAGCCATCGGGATCCAGGTAGCTGCGCAGGCTGAAGGCGGTGTGCCCCGCGGCCAGGAAGACCTCGGTCACCGAGCGGTCGTGAACGACGGTCACGTCGAGCCGGTCGAGATCGGGGACGGCGAGCCGACGCACGCCACCGTGCGGGTAGCGGGTGGTGCTGCGGTCGACGGTGAGAGCGCCGCGCTCGAAGGCCAGCGTCACGTGGGCACCGTCCCGCTTGCCGAGCCGGAGACTCCACGCATCCCGCTGGTCGACGGAGAGGTCGAGGATGAACGACCGGACGCCCGCCAGTTCGGGCAGCTCACGGGCCTCCCCGGCCAGCTCGGATCCGGCGATCTCCAGGAGGGTCGGCTCCCCGGCGATCCGCCGCGGCAGCTGGTGGAGCCGTCCGCCCCGCAGGGTGAGATCGCGCGGGACGCTCAGCGCGTGCACCCAGCCGTGCTCGGCCAGGGAGGGCTGCCCGTCCTCCGAGCCGTTGCCCAGCCAACCCACCAGCAGCGGGGGCTGCTCGGGCTCGCCCGGCGCGACGGTGAAGACCTGCGGCGCGTAGAACTCGAAGCCGCTGTCGAGTTCGGCGAACTCGCCGATCGGGGTGAACCGCGTCCCGTCCAGGTGTCCGACCAGGTATCCACAAGGGAAGATGTTGCGGAACTCGTCGCCGCGCGGGCCCACGCCCTGGGGGCAGACGATCAGGACGTCGTACTCCTCGCCGGTGTCCGCGTCCGGCAACCGCAGCAGGTTCGGGCACTCCCACATGTAGCCGTAGGAGGCGTACCGCTCGTCGGGGAAGGTGAGCTCGCCCACCAACCGCCACTCGACCAGATCGTCGGAGTGATAGGCGAGGACGCAGCCGGTGTTGTCAGCCCGCTGGGCACCCAGGTACATCGCGAAACCCTCGCCGTCGGGCACCACGTAGGGATCGCGGAGGTGGGCGGTGTAGCCCTCCGGCGGCCCGGAGATCAGCGGGTTGGCCTCCAGCTTGGTGAAGTGCTCGAAGTCGGTGGTGGTGACCGCACACTGGTAGGCCTCGCGCCGCCCCTCGGCGTCCTTGACGTTGCCGGTGTAGTGCAGCCAGACCCTGCCGTCGTGCACCACCGCGCCACCGGAATACACCCCATTGCGGTCGTACCAGTCGGCGGGCGCAATCGCCGGGGCATGGGAGCGCCAGGTGACCAGATCGGCCGAGGACGCGTGCCCCCAGTAGATGGCCTTGTCGCGAGGGAAGAACGGCCCGAACTGGTAGAAGACGTGGTAGACGCCGTCGATCACCACCAGCCCGTTGGGATCGTTCAGCCGGCCCACCGGGGGTGCGATGTGGAAGCGGGGATAGTCGGGATCAAGGCTCGCTCGGGACTCGCCGATGGCCCGCTGCGCCGCGTCCATGAATTCCTCTCGGGATGCCACGCGGGGAGCCTAACAGAACCTGCCATACCTTTGACAGGAGGCGGTTGGGCCGCTTTCGCGAAGCACCGTGGCCTCAGCCGGCAACCTCAAGACGGCGGAGGTATCCGCCATGCCCGGGATGCTGAACGCGACCCGGCCCCGCTCGGGGCGCGGCCGGCATGAAGGTGGACGCAGACGGGTCATCCCGGGCGTTCGGTTGTCACCTGGAGGCCTGCCTCCGCAACGGTCACGGCGAGGGACCCCTGGGTGTCGGTGCGGAAGACCGCGCTGCCCGCCTGGGAGAGCTGGCGCAGCGCGCTGTCCGAGGGGTGTCCGTAGGTGTTCTCCCCCACGCCGATCAGGGCGACCGGGGCACCGACGGCCGCGAACAGTTCCGCGGTCTGGCGAGCGGAGCCGTGGTGGGGGACGATCAGGACGTCGGCGACGATCGGCTGGCCCGAGCCAAGGACGGCCGCCTGGCCGGCGGTCTCGATGTCGCCGGTGGCAAGGACGACCACGCGCCCGGTGTCGATCCGGGTCACCACCGAGCCGTCGTTCTCACCGCTGGATTCCCCTTCCCCGGCGATCGGCGGCGCGGAAACCGGCAGGGCCGACACCACGTCCACCCGCACGTCCCCGATTCGCATCCCCAGGCCCGGCGCGGCCGCGATCGGTTCGGCATCGGGCAGGACGAGCGGAACCCGCTCGGCACCGGCGTGGCCGGCCGGCGCCAGCACCACGTCCACCGCACGTCCCGCCAGCGCCCCCAGCCCGCCGACATGATCGGCGTGGAAGTGCGTGAGCACCAGCAGTGGCACCCGCCGGATGCCCAGCGCGCTCAGGCAGCGCTCCAGCGCGGGCGGATCCGGTCCGGTGTCGACCACGATCGCCTCCCCGGGTGCCACCGCGACGATGCTGGCCGATCCCTGGCCGACATCGCACTGGACCACCACCCAGTCGGCCGGAGGCCAGCCCGGTGCGGTGGCCGGACGCAGCAGCGCCGCCATCAGCCCGAGACCCGCCAGAACCGCGAGCCAACGCCTCAGCAGCAACCGGCCACCCAGGAGGAAGCCCGCCGCGCTCAACCCGATCAACACCGCTATCCCGGCCGGCGTGGCCGGCCACGGGATCGCCGCCGCCGGAAGCAGCGCGCCCAGATTCGCTATCCAGCACAGCGCCTGGGCGCCCCAGCCGGCCAGCCACCCCAGCGCGGTCGCACCCGCCGGCCACACCGGGCCGACCGCCGCGCAGGCGAAACCGAGAACCGTCGTGGGGCCGACCAGCGGTCCGGCCACCAGATTGGCCAGCACTCCCACAAGGCTGAGCTGGCCCGAGATCGCAACCACGATCGGCTGGGTGGCGAGCTGCGCGGTGATCGGCACGGCGATCGCCTCCGCCAGACCGCGCGGCATCCAGCCGGCCAGGGCACCGGCCCAGGCCCGCGCCCAGCAGATGATCCCGGCCGAGGCCGTGACCGACAGCGCGAAACCCGCCGACGAGGCCAGCCAGGGATCGATCAGGAGCAGCGCGATCACCGCCCACGACAGCTGGCGCAGCCCCCGCTGGCGACCACCGAACCCCAGCGCGGCCAGGCCGACGCAGCCCATCGCGGCCGCGCGCACCACGCTCGGCTCGCCGTGACAGAGCACGACGAACCCGGCGACTCCGATCACGGCCAGACCGCGCAGCCACCAACCACGTACACCGAGCCGTGCGGCCAACCACAGCAGGCTCGCCAGGAGCAGGGTGAGGTTGCTACCAGTCAATGTTGAATGTCAGGGTGAGTCCCCGAGGGCTTCCGCAGCCTACGAGGCGGGCTTATCCTACTGCGGTGAGGTGAGTCGGATGGAAGTGTGGCTGTACAACCGGGTCTCGAGAGATCCAAAAGGTGTGTCACGTTCTGTCGCTCAACAAGAGGAGCTAGGGCTGGAGTGGGCAGCCAGAGAAGGCTGGACCGTGACCCGCATTCTGTCGGAGACCGCGTCAGCATCCAAGTACGCCCGTAAGGAGCGGCAAGAGTGGGTCGAGGTGATGGACGGTATCCGGGCGCGCGCCATGGATGCGATCATGTGCTGGGAGGCGTCACGTTCAACCCGTGACTTGCAGGCGTACCTCGATCTGCGTCTCGCCTGCGCTCCGACCGGCTCCGGTGATCCTGGTGTCCTTTGGGCATACAGCGGCCAAGTGTTCGACCTGTCCAAGCCGTCCGATCAGTTCCGCACTGGACTGGACGCCCTCCTTGCCGAGCAAGAAGCAGCACAGACCAGGGCCAGGATCCTCCGTGACGTAGAACGCCAGGCATTGAAGGGGGCTAAGCACGGCAAGAACCTGTGGGGCTATAGCTACCGCCGATCGATCGAAACGGGACGGCTTGAATCGATCGAACCGGACGAGAAGCCGGTCACTGACGCCGGTGACACTCCGGCCGGGCTGGTCAAGGAAGCGTTCCACAGACTTTATGACGGCGAGAGCGCATACCAGGTCGCAGCGGACTGGAACCGGCGCGGAGTACCGCCTCGCCGACCGGTCCGAAACCCGAAACGCGCAAATGCCGGATGGACCACCGAGATGATCCTTGAGGTCGCGCTTAAACCTGCGTACGCCGGGCTACGGGAGTTCCGTGGCGAGGTGTTGGACGGAGTGGAAGCCCAGTGGCCAGCACTCGTTGATCGCACGCGATGGTGGGAGTTTCGCGCACGCCATGAGGCGCGGCCGCGGCGCGATCCAAACGAGTGGAAGATCGCCTACCTCTTGTCAGGGATCGCCGAGTGCGGCGCAGTCGTTCCTGGCCCAGACGGGGAGTTGACGCCATGCGGAGCAAAACTGATCCGTGCGAAGCAGAACAGGGGCCGCCAGCGCCGAAATCCCGACGATCCGACCACGTTCTACAACATCTATGTGTGCAAGGGTTACCGTACCGGCCAGCGCAGTGGAATGGGGCATGTGACTGTGTCCATGAAGCATCTAGATGACCTGGTCGAGCAGGCGGTGATAGCCCGGCTTTCGGACCCGGAGTTCCTGGCACGCGCGGACGAGCGAGATATGGAGGTATCGGCTTCTCGCGCAGCACTACAAGAAAGGCTGGCAAAGGCCAAGGCGTACATGGATGAGGCGCGCCGTGAGTCTGCAACTCAGCTGGACATGAGCATCCTGAGAACCGCACGCGATCAGGTTCAGCCAGAGATTGACCGCCTCGAGCGACGTCTGAGGCAGACGTCCGGATACAGTCAGCGGGTACTCCAGTTGGCAGGCTCCAACGCCGAAACGCGGTGGCAGAGCTACACGCTCCTGGAGAAGCGCGGCGTGATTGCCGACCTCGTAGTACCCGTGGTGCACCGGGCACCCAAGCTCGGCGTGCGCGGCGGGACACGCGATCGGGTCACGCTGGATTGGATCAGACCCTAAGCCGCGTCCGCGATCCGCCGAAGGGCTTTGCGTACTCGGCGGACTACCACCTCCGGCACGGGCGGTGCTAACGACACTTGGTGTCGCACCCACGCCTGGTCATTGATATAGCGGGCTTGGGGCCCATACTGATGAGAGCCCGGATCAGGGCAGACCGCCGGGAGGATCACACCCCGAGAGTCGGCTTGCACGCCGGAGTAGCAGGCCTCACCATGGGTACTCATGCCGCGCGGCTTCCTGGGAGCCAGTCGCCCAGCGCCTCGACTGCGGGCTCATCCGGGTGGAGTCGACCGGCAAGCCGACTCGAACGCCAAATAGACATGGATCCAGTGGACTCGACGTCGACATCTGCACATCCACTGTCGGCGACGGACGCCGCGTGCTTCCCAGTCCTACGAGGAAGGAGTCGGGCGCGAACACCATCAGCCTTGAGGGTTCTGTCCCACACAACCTCGACCATCAGGCACCTCCTTCGCAGCTCCATCACTACGAACAAGGATCAACAGGTCACCCCCTCCCCGAGGCTGTCCGTCCCATGCTCAGGCGCGAGCAATTGCTACCTCAACAGAAGACTCGCTCCGCAAAACCCCTTGCCAGACCTACCCCTGAACCGCCCCGGCATGTCCGGAGACTCGGTTTGTTGACTCCTCAGCTTGCTGCTGCGGGTTGTTGCTGAGCGTAGTGGACCTGCTCGAGGACGGCCGGTGGCATGTCCCCGGCGTACTCGTTGAGCCGGCGGTGGTTGTA
>JAIUOR010000027.1 GCA_020161795.1 Actinomycetota bacterium | reverse complement strand
GTCCCGAGCACGCCGCCGAGGCCTACGCCGATGCCCGGGTCCGGGTGGAGGCGATGGCGCGGACGCTGCGGCGCCCCACCGAGCCCCTGCTCGCGCTGCGCGACCCGGACGCTCCCGTGCCGGTGGCGCGCCGGCAGCGGACCTCCGCCGAGTACGAGGCGGTGGTGGCGGCGGCGATCGAGGAGATCCGGGCGGGGGAGGCCTTCCAGATCGTCCCCAGCCTGCGCTTCGAGATCGCCTGCTCGGCCGATCCGCTCGACGTCTACCGGGTGCTGCGCCGGCAGAATCCGAGCCCCTACCTCTACCTGCTGCGCCTGGAGGGCTTCTCGGTCGTCGGTTCGAGCCCGGAGGCCCTGGTCACGGTGAGCGACGGCCGGGCCACCACCCACCCGATCGCCGGTACCCGTCCGCGCGGTGCCACCCCGGAGCAGGACGCCGAGTACGAGGCCGATCTGCTGGCGGATCCCAAGGAGGCAGCCGAGCACCTGATGCTGGTCGACCTGGGCCGCAACGACCTGGGCCGGGTGTGCGTCCCGGGCAGCGTGAGCGTGATCGAGTTCATGAAGGTGCGCCGCTACAGCCACGTGATGCACCTGGAGGCCGCCGTGACGGGGACGCTGGCCCCGCACCGGACGGCGCTGGCGGCGACCCTCGCCTGCTTCCCGGCCGGCACCCTGTCGGGTGCCCCGAAGGTGCGCGCGATGGAGATCATCGACGAGTTGGAGACCAGCCGGCGGGGCCTCTACGGCGGCGTGGTGGGGTACTTCGACTTCGCCGGTGACTCCGACACAGCCATCGCGATCCGTACGGCGGTGATCGCCGACGAGGTCGCCTACGTCCAGGCCGGGGCCGGGATCGTGGCCGACTCCATCCCGGCGAACGAGGATGCCGAGGTCGAGAACAAGGCCGCGGCCGTGCTCCGTGCGGTGGCGGAGGCCTCCCGCCTGGTGCGGCTCGGGACGCCTGGTAGTTGAAACCATCCGGCAGGGTTGTCAAGATGGCACCCAGCCGACGAAGCAGGAGCAGACAGTGAGCGAGCAGCAGGCGGGGGAGCACCGCGCACACGTCCATCACGGACGGACCGTCGCCGCCTGGACGGGCAGCGTCATCGCCGGCATCGGCTTCGTGCTCGGCGCGATCGCCTTCCTACTGGGCCCGAACTGGGTGCTGTTCTGGATCTCGATGGCCTTGCTGCTCACCGCGGTCGTGACCACCGACGTGCTGCGGCGGGCGGGACGCGGTCAGATCTCATGACGGTGCTCGACGAGATCATCGCGGGCGTGCGCGAGGATCTCGCCGAACGCATGGCCACCCGTCCGCTGGCCGAACTGCAGGCGATCGTCGAGGCCATGCCTCCGGCGCTGCCGGTGCTTCCCGCGCTGCGCGGTGACGGGCTGGGCGTCATCGCCGAGGTGAAGCGGGCCAGCCCCAGCAAAGGTCATCTCGCCGCCATCTCCGATCCCGCCTCGCTGGCCGGCGAGTACGCCGCCGGCGGAGCGTCGGCGATCTCCGTCCTCACCGAGCAACGCCGGTTCAACGGCTCGCTGGCCGATCTGGAGGCGGTGCGGCAGGCGGTTCCGACGCCGCTGCTGCGCAAGGACTTCGTGGTCACCGAGTACCAGCTCTGGGAGGGCCGCGCCGCCGGAGCCGACCTGGCCCTACTGATCGTGGCCGCCCTCACCGACGCCGAGCTGACCGGCTTCCTGGCGCTCGGCGACGAGTTGGGAATCACCTGCCTGGTCGAGGCCCACACCGCCGACGAGGTGCGCCGCGCGGTGGACGCCGGCTCGGAGCTGATCGGGGTGAACAACCGCAACCTGAAGACCCTGGACGTCGATCTGGCCGCCTTCGAGCAGCTGGCCGGCCTGGTGCCGGCTGCCGCCGTGAAGGTCGCCGAATCCGGCATCCTCGGCCTGGCCGACGCGCAGCGCATGGCCGATGCCGGCGCGGATGCCGTCCTGGTGGGGGAGGCGCTGGTCACCGGCGGCGACCCGCGGGCCGCCGTCGCAGCCATGCGTGCACTTTCTGCCACATAGTCGCTCCGCGCGACGAATAGGCCGGCCAAGCCTCGCTATTTGGCAATTAGTGCACGGGCTCGGGCGCGGTCGGCGCCCGGAGGGCGCGGGGATCGCTGGTTTAATGGGTCGGGTGACCCGACCAACCCTGCCCGACGAGCGCGGGCATTTCGACCTCTTCGGCGGCAGCTATGTCCCCGAGGCGCTGATGGCGGCGCTGGCCCAGCTGGATGCCGAGTTCGAGAAGGCGATGACCGACCCCGCCTTCTGGGCCGAGCTCTCCGACCTGCGTGCCAACTACACCGGACGGCCCAGCCCGCTGACCGCGGCGCCCCGCTTCTCCGCGCTCTGCGGCAATGCCGAGGTGCTGCTGAAGCGTGAGGATCTGAACCACACCGGGTCGCACAAGATCAACAATGTGCTCGGCCAGGCCCTGCTGACCCGCCGGATGGGCAAGACCCGGGTCATCGCGGAGACCGGCGCCGGCCAGCACGGCGTCGCCACGGCCACCGCCGCCGCCCTCTTTGGGTTGGAGTGCCGGGTCTACATGGGCCGGATCGACACCGACCGGCAGGCCCTCAATGTGGCGCGCATGCAGTTGCTGGGCGCCGAGGTGGTGGCTGTCGAATCCGGCAGCCAGACCCTGAAGGACGCCATGAACGAGGCGATGCGGGAATGGGTCGCCACGGTCGACCACACCCACTACCTGATCGGGACGGTCGCGGGCCCGCACCCGTTCCCCAAGATGGTGCGGGAGTTCCAGCGGGTGATCAGCACCGAGATCGCCGAGCAGGTCACCGCCAGCCACGGCCGGCTCCCCGACGCCGTGCTCGCCTGCGTCGGTGGCGGTTCGAACGCCCTGGGCACCTTCGCCGACTTCATCGACACTCCCGAGGTCGCGCTCTACGGGTTCGAGGCCGGCGGGGACGGCGTCGAGACCGGACGCCACGCCGCCGCCATCACCGGCGGCTCGGTGGGGGTGCTGCACGGCATGCGGACGTACATCCTGCAGGACGACGACGGCCAGACCAAGGAGAGCCACTCCATCTCCGCCGGGCTGGACTACCCGGGCGTCGGCCCCGAGCACTCCTGGCTGGCAGCGACCGGACGGGCGACCTACGAGTCGGTCACCGACACCGAGGCGATGGAGGCCTTCCGCGCCCTCACCCAGACCGAGGGCATCATGCCCGCCATCGAATCCGCCCACGCCCTGGCCGGCGCCATGAGGTTGGGCAGCCGGATCGCCGAGAGCGACCCCGATGCGAAGCCGATCCTGGTGGTGTGCGTCTCCGGCCGCGGCGACAAGGACGTGGACACCGCCGTAAAGTGGTTCGGATTGACCGGTAGGCCCGACTACGCCGTCGGAGGTGACGCATGAACGCCGGCATCTCCGGCCAGGCTCTCCTGGCCGCCAAGGCGGAGGGCCGTGCGGCCCTGGTCGGCTATCTTCCGGTCGGCTACCCGAGCGTCGCCGGCTCTCTGGACGCCTTCCGCGCCATCTGCGGGGACGGCGACCACCCCGGCGTCGATCTCGTCGAGATCGGGCTGCCGTACTCCGATCCGATCCTGGACGGTCCGGTGATCCAGCGGGCGGGTACCCGGGCCCTGGAACGCGGTCTCCGCGTTCGTGACGTCTTCACGGCTGTAGAGGCCGTCCGGGAGGCCGGGAAGCCGGCCGTGGTGATGACCTACTGGAACCTGGTCGACCGCTATGGAGCCGAGGCCTTCGCCCGCGACCTGGCCAACGCCGGGGGAGCCGGCCTGATCACCCCCGACCTGATCCCGGACGAGGGAGCCGACTGGCTGGCGGCCTCCGAGGCGTGCGGCCTGGACCGGATCTTCCTGGTCGCCCCATCGTCCACCGACGAGCGGATCCGCTCGACCACGGCGGTCTGCCGCGGCTGGGTCTACGCCACGTCCGTGATGGGCGTGACCGGTACCCGCAGCTCGGCCCCGTCCGCTGCGCCCGAGCTGGTGGCGAGACTGCGTCGGCTCGCCCCCGAAAGCCTGGTCGGCGTGGGCCTGGGCGTCTCCAACGGCGATCAGGCCGCCACCGTCGGGCAGTACGCGGACGCGGTGATCGTCGGATCGGCCATGGTGAAGACCCTGCTGGCCGCCGAGGACGCCGGGACCCCGGAGGACCTGACCGAGCTGCGCCACGTGGTGGCGGACCTGGCCGCCGGCGTCCGCCGATGAGGCGGGCTGGCGAGCGGCACCTCCGCCGGCGCTCGGGCGAGCGCGGTTCCTGTCACACCGTCCACGCGGGTTCGTCCGTCGAGGTGATCTAGATGTTGCTGTTCATTCCCAGCCCGCCGATCAACGGCTTCTCGCTCGGACCGCTCACGATCCGGTTCTACGCGCTCTGCCTGATAGCGGGCATCATCGCCGGCTGGATGATCGGCCTGCGCCGCTGGCGGGCCCGCGGCGGTACCCAGGAGACCTTCGAGACGGTCATGCTGTGGGCGATCCCGCTGGGCATCGTCGGATCGCGCATCTACCACGTCGTGACCCACCTGAGCGACTACTTCGGGCCGGGCATCAACCCGTGGAGCGTCTTCTTCATCTGGGAGGGCGGGATCGCGATCTACGGCGCGATCGGCGGTGGCGCGCTGGCCGCCTGGATCGCCTGCCGCATCAAGGGCGCCCGCTTCGCCGCGCTGGCCGACAGCCTCGCGCCCGGCATCGCCGTCGGCCAGGCCCTCGGACGGCTGGGCAACTGGTTCAACCAGGAGCTCTACGGTCATCCCACCACCCTGCCGTGGGGCCTGGAGATCGCCCCCGAGCATCGTCTGCCGGGCTTCGAACAGTACGAGACCTTCCAGCCCACCTTCCTCTACGAACTGCTGTGGAACCTGCTGGTCGCCGGCATCCTGATCTGGGCCGATCGGCGCTTCCGGATGGGCCGCGGCAAGGTCTTCGCGCTCTATCTGGCGCTCTACGGCTTCGGCCGGTTCTTCACCGAAGGCATGCGCACCGACCCGTCCGAGACCATGTTCGGCCCGCTGCGCCAGAACCAGTTCGCCGCGATCCTCATCTGTCTGGCCGGCGTCCTGCTGCTCGCGCTGCTGACGAAGTTCCGCCCAGGCCGGGAGACCGAGGTCGAACTGCCCGGCCCGGTCGCCGACGGCTCGTCCACCGAGGACGCGGAAGCACCTCTCGCGGATGCGACCGCGACACCGGAATCGGACGACGGCCAGACCGCGCCGGAACCGCGCGACGACGAGTAGACACCGGCCGCCAGGCGCCCGACCTCACGCCACACCGCGCTTCATCATCCCCGCGAAGGCGGGGATCTCCCGACCCGGGAACCCGGGATTCACACCCTCCCAGGAAGCCGATCGGTCAAGGCGGGACGGTCGTGAGTCGCCGGCGAGACCCGTCCAGAATGCGCTGAACCCAGCGCGTCGCGGGCTCGTCCTGTAGAGTCCCCGTGCGTTCAATGTCGGCGTGGTCCGACAGGCCCACCCTCGTTGTCCGCATTTTCGCGAACCGATGGGAGTGAACAGATGGCGATGCTGTCCTACCCCGCCCGCCCGGCCGAGGGACTCTACGATCCCGCTTTCGAGCACGACGCCTGCGGCGTCGCCTTCGTGGCCAATCTCGGGGGCGAGGCCCGGCATGACATCGTCGCCAAGGGTCTCACCGCCCTGGAGAATCTCGACCATCGTGGAGCCACCGGCGCGGACGCTGCCGCCGGCGATGGGGCCGGGATGCTGCTGCAGGTGCCGGATCGGTTCCTGCGCGCGATCGTCGACTTCGACCTGCCGGATGCCGGCCACTACGCGGTGGGCATGGCCTTCCTGCCAACCGACCCGCCGAAGCGGGCGGCCGCCAAGCGCATGATCGAGTTCCTGGCCACCGAGGAAGGGCTGGTCATCCACGGCTGGCGGGCGGTGCCGACCGACGATTCCACGCTGAGCCCGATCTCGCGGGCCAACATGCCCTTCTTCGAGCAGATGTTCGTCTCGAGCCCCAATCAGGAAGCCGGGATCGACCTGGACCGGCTGTGCTACCCGCTGCGGCAGCGGATCCGCACCGATACCGGCGTCTACTTCGCGTCGCTGTCGGCGCGCACCACGGTGTACAAGGGCATGCTCACCACCCAGCAACTCTCCGAGGTCTTCCCCGACCTGCTGGACGAGCGGGTCGAGAGCGCCCTGTCGCTGGTGCACTCCCGGTTCTCCACCAACACCTTCCCGGCGTGGGAGCTCTCCCACCCGTACCGGCTGATCGCCCACAACGGCGAGATCAACACGGTCAAGGGCAACCGGAACTGGATGCGCGCCCGTGAGGCGCTGCTCTCCAGCGAACTGATCCCCGGCGAGCTGGAGCGGCTGTTCCCGATCATGACCCCGGGCGGCTCCGATTCGTGTTCCTTCGACGAGGCGCTCGAGTTGCTGCACCTCGGCGGACGGAGCCTGCCGCACGCCGTGCTCATGATGATTCCGGAGGCGTGGGAGAACCACGCCGAGATGGATCCGGCGCGCCGCGCCTTCTACGCCTTCCACTCCTCGGTGATGGAGCCCTGGGACGGACCGGCCGCGGTGGCCTTCACCGACGGCTCCCTGATCGGCGCCGTGCTGGACCGCAACGGCCTGCGCCCGGGCCGCTACTGGGTGACCGACGACGGCCTGGTGGTCTTCGCCTCCGAGTCGGGTGTGCTGGACATCCCGCAGTCGCAGATCGTGGCCAAGGGACGGTTGCAGCCCGGCCGGATGCTGCTGGCCGACCTCACCACCCACCGGTTGATCGACGACGACGAGATCAAGTCGGCCCTGGCCGCCGAGCACCCCTACGCCGAGTGGCTCGAAGCCGGACAGATCGACCTCGACGAACTGCCCGAGCGGCAGCACGTCGTCCACTCCCATGCCTCGGTCACCCGCCGCCAGCAGGTCTTCGGCTACACCCACGAAGAGCTGACGATGATCGTCGCCCCGATGGCGAACACCGGTGCCGAGCCGATCGGCTCGATGGGCTCGGACGCGCCGGTGGCGGTGCTGAGCGACCGGCCGCGGCTGCTGTTCGACTACTTCGCCCAGCTGTTCGCCCAGGTGACCAACCCGCCGCTGGACGCGATCCGCGAAGAGCTGGTCACCTCGCTGCGCGCCACCTTCGGGCCCGAGGGCAATCTGCTCAACCCGGGGCCGGAATCCTGCCGGCAGATCGTGATCAACTATCCGATCCTGGATTCCGATCAGCTGGCCAAGCTGGTCCGGATCAACCGCGACGGCTCGATGCCCGCCTACGAGACCCACGTTGTCCGGGGCCTGTACGACGTCGAAGGCGGCGGAGCGGCGCTGAAGGCGAAGCTGGACGAGCTGTGCGAGCAGGTCTCGGCGGCGATCGCCCGCGGCTGCCGCACGATCATCCTCTCCGACCGGCACTCGACCGCCGAGCTGGCCCCGATCCCGTCCCTGCTGCTCACCGCGGCCATCCACCACCATCTGGTGCGGCAGAAGCAGCGCACCCAGGTGGGCCTGATCGTCGAGGCCGGTGACATCCGCGAGGTGCACCACGTCGCCCTGCTGATCGGCTACGGGGCGGCCGCGGTCAACCCGTACCTGGTGTTCGAGAGCGCTGAAGATCTTGCGCGCCGCGAGTGGCTGGTGCAGGTCGACCCCGAACAGGCCGTCTACAACGTGCGCAAGGCGCTCGGCAAGGGCGTCCTGAAGGTGATGAGCAAGATGGGCGTCTCCACCATCGCCTCCTACACCGGCGCGCAGATCTTCGAAGCGCTGGGCCTCTCCAGCGAGCTGGTGGACACCTACTTCACCGGTACCACCAGCCGGATCGAGGGGATCGGGCTGGAGGAGCTCGCCGAGGAGGTGGCCCAGCGGCACGCCCGCGCCTACCCCTCGTCCGGCCTGCTGCCGCACCGCACGCTGGAGGTCGGTGGGGAGTACAAGTGGCGCCGGGAGGGCCCGCCGCACCTGTTCGACCCCGACACCGTCTTCCGGCTGCAGCACTCCACCCGTACCGGCCGCTACGACATCTTCAAGCAGTACACCGCCCGGGTGAACGACCAGGCCGAGCGCCTGATGACGCTGCGCGGCCTGCTGGGGTTCGCCTCCGACCGTCCGTCGGTGCCGATCGACGAGGTCGAGCCGATCAGCGAGATCGTCAAGCGGTTCTCCACCGGCGCGATGAGCTACGGCTCGATCAGCCGCGAGGCCCACGAGACGCTGGCGATCGCCATGAACCGCCTGGGCGGCAAGTCCAACACCGGCGAGGGTGGCGAGGACGCCGACCGGCTGCACGACCCCGCACGCCGCTCGGCGATCAAGCAGGTCGCCTCGGGACGGTTCGGCGTCACCTCCGACTACCTGACCAACGCCGACGACATCCAGATCAAGATGGCCCAGGGCGCCAAGCCCGGCGAGGGCGGCCAGCTGCCCGGCCAGAAGGTCTACCCGTGGGTGGCCAAGACCCGGCACTCCACTCCCGGCGTCGGCCTGATCAGCCCGCCGCCGCACCACGACATCTACTCGATCGAGGATCTCAAGCAGCTGATCCACGACCTGAAGTGCGCCAACCCGAGCGCGCGGATCCACGTCAAGCTGGTCGCCGAGGTCGGCGTCGGAACGGTCGCCGCGGGCGTTTCGAAGGCCAAGGCGGACGTCGTCCTGATCTCCGGCCACGACGGCGGGACGGGCGCGGCCCCGCTCACCTCACTGAAGCACGCCGGCGGGCCCTGGGAACTCGGGTTGGCCGAGACCCAGCAGACCCTGCTGCTCAACGGGCTACGGGACCGGATCGTCGTGCAGGCCGACGGCCAGCTCAAGACCGGTCGCGACGTCGTGATCGCCGCCCTGCTGGGTGCTGAGGAGTTCGGCTTCGCCACCGCGCCGCTGGTCGTCTCGGGCTGCGTGATGATGCGGGTCTGCCACCTCGACACCTGCCCGGTGGGCGTCGCCACCCAGAACCCGGAGCTGCGCGCCAAGTACAACGGGCACGCCGACTACGTGGTGAACTTCTTCGAGTTCATCGCCGAGGAGGTACGCGAACTGCTGGCCCAGCTCGGCTTCCGCTCGATCGAAGAGGCGGTCGGTCACGCCGAGGTACTGCAGACCAACGCCGCGATCGCCCACTGGAAGACCCAGGGCCTGGATCTGACCCCGATCCTGCATCAGGTGGAACTGCCCGAGGGCACGCCGCTGCACCGCGTGGTCGAGCAGGACCACGGGTTGGACGAGAAGCTGGACGTCCAGCTGCTGGCGCTGTGCGAGCCGGCGCTGACCAACGGGGAGCTGGTGCGGGCCGACTTCACCGTCCGCAACGTCGACCGGACGGTCGGAACCCTGGTCGGTCACCATGTCACCAAGGCGACCGACGGCAAGGGCCTGCCCGAGAACACCATCGACGTCACCCTGCGGGGCACCGCCGGCCAGAGCTTCGGTGCCTTCCTGCCGCGGGGCGTGACCCTCCGGTTGGTCGGCGACACCAACGACTACTTCGGCAAGGGCCTTTCCGGCGGCCGGCTCACCGTTCGCCCGCCGAAGAGCGCTCCCTTCGTCGCGGAGGAGCAGATCATCGCCGGCAACGTGATCGGCTACGGGGCCACCAGCGGGCAGCTGTTCCTGCGCGGTCGCGTGGGTGAGCGGTTCTGCGTCCGCAACTCGGGGGCGACAGCGGTGGTCGAGGGCGTGGGCGACCATGCCTGCGAGTACATGACCGGGGGGGAGGCGCTGATCCTCGGGCCCACCGGGCGCAACCTGGCGGCCGGCATGTCGGGCGGTGTCGCCTGGGTGCTCGACCTGAATCCGATCCGGCTCAACACCGAGATGGTCGACCCGTTACCGCCTGCTCCGGCCGACCTGGCCAGGATTCGCGAGCTGCTCGCGCTGCATCAGGAGGAGACGGATTCGACGGTGGCCCAGGGGCTGCTGGAACTGACCGACGAACAGCTGGCGTCACGGTTCACCACCATCATGCCGCGGGATTACGCCAGGGTGCTGGCAGCGCGAGCCGAGGCCGAATCGGCCGGGCTGGCTGAGGACGAGATCGTGAGGGTGATGATGGAGGCGGCACATGGCTGATCCAAGGGGCTTCATGACCACCCCGCGCCAGGTCGCCGAGCGGCGGCCGATCGAGGAGCGCATCCACGACTGGCACGAGGTCTATCCGGGCTCGCCCGGGCGGGCGCTGCTGCCGATCATCAGCCAGCAGGCCGGCCGCTGCATGGATTGCGGCATTCCGTTCTGCCACTCCGGCTGCCCGCTGGGCAACCTGATCCCGGAGTGGAACGACATGGTGTGGCGGGACGACTGGCGCGGCGCGCTGGACCGGCTGCACGCCACCAACAACTTCCCCGAGTTCACCGGCCGGCTCTGCCCGGCGCCGTGCGAGACCGCCTGCGTGGTGGGCATCAACCGCGATCCGGTGACCATCAAGAACGTCGAGGTCGCGATCATCGACCGCGCCTGGGACGACCGCCGGGTGATCGCCCAGACCCCGGAATGGCATTCCGGCAAGACGGTCGCCGTGGTCGGCTCCGGCCCCGCCGGGCTGGCGGCGGCCCAGCAGCTCACCCGGGCCGGGCACACCGTGGTGGTCTACGAGCGGGCGGACGCCATCGGCGGCCTGCTGCGCTACGGCATCCCCGAGTTCAAGATGGAGAAGGAGGTGCTCGACCGGCGGCTGAAGCAGATGCGGCTGGAGGGCACCGTCTTCAAGGCCGGGGTGAACATCGGCGCCGAGCTCACCGGTGAGGATCTGCTCGACCGGTTCGACGCCGTCGTGCTGGCGATCGGCTCGACGGTTGCGCGCGATCTGCCGGTGCCGGGACGCGAATCCGCCGGCATCCACCAGGCGATGGAATACCTGCCGCAGGCCAATCGGGTCGCGCTCGGCCAGGAGGTGCCCGACCAGATTCTGGCGACCGGCAAGGACGTGGTGATCATCGGCGGTGGCGACACCGGAGCCGACTGCCTGGGCACGGCCATCCGGCAGGGCGCCCGCTCGGTGACGCAGCTGGAGATCATGCCGATGCCGTCGGAGGATCGGCCGACCACTCAGCCCTGGCCGACCTACCCGATGATCTACCGGGTCTCGTCCGCCCACGAAGAGGCGGGGGAGCGGGTCTACTCGGTCTCCACCAGCGCCTTCGAATCCGACGCCGAGGGCCGCGTCTCCGGTCTGCGGGTCAGCGAGGTCGCCATGGTGAACGGCCGGTTCGAGCCGGTCGAGGGCACCGAGCAGGTGATCCATGCGCAGCTGGTGCTGCTGGCCATGGGCTTCGTCGGCCCCGAGCGCGCCGGCGTCGTCGAGCAGCTCGGCCTGGAGCTCGACCCGCGCGGCAACATCGCCCGCGATGAGCACTACGCGACCAGCGCGCGCCGGGTCTTCGCCTGTGGCGACGCCGGGCGGGGTCAGTCGCTGATCGTCTGGGCGATCGCCGAGGGCCGCTCCTGCGCCAGCGAGGTGGACGCGTTCCTGCAGGGCGAGACCCAGCTGCCCAAGCCGATCCTCCCCACCGAACGCCCCTTGATGGTCTGATCCCCGGATCGCCACCACTTTCTGCCAAATACTCGACCTGCGACGACAGATGCGTCGCTCACGGCGACCATTTGGCAGAAAGTGCCTACGACCGCCTCGACCCAGGCGCCGGGTTGGTCGCTAGGGTGGGGACATCTGAGCTATTATTTCGATATCGAGATAGTTTGCGTCGAGGAGGATCGATGAGCATCGACAGCTACCAGTCCCGGGACGACCTCACGGTGGGGGGTCAGACGTACGAGATCTTCCGGGTCGACGCCGTCGAGGGCTCCGACACCCTTCCGTACAGCCTGAAGGTGCTGCTGGAGAACCTGCTGCGCACCGAGGACGGCGCGAACGTCACCGCCGAGGACATCGCGGCGCTCGGCCAGTGGAACCCGGCCGACGAACCGAACCGTGAGATCCAGTTCACTCCGGCCCGGGTGATCATGCAGGACTTCACCGGCGTCCCGTGCGTGGTCGACCTGGCCACCATGCGCGAGGCGATGGCGGATCTGGGCGGCGACCCGTCCAAGGTGAACCCGCTGGCCCCGGCCGAGATGGTGATCGACCACTCCGTCGTGGCCGACCTGTTCGGCACCCCGAACGCCTTCGCCCGCAACGTCGAGCTCGAGTACCAGCGCAACCGCGAGCGCTACCAGTTCCTCCGCTGGGGCCAGACGGCGTTCGACGACTTCGTGGTCGTCCCGCCGGGCACTGGCATCGTCCACCAGGTCAACATCGAGCACCTGGCCCGGGTCGTCTTCCCGCGCGAAGTGAACGGCGTGCTGCAGGCCTACCCCGACACCTGCGTCGGCACCGACTCCCACACCACCATGGTCAACGGCCTGGGCGTGGTCGGCTGGGGCGTGGGCGGCATCGAGGCCGAGGCGGCCCTGCTGGGCCAGCCGGTGAGCATGCTGATCCCGCGGGTGGTCGG
>JAIUOR010000026.1 GCA_020161795.1 Actinomycetota bacterium | reverse complement strand
GGTGTCGGTGAGGGCCTCAACAGCCGTCACAACCTCCAACGACACCGCATACGTACCATCAGCCGCAAACGTGTGCTCCGTCACCGGATCAGTGGACTCAACCACCACACCACCAAACGACCACCGATACGTCGCCACACTCGAACCCGGAGCAGTCGAAGCCGACGCATCAAACGAACACGTCAACGACTCACAACCAACCACCGAGAACGCAGCCGTCGGAACACCAACCGCACGAGCAGCATGCGTCACAGACCCCTCGGCCCCCTCGTCATCCGTGACCGTCAACGTCACATCGAACGAACCAGCCGAACCAAACACATGCTCAACCTCGGCACCCGAACCAGTCGAACCATCACCGAAGTCCCACGCATACGACACAACCGACCCATCCGAATCAGACGAATCCCTCGCATCGAACGAGCACGACAACAACTCACACTCCACACCAAACACCGCAGTCGGCGGCACATTCGGAGCGACGGGGTTGGCCGTCTTGGTCACCGACGACGTGGCGTTCTTCGAGGTGGTCACCAGCAGGGTCACCTGGAACGGCTGACCCCCGGCGTCCAACTCGGTGGCGTAGGTGTGCGAAGCCGTCACACCGGTGCTGGTCGCGCCGTCGCCCCACGTCCACTGGTAGGAGGTGATGGTGGCTCCGGCAACCGTCGTGGCGGACGCGTCCACCGCGCAGTTCATCCCGTCACAGCTCAAGGTGAAGGCTGCGACCGGAGGCTGCCCGGCGCCCTCGCCATTGGGATCCTGGAACAGGAACATCGCCCGTGCTCCCCAGGCCGCATCGTCGATGCCAGGCCCGGAGACCGCAGCGGCGGTGCCACCCTCAGGCGCGCCGGCGAGCGGGCCCTCGATCCAGTTGATCCGGTGGAGCACGCCGTCGGCGGTGGCCCAGTAGAGGTGGGATCCGCCCAGGAACATGCCCTTCACCTGGGAGAAGGAGATTCCGGCTACGCCCGTGGACGCCGTGAACCGCTTCGCACCGACCACGCCGCTCTCCACGTTGAAGTAGCGGTAGTACAGGGTGTTGCTGCCGGTCTGGGTGAAGTAGATCCGTCCGCTGTCGAAGAACATCCCGGTCGCCCGGCTGATGTCGTTCTTCCAGTCCTGCAGCACCACGATCTCATCCTGCGTGGCCACGACCTGCGGGCTACCGAAGGTCGTGCCGTCGAAGGTGCGGCGCGAGAAGCTGCCGTCCGACAGCGCGGTGTACAGGTAGCCGTTGACCATGAAGGCACCGCGCACGGTGTTCCAGTCGATACCGGCAGCGGCCACCGGCATGGTGATGCCCGCCACCGAACCATTGAAGTTGCGCTTCATCAACGTACCGGTGCCGCCGGTCGGCGCGATGTCCGTGCGGACGATCTCGATTCCGTTGATCAGCGGGTTCTCCACGACGTGGCTCAGCGAGATGTCAACGCTGCCGTCGCTGACGATGTCCTTCGAACGCATCGTGCCCACGTCGTGACCGACCGCCGCGACGATGTCGAAGTCATCCAGCATCAGGCTGCCATCGAGCCGCACGTCGAAGACGCGCTGACCGACGCTCTGCGTGCCGGTGTAGCGGTTGGCGAAGTACAGCCGAACCTGGAGCGGGATGCCCGCGGGAACCGGGAAGTTCCAGTTCATGGTGCTGCTGCCCCACGCCTCGTTGCTGAAGATGTCGCGCGGAGTGCCGGCGGGCACCGTCGCATCGACGGTGGGAACCAGGCTGTAGCCGGCCCGGTTGTGCGCATTCGCGTACGGGCTCGGGGAGGCGTCGGTATCGGCCTCCCAATCGATTCCGCTGGCTGCACCCAGCAGCTCCCCGGCTGCGTTGACCCGGTAGAGAACGCTGGGATCGCCGGCCGCGCCGAGCACGCCGGCGGAGTAGACGTCGTTGGGCAGGCCCGCGGTGCTCACCGCCGGCACGACGGTGCCGTTGGCCGGATAGAGAGCCAGGCGCCCGTGGAACTCGAAGTTCCTGCCCCAGCGCTCGGTATCCGAGACGGCCCACAGGCCTTCGCTGGTCACTGTGAAGTCGAACACGCCGACGCCCGTCGATCGCGTCGGATCCCAGCTGTAGGGCAGGCCGTTCAGCGGGCTGAGCGCCGCGATGCCGAGGCGCGACACCGCGCCCGCACCCGCGCGGTCACCGGCGAACGGGTTGTTCTGCCAGCGCTGGTGACCACCGACGTAGACGGCTGTCGGGGTCACCTCGACCGCGTAGGTCGTGTCGCCACCGGTGTAGTTCACCCACGAGGGCTGGAGCCCGTTGCCGGCCTGGGAGAGATCCCACCGGGCGGTGGTGTCACAGGCACCGTTCGAGCCACCGTACGCGCCGGTGGTGGAGACGACCAGGAAGGATCCGTCCGGCGCGAAGTCAAGGTCGCGCATGTAGGAGTCGAAGGAGGTCGAGCAACCGGTCTCGTAGAAGCCGGTCTGGAAGTTCGCCAACGTGCCCGAGCCACCGGAGATGTCCAGCACGAAGAACTGGTGGTTCTTCAGATCCGACACGGTGTCGAAATTGCCCACGCCCACCAGCCGGGTTCCGCTGGGATCCACGTCGATCTTCGCGACGGTCGTGTAGCCGTCGTTGGGCCGGTGGGTACCGGCGATCCGCTGCGTGAAGAAGGAGTCGAAGGCACCGGTATTGGGGTTGATCGTGGCCAGCGCCGGCTGGTTGACACCACGAATGTGGGTGAAGGCGCCGGCAACCCACAGCCGGCCGTTGACCAGCCGGAGATCCTTGACCTGGCCCGCGACGTTGCCCGCACTGAACGAGGTGACCAGCGAGCCGTCGGAGAGCCGGATGCGCGCCAGGTACTTCGCGTCGCCGCCACCGATCGAGGTGAAGGTGCCGCCCACGAAGATGGTCTGCCCGTCACCGGCGTCGATCACGACATTCACGGTGCCGTTCGGCTCCGGCAGGAACGAGTTGTTGATCTGACCCGTGGTCGGATTGAACGCCATCAGTCGGTTGCGGTTGATGGCCGTGTTGTTGCTGTTGTTGCGCACCTGCGTGAAGGTGCCGCCCGCGATCATGGTGTTGCCCACCTTGATGATCGACAGGATCCGGCCATCCAGCGCGTGCGGCGTGTAGTTCGCTGGGTCGTCACTCACCAGCCGGCCGACAGGCTCTGACACCGCCTGGGCGGTGGGTATCAGAACGACGGCTTGGAATACCGCCATTACGACGGCAAACAACGAAAGAAGGACTCGGCGTCCTGACATGATCCCCCCAATGTCTTCGGCCTGAGGGGAACTACATCGCAATCCCCCCTGAACTGCGATGCTCCTTACGTCCCCCCAGACGATCGTGCTGATTATCTCCGGTCGAGGCCCGAGAATTCAAGAGCGTTCAACCACAAAACTGTGACAGAAGCGGGTGACTAGCCCCGATATCGATACCAAAATCAACGTCGGCGGACGAATGTCTCCGGCGAACGCCGGTCCGAGACCGGCACGACCGTCTCGTCGGCGAAGGCCCCCACCGCGAGGAACATCACGATCACCTCCGAGGGATCGATGTCCAGCAATGAACGGATTGCCCGCTGCGCGCGGTCGTACAGGCAGGCGTTCAGCGGCACCGCAGCCAAGCCCTCGTGCTCGAGCCCGTACATCACCGACATGGCGAACAGTCCGCCGTCGACGAAGCCCTGATTCCGTTCCACCGGGCTCAGGAAGGTGTTGTTGGAGACCGTGATGGTGAGCAGGACCTCGGGCAGCTCCGGGTAGCCGAAGCCGCGCTGGTGCGCCAGCACCTGGCCCGCCAGGGCCTTGTCCTCGGTCCAGTACACTCGCCAGCCCTGCCGGTTGCACACCGACGGGGTCTTGGTCGCGTTGTCGAGGGCGCGCAGCACCTTGTCGGGGTCGATCGGCTCCCCGGAGAACTCGCGCACCGCGGAACGTCCTTGGGCGAGCTCGTAGAAGTTCTTGGACGCGTTCGCCAGCTTGTCGCCGCGGCTGATCACCTTGGTTCCGGCGGCCCTGAAGTCATCGGCGGCCGGTGGCGCGAGGAACTCCGGATCGATGATGCCGGCCAGGAAGCTCACATCGTGGCCGTGATCGGCGTGCAGTTCGAGGTAGCGCTGGATGACCGAGAGCCCCTCCACCCAGGCGAAGCCGGCGGGATCGTAGCCTTTCCGCCGGTACACCCGCAGCGCCCCGTTGAGGTTGCTCAGCGCCTTGGAGCCAAAGCCGAGCCGGCGATCCGCGGTGCGCGCCAGCCCCTTCTCCAGCGCGTGCACGTTGTACATGATGCGCGCGACGGCCTGCTCGTAGTCGTCGTCGAAGGACGAGAGGGCGGCGTAGCGGGAGAACCGGGCGATGTCGGTGTGGGCCAGGTAGCGCAGGCGTCCCTTCTGCAGCATCTTCTTCACGGCCTGCTTGGGCCTGCTGTACTTCACGATGCCGGATTCACCCCTATCGCGCTGGTCAGATAGTCGAGGGTACGCCCGCGCTCCCGCTGCAGGATCCGGTCGACCGAATCGAAGTCGATCGGCTCGGCGAGCAGCGATGCCAGCCTGCCCGGTTCCGTCAGCCGGCGGCCGCTCAGCCCGAAGGTGTCCAGCAGGAAGCCCAGCTTCTCCTCATTGCCGTAGCCGCCGCCGACGCTGGGACGGACCAGGCTGGCGAACGGCACGTGATTGATCAGGGAGAAGATCGTGCCGTGGAAGGTGTCGGTGACCACCGCCTCGGCATCCCGGAAGTAGGCCAGCAGTTCGAGCGGGCCGCAGTCGATGAACCGGTCGCCGCACGGCTGGACGCCGCCGAAGGTGAGGATCGCCGCCCCGAGCTGATCGGCATGGCGTCGCAACTCCCGGTTCTCCGCCGCGGTGAGGCGCCCGGAGTATCCGTAGACGATGAGGTAGCGGCCCGGGAAGAGCCGTCCGGCGGGAATCCTCGATTCCCGGCCGAGGAAGTCGTAGGCCAGCGCCGGATCGACGTGCACCGCCGGCCGGGTTCCGGTCAGCGCCTCGACGATGCCGGCGGAATTCTCGTCCCGGACCGAGATCACGTCGAAGCGGGCGAAGTCCTCCGCCAGCTCATCGCGGATTCCGGCCGCGGCGATCCGCTCCCAGGTCGTGTTCCCGAAGGAGCCGGCGTAGGAGACCAGCCTTCCGGCCGGGGAACCGTGCCCGAACAGATCCCGGGAGTAGCCGACGTTGGTGTTCGCCTGGACGCAGTTGAAGACCTCGTCGCTGCCGATCACCTGGACATCCAGGTCGAGATCGTGATTGGGCTGCAGCGGCAGGCCCAGCGGCGGGAAGTACCGGCGCGCGTAGTGACGCTTGTGGTTGACGAAGCGCCAGCGGTCGATCAACCGCACATCGGGCGTGTTGTACTCACGCAGCTTCGCCAGGGTCCGGCCGACTCGGCCGCCCCGGGGCCGGGCGGCCTCGATCAGGGTCTCGCCGGGCCGGTAGTCGACGTAGCTCACCCGGTGCGCGTCGTCCAGGCCCTCGATCAGCCGCCGCAGCGCGTAGGCCTGCAACGAGGATCCGTAGTTCCAGATCCGTTGCATCGACATGATGCCGACAGTGCTCATCGTCCCCCTCGATCCGACTCCCCCGCGGTGAGGGTCAGATTCCGTGCCCCCGGCGATGGGCCATGTCCAGCAGCTTCGGCGCCGAGATGATCTGGGTCGTGGCCAGCAGGGTCACGTACGCCCGCTTCTCGGTCGGCGAGTGCCGGAAGGTGCGCCAGGCATCGCTGAGCGCCTCGCGGGTGTGCTTCTGGGCAGCGTTGGCGAAGCCGCGCCGGCCGTAGAGCCGGGCCAGTGCCCGACGATCGCGCCGGATGACCTCGTGCTTGTCGATCAGGTAGTCGATCGCCGCCACGATCGTCCCCCAGTCGCGGGAGAACATCGACTGCCCCCACCGCACCACGACCAGTGGCTCCTCGACGAGCGAGATCGGACCTGCCTGGACCGCTCGGATGATGAAATCGAAGTCCTCGCCATAGCTGCCGGGCAGCACCTCGTCGACGAGCCCGATCTTGTCGAGCAGCACGTCGCGACGGATCATCACGGTCGAGGGATGGGCCTCCATCAGCCGCTTGCGGACGAGGGTCTCCAGGGTGAACGTCGATGCGTCGGGGACACGCTCGACGCGGCTGTCGCCGTAGTTGATCACGATGCCGGTGGCGGAGATGACGGCCGATCCGATGCTGGCAACCTGCTTGGCGAGCTTGGTCGGCAGCCAGATGTCGTCGTCGTCGCAGAACGCCACGTAGTCACCCGTGGCGGCCAGGATGCCGGTGTTCCGGGCCCCGGCCAGGCCAGGCTTCCGCTCGGCGTTGGTGATGACGCGAATGAGGCGGTGTTCGTCCTCGCTGACGAGAGTCAGGTCCGGCTCGGTCTGATCGAAGACGATCACACACTCGATCGGGCCCTCGTAGGTCTGCGTGACGACCGCCTCGATCGCTTCCCGCAACATCTCCGGGCGGTTCCGGGTCGCGATGACAACAGAGACACGTGGCTGCATGGCCCGCACTCTAGGGCATCGACAAGATGGTGGGGCAGAGCGCCATTGTCGGACGACCCCGAACCCGCCGCCCGGCTTGCATTCCCGCAGTGATGAGTTCGGTACTCTCCACGACGGTCACCGGCCTGGCCGATCCGGTTCTTCCCCGGCCCGGCGGCCAGGGCTGCCGGGCCCGGCCGGATCAGGGCTCATCGCCGCCGGTCCGGGCGCCTTCCCGCAGCTCCCCTGGCGGACTCCTAAGATGCGCTCATGAGCAGAATCCTGGTTACCGGCGGTGCCGGCTTCATCGGCAGCAACTTCGTGCGGTTGGTGCTCGACACCAGCGATGACGCGGTGACCGTCCTGGACGCGCTCACCTACGCTGGCAACCCGGCCTCGCTGGCCGGGCTGGACGAGCGCCGGTACGGCTTCGTCGAAGGCTCGGTGACCGACGCCGGCCTCGTCGATCGCCTGGTCGCCGACCACGATGTGGTGGTGCACTTCGCGGCCGAGTCGCACAACGACAACTCGCTCAACGATCCCTCGCCCTTCATCCAGACCAACCTGGTGGGCACCTACGAACTCCTGCAGGCGGTGCGGCGGCACGACAAGCGGTACCACCACATCTCGACCGACGAGGTGTACGGCGACCTGGAGCTGGACGATCCGGCGAAGTCCACCGAGACCACCCCGTACAACCCGTCCAGCCCGTACTCGGCGTCGAAGGCCGGCTCCGACCTGCTGGTGCGCGCCTGGGTGAGCTCCTTCGGAGTGCGGGCCACGCTCAGCAATTGCTCCAACAACTACGGCCCGCGCCAGCACATCGAGAAGTTCATCCCGCGGCAGATCACCAATGTGATCGACGGCATCCGTCCCAAGCTGTACGGCGCCGGGCAGAACGTGCGGGACTGGATCCACGTGGACGACCACAATCTGGCCGTGCTGCGCATCATCGAGACCGGCCAGCTCGGCGAGACCTACCTGATCGGTGCCGATGGCGAGAAGGACAACAAGAGCGTCATCGAACTGATCCTGGGGCTTATGGGGCAGCCGGCCGATGCCTACGACCACGTCACCGACCGCGCCGGACACGATCTGCGGTATGCCATCGACTCCACCCGGCTCCGCACCGAACTCGGCTGGCAGCCGCGCTACCGCGACTTCGAGGCCGGCCTGGCGGCCACCGTCGACTGGTACCGCGCTAACGAGGCCTGGTGGCGTCCGATGAAGCAGGCCACCGAGGCCAAGTACGCCGCAGCCGGCCAGTGACGACGAACCCCCGATCCGTCGGGTAGCCCTGCCGCGCTGGGCCTCCCACCGTGCTCGGGCACCACGGGAGAGCTGCGCCGGCTGAGGTGGCCGCCCCGGACGGGATGCCGCCCAGACCCTCGGCAGGTAGGCTCCGGGCTGTCCACGCGGCGATCTACCTGGGGGCGAGATGAGCGACGAGGCGGTGCCCACCGACGACTCCACCGATGGCACGGAGCGACCCCGGCGACGCGGGATCCGGCTGACCCTCTGGATCATCGGCGGCCTGGTGCTGATCCTCGGCGGCCTGGGCACCTGGGTGGCCCTGGACGCGCTCCGCGCCCGCGACGCGCTGACCGAGCTCACCACCGCCGTGCCAGCTCTGCTGGACGACGCGCGCAATCATCCCGAGGCGGTGGCTGATCGCGTCGGCACGATCCAGGCCACGACGGCCCGCGCGATGTCGGCCACCACCGGCCCCCATTGGACGATCGCCGGGTGGCTGCCCTGGATCGGCGACAACACCCGCGCCCTGCAGACCGTCACAGCCAACGTCGACCGGCTCGCCGTCGACGGCCTGCCCGGCCTGGCCACCGCGGTGAGCAGCCTCACTCCCGCTCAGCTCGGGCCCCGGGACGGCCGGATCGACACCGCTCCGCTCCGCGAGGTGCACGACCAGGTTGTCGCCGGGAGCGAGGCCGTCGACCAGGCGCACGCCGCGGTCGCGGGGATCGACCGCGCTCCCCTGATCCCGCAACTCGCCGAGGCGGTCGGCAAGCTGGCCGACGAGCTCGCCGAGGCGCGCGAGCTGACCTCCTCCGCCGCCGCGGCCGTCACGCTCATTCCCGCGCTGCTGGGGGCCGACGGCGCCCGGGACTGGCTGGTGCTCGCCCAGAACAACGCCGAGCTACGGGCTACCGGCGGCATCGCCGGAGCCGCACTGCTGCTGCACGCCGACGACGGCGAGCTGACCATCGCCCAGCAGCGCAGCAGCGGTCAGTTCGGCCCCTACCAATCCCCTGTCCTGCCGCTCACCGACGCCGAGCGGGTGCTCTTCAGCGCCGACCTCGGGCTCTTCATCCAGGACGTCAATCTCACCCCCGACTTCCCTCGCAGCGCCGAACTCGCCGTCACCATGTGGCAGCAGGAGACCGGCGACTCTCCGGCGATCGTGCTATCGCTGGATCCCGTGGCGCTGGCCGGCTTCCTCGCCGCGACCGGACCCGTCACGTTCGACGATCCGCTGGGGAAGTCGATCACCCTCGATGCCGACAACGCGGCGAGCTTCCTGATGTCCGACATCTACGCCCGCTACCAGCGCCCGGCGGATCAGGACGCGGTCTTCGCGCTCGCCTCGCAGGCCGTGCTCAAGGAAGTGATGTCGAGCTCGGCGGATCCGACCGCGCTCATCCGGGCGGTGACCGACTCGATCGGACGGCACCGACTGCTGATGTGGTCGGCCGATGAGCGCGAGCGGGGCCTGCTCGACCAGGTCGGCACCACGGGCGCGCTGCGCGGGGACGTCGAGACCCGGCACGGCACGGCACCCGCGGTCGGCGTCTTCCTCAACCTCACGACCGCTTCGAAGACCGGGTACTACCTCGACAGCGTCGCCGAACTCACCGATGAGGTTGCCCAGCCGGACGGGACTCGCAGCTACACCCTCCGGGCACGACTCACCTCGCTCCTGGAGCCGGGCGAGGCCGCAAACCTGCCCGACTACGTCCAGGCCGACAACAGCGACGGCGTCATCCAGGTGAACGTCCTCGCCTACGCGCCGACCGGCGGCCTGGTGGTCGCCGCACCGGCCGACTGGCCGGGCTTCACCACGACGCACGACGAACTGGCGGTGAGCGCCCAGACGATCGCCGTGCAGCCGGGCGAGGCCGTCGAACTGAGCTGGCAGATCACGACCGGACCCGACCAGCCGGGCGAACCCGTGGTGCGCCTCACCCCCGGCGCCCGGGACCGCTGAGCGACCGAACGCCCTCGGCACGATCCGGTTCCCGGCGCCGCCGGACATAAGCAATGTTCGGTGGATGCCTGGCAATTCGCACGTCGGCTGGGTACCATCGCACAAACGGCCCCGCTGGGGGGCGTGGCCGTGATTGCTCTTGGGGGGAGAGCCTGACATGAAATTACGTCTTGTCGCGCTGAGCGCGAGTTCCATCATCCTCGCCGCCTGGCCGGCCACCATGGCGCTGGGCGCGGACGGTGATACGGGTGACAACGACTATCGTCCGCCGTCCTACTGCACGGCGAGCGCGAGCCCGGCGAAGGTGAAGGCCGGTGGGAGCACCACCGTCACCGTGAAGACCACACCCGACTCGAAGACCACGCTCACCATCACGTCGAAGTCTTCCTCGGCCACGAAGACCGCCACCGCCGGCACGGACGGCAACGCTTCGTTCCCGCTGACGCTGAAGGAGGCGGGCGACTACAGCCTGAGCGCCCTGGGCGAGAACGGGGAGGCCTGCGCGCTGAGCGTCGTGGCCGAGAAGCCGACCAAGACGGTCAGCGAGAAGAAGACCGAAAGCACCTCGGAGTCGACGGAACTGGCCTTGACCGGCTCCTCCACGACGCCGTATCTGATCACGGCGGCCGCGCTGATGGCCACCGGAATCAGCGCCGTGGTGCTCGTCTGGCGACGTCGCGAGAGCTGAACTCCACGGGGTCGGCCGCGCCGGGAGGCAGCGGCCGGCCCTGTGCGCTGGTCGGGCTCACCGAGGTCGACGCGCCTGCTCGGTTGGCCCGGCTCAGTAGGCTGAACCCCGGAGTGAGGGGGAAGCAATGAGCGGAGAGAGGTTCGCCGACGACGCCGCGTCGGCCCAGGAATCGGGGCGCAAGCGACGGCATCCGTGGCGTTGGCTGCTGGTGGGGCTCGCCGGCGTCGTCGTCCTGGCGCTGGCTGCGGTGGCTCTCTACGCTGTGCTCGGCATCGGCGCACTGAACAGCATCAACCGCGATGCATCGATGCTGCCCACCAACTCCGACCGTCCGACCAGCCAGGCCCAGCCGGGTGTCGCCCACGCTCCGATGAACATCGTCCTGATGGGCTCCGACACCCGCGGCGACGAGCGTGGCCGCAGTGACGTGCTGATGGTCGCGCACGTGAACGGCGCGCGGGATGCGGTGTACCTGATCTCGTTCCCGCGCGACATGTACGTCCCCATCCCCGGCCACGGCAAGAACAAGATCAACGCCGCCTACTCCTTCGGCGGCCCGGTGCTCGCCGTCGAGACGTTGGAGAAGCTGCTGGACGTGCGGATGGACCACGTCGCCATGATCGACTTCGAGGGCTTCCTCGGGTTGAGCGACGAGGTGGGCGGGGTCACCGTGAACAACAAGATCGCGTCGAGTTCCCGCGGGCACACCTTCGAGAAGGGCAAGATCACCCTGGAAGGCGAGGCGCTGCTCGCCTACGTCCGTCAGCGGCACGGACTGCCCCGGGGTGATCTCGACCGCACCGAACGGCACCGCGCGGTGACCAAGGCGCTGGCGCTGAAGCTGATGCGACCGGAGACGCTGGCCAACCCGGCCACGTTCAGCAACATCGCCGGGCAGATCGGCGCCTACTTCACCGTGGACGAGGAGTTCTCCAGCCAGGCGATGTTCGATCTCGCCACCAGCCTGCGCCTGGACGGCAGCGCCAGCATCCGCTCCGTCGAGGCGCCCATCAAGGGTTTCGGACGGTCGCCGGCCGGCGCCTCGATCGACATCGTCGACTTCGACAAGCTGGACGGGATGGCCACCGCGATGCGCGACGACGACATGGCCGGTTTCTGGGAGAAGCACGGCTGAGCGGCCTCGCCGCCCTGATCGCCTCGGGGTGTCCGGCAGAACCGGCCGGCTGCGGGGCGTCCGACCCGACCGCTAGCGTGGAGCCATGCCAGGATTCGCTCCCTTCCGCGCCATCCGGTTCGCTCCGGGCACCAACCTCGATCGGGTGATCGCGCCGCCCTACGACGTGCTCTCCGACGCAGACGTGGCCGAGTTGGCCGCCCGCGACGAGCACAACATCGTGGGCATCGACGTACCGCCCGGTGGTGACGAACGCTACGGCGTGGCCGCCGCCCGGCTGCGCTCCTGGCTGGCCGACGGCACGCTCGTGCTGGATCCGGAGCCCTCCGTCACCCTCTATCGGATGCGATTCACCGACGCGGCCGGCACCCGGCGCACCATCTCGGGCGTGCTCGGCGGGCTGGAGGTGATGCCCTACGGCGACCACGGCGTGCTGCCGCACGAGCGGGTGACGCCGAAGGCCTCCACCGACCGCCTCGACCTGACCCGGGCCACAGCCGCGAACCTGTCACCAGTGTGGGGGCTGTCGCTCGCCGCCGGGCTGACCGCCGCCCTCGCCGAACCCGGCGAGCCGGTCGGCTCGCTGCTGGTCGACGGCGTCGAGCACGTGGTCGAGCGGGTGACCGACCCGGCCCGGATCGCCGAGATCGCAGCCATCCTGGCCGCCGACGATGTGCTGATCGCCGATGGCCACCACCGCTACGGCGTCTCCCAGCAGTACCGGGACGAGATCCGCGCCGCGACCGGCCGCACCGACACCGCAGCGGAGTACACCCTCGCCTTCATCAACGAGTTGGTGGCCGACCAGCTCAGCATCGAGGCGATCCACCGGGTGTACACCGGGTGCTCCCTCGATCAGCTGCGCGCTGACCTCTCCGGCTGCTTCGCCCTCTCGCCGGCCCCGGCGCCCAGCCCCGGGCTGCTGGCCGAGATGGTCGAATCCGGACGGCTCGTGCTGCTCCATCCCGACGGGAGCGCCGAGTGGCTGACACCGCGCCCGGGCGCCTTCGACGGCGTCCGCGCGCTCGACGGCGCCTGGCTGGAGCACGCCCTGGCGGGATCGCCGGCCCGGGTGGACTACCAGCACGGGCTGGACGAGATGATCGAGCTGGTCGGCTCGGGAGCGGTGACCGCCGGCATCCTGATCCGGCCGACCTCGCTGGCCGAGATCCAGCGGACCGCCCGCGAGGGCCTGTTGATGCCGCCGAAGTCGACCTTCTTCACGCCCAAGCTGCGCACCGGCCTCGTGCTGCGTCCCACCGAGCCGCTGCCGGTCCCGAGCTAGATCCAGCCGCGCTCGCGAGCGACCCGCACCGCCTCGTGCCGGGTGGCGGCGTGCAGCTTGCCCATGGCGGAGCTGAGGTAGTTGCGCACCGTCCCTGGCGACAACGACACCCGGCGGGCGATCTCCTCCACCGGCGCCCCGTCGTCGGCGGCTTCCAGGACGTCCGCCTCGCGGGGCGTGAGGGGTGAGTCGCCGGCGGCGATGGCATCGGCCGCCAGCTGCGGATCGACGTACCGGCCCCCGGCGTGAACGGTGCGAATAACCTCGGCCAGGGCAGCCCCCGAGGTGGTCTTGGGCAGGAAGCCCCGGACGCCCTGGGCGAGAGCCTGCTTGAGATGCCCGGGCAGCCCGTGGCTGGTGACGATCACGCAGGCGCAGCCGGGCAGCTCCTGGGCGCACGCGGCCGCGACCTCCACCCCGGAGAGCCCCGGCATCTGCAGATCGAGCACGGCCACATCCGGCATCACATGCCGCAGCACGGCCAGCGCCTCGTCGCCGGAAGCCGCCTGGCCGACCACCTCGATGTCACCGGTCAGGCCCAGCAGGGAGACCAGCGCCTCGCGGATCAGGTGCTCGTCCTCGGCGATCACGACCCGGATGGCGGCCGGCCCTTCCGGCCCGGGCACAGCTCCCCCGCGCGCGGTCTCGACCTTCCCGCCGGTGGGTCGGTCGTCCGGGGTGGTCGCGTCGTTCATGAGGACGATCCTGCCTCGTCCAGGCGCGCCAACGCGGCCTGGTCCATGTGGGCTGCGAGAGTCCAGCGGCCGTCCTGAAGCTGGGAGCTCAGGGTGCCACCCACCTCGCCGAGTCGCTCGGTCAGCCCGGCCAGGCCGGAACCCGCTTCGGGGGCTACGTCGCCGGCACCGTCGTTGACGAGGGTCAGTGTGATGCCGGACGCGTCCCGGATCAGGGCCAGCTGCACGGTGGTCGCCGCGGCGTGCCGCAGCACATTCGTGGTGCCCTCCCGGACGACCCAGGCCAGGCAACGCGCGGCTGCGGGTGGCAGCGGGCCCGCCTCGATGACCGTGGTGACGGCGATGCCGACGGCTTCCAGCAGGGAGCGGGCACCGGCCACCTCGGTCGCCAGGTCGGTCTCGCGGTAGCCCCGGACCAGGTCGCGCATCTCGGCCAGGGCGTCGGTGGCGATCGCCTGCACCTCGTGCATGGTGGCGGCCGCCTCGGATCGGCCCTGCTCGGCCTGGGCGGCGCCGAGTTCGGCCTTGAGGGCGACCGCGGACAGCGTCCGTCCGAACACGTCGTGCAGGTCGCGGGCGAACCGCAGCCTCTCCTCGGCCACTGCCAGGCGGGCGCTGCTGTGGCGGGCGCGATCGAGTTCCTTGGTGGTCTGCAGCACGCTCACCCACATGGAGGTCAGCAGCACCCACATCCCCGTCCAGAGCACGGTGGGAAAGAGCAGGGCGATCCGATACGCCAGCGTTTCGAGGTCGGCGGCAACGGCCAGGCAGGCCAGCACCAGACCGAGCGCCACGGCGTAGACGGGGAACCGCCGGCGCGTCAGGCCGAACACCGGATAGGCGAGGGTCGCGGCCGCCAGCGAGAGCGTCAGCGCGTCAACGAACCGCCCCGGTTCGAAGATCGCCGGAACCAGGAAGGACGCGAAAACGCAGGTGAGCAACGCCGCGACAGCCCACACCACGATGCAGACCCGCTGTCGCGCGGGTGCGAAGAACAGCCGATCCCAGGTTCCCGGAGCCAGGTCGCCGGCCAAACGCAGCCCGGTGTGGAGCACCACCAGGCCGGCCCAGGCGGCGACCGCGCTGGCCAGCACGGCGCCCACCACTGCCCACGAGTGGATATCGCTCCGCAGTACGAGGGCGTAGAAGACCAGGAGCAGCGGCGTCATCGGCAGGCCCCAGTGCAGCGACTGGTAGGTGTACCGCTCGGCCTGGGCCACGCCCGCGATCGGGTTGGTCATGGTGCTCCTCAGTTCCTTCCTGGCAGGTTAGTCGCGCGGCTCCACCTACTGGGGACCTCAGGAGCGGGGATCCCAGCGGAAGCCGCGGACGCCGGCGACGAAGCCCAGCAGCGTCCACAGCAGCAGCGGCAGCAGCATCCACCCGCCGGCCAGCAGCGCCGCGCCCAGGCCGTCGACCGGCGTCCCTGCGGGAGTGATGCCGGTATGGGCGAAGGTGAGCAGGTCGACCACCGGGGTCATCGGTAGCCAGTGGGCCAGCCGTTCCACCGGCTCGGGCAGCGCGGAGAGGGGGATGGAGAAGCCGGAGAGCAGCAGCGAGATCATCATCAGCGGCATGGTGGTGAGCTGGGCGGATTCGACTGTGCGGGTCCAGGTGGCACTCCAGACGGCCAGGGCGGTCCAGGCCGAGACACCACCGACGACGGCCAGCACCAGCGCCCACGGATGGGCCAGCGGAGCGCCCAGCAGCAATCCGCCGCCGACGCCGAGACCGGCCTGGATGACCAGCAGCACCCAGAGGGGCACGGCCGGGGCCAGCAGGATCTCCCAGGGTGTGGGCTCACCGGAGAGCAGCCGCTTGAGTACCAGTTGTTCCCGGCGCCCGACCAGCGAGGTCACCAGCGTGTAGTAGACGACGAACAGCAGCCCGGTGGCCAGCAGGATGATGCCCAGCGTGACGCCGAGGAGCTCTCGATCCATGGCGATGCCGCTGAAGGCGACGGCCATCAGGAAGGGCAGCGCGACGGCGATGAAGACCGCGGTCTTGTTGCGCAGCAGGATGGTGGTCTCGGCGCGCACCAGGGCACCGAAGCGGCGACGGCCGCTGCCGATGGCCGGACGGGCGGGGGCGGTGAGGGCGGTCATCGGAGCTCCTGGGTGTCGGCGATCGAGAGGAAGACCTGCTCCAGCGAGGCGGAGCGGGCGTCCAGGCCGGCGAGCTGGGTGTCGCCGGCCCAGGTCAGGACGCGCCGGAGCGTGTCCTGCAAGGCGTGGGTGGTGAGGGTGACGGTGTCGGATGCGGTGACGCTCGCGCCGGGTACGTCCAGGTCGGTCAGCGAGAGACCGGATGGACGGACGAAGCTGATCCGGGCCGGGGCGTCGGCGACGATCTCGGCCAGCGTCCCCTCGGCCGCAACCACGCCCTCGTGCATGATGGCGATCCGGTCGGCGAGCTGCTCGGCCTCCTCCAGGTAGTGGGTGGTCAGCAGCACCGAACTGCCGGCGACCACTCGAGCCTTGATCAGGTCCCAGATCGAACGGCGGCTCTCCGGGTCGAGGCCGGTGGTCGGCTCGTCCAGGATCAGCAGCTCAGGGTCGCCCATCAGCGCCAGGGCGATGTCGAGCCGGCGTCGCTCGCCGCCGGAGAGCTTGGCGATCTCGACGTCCGCCCGTCCGGTGAGCGCCACCGCGTCCACCAGTTCGGCCCAGGGCAGCGGCCGGGTGAGGGTGGCGTGCCAGGCACGGGCCATCTCGGCCACGGTCAGGCTGGGCGGGAAGCCGGAGGCCTGCAGCACCACCCCGGTGCGGTGCCGCACCAGCCGGCGCTCGGCCACCGGGTCACGACCGAAGACGCGGATGGTGCCGGCGCTGGGCCTCCCCAGGCCTTCGACGAGCTCGACCGTGGAGGTCTTGCCGGCGCCGTTGGTGCCGAGCAGGGCGAACAGCTCGCCGCGGCCGACCCGCAGGTCGACGCCGCGCACCGCTTCGAACCACTCGACCGGCACTCGCCGTCCGGTCAGCACGTTGAAGCGGCTGCGGGTGGGGTAGGAGCGCCGGACTCCGGTGAGCGTCAGCACGTCGGCGCTGCCGTGATCCTGGGCGACGGGGGTGATGGCGGTCGAGGTCATGTCCTAAGCCTCATCCACCAACCGCTTCCTCCCCAGTGAAAGCCATCACCGATCCCCGTGCAGCCAGCACGGCGGAGCCGTGACAGATGTCATCGACGGACTTCGCGTGACCTCGCACGTGGAGAGCGGGAAACGGGTCAGATGCCGGCGTAGGAGTGGAGGCCGTTCAGCAGCAGGTTCACCCCGACGAAGTTCCACCAGAAGCTGACCAGGCCGATGATCGCCAGGACGGCGGCCCGGGTGCCCTTCCAGCCGGCGGTGGCGCGGGCGTGCAGGTAGGCGGCGTAGACGATCCAGGTGACCAGCGACCAGGTCTCCTTCGGATCCCAGCCCCAGAACCGGCCCCAGGCGTACTGCGCCCAGATCGCGCCGGCAGCGACCGCGAAGGTCCACAGTGGGAAGGCGAAGGCGTGCATCCGGTAGCTCACCCGGTCGAGCGTCGCGGAGTCTGGCAGCCGGGCCAGATAGCCGGTCACGCCCGGTGGGTCGGCCGGTTCAGGCGTGTAGGAGAACGAGCCGACGCCGGCGGCGACCTTACTGGTGACGACTGTGCCCGCGGCCGCGGCGGCCCTGCGTTCGGCCCGCTGCCGGATCAGGAAGAGGATGGACGCGATACCGCCGATGTTGAAGACCGCCCCGGCCAGCGCTGCCGCCACGATGTGGATGACGAACCAGACCGAGTGCAGGGCGGGCATGAGCGGTGCCACGTCCACGTAGAACACGGTGACCGCCAGACCCACGCCGATCGAGGCGAGCAGGGTGACCGGCAGCCCGAAGCCCTTCCAGCCGAGGAAGAACACCCCGACCAGGTAGATCACGACCGCCATCGCGATGGACGAGGTGATGAACTCGTACATGTTGCCCCAGGGCGCCCGCTGCGCCGCCACACCGCGCAACACCACCCCGGTGACATGGACGATGGCGGCCACCAGCGTCGCCGACAGCCCCAGCCGGCCCCAGCGTTCCTCGTTGCCACGGGACTGGTCGGAGACCGCACCGCCGCGGGCGGCTGCCCACTCCAGCGAGTGGAAGACCAGCGCGATCAGGTACAGCACCGTCGCCGAGACCATGGCGAGGTTGGAGTATTCGGCGATCACTCGGACTCCTCCTCTGCGTTCTCGGGCCGGCCGCGGGAGCCTTCGCGAGGCTCGGGAGAGGTTCGGCCCGGGGTCGGGTCGCCGGACCCTGCACCCCGAGTTCGGGACGAACCGGGCTCGGGGAGCATGTCGGTCTGGTCAGCGGCCAGCGTACCCGCCGGATGCCCGTCAACCGGCTCCGGTTCGCCGGGCGTCCCACCGCCTGGGCCGGCGATGCCGCAGGCCGCGGCCAGCGCGGCCACCGCCTCGGGCAGGCCGGCGCGGCCGTCCACCCGATCCAGGCCGGCGACCTCGACCGAATCGCCGGCCACCCGGACGAACAGCCGGCGGGGACGGACGGTGAGCGACACCGACAGCCCGGCGATGGCCAACAGGACGCTGCCCAGCACGAACCAGCCGCCGGGAGTGGTGGAGATCTGCAGCTTCGTCCAGCGCTGCAGGCCGTCGAAGCTGATCGAACCGCGGCCGTCCGGCAGGTCGTAGCTGGTGCCGATCTCCAGGCCGGCCCGCACCGGCTGGCCGTCCGGCCGCATCAGCTGCTCCAGGCCGGTCTGGTCGAGCACGTAGATGTTCTCGGGAGCCCCGGTCTCGACCCGGGGCGGCCCCGCCCAGGCGTTCACCAGCAGTTGCGGGTTCCAGGCGTCCGGAAACACCGAGCGCATCCCCGCCTCGTCGATCTGGGCCGTGGGAAGGAAGAGCCCCTCGAAGGCCAGCCGCTCGGGACGGGCGTCCGGCGCCTTGATCACGCCGTTGGAGGTGAAGTTGGCGTCGGCGGGCAGGAACACCACCGGGCCCGAGAAGGCGACATCGCCGTTGCCGTCGCGAACGGTCACCACCGGCGCGTAGCCGTGCCCCAGCAGGTGGACGTCCGTGCCGTCGATCGTGAGCGGCGCGTTGACCTCCAGCAGTTGCCGCTGCGGCTCCTGGCCGGGTCTGCTGACGGTGACCGTGGCGCGGAACAGCCGCGCGGCACCCCGCTGCACCGGCCCGATCTCGAACTCGGCCTCGAAGGCATCCAGCGCGATCGTGAAGGCCGGCAGGTTTTCGGGGCGGAAGCCGATGCCGGCGGAGAACTCGTCGTACTGGGTGAGGGTGTTGGAGAAGGCCTTGCCCTCCACCACGATCGCGCTGCCGCGGTAGCCGAAGACCGTTCCCCAGGCCAGCCCGATCAGGACAGCTATCAGGCTGAGATGGAAGATCAGGTTGCCGGCCTCGCGCAGGTAGCCCTTCTCGGCCGAGATTCCGGATGCCTCCCGCCGAATCCGGTAGCCGGCCTGGCGCAGGTGCGCCTCGGCATCGTCCAGCACCTGATCGGCCGGGAGCCCGACCGCTCCGGCGGCGTGGTCGGGGAAGCGGGAGAACCGGCGCGGCAGGGCGCCGGGCTCGGCGCGCAGGGCGTCGTAGTAGGCGCGGCACCGGGGCAGGATGCAGCCGATCAGCGAGACGAACAGCAGCAGATAGACCGCCGCGAACCAGGGCGAGCCGAAGACGTCGAAGAGGCCGAGCCGCTCCAGCCACGGCCCCCATTCGGGGTTGTCGAGCAGGTACTGCGCGACTCCGAACGGGCTGGTTGGCCGCTGCGGCAGCAGCGATCCGGGGATCGCTGCCAGCCCCAGCAGCAGGAGCAACGCCAGCGCGGTGCGCATCGATGTGAGCGTCGCCCAGGCCCAGCGCAGCGTCCCCGACCGCATCCCGCGCGCCCGGTTCATCCGCGCCCGGCCGTCGGCCACCGGCCCGTCCGGATCGTCGCCCACGCCCTGGCCAGCCCCACGCGCCTCGCTCTCCTCTCCCTCGATCGCGACCCTCTCGTCGCCGAGGGCCTGTCTTGAGTGCCGAGGGCCAGGCTTCAAGGCTGGCTCTGGAGCGCTAAGGCTGGCCCTCGGTGGAGGATCAGACGGGGTGACGGGATCGGACGGGGCGACGGGATCGAGGGGATCGACGGGCATCAGATCACCACCTCGAAGGCGCTGACCCACTGCTGCATGACCGACATCACGACGTCCCACCAGCCGGTGACCAGCAGGATGCCCACCACGATCATCACGATGCCGCCGGCCCGCTGAACTGCCAGGTGGTGGCGCTTCACCCAGCCGATCGCCCGGCCCATCCGGGTGAAGGCCAGCCCGGCGATCACGAACGGCAGGCCCAGGCCCAGGGCGTAGACGAAGGCGAGCAACCCGCCGCGGAGCGCGGTGGCCTCGTTCAGGGCCAGGTTGAGCACCACCGAGAGCGCCGGGCCGATGCACGGCGTCCAGCCCAGCCCGAAGACGATGCCGAGCAGCGGCGCGGCGGCGACCCCCACCTTGGGGACGAGGTTGAGCCGCAGCGTGCCGCGGCCGACCGGGAGCCAGCCGGCGAACAGCAGGCCGAGCGCGATGGTGAGCAGGCCGACCACCACGGTGATCGGACGCCGCCAGGTGAGCAGCAGCCCGCCCAGGGAACCGATCAGCACGCCGGTGGCCACGAAGACCAGCGCGAATCCGGCCACGAACAGCAATGTCCCGGCCAGCACCCGGCCACGGGAGGCTCGTCCCTCGGCGATCTCGCCGGCCGCCATCCCGGTCGCGTAGGAGAGGTAGCCGGGTAGCAGCGGCAACACGCACGGCGAGAAGAAGGAGACCAGCCCGGCCAGCGCCGCCACCGGGATGGCGAGCAGCATCGAGCCGCCCACCGCCTCCTTGGCCCAGTCGGCCAGCTCCAGGGGAAGCATCAGCCACCCGCCGCCAGGTCGTCCACCAGGCCCAGCAGGGTCGCCTCGGTGGTGACGCCGATCACCCGGGCGGCGATCCGTCCCTGCGGGTCGATCAGCAGGGTGCTGGGGATGGCGCTGGGCGGCAACTGCCCGGCGAAGGCGAGCAGCAGGCTGCCGTCCGGGTCGAAGATGCTGGGGAAGGTGAGTTCGTTGGCACGGACGAAGGCCTGCGGCATGGCCCGGTCGAGGTCACGGGTGTTGATGCCGATCAGCACCGCACGATCGGCGGTGGCATCGGCGACCGCCTGCAGGGCAGGCGCTTCGGCCCGGCACGGCGGACACCACGAGCCCCACACGTTGTAGACGATCACCAGGCCGTCGACGGATTCGCTGCTCCACTGTTCGCCGTCCAGGGTCTCTCCGGCGATCACCGGGGCCGGCTCGCGCTCCTCGGGAGCGATCACGGTGATCGACCCGTCGCCGGCGACGAAGCCGCCGGTGCCGGTTCTGGGCGTGCCGCAACCCGCCAGCGCGACCAGAGCCAGCGTCGCGCCGAGGATGCCGGACAGGGCGCGCATCACGCCCCCGGACGGTACTTCCGCGACTTCCGCGCCGGGATCAGGTCACCGGCGGGTTCGTGGTACTCGACCCCTGCCAGTTCGCCGTCGCGGAAGGTGAAGCTGGTGACGCTGGCCAGGCGGGCCTCGCGGCGCCGCGGATCGTGCACCAGCATGCGGTTCTCGGCCGAGAGCCTGGCCATCCAGATCGGCAACTCGTGGGCGACGATGACGGCCTCGGCATCCGGGGCATGGCTGGCGGCGTCGGTGATCGCGGCCTGCATGCGGCGGGCGATCGAGTTGTACGACTCGCCCCAACTGGGCCGCAGCGGGTTGCGCATCGCCCACCATGCCTGGGGCTTCAGGAAGACCTTCTCGCGGGTGAACGAGCTGCCCTCGAAGTAGTTGGCCGCCTCGATCACCCGCTCGTCCAGGTTCACCTCGAGCTGGGGGTGACGAGCGGCGATCGGCGCCATCGTCTCCTGGGCCCGCTGCAGCGGGGAGCTCACCAGCCAGGCGAGGTTCGCATCGGCGAAGTACTCCCCCACCCGCTCGGCCATCTGCTGGCCGAGGTCGGAGAGCCGGTAGCCGGGCAGGCGTCCGTAGAGCACCGCGTCGGGGTTGTACACCTGTCCGTGACGGACGACGTGGACGACACTGGCGACCATGGAACTCCTCGGCTAAGCGGCCTGCGGCCTCAACAATACGTGGGCCGCCGGGGCATCAGCGATGCTCCCGGCCACCGGTGCAGTTTTCGCCAAATAGTCGCTCCATGCCACAGATATGTCCCCGGAGGTCGAGTATCTGGCAATTAGCGCACCGCGGCTTCCGGGTCGCGTCAGGCGAGCGCGGCGCGGAGCCTGGCGGGATCGACGAACCAGCGAGCGTGCTCAACCCCGTCCACGATGGTGACGGGGACGTGATCGGTGTAGGCGGATCGCAGCTGGGGATCGCTGTCGACGTCGATGCTGCGCCAGGCGATGCCGAGGTCGGCACAGATCTCGGCGACCACCGAAGCGGCGTCGATACAGAGGTGGCAGCCGTCTCGAACCAGCAGGAGAACCCGCTCGTCCGATGACACCGCCGGTGGACTACCGGCCGGCGCGGCGACGCTGGATGCGCGTCTTCTTCAGCAGCTTGCGGTGCTTCTTCTTCGCCATCCTCTTGCGGCGCTTCTTGATGACCGAACCCACGTGCAGACCTCTCAGGTGCCGGCAATGCCGGCGAAGTTGGACAATGCGAGCGTTACCGCCCGCCGACGCCGGTTTCCCGGCCCAAGCACCGAATCTTACTGACTCCTCCCGGCAGAGGCGAAATCAGGCCCGGCACTCGCTACAACCGACCGGCTTCAGCCGGCGTTGTAGAACGACTCGCGCAGGTAGACGTTGACTGCCTGCTCAGGGACGCGGAAGTTGCGGCCAAAGCGGACGGCCTCCAGCTCACCGGCATGGATCAGGCGGTAAACCGACATCTTGGAGACCCGGAGCAGCGCCGCCACTTCACTCACCTTCAGGAACTTGACGGACCCCAACGGGACAACCGAGTCGCTCATCGTTTCCTCTCCGGTAGCCGGCGGCGCTCCCGCACGACACCGTCACCTTAGTGGCATCCAAAGCAGGTGCGCGACCAGATACGCGAACTCGTCAAGGCGACACGCCGATGTCTTGCCGCCCCGGGAGGAGCTCGGAGCGGCGGGGCGTTTTGTGAGCGGTGAGGAGCTCAGCCTGGCCGGAAGAACCCTTTGGCGATCACGCCACGGCGGCGTCCGATTCCGGCTCCACCGCGGGGTGGGTCGTCACCCAGAACCGGGCGGCGAGCAGGATTCCGAACCCGAGCAGGGCGGAGGTGAGCAGGAACGGCCAGCTGCGATCCATGCTCGACAACCATCCGGAGATCCAGCCGAACGGCGCCGCGACCAGCATGACGCAGGTGCGCTGGATCGCCATGACGCGGGAGCGCTCGGCGCGATCGACGTGGAGCGCGACCAGGGATTCGGCCAGCATGAACAGGATCCCGCCGCCGAAGGCGTCCAGCAGCAGGCAGCCGGCGAGCAGGGCATAGGTCGAACCGGACGCGGCCCCGCCCGGTTCGGGGATCCCCACCAACAACAGTTGCCCGGCCAGGTAGACGGCGAGGCCGATCAGGGTGGGCGCCTTCAGGCTCCGGGCATGGGTGAACCGCGGGATGATCGTGAAGAAGAAGACCACCGAGAGCACCGATCGGATCATCGGGAAGAACGGCAGCAGCGCATCCGGCACTCCCAGCCGCTGGTTGATCGCCAACTGCCAGAACGTGCCGTTCACCAGGGCGACCGCGCTCACGATGGCGGCGATGCTCAGCGAGAAGAGCGTCCCCTTGGAGTGGATGATCAGCCGGAGCACGCCCCGGTACTCGGTGAGCGAACGCCAGATGCTGACGCCCCGGGTCTCCGCCATCCGGACCTGCCCGGTCGCGGTCTCGGTGGAGAACCGGTACAGGATCCAGACCTTCACCGTCAGGATGACGAAGGCATTGAGGTACAGGATCCGCACCGCCGGCTCCAGGCCCAGCCGGGAGACCAGCAGCGCGGCGATCGGGGCGAACAGCGCCGAGAACTCCCCGGCAGCCTTCACCAGGGCATACACCCGCGGGATCTCGGCACGGTCCACGTCCTCGACCAGCAGGCAGTCCCAGGAGTTCTGGGTGACCTGCCAGACGCCGTTGATCACCGAGGCGACCAGGAACCACCAGAAGTTCTGCGCGAAGGCCCAGATCAGGAACGGGAGCGACCATGAGATGAGGTCGAAGATCGCGGTGGTCCGCCGCCGTCCGAGCTTGTCGGTGATGACACCGCTGAGCAGGCCGAACACCACCTGGGACAGCATCGAGATCGTGGCCAGCAGGCCGATCTGGGCATCCTTGACGCCGAGCGCCAGCATGAACACCGAGGCGTAGGGCAGCACCAGCATCCCCGACAGGCCCCACATCGGCTCGGTGTAGACGCAGGCACGGCCGTTGCCGCGCAGCCCGAACAGGCTGATCAGCAGTGGGTTCCGGACGCGGGGCACCGCACTAGTTAACACCGCGGTCTCCCGAACCGCAGCTTCTGGCGAGGCGCGCCGAGCGCGATGTCACGTCGTCCCGCCTTTCGCGGGCCTGGCGTGGAGAACGCGCGCCTCCCAGGTTCCGTCATCCCGCGAAGACGGGGATCTCGGCCCCGGCCCGCAACCGCGGTTGCGCCGAGAGCTCCGGCGCGCCACGGTTAGGGCATGCGGATCGACCTGAACGCCGACCTCGGGGAATCCTTCGGCGCCTGGCGGATGGGGGACGACACCGCGCTGCTGGACGTCGTGACCAGCGCCAATGTCGCGTGCGGCTTCCACGCCGGCGATCCGCGGACGATGCTGGCGACGGCCGCCGCGGCCGCAGAGCGCGGCGTCGTCATCGGCGCCCATGTCGGCTACCGCGATCTGGCCGGGTTCGGACGCCGGTTCATCGACGTCGATCCGGACGAGCTGTACGCCGATGTCGTCTACCAACTCGGAGCCCTGGCCGGCGCCTGCCGGGCGACGGCGACCGCGCTGCGCTACGTGAAGCCCCACGGCGCGCTCTACCACGCGATCGGGCGGCATGCCGCCCAGGCCCGCGCCGTGGTGACGGCAGTCCACGACTTCGACCCAGCGCTGGTTCTGCTCGGGAGCCCGGGCCTGGCCCTCCGGCTCGCCACCGAGACCGGTCTCGAGACCGCTGTCGAGGCCTTCGCCGACCGGGGCTACCGACCGGACGGCGGCCTCATCCCCCGCGGGGACCCGGGAGCGATGCTGACCGATCCGGACCAGATCGGCGACCGGGTGCTGCAGCTGGTGACGACGGGAGAGATCCCCACCCCGACCGGACCGATCCCGATCCGGGCCGACTCGATCTGCGTCCATGGCGACACATCGGGCGCGGTGGCCATCGCCCGCCGGATCCGCCAGCGGCTGGAAGCCGCCGGAATCGAGCTCGCCGGGTTCGCGGGCTGATGCCCGGCCTACTGCCCTGCGGCCCGGACGCGATCCTGGTGGAGCCGGCCGACGTGGCGCAGTTGCCGGCGCTGACCGACGCGCTCGCCGGCGGCGCCGTGGCCGGGGTCACCGAGGTGGTGCCGGCGGCACGGACCGTATTGGTGCGGTTCGGCTCGCCGTCGGCCCTGACGGCCGGACGCGCGGCGCTCGATCACCTGCTGGCGACGGTTCCCGCCGTCGTTCCCGTCCCCGATCCCGGGCGAACGGTCACCATCGCCGTGACCTACGACGGACCCGATCTGGCCGAGGTCGCCGAGCTGACCGGGCTGGGGGTCGACGGTGTCGTCGCCGCCCACACCGCGGCCCCGTGGCGCGTCGCCTTCGGCGGCTTCGCCCCCGGCTTCGCCTACCTGACCGGCGGCGATCCGCGGCTGCAGGTTCCCCGCCGGGCCGAACCCCGTCCCTCGGTGCCGGCCGGTTCGGTCGGGCTGGCGGGCGAGTTCTCGGGGATCTACCCGCGCAGCTCCCCGGGCGGCTGGCAGCTGATCGGACGGACGGAGGCCGCGCTCTGGGAGCCCACCCGGGAGCCGCCCGCCCTGCTCTCCCCCGGCCGCTGGGTGCGGTTCGAGGCGGTGCCATGAGCGCCCTCGAGGTGATACGGCCGGGCCCGCTGGCCCTGCTGCAGGATGCCGGGCGCCCCGGCCTGGCCGCGCTCGGCATCACCGGCTCGGGAGCTTTCGACCGGAAGGCCTTCCGCGCCGGCGCCGCCCTGGTCGGCAATGACCCGGCGGGCCGCGATGCGGCCATCGAGATCACCCTGGGCGGCCTGGTGGTGCGCGCCAGCGGGGGCCCGGTTCAGGTGGCGCTGACGGGGGCTCCGGTACCGGCCACGGTCGGTGGGCTGGCCGCGCCGTTCGGCCGGGCCTTCGCGCTGGCCGAAGGTGACGAGTTGGCGCTGGAGCTGCCACCGCGGGGGGTCCGCAGCTACCTCTCGGTGCGTGGCGGGTTGCTCGCGGAACCCGAGTTCGGGTCGCGCTCGCGCGACCTGCTCGCTCAGCTCGGCCCCCCTCCGCTGAAGGCAGGGGACGTCATGGCGGTCGGGCTCGCCCCGGCCTGGCAGCCGGCGGCCGACGGGACGCTGGAGCCGGACTTCCCCGCCGTCCTCGAGGTACTGCCCGGCCCGCGTCCGGACTGGCTGGCAGAGCCGGCCGCCCTGGCACGCACCTGGGAGGTCTCCCCGCAGTCCGACCGGGTGGGCGTCCGGCTGCTCGGCGAGGCGCTGGCCTGGGCCGCTGCTCGGATCGGCACCGAACTACCCAGCGAGCCGGTGGTTCGCGGCGGTGTCCAGGTGCCGCCCGGGGGGCTGCCCGTCCTGTTCGGGCCCGACCACCCGACCACCGGCGGCTACCCAGTGGTCGGGGTGATCGCGGATTCCGACCGGCTCGCCCAGCTCCGTCCGGGCGACCCGATCACGCTCCGCTGGGTGCGCTAATTGCCAGATAGTCGCGTCTCCGCGACAGATATGGCACGCGGGTCGACTATGTGGCAATTAGTGCACCGGGTCAGCCGGTCACGGTGAGGGTGCCGGACGCCGGGCGCAGACCGTCCACGCTGGTCGCGCCGTCCACGTCGAGGGTCCAGGTGTAGTCGCCCGGGGCGGCCAGGGCGCCGGAGTCGGTGCGTCCGTCCCAGGTAACACCACGGATCGAGCCCGCCGGAGCCGCCGGGATGGGGATGCTGGCGACCACCGTCCCGGCCTGGTCGGCCAGCCGCAGCGTCCCCGCACCGGTGGGGGCGGTCAGGTCGAACTGCGGCTGCCAGGCGCTGCTGCCATCCGCCCGGAACTCGGACGCGCCCAGGGCGCCGAGCAGCCGGGACACCGGCGCCCCGAGCCCCCCGATGGTGCCGATGCCGGCGCCATCGACGCCCGCCCAGGCCAGGGTGCGGACGCCATCGGTGGCCACCTCGATCTCGCTGTCTGCGATCACCACCTCCTCGCCGGTGGCGAGGACGCGCAGCCTGACCTGCTTGGCGTCATGGTCGGCCAGCAGTGCCCAGCCCTCACCCAGTGCGAGGGCCCCGACGTGGTTCGGCAGCTCGACCGTCTCGCCGGTGCGGTAGTCGAACAGCACGGTGCGGTTGCCTTCGAAGACCTCGTAGCTGGCAGCCACCCAGTCACCCCAGAGCAACCAGCCGTCGTTGAGGTAGCCGCGGCCGGCGAGATCGGGCAGGTCGATCGGGATCGGCTCGGCCTCCGGCCGGGCGAGGTCGCGCAGGACGAATCCGCGACCCGGCGCCGCGGCCGGTCCGCCGGCCTCGACCACCAGGCTGCCGAAGAGCGCGGTCACCGTTCCAGTGTCGTAGCCCTGACCGTCGACCCGAACCACCTGCCGATCGACTCCCTTCCCGGAAAGCCGCGCGTAGGGCCCGCTCAGCGCCCGGATACCGGACGTGGTGGAGCCCGGCTCCACGGTCGCGGTCTGAGTGGCCTGGTCGAAGAAGACGACCCGGTTGTCACCCTCGAAGGCACGGTCCCACTGCACCGCGGTGCGGTCGCCGCTGACATAGAAGGCGCTGACCCAGCGGTCGGTGACCAGCGTCTCCTCGCTCAGCCGGGCGCCGGTCAGCCTCCGGAACCAGAGTTGGGTCGCGGTCTCGCCGGACGCGGCGACATGCGGCTGCCGGTAGAGCACCCGGTCCGCCGCCACCGCCGGGGAGAAGGCGACGGCCTCCACCGCCGGCGGCCCGAACAGTGCCGATGAACTGCCGTCGTCGGCCAGCGCGATCACCTGGTCGGGTCCGCCGTCGGAACGCACCAGCGCCACCGGCGCGTCGGCGTCGCGGAACGGCAGCCACTGCCACACGGTCTCCTCGTCCTGCGGGCCCACCGCGACCGCGGTGCCGCCGCGCACCAGCCACCGCCGGGTCGGTCCGCTGGCATCGTCGCGGTAGAGCGTCACCTGGTCGGCGCCGTCGGAGGTGGTGAGCTTGCCCAGGTAGGGATAGGACCGGTAGTCGCCGGAAGCCACCGTCACGCAACTGGCGTCCGTCGGCGTGGCCGCCTCCGCGCGGCAGGCTCGCAGCTGGCCGGCGGTGGCCACCAGATAGTGGATACGATCGGCGCTGGCGTCGACGTCGAGCAGGCCGGGCACCGGAAGGGCGACAGCGGTGCTGCCGGCATCCAGGGCGCCCAGCACCAGCTGGCTGCCGTTGGGTCCGGAGACCAGACCGATCACGTAATGACCGTCGCGGGTCAGCCCGCGCCATTCCACCTCGGTCGGTTCGATGGACGCGGGCAACTGCGGCTGAACCTGCTGCGCCTGGGCCCCGGAGAGGTCGAAGATCCGGGAGTCATTGAGCAGCACCAGGTCGCCGAGGTAGTCGATCGGCATCACCGGGGTGTCGTCGTCGCCCTCCTCCGGCGTCGCCGGGTCGAGGTCGTAGTCGAACGTCGTCACCAGCCCGGTGGCCGGATCCCAGCGCTGGAAGCCGGTATAGGAGTAGTCGGGCTCGGGCGCCTGGCGAACCCCCACGAAGCTGCCGCCGTAGCCGATGAAGGAGCCGCCCGAGTCGTACGAGCGTGGCCGCAGCCCTGCCGGCAGCTCCTGCCAGGTGGCGCCATCGTCCGGGGTGTAGCGTCCCCGGCCCTCGTTCTCGCCCTCGACGATGAAGCGCGTGCCGGTGCCAGCCACCGGCACGAGGGTTCCCGGGATCAGGGAGTTCGGGATGGGAGCGACCTGCTCCACCCGCACGCCCGTGGTGGGGCTCGCCGTCTGGTTGGGGACGGCGGTGGTGGGACGCGAGTACAGGTGGGCGAAGACCGCCCCGCCGGAGGCGACCACCAGCACCGAGGCGGCAACCGCCAGCCAGCGGGTGGCGGTGCGCCGTCCGGGCGCCCGCGCTGCCGTCCGGATCTGCTGGGCCGTGATCGGCTCGAAGGCGGTCTGCTCGACGTCGTGAGTGAACTGCTCGCGCAGGGCTGCGGTGAGTTCGGGCGGCTCGATCGGTTCAGGCATCGTCCCTCCCTTCGGCCTGGCGAAGCTGCGCCAGCGCGCGATGCACCAGCGACCGCGCGGTCGCCGGGCTGCAGCCCAGCACTTCGCCGATGTCGAGGAACTCCCGATCCTCGAAGTAGCGCAACACGACAGCGGCTCGTTGCCGTACCGGCAATCGCTCCAGCAGCGAACCCAGGTACAGCGAATCGAGCACCCGCTCGGTGCCAGCGCCGGTCGCACCGTGCAGCTCGCCGACCGTGAACTCACGGCGCCGCTTGCGCCACCGCGAGATGTTGGCGTTCACGATACTGCGGCGGACGTAGGCGCCCGGATCCCGGTCGGAGGCGATCCTGGCCCAGCCCCGGAAGGCTCCCAGCAGAGCATCCTGGACGGCGTCCCGCGCGTCCTCGGCATCACCGATCACCAGGTAGGCGAAGTGCTGCAGGGCGAGGTTGTGCTCGGCGACGAACTGGTCGAAGTCTCGTCCCTCGTCCCCACGGGCAGCGACGACCTCCACGCGCGCCTCCTGCACAGCCAAGGGTGGACTCATCCCCAAACTTACGCAGCACAGCCCCCGAACGTGGCACCCGCGCGAAGAAGGCAGCGCCTCAGTTCGCCCGCGCCGACGAAATCAGCCGGACGGCACCGGGTGGCGGTCCAGGACGCAGAAGCTCAGCCCGCCAGGTGCCTCCAGCACCGTCCAGCCGTCGCGGACGGCGCGGACCACCGCGCCCTCCCGCTGCAGCCGGGCGACCTCGGCAGGGCGGTTGTCGGTTCCGATGTCGAGGTGCGCCCCCATCTCGTCGGAGAGCTCCAGGCGCTGGGTGAGCAGCTCGAACGGGAAGGCCTGCGGCACCTGCAGTCGAGTGAACTCCGGACGCGCCGGCGAGGGCTCTGCCGGGCAGGCCAGGGTCTCGGCCCAGAACGCGACCTCAGCGGCGTACGCCTTCGAGGGGATGTCGAGGCAGACCTGGCTCACCGCACTGTGGTGCCCGGCGGGCCAGCGCCTGGGCCGGGGTCGTCCCTCGCGCGGCTGGCGGACGAAGCAGAACTCGAAGCCGGCGGGCGATGCCATGATCACCAGACCGGGGCCGACCTGCCGGATCAGGCTGGCACCGTGCTGCTGCGCCAGGAATGCCGCCTCGTCCGGATCGAGGACATGGACGTCGAGATGCAGGCGGGTCCGGCCACCGCCCAGCCGTTGCAGCCGCAGGTAGTCGGCCCCGTCCGGCGGCACCAGGCTGACGAACTCCTCGTGTTCGCCACGGACGGCCGACAGCGGCCAGCCGGTGGCCCTGGTCCAGAAGTCCCTGCCGCGCTCGAACTCCGCAGCCGGGTAGTCGATGAAGGCCGTCAACCAGAACGGCCGCGTCGAGCCGTCCATGTCCAGCTCCTACGACTTGGCCAGGCTTCGGCTGCGGTCGCGCGCAGCCTCCATCGCTGTGATGAAAGCGGCCTTGACCTTGTGGCTCTCCAGCTCGCGCAGGGCGGCGGCGGTCGTGCCGCCGGGCGAGGTCACCCGCTCCTTGAGCACCGTGGGATGCAGCCCGCTCTCCGACAGCAGCTTGGCCGAGCCGTACATGGTCTGCACCACCAGCGTGGTGGCGGTGTCGCGCGGGAGACCGAGCATCACGCCGGCATCGATCATCGCCTCGACCACGAAGTACAGGTAGGCCGGGCCGGAGCCGGAAATCGCGGTCACCGCGTCCTGGTACTTCTCCGGTACCACGACCACCTTGCCCACCGCGCTCAGCAGCGCTGTGGCGTGCTCCAGGTGACGGGCTTCGGCGGTCGTCCCGGCCGACACGGCGGCCATCCCCTCGTCCACCTGCGCGGGCGTGTTCGGCATCACCCGCACCACCGGGGTGCCCCCGGGCAGCGCGGCCTCGATCGTCGCGGTGGTGATCCCCGCGCACAGCGAGACCACCAGGGCATCCGGGCGCAGGGTGCTGGCGATCTGCGGGAGCACTTCGCCGAGATCCTGCGGCTTCACGACCAGCATCACGGTGTCGGCCTGCCCGGCGGCCTCGGCGGTCTCCGCGGTGCGGATGCCGTGCCGGGCCTCGATCTCGGTCAGTCGCGCGGCGTGGCGGTCGGAGGCGATGATGTCTGAACTCGCCCAGCCGGCCCGCAGCAGCCCGGCGATCAGGGTCTCCCCCATCACGCCGGCGCCGATCACGGCCAGCGTGGTCATCGCGAGGCCACCAGCTCGGCGATCTGGACGGCGTTGAGCGCGGCCCCCTTGCGCAGGTTGTCATTGCTGACGAAGAGCACCAGGCCGCGGCCGTCGGGCACCGACTGGTCGGCGCGGATCCGTCCGACGTAGGACGGATCCTTGCCGGCGGCGTACCGCGGGTTGGGAACATCCGCCACCTCGACACCCGGGGCGGTCGCCAGCAGCCCGGCGGCCCGGGTGGGGCTGATCTCCTCGACGAACTCGGCGTGGATCGCCAGCGAATGCCCGCTGAACACCGGAACCCGGACGCACGTGCCGGCCACCAGGAGTTCGGGGATGTGGAGGATGCGGCGGGATTCGTTGCGGAGCTTCTGCTCCTCGTCGGTCTCGCCGGAGTCGTCGTCCACCAGCGAGCCGGCCACCGGCACCACGTTGTAGGCGATCGGCGCCAGGTAGGGCGCCGGATCCACGGCGGGCGCGGCAGAGCCGTCCAGCGCCAGTTGCATCGGGTCGGTGATGGCCAGCGCCTGATCGGCCAGCGCGCGCACGCCCTTGACCCCCGAGCCGGAGACGGCCTGGTAGGTGGCGACCACAAGCCGGATCAGCCCGGCGGCATCGTGCAGCGGCTTGAGCACCGGCATGGCGGCCATGGTGGTGCAGTTCGGGTTGGCGATGATGCCCTTGGGACGCACGAACGCGTCGTCGGGATTGACCTCGCCGACGACCAGCGGCACCTCGGGATCCTTGCGCCAGGCGGAGGAGTTGTCGACCACGACCGCGCCGGCCGCTGCCACCCGTGGCGCGAACTCACGCGACATGGTGGCACCCGCCGAGAACAGGGCGATGTCCAGGCCGGAGAAGTCGGCGGTGGCGGTGTCCTCCACCACGACCTCGCCGTCCTTCCAGGCCAGGTTCGCGCCCGCCGAGCGAGCCGAGGAGAAGAACCTGATGTCGTCCAGCGGAAACTCGCGCTCAGCCAGCAAGGTCCGCATCACGCCGCCGACCTGGCCGGTGGCCCCAAATACTCCAACACGCATGAGGGCAAGCCTAGCCCCGGCCACGGCCGGGTCAGCGCCCGACCGTGCTGCGGCGAGACTCCCCGGTCAGAGCAGGGCGTGGATGTTGACGACCTGCTCGCGCGACGGACCGACGCCGATGCCGGAGATCCGGGTGCCGATCAGCTCTTCCAGGCGCTTGACGTAGGCCTGGGTGGCAGCCGGCAGATCATCGAACGTCCGACAGCCGGAGATGTCCTCGCTCCAGCCGTCGAGGTACTCGTAGACGGGCTTGGCGTGGTGGAACTCGGTCTGGGTGGGCGGCACGTGCTCGTGACGCACCCCGTCCACCTCGTAGGCCACGCAGACCGGGATCTTCTCCCAGCCGGTCAGGATGTCGAGCTTCGTCAGGAAGACGTCGGTGAAGGCGTTGGCGTTGACCGCGGCCTCGACCACCAGGGCGTCGAACCAGCCGCAGCGGCGGGGACGCCCGGTCGTGGTGCCGAACTCGGCACCGTCGGCGCGCAGCCGGTCGCCGTCCTCGTCCAGCAGCTCGGTCGGGAACGGGCCCTCCCCCACCCGGGTGGTGTAGGCCTTCGCGATGCCCACCGTGCGCTCGATCCGGGTCGGTCCGACCCCGGCCCCGATGCAGGCCCCCGCCGCGATCGGGTTGGACGAGGTGACGTACGGGTAGGTGCCGTGGTCGACGTCCAGATGGTGGGCCTGGGCACCCTCGAAGAGCACGACCTTGCCCGCGTCCAGGGCATCGTTGAGCACGCGGGAGACGTCGGTCACCATCGGGCGGATCCGGTCGGCATGCACCAGCAGGCCGTCAGCCACCTCGGCCGGGTCGATGGCGCGGCGGTTGTACACCTTCAGCAGCAGGTGGTTCTTCTGCTCCAGCGCGGCCTCGACCTTCTGCCGGAGGATCGGCGGGTCGAACAGATCCTGCACCCGGATGCCCAGCCGGTTGATCTTGTCTGAGTAGGCCGGGCCGATGCCGCGACCGGTGGTGCCGATCCGCCGGCTGCCCAGGAACCGCTCGGTCACCTTGTCGAGCACCTTGTGGTACGGCGTGATCAGGTGGGCGTTGGCCGAGATCAGCAGCTTGGAGACGTCCACTCCACGGGCGCTGAGCCCGTCCAGTTCCTCACACAGCACGTCGAGGTCGATGACCACGCCGTTGCCGATCACGGGCGTGGAGTTGGCGTTGAGGATGCCCGAGGGCAACAGGTGCAGGGCGTACTTCTCACCGTCCACGACGATGGTGTGACCGGCGTTGTTGCCGCCGGAGTAGCGCACCGTGTAGTCGACCCGATCGCCCAGCTGATCGGTCGCCTTGCCCTTGCCCTCGTCGCCCCATTGCGCCCCGACAACCACGATTCCCGGCATGATCTGCCCTCTCGCGTCAGACAAGCCCGCGGCAGTGCCAGCGGGCTCTTGCGCCCACACTCTAGCGGAGCCGCCGCTCAGGACCGCTCGGCCCTCATGCCCCTGGACGACCCCCCTGCGATCGGGAGCTGAACCTCGCCACTCGCGGGAGGATTCGCGCCGTACTCCCCGTTTCGGCCGGTTTTCCCCGCCTGAGCGTCATCCACAGTGCAATTCCTCCCGCCGGGCTCCTGTGGATGGCTGACCCGGATCGGCTGCCGGTGCCAAGAGTCCGGGACATGCACGCGTCAGTAGCAGCCGAACTCGCCGACCGCGGTGTCATCGCGGCGGCCGATCACCCGCGCCTCCGCTCAACCTTGGGGAGGTTGTATCAGGCCGGCGCCCTTGCCAACCCACTTCCGGGCATCTATCTACCGGCCGGGGATCACTCCCGCCTCGGCTGGCTGCGGGCGGTGTCGGCCTGGTCGGCGCCACTCGGTGTGCTGCACGGTCGCACCGCGGCCGAGTTCTGGCTACCGGGCGGGGTCGTCGCAACCACCTACCTCGCGCACCCCTCGTTGCGGCCACGACGCGGGGTGACGGTCTCGCGGCACCTCGTTCCACCGGAGTTCATCCATCGTCACGGCGGCATTCGGGTGGCGAGCCCCGGCTACGCCGCCGTGGAGCTGGCCTCGACCGACGACGGCCGGGCCATCTGCGAGTGCCTGCGCCTGAAGCTCGCCAGCTACGACGCCCTCCGGCTTGCGCTCTCCGCCATGGGAGGGAGCGATGGACAGACCGTGCGCCGCACGGTCGTGGCCGCCTGCGCCACCAGCCCCTGGTCGTATGCCGAGCTCCGGCTCCACCGCATCCTGCTGGCAGCGGGCATCACCAACTGGGTGGCCAACCGGCCGCTCAGGCTCGGCGATGCCGTGATCCAGCCGGACATCCGGTTCCGCGGTGTCCGGCTGGTGCTGGAGTTCGACGGTCGGAGCGCGCACACCGCCGCCGCCCAGTTCCTCAGCGACCGGGAGCGGCAGAACCTGCTCGAAGCGGCGGGTTTTCGAACGCTCCGGTTCGGCTGGGAGCATCTCGACCGCCCGGACTACATCGTCGCCACGGTGCGGCGCGCACTGCGGGCCCGCTGACCGGCGGGAGGATCTGCACCGGGTTCGGCGCTGGCGGCCGTTTCCGCCAGGTTCTGGGCAAGTTCGGTGCAAATCCTCCCGGCGCCCATGGAAACAGCACAGTGGGCCGGCCCCGAAGGACCGGCCCACTGTGCGGTGACGCTGCTCAGCCGATGGTCTTGCCGGCGGAGCGCAGCTGCTGCGCGGCCTCGACGACCCGGGCGGAGAGGCCGGCCTCGGCCGACTTGCCCCAGGCGCGCGGGTCGTACTGCTTCTTGTTGCCGACCTCGCCGTCGATCTTCAGCACGCCGTCGTAGTTCTTCAGCATGTGGTCGACCACCGGACGGGTGAAGGCGTACTGGGTGTCGGTGTCGATGTTCATCTTGATGACACCGAAGTCGACGGCGTCCGAGATCTCCTGAGCGGTCGAACCCGAGCCGCCGTGGAAGACCAGGTCGAACGGCTTCTCGCGACCGTACTTGGCGCCGACGGCGTCCTGGATCTCCTTCAGCACCGACGGACGCAGCTTGACCGCACCCGGCTTGTACACGCCGTGCACGTTGCCGAAGGTGAGGGCGGTGATGTAGCGGCCCTTCTCACCCAGGCCGAGCACCTCGATGGTGCGCAGGCCGTCCTCGACGGTGGTGTAGAGCTTGTCGTTGATCTCGGCCTTGACGCCGTCCTCTTCGCCGCCGACGACGCCGACCTCGATCTCGAGAATCTGCCGGGCCTTGCTGGTGAGGGCGAGCAGTTCGTCCGCGACCTGCAGGTTCTGCTCCATCGGAACCGCGGAGCCGTCCCACATGTGCGACTGGAACAGCGGATCCAGGCCGCGGTCGACCCGCTCCTGGGAGATCGCGATCAGCGGCTTGACCCAGGTCTCGACCTTGTCGATCTGGGCGTGGTCGGTGTGCACGACGACATTGATCGGGTAGTTCTTCGCCACCACGTGGGCGTACTCGGCCAGGGCGACGGCACCGGCGATCCGGTCCTTGACCGTCGGGCCGGAGGCGTACTCGGCACCGCCGGTGCTCACCTGGATGATGCCATCGGAACCAGCCTCTGCGAAGCCGGCCAAGGCGGCGTTGAGCGTCTGCGAGGAGGTGATGTTGATCGCCGGGAAGGCGTACGAACCCGCCTTGGCGGCGTCCAGCATCTCGGCATACTTCTCAGGACTGGCAATGGGCATGTAAGGGCCTCTCTCAAAGGACGCCCGCGGATCCCGCGGACGAGGGTAACGACGCCAGTCTTGCAAATCCGGACGGCTGTTGCGTAGTGATCAGCCGAATTGATGGACGCGGGCGGTCAGGCGTCCAGCCTCGAGAGGTCGATCCGGGCCCGCCCGCCGGAGAGCGCGACGATCGCGGAGTCGAGGGTGGCGGGCATGACGTCGGTGTAGTCCAGCAGGATCTCCTGCGCGCGGTGGTCGCGCCCGGTCGCCACCAGCCGGGACGAGCCGCCCCATCGGCCGGGTCGCACCATGAGAGCACCCACCTCGCCCCAGCCGAACCAGTCGGGGCCGAGCAGGATGCCCTCCCGGTTGGCTCCCAGAGCGAGGCAAGGAGCCACTCGCTTGGCATCGGTGCGCGCGGCCAGGAACTGCGCGATATCGCGGCTGGCGAAGGCCAGCCCGATCACCAGGGCCGAGCCGATGAACCACAGCGCGGACGAGCCGAACTCCTCGGGGTAGCCCAGGCGCAGGCCGATGCCGATCGCCACCACCACCAGCGTCGACCCCACCCGCCAGAGCAGCTGCCGGCGGGTCTGGACGACCCGGCCCGCGGCCAGCTCGGGCCGGTAGTAGATGCCGAACTCGTCGTTCACGGGCCCATCGTATGCGCCTCGGCACGACCGGCCCCGCACCCGGCGGCGCGGTCTTCCGGGCCGGCGGTCAGCGCGGCCAGGCCAGCGACCAGTGGTACATGGCGATGGCGGCCGCCGCGCCGGCGTTCAGCGAGCGGGTCGAGCCGTACTGGGTGATCGAGACCAACTGTTCACACGCGGCCACCATGTCGTCGGTCAGGCCCGGGCCTTCGGAGCCGAACACCAGGCAGCACCGCTCGGGCAGCCGGACGCCTTCCAGCGGCACCGAGCCGGGCAGATTGTCGATGCCGACCAGTGCCACCCCGGCGTCACCGGCCCACCGTGCCAGCGCGGCTGCCGAAGCGTGGTGCTGGACGTGCAGGTAGCGGTCGGTGACCATCGCGCCGCGCCGGTTCCAGCGGCGCCGCCCCACGATGTGGACCCCCGCGACGTTGAAGGCGTTCGCCGTCCGCACGATCGATCCGATGTTGAAGTCGTGCTCCCAGTTCTGGATCGCGACATGAAGCGGGGCCCGGCGGGTGTCCAGCTCGGCCACGATCGCCTCGACCGTCCAGTACCGGTACCGGTCGAGCACATTGCGGCGATCGCCCTCGGCGAGCAGGTGCGGATCCAGCCGCGGATCCTCCGGCCAGGGACGCGGGTGGGGGCCCACCCCGGGCGCGCTGGCGGCGGTCAATTCGTCGTCGCCGAGTGGGTGCCGGGCCGCGCCGGTCTCCGGGTGCGAGCCGGCGCACTCCTGCTCGTCACCGGGCGTCATGGGGGCCACGGTACCCTCTGGGATGTGAACCTGCTGCCCCAGCTGACCCTCGTGCCCATGCTGCTGCCAGACTGGCTCGACCCCGAATACCTCCTCACCGCGCTCGGAAACTGGGCGTTGTGGGGGGCTGCCTTCATCATCTTCATCGAGTGCGCGATCTTCCCCGTGCTGCCCGGGGATTCGCTGCTCTTCGCCGTCGGCATGTTCATCGCCAACGACGCCCCGATCATCCGCTTCGGCGATCTCAGCCAGCCCGCCGTGCTGGCGATCGCGATGGCGGTGCTGGTGACGGCCGCGGTGCTGGGCAATGTCGCCGGCTACTGGGTGGGCAAGACCATCTCGCCGTGGTTGTTCAAGCCCCGCTCCGGTTTCATCGGCCGGATCTTCTCGGCCAAGCATCTGCAGCAGACCCACGACTTCTTCGAGCGCTACGGCTCCAAGGCACTGGTGCTGGGCCGTTTCGTCCCCTTCGTGCGGACCTTCGTCACCATGGTGGCGGGCGCGGCGGGCATGAGCTTTCGCACCTTCATCACCTGGACGGGGATCGGCGCCGTCATCTGGGCCGCCGGGGTCACCCTGCTGGGCTTCTTCCTTGGTCAGATCGACTTCATCCGGCACAACATCGACGCGGTGCTGATCGCGATCGTGCTGGTCTCGGTGCTTCCCATGGTCATCGAGGTGCTGCTCGCCAGGCGGCGCACCGCCGCCGAGGCCAGGGCTGCCGACGAGTCCGTCGAGAGCTGACCGCTCCCTCGACGAGGTCCTCGAAACGATGGCCACCCGGGCTCCGGGTGGCCATCGAGCGGTTCAGGAGGTCTGCGGTGGCTGATACGGCGACGGCGGCTGATCGGACGGACCGCCGGACGGCGGCTGGTCGGCGGCCGGTGGCGTGCCGGGAGCGCCGTAGCTGGGCGGCTCCGGAGCTGCCTGCGCCGGCGGGTACTGCTGGGGCTGGGCCGGCGGGTAGGAGGGCGGCGGGAACTGCTGCGCCGGAGCCGGCTGGGCGAACTGCCCGGGGGGCGGCGCGACCGGGTTCGGCTGCTGATAGGCCTGCGGATCCGGCAGGCCTCCCGCGGCCGCCGCACCCGCTTCGAGCTGTGCGTTGGTCGGCTCGGCACCCGGTCGCGGCGCGTCGCCGCGATCGCTGATCTCGCCGAAGTTCACCTGCGGAGCCTGGCGGACGGCGGCCTCGTTGACCTCGAAGTAGGTGGCCTTCTCGAACTTGAACATGCCGGCCAGGATGTTGGATGGGAACGACTCGACCTGGGTGTTGTAGTTGCGCACATTGGCGTTGTAGAACCGGCGCCCGGCGGCGATCCGGTCTTCGGTGGCGGCGAGCTCGCGCTGCAGCTCCAGGAAGTTCACGTTGCTCTTGAGGTCGGGGTAGGCCTCGACGCTCACCACCAACTGCCGCACCGCGGCCGAGAGCTGCTCCTCCACCTGCGCCCGCTGCTCGCTCGGGACGCCGCCCGAGGCCTGGGCCAGCTGGGCGGCCTGGCTGCGCAGCGCTACGACCTGCTCCAGGGTGTTGCGCTCGTGGGCGGCGTAGGCGCGCACCGTCTCGACCAGATTCGGGATCAGGTCATAGCGGCGGTTGAGTTCGACGTCGATCTGGCGCCATGATTCCTGGATCTGATTCCGGGATCGGACGAAGCCGTTGTACAGCGAGATGCCGTAGCCGGCCAAGCCCACGATGATCAGTAGCAGGATGAGGAAAACCCACATGGTGGCTTCTTTCGCTCGCGGAATGCTGGGCAGACGCCAGCCTAACGGCTCGGGGGGACACAACGTAGCCCCCTCGGTTCGCGCTCTGGCCGGCCGGCATCCAGCGCCGTCGCGCACTCAGGCCGGCTCACCAGGGAGGCCCGGCGCGATCAGGCCAGGCCGAGGTCGGTCAGGTTGACGGCGTACCGGTAGGGCACCCCGGCGGCCTCGATCTTCTCGCGGGCGCCGGTGTCGCGATCGACGATCACGGCGACGCCGATCACCTCGCCGCCGGCCTCGCGCACGGCATCGACCGCCGTCATCACCGATCCGCCCGTGGTGGAGGTGTCCTCCACCACCAGCACCCGGCGTCCGGCGACCTCGGTGCCCTCGATCTGGCGCTGCAGGCCGTGCGCCTTGGACTGCTTGCGGACGACGAAGGCATCCAGGCGGCCGCCGGCCTGCGCGGCGTCGTGCAGCATCGCCACCGCCACCGGGTCGGCCCCCAGCGTCAGCCCACCGACGGCCTCGAACTCCCAGTCCTTCACCAGATCGCGCATCACCGACCCGACCAGCGGAGCCGCCGCACCGTCCAGGGTCACCCGGCGCAGGTCGATGTAGTAGTCGGCCTCCCGTCCCGATGCCAGCGTCACCCGGCCGTGGATGACGGCCAGCTTCTTGATGTGTTGGATCAGGTGGTCGCGGTCGCTCATGGGCCACACCCTAGTGTCGTGCGCGGACGGTGTCCGTCAGCCCAGCCAGCCGTGAGCCACCGGGTCGAGGGAATCGGCGCTGTCGTCGTCGGTGAACGGGGGCGCGGCGCCCAGCCACGCGGTCAACCCGCCGGCCGCCAGCAGGCGATAGGGGAAGGCGGTCCGCGCCAGTTCCCGTTCCAGCTGGGCAAGCGGGAGCCGACCGCGCGCAGCGACCCCGACCAGGTTGCCGTAGCGGCGTCCCTTCCAGACCGGGATCTCCGCGCTCACCGCGACCTGCCCGAAGTTGGCCGTCATGCCGGCCACGCAGCGCTTTCCCCAGTCGAAGGGCGCGCGGTCGCCGAGGTTCATGATCATCACCCCGTCGGCGCGCAGCACGCGGGCGATCTCGGCGAACCACTCCGCGGTGGCCAGGTCTGCAGGGACGACGGCGCCGCGGAACGCGTCCACGATCACCGCGTCGGCGTACTCGTCGGCCAGTTCGGCCAGCCCCGACCGTCCGTCGGTCGGACGGATCTTGATGCCGCTGCGGCGGGGCAACGGCAGGTGCTCGCGGACGGCGTCGACCAGCGCCGAATCGGGCTCGAAGACCAGCTGGGCGGTATGCGGACGGACGGTCGCCACGTACCGCGGCAGGCTCATCCCGCCGCCGCCGACGTGGACGACCCGGATCCGCTCGCCGGACGGGCGGGCCAGCACGGTGGCGTGCAGCGCCTCGACGATGCGCCGGACGTACTCGAACTCGATCCGGGTCGGATCGTCCAGGTCGATCCAGGACTGTTCGGTGACCCCGGTGCGCACCACGAAGGTTCCGGCGTGTATGTGGTCGGGGACGATCTCGCTCACCCGCGCCCTCCTTCCGGCGGCCGGATCGGCCACGCCGCCCGCTCCCCCGCCCCCAGCATGCCCGGGGCTACCATGAGAAGGTAACCCCGCCCACAATGATGAGGAGCGCTTCGTGATCATCGCGACACCCGTAACCGTCGACGGACGCACCGCCGAGAGCTGGGGCAAGGCCCACTGGGTGGGGGTCGCCGACGTGGCGGGACCGCGGATCACCTCCTGGACGATCCACGAGGTGGGCTGGGACGACGCCAAGGGGCTGGGGAAGGACTCCCGGCACGCCCGGATCGCCCGCTTCCTCCAGGCCGAGCAGGTCACGACGGTGGTCGCGCCCGCGATCGGCCGCCGGCTGCGCAAGCTCTTCGCTCAACTGGGGATCGGCTTCGCCAAAGCCATCCCGGGGGACGCCCGCACCTCCGTCCTGGCCGCGGCATCGGCCATCTCCTAGCCCGACCGGCCGCGCGGAGGGCTCAGCCCAGCACCTTCGGATACTCCGCCGGCTCGCCCCGCAGGTGCTCGCCGAGGAACGCCAGCACGGTCTGGTACCAGACCTTCGCATGCTGCGGGGTGAGCACCCAGTGGTTCTCGTCGGGGAAGTACAGGAAGCGGTGGACGGTGCTTCCGTCGTCATCGGCCGGCCGGCCCGAGGCGGTCAGCAGCTCGTACCACAGCCGCAGCCCTTCGCCGATCGGTACCCGGTAGTCGCGGTCGCCGTGGATGACCAGCATCGGGGTACGGATCTCGCCCACGAAGCGATGCGGGCTGTTGGCCAGGGCCATCTCCGTCGTCATCTCACGCTGCCAGTAGTAGGCGTAGTCGGTGGTGGGCCCGAACTGATCCAGCGCCCACAGGCTGGCGTGGGTGACGATGGCGGCGAACCGATCGGTCCGGCCGGCGATCCAGTTCGCCATGTAGCCGCCGAACGAACCGCCCATGGCAGCCGTGCGGCTCTGGTCGATCTCGGCGAGGGCCTGCGCCGCGTCGGTGATCGCCATCAGGTCGGTGTAGGGACGATCGCCCCACCTGCCCCAGCCTCGCTGGACGAAATCCTGCCCGTAGCCGGTCGACAACGCCGGGTCGGGCAGCAGGACGGCGTAGCCCTGGGCGACCATCAGCCAGGGGTTCCAGCGCCATGACCAGGCGTTCCAGGAACTCAGCGGGCCGCCGTGGATCCACAGCAGCAGCGGCACCGGCTGATCGGCCGAGGCACCGCGGGGCAGTGCCAGCCAGCCGCGGATCCCGACTCCGTCGTCGGTGGTGGTCTCGATCTCGCGCAGTTCTCCGGGGAGAGCCGGGTTCGCTGCCGGCGCCGGCAGCGCCCGCGCGGCGAGCGGCTTCCTGGTGCCCGGGGCTCCGCTGGCCAGGAAGCCCGGCAGGTCGATCCGAACCGGTTCGGCCGGAGCCGCGTAGCTGGCCCGCAACGCGTACGCGGTGCCATCGGGTGCGATCCGGACATCGCTGAAGACGGCGTCATCGCTGGTGACCCGCTCGACATCGCCGTCCAGGCTCACCCAGAAGAGCGGCCCGCGCCCGTTCTCGTCGGCGGTCACCAGCAGCGCCGAACCGTCCGGCAGCCAGGCCGCCGAGGTCGGCCAGCGGTCCCAGTCCACGGCGAGCTGGCGCGGAGTGCCACCAGCCAGCGGCACGACCATCAGCTGCTCCCGAGGCGCCCGCTCGGGCGTGGTCAGCGTGGAGCGGAGGAACGCCACCTGCGTGCCGTCCGGGGACACCACCGGCCCGTGGAGCGTGGCATCCGGATCGTCGACCAGGATCCGCCGCTCCCCGGTGGCGACCTCGATCGCGACCAGCATCGACCGCTCGGCCGCGCCGGGCGCCGGGACGGACCAGTTCGTCACCAGGGTGACGCCGTCGGGCGACAGCGCGGCGGTATGGGAGAGCAGGGCGCGGCCGGCGCCGGTGAGCTGGCGCAGCGCCAGCCTGCCCGGAGCGGGGTCGGCATCCGGCGCGTCCTCGGCGTTCGGCAGGGGCGTGGCCGGCGGGTCGGCCAGCCCGCTCAGCTCGGCGACGTAGCGCCGGGGCTGGTCCGGCCCGAGGTCGTGATCCCAGCTCCGCACGGGATAGGACGAGTGCAGGATCGCCTGCACCGCGGCGTCGCCACGCGCCTTGCGGAGGCTCGCGTCCTCGGCCAGGTCGGCGGCGGCGGGCAGCACCGGTGCCGCCACGCTCACCACGTCGGCCGAGTGCGCGCAGATGATGCCGGAGAGCCCGCCCGGGGCGGTAGCGATGACGCGCGCCTCCCCGCCGGCCGCCGGCAGCAGCCACAGCGCGGCCTTCGGCTTCTCCTCGGTCTTGGCCTTGCCGTCGTCCGGATCCGGGCGGGCGGAGGTGAACAACAGATCGCCGCCGGCGGTGAACGCTGCGGCCGATTCCCCCTTGGCGCTGCGGGTGAGCCGGCGCGCGGGCCGCTCGCTGGTCGGATCCAGCTCCCAGAGCGCGGTGGTGTAGGCCGTCCGTTCGGGGTTGAGCGTGGTGACGACCACGGCCAGGCGCCGTCCGTCGGGGCTCAGCGCGAGCCCGGACAACCGGGGCAGCGCGAGATAGGCGTCGAGATCATGAAACGGCGTCGGCTCGGTCACGGGGACCGGTCTACCACGCGTCCCTGTGCCCCTGCAGGGGCGGCTTGTCGTCGGCTGTGCCAACCGGGCGCCGACCCATCGCGCTTACATGCGCTACGCGTTGGGGACGCCGCGCTTGCCGACCGCTCCCAGCGGGTGGGTGAACAGCACGTCGGACCAGCTGTACCCGCGCATGCCCATCAGCGCGACCGCCAGGCAGTCGCCCCAGACCGCGTGCATCAGCGTCGATCCCATGGCGATCGCGTTGCCCGGATCGACACCTTCGTCCACCTCGAAGTACTGGACGTAGTCGGCCATCAGCGCGAGCTCCGCCGATCGATCGCTGGTCAGCGCGATGACCTTCACGCCGCGTTCCTGCGCCCGGCGCGCCAGGTTGTTGATCTCGTCGGAGCGACCGCCCTTCGAGATCGCGACCAGCAGATCGTTGTCGCGCAGCGCGCCCATGGTGCCGTGCAGGGCGTCCGAGGGCTGCATGAACACCGCGGGCGTCCCGCTGACGGAGAACAGGTGCGCCATCCGCCGGGCGATGCTGCCCGAGGTTCCCGACCCGGTCACGAACACCTTGCCGGTGCAGTGCAGCATCGCCTCCATGATCTGGTCGGTTGCGTCGTCGAAGACGTCGACGACCTTGCGGACGGCGTCGGCCTCCAGCTGAACGCGCTCCCTGGCAGCGGCGAGAACGGACTGATCCATCATTCCTCCGGAGTCTTCGTCATCGGGTCGATCCCGCGGGTGACGCGAGACTAGCGAACGCGGGCCGGGCGCGCGCTCCCTCGGGCGAAGTCCTGAACCCCGCAGGCCCGCCGGATCAGTCGGCCGCGGCCGCCACGGCGTCCAACACCTCGGGATCGTTGAGGATGCGGAAGTGGCCCATCGCCCGCACCTCGATATTGGTCGCGCCCTCCAGGTGCGACCCCTCCGGGATGTGCGGATCGAAGGCCGGGCAGATCGAGGTGATCAGGTGGTTGACCTCCCCACGGCCGGCCAGGTCGAGGATCGTGGCGTCGTCCGGGCTCATCGCGCGCACCACCGGTGAGGGGATCAGGCGAGCCAGCCCCGAGCCGGAGAACGGGGTCGCGACCGTCACCAGGCGCCGCACCCGGGCCTCGTCGTCGGTCAGCAGCACCTGCTTGCCGACCAGGCCGCCCTTGGAGTGCGCCACGATCACCACGTCGCGCAGATCCCGGGCGATGAGATAGGCCGAGGCCAGCGCTGCACCCTCGGTCACCGTGATCGTGTTGCGCTTCAACTCGGGCAGCACGTGGATGGGGTGGCCGGCCCGGTTCAGCCGGTCGCCGATCGGACGCATCAACGTCCACTCCTCCAGTACGCCGGGAATCAGCAGCACGGGATCGAGCCAGCCGTGGGCGTAGCCGTGCGGCGCCTCGCGACGGAGCAGGCCGCGGCCGATCGCCCGGGTCGCCCAGCGGTAGTCGGCTCCCCAGTACCAGCCGCGGCGCAGCGCGCCCCGCGTCCGTTGCAGGTTGTCGGCCAGGCGGTCACCGGCGCGCATGGCCATCGATCAACTCGGCGATCGCCTCCGGCGCGGCGAACATCGTGGCGTGCGGTCCCGGGACGGTGGCGAACCAGCCCTGCCGGAACCGTCCGGCCAGTTGCTCGGCCCACTCCAGCGGGACGATCGGGTCGTCGGTGCCGCAGATCACCAGCGTCTTGGCCTCCACCCGGCCGGCGATCGCGTCCAGATCGGCGCGGATCAGGTGCGGGGTCTGCTGGATCATGTACGGCACGCCGGCCCGGAACAGGTAGTCGTAGATCGCCAGCGCCGAGACCTGCGGCGGCTCCTTGAGCCCATTGGCCAGCAGCAGCCGGGCCACCTTCGGCAGCGATCTGGCGCTGGGGACGACCACCGGGGCGATCAGCACGATGTGATCGAGTTGCTCGGGGAAGTCGGCGGCCAATTGGGCCACCACCTGCGTCCCCATCGAATGCCCGACCACCACCGGATGGTCGAGGTTCTTGTCGGCCAGATAGCGTCCGACCAGCAGCGCGTGGTCGCGGATGGTCAGGTCGCGATCCGGGCGTGGAGAGCGTCCGTAGCCGGCCAGGTCGATCAGGTGGACGTCGCCGCGCTTGGCCAGTTCGACGGCGGTGGGCCCGTAGGAGCGGGCCGACACCCCGATGCCATGGACGAGGACGAAATCCGGACCGGTCTTCTCCGGCACCAGGCACTCGAACCGGTACGCGACCAGCGAGGCATCCCCGTACCCGGCGCGACTGGTGTGGTACTCGACCGACCCGACGTACTGCTTCTTGTAGGTCACCTCACCCCGCGAGGCGTGGCGGCGAGACGGCATAGCCGAAGCGTAGCCCGCCGCTCGCCCGCCCCACATCGTCATGCCCTGCGGACGGCACCGGCCCTTCCCCGGGGAGCGCGAGTTGCGGAGAAACCGCACGTCGACCGGTCGCGCCGGATATCGTCACATGACGAATCCGTTGTGTGTTGGGGGCAAGACATGAGGGCAAGACTGATCGTCGCGACGCTCGCCATCGGCCTGGTCGGGACGTTGGGGATCTCATCGCAGGCGATGACAGCCTCGGTGGCCACCCCGGTGGTCGCTGCGACGGCGGCCGCGCCGGCGACGGCCGAGGCGACGGCTCTGGCGGCCAAGGTGAGTGTCAAGAAGTACAAGAACTGCAAGGCGCTCAACAAGAAGTACCGGCATGGGGTCGGCAAGAAGACCGCCCGGGACAAGGTGCGCGGCAAGACCCGGCCGGTCACGAGCTTCAAGAAGCACAACGCTCTCTACAAGGAGAACCGCCACCTCGACCGCGACCGGGACGGCGTCGCCTGCGAGAAGCGCTGATCGGCAGCACCCGGGCCGGCGCTCCCCGCCCGTCCGACGGCACCCGCCCTAGGACATAGGGGCGTTGGGCGTCGACAGCAGCAACCACAGGGCCAGGAGCAGGGTCGTCGCCGCCACCACGACGACGTGCGCCAGATCCCAGCGATATTCCCGCTTGTCGGCCTGCGATTCAGGCGTCCCTTCGGTGGTCATCCTGCCTCCCGCCACGATCGTTGCCCACATGCTAGGGGCCACCGAGGCGAGCGGGCGACGGGTCAGCGCAGCACCCGGCGCAGGAACTCCTGGGTCTGGGGGTGCTGCGGGGCATCCAGCACCTGGCCGGGCGGGCCCTGCTCACAGATCCGGCCGCCGTGCAGGAAGACGATGCGGTCGGCTACCCGGCGCGCGAAGCCGATCTCGTGGGTGGCCATCAGGATCGTCGAGCCGGCACCCTTCAACTCGGCCACCAGATCCAGCACCTCGCCCACCAACTGGGGATCGAGGGCTGAGGTGATCTCGTCCAGCAGCAGCAGTTCCGGATCGGGCGCGATCGCGCGGGCGATCGCCACCCGTTGCTGCTGGCCTCCGGAGAGCCGATCCGGGTAGGCCCGGGCCTGCGCGGCCAGGCCGATCCGCTCCAGAAGGGTCATGCCGCGCCGCTCGGCGTCCGCCCTGGCCAGCCTGCGCACCTTGCGCAGCCCGAGGGTGACGTTGTCCAGCACGCTCAGGTGCGGAAACAGGTTGTAGTGCTGGAACACCACGCCGATCCGGGCCCGGACGCCGTCCACGTCCACCCGTGGGTCGGAGATGTCGTCCCCGGCCAGCAGGATCTGGCCGTCGTCGATCCGCTCCAGCAGGTTGGCGGTCTTCAGCAACGTCGACTTGCCCGAGCCGCTGGCCCCGATCAGCGCCACCACCTCGTGCCGCGCCACCTCCAGGTCGATGCCGCGCAGCACGTGGTTGGCGCCGAAGGACTTCACGATGCCGCGCAACTGCAGAACCGGTTGCCCGAAGGAGAGCTGCGGAGGTGAGGACCGTCGTGGGGCGGTTGTAGCGGGGTCCCCGCGGCGTTGTTCGGGGGAGCGTAGCGGAGGAGAAGAACGCCGCGGGGCATTCATACCAGGCCCCCGATCTGCTCGCGACGCTGTTGCCGGGCGGTCAGCCAGTCGGTCAGTCGGATGAACGGCCAGCTGAACAGCACGAACAGCAGACCGGCCACCACGTAGGGCGTGTAGTTGTACGTGTTCGACACGATGACCTGCGCGGCGCGGATGGCGTCCACTGCCCCCAGCACCGAGATCAGCCCGACGTCCTTCTGCATCGAGACGAAGTCGTTCATCAGCGCCGGGGTGACCTTGCGGACGGCCTGCGGCAGCACCACCAGCCGCAGCGCCCCGTAGTGCGACAGCCCGAGCGAGCGGGCGGCGAGCCGCTGGGAGGGATGCACCGCCTCGATCCCCGCGCGCAGCACCTCGGCCACGTAGGAGGAGTAGGTGAGGATCAGCGCGACCGTGCCGAGCAGCACGACCGAGATGGGCTTGTCGCTGAACCCCAGCGCCGGGATGCCGAAGCCGATCAGGTAGAGCACGATCAGGAAGGGCATGCCGCGGAACAGGTCGGTATAGGCCGCTGCCAGGAAGCGCAACGGGAAGAAGACCGGCCCCTTCAGGCTGCGCAGCCCGGCCAGCACCACGGCCACCACCGCCACTCCCACCACGGCGATGGCGAGCACCTGCATGTTGAGCAGCAGCCCCTCGGCGACCTTCGGCAGCGCGGGCCAGAAGTACTCCGGGTTGAAGAAGGTGTCCCGGGTGACCTGCCAGCCCGGTGAACCCACCAGGACGAGGGCGATCACGACGGCGAAGACGACCGTGCTGAGCAGGCTGATCGCGACCGACCGGCGGGCCTGCCGGTGACGGTAGACCCGCCGGCCGCGTTCGAGGTCGCTGAGCGGCGGGAGCGATCGGCTCCCCTCCGCCGGCGACTGCTGCGTCACTGCCCTACGACAGCACCGGGACGGAGATCGACTCCGACAGCCACTGCTGCTCCAGCGCCGCCAACGTGCCGTCGGCCGCCAGGGCATCCACGGCTGCCGAGACCGGCGCGGTCAGCTCCGATCCCTTCGGCAGGACGAAGGCGAGTTCGTCACCACCGGTGGTGTCGGCCAACTGGCCGATGATCTTCCCGCCGTCGATCTCGACCGCGGCCAGGTAGAGCGCGGTCGGCAGGTCGACGACGATCGCGTCCACCTGCTTGTTCTTCAGGGCCTGGGCGGTGTCGGCATTGGAGTTGAACACGCTCGCCTCGACGGCCGGGGCGATCTGGTTGTTGAGTGCGTTCAGGCTGGTGGTGCCGATCATCGCCCCGAGCTTGCCCTCCCGCAGTTCGGCCAGCGAGGTGGCGCCGGCCAGCGGCGATCCCTCGTAGGTGAGCACCGCCTGCGCGGTCGTGTAGTACGGGGTCGAGAAGTCGACGGCCTTGCGGCGTTCCTCGGTGACGGAGAACTGCTGCAGGTTCAGATCCCAGTCCTTCGGCCCGGGAGCGATCGACGCGTCGAAGTCGACCCGCATCCAGGCGACGTCGTCCTTGGCGAAGCCAAGCTGCTCGGCCACCGCGTACGCCACGGCCGCCTCGAAGCCCTCGCCGCTCTCCGGAGCGTCGTTCTCGACCCACGGCGAGTAGGCCGGGTTGCCGGTGGCGATGGTGAGCGTGCCCGGGGTGGCGGTCAGCTGGCCGAGATCCACCGCGGTCGGCTCGGGGGACGATGTCGTCTCCTGCGGAGCGGGCGAGGCGGTGACCGGGGCCGGCGAACCCGCACAGGCGCCCATCCCCAATGCGAACGCCGCGGTGGCGGCGACGACGGCGAAGCGGGTGAACGGCCTGGGCATGATGTGGTCCTTTCGCATGCGTGGCCGGCGCAGCGGCGCCGGACCGGAACAGGCTACGGCGCCCCGGCCCCCGCGACCCACCTCGCCCATCCCCCGGAAGCGCGGCCGGCACTGTGCCAGGATCGTGCCGTGAGCCAATCCGTCGTCCTCGACCACCTGGTACTGGCCTCGGGAGACCTGGCCGGCCTGATCGATGCCTTCCGGGTCGCGACCGGCGTCGAACCGACTCCCGGCGGCCGGCATGCGATCGGGACGGCGAACGCGCTGATCCCGATCACCGTGCGGGGCACCGCGACCCACACCTACCTGGAGTTGATCGGGCCCGCCACCCCGGACACCACCCTCACCGAGGACTTCTTCGGCCTGGCGAGCTCGGGCACGCCTCGGGTCGCCACCTTCGCCATCCGCAGTTCCGAGCCGTTGGAGGCCTGGTCGCGGCGCTACCGGGATCTCGGGCGCGAACCCTGGCGGATCAGCGATCTCTCCCGCCGCACCCCGACCGGCGAGCTGCTGGCGTGGCGCTTCGTCCCGCCGGCTCCGGTACCGGTGAACCCGGTGCCGTTCGTGATCGACTGGCTCGACTCACCGCACCCGTCCGGGGTGGCCGCCCCGGTGATCGACCTGGTGGCCCTGCGGCTGAGCCACCCCGACCCCGCGGTCCGCCAGGAACTGGCGGCGTTGTCGCCCGTCATCGAGGTGGTGGACGCCCCACCGGCACTGGGCATCGTGCTGCAGACCCCGCGTGGTCTGGTGACCGAAGCCGACCTCACCCACTGACGAAGCCGGCTCGTTCGTAGCGCCCGGCCCTGCCCCCTCCCCCGGGAGACAGGACATGCGCCGCAGCCTCGTCCTGCTGGCTGGACTCCTGGGACGTACGGCCGCAGATGCTCCCCCATGCGGCGAGGGCCAGCCCTACGCCTCGAGGGCCAGCGCAGAAGGCTGGCTCTGGGGCAGTAAGGCTGGCCCTCGCTGAGGAGCCGGATCAGCCCCCGACGACCTCGATGCCGGAGTTGTCGGCGTTCACGTCGAACACCACGGTGTCGCCGTCGTCGATGTCGCCGGCCAGCACCCGCTTCGCCAGGCCGTCCTCGATGGTGGTCTGCACCAGGCGGCGCAGCGGCCGGGCGCCGTAGACCGGATCGAAGCCGGTCAGCGCCAGCCAGTCCTTGCCGGCCTGGGTGACCTGCACCGCGATCCGACGGTCGGCCAGCCGGGCGTTCAGCCGATTCAGCTGGATGTCGACGATCCGGGTCAGGTCATCGGTGCCCAGCGGCTCGAACATCACGATCTCGTCCAGCCGGTTCAGGAACTCGGGCTTGAACGCCTGGCGCACTACGCCCATCACGGCCTTGTTCTTGGTCTCGGCGTCCAAGCCCTGGTCGGCCAGGAACTGCGAGCCCAGGTTGCTGGTCATGATGAGGATGACGTTGCGGAAGTCGACCGTGCGGCCCTGGCCGTCGGTCAGCCGACCGTCGTCCAGCACCTGCAACAGGATGTTGAAGACCTCGGGATGGGCCTTCTCCACCTCGTCCAGCAGCACCACCGAGTAGGGGCGGCGCCGCACCGCCTCGGTGAGCTGGCCGCCCTCCTCGTAGCCGATGTAGCCGGGAGGCGCCCCGACCAGCCGCGAGACCGAATGCTTCTCGCCGTACTCGCTCATGTCGATGCGCACCATGGCGTGCTCGTCGTCGAAGAGGAACTCGGCCAGGGTCTTGGCCAGCTCGGTCTTGCCGACGCCGGTCGGGCCGAGGAAGAGGAAGGAGCCGGTCGGCCGGTTCGGATCGGAGATGCCCGCCCGGGAGCGCCGCACCGCGTCCGAGACCGCGCGGACGGCCTCGCGCTGGCCGATCAGCCGCCTGCCCAGCTCGTCCTCCATCGCCAGCAGCTTCTCGCTCTCCCCCTGCAGCAGCTTGCCGACCGGGATGCCGGTCCAGCTGGCCACCACCTCGGCGATGTCGGAGGCGGAGACCTCCTCGCTCACCATCGGCTTGGTGTGCTTCTCGGCCTCGGTGGCCACTTCGAGCTCGGCCTCCAGGGTGGGGATCTGCCCGTAGAGGATCTCCGACGCCTTGGTCAGATCGCCTTCGCGCTGGGCGCGCTCGGCCTCGATCCGCAGCTTGTCGATGTGCTCCTTGACCTCGCCGACCCGGTTCAGCCCGGACTTCTCCGCCTCCCAGCGGGTCTCCAGACCGCGCAGCTCCTCCTTGGCGTCGGCCAGCGCGGCGGTCAGCCGCTCGTAGCGATCCCTGGACGCCGGATCCTCCTCCTTCTCCAGGGCGAAGGCCTGCATGGTCATCCGGTCGATGTCACGGCGCAGCTGGTCGATCTCCTCCGGGGAGGAGTCGATCTCCATCCGCAGCCGGGACGCGGCCTCGTCGATCAGGTCGATCGCCTTGTCGGGCAGCTGACGCGAGGTGATGTACCGGTTCGACAGGGTGGCCGCGGCCACCAGCGCCCCGTCGGTGATGGTCACCTTGTGGTGCGCCTCGTAACGCTGCCGCAGCCCGCGCAGGATCGCGATCGTGTCCTCGACGCTCGGCTCGCCGACGAAGACCTGCTGGAAGCGGCGCTCCAGCGCCGGATCCTTCTCGATCCGCTCGCGATACTCGTCCAGCGTGG